>RDXX01000147.1 GCA_004292955.1 Oscillatoriales cyanobacterium | reverse complement strand
GACAAGCCTATGGCTTTATGAACTTTGATAACTTTCGAGCAAGGCTATTAGCTTGCTTTTCTGATTAGGTTTGCTTATCACCTTGACTCCAGAAGAGCCGTTGTTTATCAAGAACAGCAAATTATTTAAGTTCAAGAGTTGTCAGTTTTGAGTCAAACAAAATTGCCAACGCAACTCACAACTCAGAACTCGCCAGTTGCGGTAGCGCTCCCTAAATTACTTGCGTTTAGAAAATTCTGAAATCTTCCAATCTATGCTCGCCATCAAGAAACGTTCTAGAGCTTTTAAATTGTCTTGTTGGATATTTTGAATAAGTTGAAACGCATTTTCAGACTGAACATTTGCCGAAAATTCGTCAGCGGTTGCTGGTGCTTTTTGCGATTGGGCTGGTTCAGAAGACGCCTCAAATCTGATTTGTGGGTGCTGATTTTCTTTTTCAGTCATTTCTGAGTCACCTCCTTGAGTGATTAGATACATAACCATGACTACAAATACAACTTATCTGTATCCGGGATTTGGGAAGTAAATTTTTCAGTCCCCGAGAATCGCAGTTACCAAGAGACTTGAAAGTTTTGAGTTCAGTTATCAGATATCTTCAACAGCACTTATGCACTTTCCCTCAGAAACCCATTCTTTTTGGGTAAGTCCTGTTGAATTAATACCTCGTATTTTCCGATAAAATAACCGCGATCCGGTTTTGAGTGAGGAATGCGAGTCCTCCATACAAACTAATTTCATTGCGCTCGTGACCGCAGGCACGATATTACCAGACAGAATTGGTTGAAAGCCCGCCCGCCCGGGAGAAATTAAAATCACGCTATTCATTACTCCAATCCTCTTCCTTCTAGGTAGAGGTCGCTCTTAAACTGTCAACTGTCAACTGTCAACTGTCAACTGTTGAAGCATTCCTAACTCACACACTGCCAGTGATGCACATCACTGAATTGTTATATTTACTTAACAGTAATATTTCCGAAATTCTGATATGGTTAAAGCTTAACAATTAATTTGACTGCGATCGCTCTCAAGCTGAAAGCAAGGGTCTGGAAAATATTAAGAAACTGAAGGTGTAGAGCCGATGGCGATTTATGTTGATACAGCAATTGTAGCGGAAGCCATACGGGCGAGCAAGTTCGGGTGGATAGCGGGAATTACTACTAATCCCACACTTTTGGCAAAAAGCGAGCTATCTCCTGAAGAGACACTAAAACAACTGGCACAACTGATTTCCGGGGAAGTCTATTATCAGCTAACAGCATCTGATTTTGATGGCATGGTAGTAGAAGGAAAGGCAGCTTTTGGATTAATTGGACAACAGACAGTTTTGAAAGTTCCAGCAACGGCGGCGGGCTTCCAAGCAGTAGCCCATTTGTCGCCGGAAATTCCTTGTGCAGTGACGGCTATTTACAGTGCAGCCCAGGCCGTTGTTGCCACAGAAGCCGGCGCCAAATATGCGATCGCCTACGTGAATCGCGCCACCAGACTCCTCGGAGACGGTTTTGCTTTAGTGCGGGATATGGCAAATGTTTTGCAGAGAACGAATACAGAGATTTTGGCAGCCAGCATTAAATCGCCGGAAGAAGCGGTAAAGACTTTATTAGCCGGCGCTCATCATTTGACATTACCTTTGGACGTATTGCAAGCAATGGCCGTTCACGAATTGTCCCAGCAAACAGTAGATGAATTTGCCAAAAACGGGCGAGGAATTTTCGGATAATACCAAATCCCTTTGCAAAATCTCTTGATTATTTTGTAATTGGTAATTGGTAATTGGTCATTGGTAATTGTTAATTGTTAATTGTTAATTGTTAATTGTTAATTCTGTCAACAGTCAACAGTCAACAGTCAACAGTCAACAGTCAACCGATTATGGCATTCGCCAAATCTTAATCGTGCGATCGGGACTGCCGCTGACCAAAGTCTTGTTATCTCTAGAAATAGCCACAGAATTCACAAACTGGCCGTGACCAGAAAGAGTGTTTCTTTCTTTCCCCGTCTTCAAATCCCACACTATAATATCTCCGCCCCCGCTGATCAAACTGCGACTGTCGGGACTAAAGGCGATCGTCCTCACCCAGCTCGAATGGCCTTTAAAAGTGCGAGTGCGCTTCCCGTCTTGCACGTTCGACAGACGGATCGTATTGTCGCTGCTAGCACTAGCCACAACTTGACCGTTCGGGCTAAAAGCCACAGCATTAACCGCGCCCCCGTGACCGGTGATAATTCTTCTGACTTCTCCGGTGTCAAGATTCCACAAACGCACAGTCTTGTCCTCACTGCCACTAGCGAGAGTTTGACCGTCTCGGCTCAGAGCGATCGCGTTTACTCCTCCGGTGTGACCGGTCAAAGTCAGCAACCTGCTGCCGGTTCTGACATTCCACAAGCGAACAGTTTTGTCATCGCTCCCGCTAGCCAGATTTTGACCGTCGCTGCTGAAGGCGATCGCGTTGACAGGGGCTTTGTGAGCAGGAATTGTCCGCACCCGCCGCCCCGTCTTCAAATCCCACAAAATCACATTATTGTCATTGCCGCCGCTGGCCAAAGTCGAATTGTCCGGGCTCACCGCTAGCGTGCTAACCGATTTTTTAGAATGCACCGGATTCAGAGTCCGCACCAGGCGTCCCGTCTTCAGATTCCAAATTCTAATCGTCCCAAAGCTGGCGCTGACCAAAGTTTGACCGTCCGGCGACAGGGCGATCGCATTTACACTTCCGACATTATCCAAACTTCTTTGCAAAAACTGACTGCTAGGCAAACTAGAAAGCAGCCACAACGGATTTGCCGGAAACACCCCGTAACGCATCGAACCATAAATTTGAGACGCGCCAATACCCAGCATCAAAACAGCAGCGCCCGCCACCAACTTCTTTTTCCAATCTAAAACCTCTTGCTCCGACTGGTTCAAGCCACCAGAATTCAGAGGTTTGAGGCGGTTGATGGAAGTCTGCTTCGTCGCCCCAGACACCCCGGAAGTTCCGCGAATTTTAGTTTGTCCCGTCGTCGGCAACTGAGTTGGTAACTGAGTTTCCGCACCGTCAAGATTAATTTCCTCCAAGCACTGCAAAACCATCTGCGGACTTTGAGGTCGATTTCCGGGAAAAGGCGCCATCAGGTAATCGATGACATTAGCCAAGGGGTCGGAAACCTGAGGAGCTCCTTTGCGCCACATTAATCTGCCCGTGCGGGGGTTCTCTGGGAACGCAGTCGGTGGCTTCCCAGTCAACAAATAAACAAAAGTGCGCCCCAGAGCAAAAAAATCCGACTGCGGAACAGCCTTGCCATTAGTTTGTTCGGGCGGGGTATAGCCAGGGGAAACAATACCAGTGACATTTTGCCCCTGGCCCACCTTAGCGAAATAAGTCGCCGACACTTCCCGAGCAGTCCCGAAGTCAATCAGCACTAGCTGCCCGTTCGGCTTGCACATAATATTGTGCGGCTTGATATCCCGATGAAAATAGTTGAGTCGGTGAACTTGGTCTAAAATTTCCGACAGTTGTTTGAGCCAGTTCAGAGCTTGTTCTTGACTGATCGGGCGGCCCCGATGTTTCAGCCAGTCTTGCAAATTGGCCCCAGCAATTTTCTCCATCACCAGACAGTGAAAAGACTCTGTGCTGTGAGCTGGCGAAAATGTAAAATAACCGTCGCGATCGACCTTTGGAATACCTGGATGTCTCAGCCTGACCAATACGTCGGCTTCTTGCTTAAACAGTTCTACAGCTTTGGGATGTTCTTTCAGCAGGACTTTGAGCACTCTTCGGGCGCCGTTGTCGTCCACTTCAAATGTTCTGCCAAAGCCACCGCCTCCGAGAGGCGCGACTAGCCGATATCTACCTTGCAACAAAAGTTCAGACCCGCAGTGGATGCACGCGGATTTACCAGAGTTGGCTGGATCGGAGGGATTCGGGCATTTGGGATTGAGGCAATAACTCACGAAGCCACATAACCCTGATTGAGGTTGCTGCTACACAAAACTTAGCTAAACTTTCTCAAGTCTCACTATTCAATCAAGATTGCTCTTGAAGGGTCTGCTTCCTGCTTCACCCAAGGGAGTCGGCT
>RDXX01000146.1 GCA_004292955.1 Oscillatoriales cyanobacterium | reverse complement strand
AGTTAATGCTACGTCAGGACTGCGCCAGATTGCGGTTAGCAGTGATGGGCGCAAGCTGTTTGCTACTGCGGCTGATGGTTATATTTACGCTGTGAATATCGACCCAGAAGACAAACCTAGCGAACCGAATTCTAATCCCCGGAAGTGGTGGGAGCAAATTGGAAAGGTTTTGACTCCTACAGGGGCTTGGGGGTTGGCTGCAACTCCTGACCCGCTCAAACTACACGAATTTAACGCTGACTAATAATACCAATGTCTTTGAGGTGAATGAGGGGGTGGCTGTTACGATGACGGCTGATGGGAAGTATGCGTTTGTGGCTGGTCGTAATAGTAAAAAAATCATTGAAGTTGATGCTAATCCGCTGGCGGGGGGGAATATTGGGATTATTAAAGATCCGTTGGGACCTAATCCGAAATTAGTTGCTGCTACTGAACCGGTGCCGGGGAGTTTAACTAATAATGTGGCTCTTTCTAGTGATGGGAAGTATCTGATTGGCTCTTATCCTACTCTGGGTGGCGGTGGAAGTGCATATGTCTTTGATGTGGAGGAAATTATTAAGACTGTTGAAAATCCTGGTGGTAAAGATTTGACGAAGGTGGCTTTTGATAAAATTAACCCGAAGGTTGTTTCTAAAAGTTTTGCCATTGGTGGTAATCCTTTGGGGTTGCTTGTAGCGCAAAATTTTGAGGACATTCTGCTCAGAGAATTAGAACAGTTTGAAAGGCTACTCAGCGAACCGAATAATCTCAAACAAATAGACGATTTTCTTAAGCGTTGGATACTACCACAAATACAGGGGAAATATCCTACCATAGAGCGAATACTGCGTCGGTTCGGGGAAACGGGTGATTGGACGGTGGCAGATACAGAAATCATAGCGTTACTTAACAAGGGAGTTGATAGGTATCGGTTTGATTCTTCTCGAGTAGATGGATCGGGACCTCATGGTGTCAGAGCACCAATTCCAGAAGATCGGGAAATTCATCTCATATTTCGTGGGGTGGCTGGGGGTGCTAATTTTGCTTGGTTTGCGCGTTTAGTAGGGTTAGGCAATTTTGAAAATTTGCCTAATGCAAGCCGACACATGAATCATTATTTGGAGAATTCTGGACAACCATTAACTATTGACATGAATGAATTTATGAAGGTTTCTAGCGTGAAAAAGAACGTAGAAAAAGCAGTGGAAGAAGCTAAAAAAATTATAGCTAGATCCAGAAAAGATAGCAAAAATCTACGTCCAAACACATTGATTAGTGGTGTCAGAAAATCTGATAGAATAAGAAAAGAAGAATCAGTAGATTGGTTTTTTGCAGTGGGTGATTACAGCTACTGGTGGCAAGCCGATCCCCTTACTGGCGAGATCACCGTACAAATCAGAGACCAATACAACTGGGATCAAGGTAAAGACGTAAACATTTTGGGAGTTACAATCAAAGATGAGGTTCTGGGAAGTCTTCATCAGGCTGGACTTGCCCAAGAATATCAAGTAAAAGGAGAATATAAGTCGCGTATTTAGGAGGATTACAAGAATATCAAGTAAAAGGAGAATATAAGTCGCGTATTTAGGAGGATTATGTGATAAAAAAAGGAGCGATTATTACCAGTGTTATTCTGACTTTATTTCAGTTAAGTAGTTGTTCAATTGCAACTTCTACCAAAGTCTCTGAACCAGAGACTCAAGCATCTCAAATGCCTGTTGATCTTGAAGAAGTGCAATCATTCACTCGGATTATTTTGCCCAAAAGCTATCGAGATTTGCACGTTGACGATGACAAAGAGCGTGGCCGTCTGATTTCTGTGCGGTTCACGATGAACCGCATAGAATTAGATAAGTTCTTAACAGAAGCAGGTTATGAGGGGAAGGCAAAACTTAATGATGGCCGTGAACTGGGAACCGCTCACTTGGCGTGGAAACGCTGGTGGACGCCAGACAATGCAAAGAACTACTTATCAGGTATAATTCGTGAGGATAACTCAGGTAAAGTCTGGCAAAGTCAGATACTGGTAGACCTGGTAAGTGAAAAAACTGTTATTGTGTACCTTCGGGTATTAGGGGTATACGGAAGTTAATTTATCTGGGAAAAACATCTACTTTGATAGTATCTTAAGCTGTTCGACATTCAAACTGCACTATTTGTGGCTCAGACCCCGTGGTGTAAAAGGTTCAAGCAATAATTTAAATGACTAACAGCTTACTAGAGCAACTAAAGCAAGCAAGCTTGCAACGAATCGACGGTCGGTGGCAACTGCTGGCAACTGCTGCTGGCAATGAGGAAAGTATTCGTCAGACGTTGCGCGGTCTGGATGTTAATGAGTTGCGCCTTGACACGGACATTGCTTTGCCCAGCAACTTAGTTGAAGATAGGGTTTTGGCTCTTTCTGTTTCCCGACCCGAACTTTTGCGTAATTTGTTAAATCAGTGGGAAATGGAACCACGCACTGGCGATCCATATCTGGATTCTGGGTGTTTAGACATAGCTCTTAAAACAGCCCGCAGATGTCTCATGGTTGTAGAAATAGATCGTGATGCAGAACCGTGGCTGTGGGATGAACATTTAAAGCCTACATACATGAAAGAAACCATTCGCTTGCTAGCTCGTCGTCCTCTGATTAGTAAAGTGTTGACGCAAAATGACATTGAAAATGCTATTCTCTGTGGGGGCAATCTTCTTCTAGCGTTGCGAACACAAGAAGTACAAATTGAAGAATCTGTATTTGCTCACTATGCGGATTCAATAATTTCCACTGGTCCCTACGTTACCGCTCTGCTGATTGAGTTATCGAGACGAACTAATTTCGATTCCCGGGTCTGGTTTGAACGGATTCTGGAAGTATTTCCTACTATTTCGGATCCGCTAGATCTGACTCTATCAACCTATGCTTTACTCAATGATCAATGGGTTATGCCTTGGTGATCGGGACAGTTAGCTGTGACCAGTAATGCGACTCGCGCCTATGTACCTTTGGAATAAGTAGTTAAGCAAAATTAATTACATAATTATCTCCAAACTCTTTAAGAATTTTTTCTACAGATGAAACAAGAGATTGCCAGCTAGAGTAGGCATCTATTTCAAGCCATGTATATTTGATAAACCGCCACAAAATCTCAATTAAATTCAATTGGGGTGAATAAGTCGGCAATTCAAATATAGTTAAGCCGCGTTCTTTCCATTCTTCAAGTTTATCTAAAATGGCATTGCTAGTATGAATAGAAGCTTGATCTACCACAATAAATGTTGGTCGCTCCACTACAGCAAAAAAAGTATCACTTGCGGGCTATGATTACATCAGAATTAATAGTCTGCTCTGAAACATAAGCATGAAGAGTATTTTGTCGATTCATAATTCCCAAGACATTTAAACGCTTAGTTCTACGACTATCAATTGACAAATATTCACCAATATCTTGCCATCCATAAGGGACACAAGGGATGCCACAAAAACCGGACTCATCCAAATAGTATAAATCAATTTTCCCCTCATCTTCTAGTTGTTTTAATTCTGACAATTTTTGTTTTTTTCCTTGTATTCTATGGGGTTTGGCTTTCCCCCAACACCTCGACGCATCCTATGCCAACTCATATTTTTTTTTTGATTATTCTCTTAATTGTTTCCGTACTTGTATTAATAGACCGTTCTTTTTTAATTTTTTGTACTACTTGCTTTAGTTGTTTTGGTTGCAATTTTACCCAATCTTTGATTTGAGCAGATTCTGCCGAATTAAAGATTTTTTTTCTGCCTCTACCTGGTTTATTGTATAATCCGAGCATTCCCTCATTTTCCCATCGATTCAACCAATTATACATAGTCTTATAACTAATTTTAAATATTTTCAGCAGTTTTTAATTTTTGAAGTTTTGTGAAACCAAAATTAAAAACTGTGCTCTTTGGCGCACTTGATGATGTCTGCTTTCGCGATAGATTCGGTTTAGCAATTTCAACGAAAGTGGATTAATGTCTCGAAGTAAAAACATATAAAACCTCTTTAAATAAAACTTGATATTTTTAGTATATCATATTATTTGATTTGTGTAATTAATTTTGTTTGACTACTTATACGGGGCGGGTGGCGATGGTGGATTTGCTGGCGCGGCGTCCGGTTGATGTTGATGCTTCGACAGCGGCTGTCGATGATATTAATTTGCCGAGTGGTGCATCTCCTGGGGCAATATCTATTGACCCTTGGGATAATTATGCTTACATCACGGACTCAGGGCGGGGTAGCATTTATGTCCTGGATGTCAATCCTGACTCGCCAAGCTATAACGAAGTTGTTCGGACTATCTCAGTTAATGCTACGTCAG
>RDXX01000145.1 GCA_004292955.1 Oscillatoriales cyanobacterium | reverse complement strand
TCGTTTGTTTTACTATTCCATTCTAACAGGCTCAGTAAAATTTACCAAAAAATTAAAGCCGTCCTTAAGGACGGGGTTTTAAACCCAATTTTTTGATAATCATTTTCTCGATTAATCCGGTACAGTCCTCCGCAATGTCTGCGATCGCCCCCGACACGATCCAAATCAACTTTCGGGAGGAGAAGGACTGCAACAGTAAAGCGCCGTGCGGTGCAGCACACCTCTCAGCAAAAGCGTTGCCGGCTGTTGAGGGGTTTCGCCCTGCGCTGTTAAATTTACCCGCACAATTGCCGCACAGTCGATCGCCAAAGATTAAATTTTTCCGGGGAAAACTTGCCATTTAATGAATAAGACTTTAAGATGCAGCAATGTAAATATAAACTCTCAACGAGCAGCCCTGCACGCACTAACCTGAAATGGGTCGAAAGTGCCACAAAGCAGCAACAGCTAACTTTTATAACTCTTTCAACAGCAAAGCATTGGCAGAAAAACTCAGGGATCGACGGTTGGTATATTGCAACGAATGCTTTGCTCGCAATACTACAAATGAATCAAAAATTATCTGGCAAAATTTAGCACCTACAGATGCCTAGCCCAAACGCCTGCTGCGTAAGGTTTAACTTACTGATTAGGCTGGTTTTCATGTCTTTAACTACTTGAGGATTCGATCGCATGGTTTCGATTTCTAAAACTCAGTCCAACGTGCTCTCTGTGTCTGCACCAACCGTAACGACTGCAACCCAAAGCACCGCCGCAACTGCAACTGGAGTGTGCGTGACGATTCACGGTCACTTTTACCAACCCCCCCGAGAAAACCCTTACCTAGACGCGATCGAGCGCCAAGGGAGCGCCTCTCCCTTCCACGACTGGAACGAACGCATTGACAACGAGTGCTACCGCCCGAACGCCTTTGCGCGCATACTCAACGATCGCGGTGAAGTCGCCGGGATCGTCAACAACTACGAATATCTCAGCTTCAACATCGGCCCGACTCTGATGAGCTGGCTGGAACGCTACGATCCCGAAGTTTACCAACGGATTCTGGAAGCCGATCGCAAAAGCTGTCAGCGCCTCAACGGTCACGGGAACGCGATCGCCCAAGTGTACAATCACATCATCATGCCGCTGGCGAACGAGCGAGACAAATACACCCAAATTCGCTGGGGGATCGCAGATTTTCGCTCTAGATTCGATCGCCATCCCGAAGGAATGTGGCTCGCCGAAACCGCCGTAGACTACGCCACCCTGGAAGTTTTAGTGGCTGAAGGCATTCGTTTTATTGTCTTAGCCCCCTCCCAAGCCGAACGCTGCCGCCCGCTAATCGCGCAAAACCAAGAAGGAGAGCAACAAACAGATGGCGAATGGCACGAAGTCGGCGGCGGCCAAATCGATCCGACTCGCCCCTACCGCTGCTATTTGAAGCCGGAAATGCGGTTGATGGCTGACCACCAACTTTCGCCCCTGAGCACTTACCACTTTACTCGCGGACACGGCCAGCAGTCCTCAGCCCCAAATCCTCACACTCCCTACATCGATATCTTTTTCTACGACGGCCCGATCTCGCGGGATATGGGCTTCAATGACGTTCTCAGCAGCAGCCACCACTTGGCTGGGCGCTTGGGTCAAGCAGTGCGGGGAGACCACAGACCGGCTCAATTAATCTCCGTGGCCACAGATGGCGAAACTTTCGGCCACCACAAAAACAGTACGGAAAAATGTCTCGCCTACGCTTTCACAGAGGAGTTTCCCCGCCGCGGCTGGACTGTGACGAATTATGCTCATTATTTAGGTCAAAATCCCAGCACTTGGGAAGTGGAACTCAAACCGGTGACGGCTTGGAGTTGTTCTCACGGGGTCGATCGCTGGCAAGATGATTGTGGGTGCGGTGGCGGCGGCGGGTGGCATCTCCTGTGGCGCAAGCCTTTGCGCGATACTTTGAATTGGCTGCGCGATCGACTGATTCCGATTTATGAGGAAGCGGGGCGCAAGCTGTTTTGCGATCCCTGGAAAGCCAGAGATGAATATATTGATGTCATCCGCGATCGATCGCCCGCTAACGTTGACAGTTTCCTCCAACGCCATCAAGTGCGCGAACTCGATGCCGCCGAACAGGTAGACGCCCTGCGCCTGCTGGAAATGCAACGCCACACTTTGTTAATGTTCACTAGCTGCGGCTGGTTTTTTGAAGAAGTCTCTCGCCCCGAAGGCGTGCAAATTTTGCGCTACGCCGCCAGGGCGCTGGAATTGGCGGGGGAAGTTGCTGGTGTTCAGCTAGAACAGGATTTTATCGATCGACTAGCCCTAATACCCAGCAACGTTGACTCTTTCAAAACAGGCGCAGAAGTTTACCGCCAACTGGTGACAACAGCCCAAGTCAGTCTCAAACAAGTCGCCGCCCACTACGCGATTAGTGCTCTGTTTGCCAAATATCCCCGCGAACAGCGAGTTTACTGCTATCAGGCCGAACAGCAAGATTTCCAAATTCAGCGCATGGGTTCGATGACTCTGGCTGTGGGTCAATTGCAGTTAACCTCGGAAATTACCCGGGAAACAGACGTGTTTGTGTTTGCTGCATTCCACCTTGGGGGCTGGGATTTCCACTGCTGCATTCAGCCTTTTGGCAGCCACCGGTCTTATACAATGCTCAAAGAGCGGTTGTTTGGAGTTCTGGAAGAAGCTTCGGCGGCCCACGCGATTCTGGAAATGGTGCGGTTGTTTGGGGATCAGTCGTTTAGCTTGCGGGATTTGTTCGCAGAAGAACGCCACCGCATCGTCCAGTTGCTGAGTCAAGAAAATTTGACTCGCTTGGATCAGCTTTACACTCAGGTTTATCGGGAAAATTACGGGGTGATGATGGCTTTCCACCGCGACGAGTTGCCGGTGCCGGTAGAGTTGCAGGTGGCTGCTGAGGTGGCTTTGGGACACCGCTGTTTGACGGCGGCGAAGGCGCTGGAACTGGAAACGGAGGACGCGGAGTCGCTGCTGGCGGAAATTGAGGCGATCGCCACTGAAGCCGGTCTCCTCCGCAGTCGGTTGAAGGTTCCTGAAGTTAAGCAAATTTTGGAACGGCTGGTTTGGCGATCGCTAGACACGCTGCTGCAAGCAGGATCGGGCGTAGATGAACGATCGCCTCTGGAGTTAGAAGCTGATATCCGGTACATCGAGCGTTTGATTGCTGTGGGCGATCGGCTGAGTCTGGGTTTGTGTTTGGACAAATCGCAAGAACTGTATTTCGATTCTCTGTACAGTCAAATTGTGCCTCTGTGTTTGGGCTGGCTGCAACGGCAAGCTACTTCGGACGGCGAAAATAAGGTTGACCCGGTTGCTTTAGATATCGTCGGCTCAGACGGTGGCTGGGAGTTGTCTTCGATCCGGCAGTTGCTGGAGTTGGGTCAAACTCTCGCCGTTGATGTTGAGTGTTGGTTGGATCAGTTAAGCCGATCGCTGGTCGATTAGCCTGCATCAATTCCGGCACAGCAGAATCCGCCCGATCGGTTTAAATGCCGATCGGGCGGTGGGGATCGAGCTAGAGTCGATCGGCATTCAGGCTTCCCGGAATCGAAGTACCGACAAACAACCGCCAATTTTCTTTGAGTATTCGCTCTACTTCTGTGGGAAGATGAAAAGACTGTCCCCAAAGCCAACAAGTGTTCTGCACTTGCAGGCTTTGTAGAGTTTTGAAGAAAGAACACTAAATTTTTTAGCTATGAAAATTGGCGATCGCGTTTGCGTTAAAAACTCTGTTGTTGTCTACCACCACCCGGAAAATCGCAGTCAACCAGTTGAGATTAAGGGTATGGAAGGAGAAATCGTGGCGATCGTTCACGAATGGCACGGCAGACCTGTCAGTGCCAATTGGCCGGTGCTAGTTCAGTTTGACAAAAAATTTAGAGCTCACTTCAAAGAAGATGAAGTCGAATTGGTTTCTGCTGAAGCCTAGGTGTAGAATTGTTTTTTTCTGTTAGAACCCCGATTTCTTTAAGAAGTCGGGGTTTGAAACTGTAACTTAATTTATGGACAAAGCTACCCATCCTTGACTATTTGGGTAGCTTTGTCCGCAACTCGGGCGATCGCACGAGACTATTT
>RDXX01000003.1 GCA_004292955.1 Oscillatoriales cyanobacterium | reverse complement strand
GCCGTCTGGGGCTGTTGCGGTCAATTTCAATGTCACCAACCAGCCACCTGCTGGACAAACAGACAATTACACGATTCCCCACACCAAGGTATTCAACCAGCAAGCCCCCGGAGTATTAGGCAACGACAGCGACCTCGACGGCGATATCCTGACGGCCAAGGTATTGTCAAACCCAATCAATGGCAAGGTAAATTTCAATACTGACGGTTCCTTCAGCTATACTCCCAATGCGGGTTTTGCCGGGCCAGACAGCTTCACCTACAGCGTCAGCGACGGAGTATCGCCATCTCCGGCTGTTTTCGTCAATCTCAATGTCACCAACCAGCCGCCTGCTGGACAAACAGACAATTACACGATTCCCCACACCAAGTCAGCTACAGCGTCAGCGACGGAGTATCGCCGTCTGGGGCTGTTGCGGTCAATTTCAATGTCACCAACCAGCCACCTGCTGGACAAACAGACAATTACAGTACCTCACTTGATACTGCCCTCAACGTTTCTGCGATCGCAGGTGTCTTAGGCAACGACAGCGACCTCGACGGCGACCCGCTGACGGCAACTTTATCAACTGGCCCCAAAAATGGCAAGGTCGATTTTAAGGCTGATGGTTCCTTCAGCTATACTCCCAATCCGGGTTTTGCCGGTACAGACATTTTTAGCTACAGCATCAGTGACGGCATATTGGCATCTCCTGCCATTTCGGTGAATATCAACGTCACCAAGTTGCTAACCAACCAGCCGCCAGTAGCAAATAGTGACAACTATACAACTCTCCACACCAAGGGACTGAATGTTCCAGCCCCCGGAGTCCTGGCTAATGACATTGACCCCGACGGCGACCCCTTGACTGCCACAGTGGGGTCACTTCCCAACAACGGCAAGGTCAATTTCAAGGCTGACGGTTCCTTCAGCTATACTGCCAATCCAGGTTTTATCGGTACAGACAACTTCAGCTACAGCGTCACTGACGGCATCAACCCACCTGTTTCGGTGCCGGTCAAGATCAATGTCACGAATCAGCAGCCTCAGGCAAATAGCGATCGCTACAACACTCCCCACAACAAGACACTCAATATTCCAGCCCCCGGAGTCCTGGGCAACGACAGCGACCCCAACAGCGATCCGTTGACTGCCAAACTGGTAACATTACCCAAAAATGGTAAGGTCAATTTCAACGCTGACGGTTCCTTTAGCTATACTCCGAATCCGGGTTTTGTTGGCTTGGAGGAATTTAGCTACAACATCACTGACGGGGCATCCACGTCTGCGGAGACTCCGGTAAAGATCAATGTCACGAATCAGCCACCGCAGGCAAATAGCGATCGCTACAACACTCCCCACAACAAGATACTCAATATTCCAGCCCCCGGAGTCTTGGGCAACGACAGCGACCCCAACAGCGAT
>RDXX01000002.1 GCA_004292955.1 Oscillatoriales cyanobacterium | reverse complement strand
ATTTTCGGAACTTTTCACCTCGATCGTAGGCTTCGGTAGAGGGCGAAAGAACCTCGACAATCAGTAAAGGATTGAGAATTTCATCCGTGCGAGATCCATTGAATTCCGGTTCGCCATCAATTACCATAACATCGGGATAAGTTCCGTGATTGAAGCTAGGAATCCAAATTCGCAAGTCGCCGTTATAGGTTTGAAAATTGGTGTCTCGGAGAGCCACATTGAGAAAAGTCGTAGTGTCTACGGCAATACGGCTGTGAGCGGGGGAACCTCCGGGCATAGCAATAATCTCTCCGTTACAATATTCGTGACGTTCTTCGGCGGTTTCCTCCATCGCCCGGTATTCATCTGGAGTGCAGCGAGTTGTGGTATCTGAAGCAAGGTTTGGCGGATTGGTTGAAGCAATGACCACGATCGCACCTCCTAAATAATTAGACCTTAAATAATTATGACTTACAGCTAGATAATTGTCCTAACCCAGAGGCGATCGCTTTTTCGGGATTTTAAGAATCTGAGCGATCGCACAATCTCCTGACATCGCGTCATAAAAGTTTAGTTTCTTCGTGATTTGACTGCTGGCGCTGTGCAATCTGGATTAGCATCTCAATTTTGCAAAAAGCATTTTTTTTATTATAGTGCTGTCCCCGCTCGCGTCTGCTACCAATCGCGAGCGGGGACAGCACTATAAATGCAAAACAGAGATGCTACCATCTCGATTAACATCCTCAATGCCTCATTCACTGCTGCATCATTGGGAAAAGCTTGCACAATATCTGGATCTAAAAGCACTAAGTTTGTCCCTGCACGATATCGCTCAACATACTTACCTCTAACACCTCCTTTCATCTGAGTAAAGTCATACTCAGCAAGTAATTCGTCTTCCATTTCGTTCTCAATATCCTTCTTCATAAAACTTCTGCTGCTAACCTATGACAGATAAGAAAGCTAGATAAATCGCCCTTAAAGACTAATCCGGCGGTAAATTTCAGCCATCGGCAGTTCTATATTTAAGCTGTGCAGGACGATCGCCCTTTCAATCCCATCG
>RDXX01000051.1 GCA_004292955.1 Oscillatoriales cyanobacterium | reverse complement strand
GTAAGGCTAACACTGCATAATTTCAGCCCAAAAGCGTTTGGCTTCCAAGTTTTCACAACTGATAAAAAAATCCGACCCACATCTGCGGAATGTGGGCTATAATAAATGCAAAACTGAGATGCTCCCATTAGTTAACTGTCAACTGTCAACTGTCAACTGTCAACTATTTTTGTGCATTACCAGCGTGCAAACCGCACTCTTTCATCGTCGATTCTTCCCACCACCAACGACCTTCGCGTTCGTGTTGGTTTGGCAATACAGGTTTCGTACAAGGTTCGCAACCAATGCTGACAAAACCGCGTTCGTGCAACTTATTGTAAGGCACTTCCAAAGCGCGAATGTATTCCCAAACCTCTGCCGAAGACCAGTTTGCTAAGGGGTTGAATTTAATTAATTCATGGTCTGGAGTTGAAAAAGCACCGTCAACTTCAATCACCGGAATACCGTTGCGGGTACTGGGACTTTGGTCTTTGCGCTGACCGGTAATCCAAGCATCGAGAGTATTCAATTTGCGGCGAAGCGGCTTGACTTTCCGCACGCCACAGCATTCTTTGTGGCCGTCTTCATAAAAACTAAACAATCCCTTTTCATCTACTAGGGCTTGTACTTCTGCTGAATCGGGAAACATTACTTCTAATTTAATGCCGTAATGTTTTCTAACTCGCTCCAGAAACTCATAGGTTTCTGAGTGCAACCGTCCCGTGTCTAGGGTGAAAACGCGGAAGTTTTTGGTAATTTTTGATGCCATGTCGATCAGAACTACATCTTCGGCACCGCTGAAAGAGATTGAAATATTGTCAAAATTGTCTAGGGCAAATTTGAGAATTTCTCGCGGTGTTTTTTGACTGTATTCTGCTTCCAGGGCGGCTATGTTGAGATTCTTCTGAGTGGCAACCATATTTTTGCGCGATCGGTGTTCTTTTTTTCTAACTCTTGATTATAGCCGATCGCAGTATCTTTCTCACCGATGAATCGCACGCTAGATCAAAAACGCATCCACAGCTTGAACCGAGCAGCCGTAGAGAGGAAAAAGGTTGAGACTTGACAGCGGTATCGCCCCCAACGTCCCTCGCTAAAATTTTTCGGACTGCAAGTCTCGCACGAGGAGATGAATGCGGTGCAAAATTTTACGGTACAACCACGCTCAAACATTTGATGTCATCTCATCTTTTTTGTGCGCTTAAGTAATACTAAACTGAGATTCTCCCGATTCAACTATTACTTTAGATAGTATTGGCAACTGACTATTTGCTCTCTGCTGCCAAACTTTCCATTTCTTTCTGCCACTTTTTTAATAAAACTTCCCGCTCTTTTTGTTCCTGAGGTTCCGGCATTCTCAAGCCATTTGTAGAATCATATTTGCCGTAATACTGCGACATTCCCTGAAAAGATTTAGTCCCCTCATTGGGCATAATTTTTTTCTGCTTCAGCCACTTTTCGCAAGAACTTTGCCACATGAAAACGCGATCGTGCACTTCGCCACCTAATTTTCTGATGCGCTTAACAGACAGTTCTTTTTTGACAAACAACAGCCGATCGCTCTCTTTGGTACGCTTAATCAACCGAATTTCGGCGCCGGTGCCCCGGAAAAACTCGATCGCGCAATAGCCCTCCAACTGAAAAATGCAAACTTCCGTTGGAGGATTGCCGTCTTCCGGCAAGATATCCACATCAAAGGGCAACTGGTAGCCGATCGCGCTCACAGACGACTGCGGCAACAGCAACCGCACCCGCAGCAGGCGATCGCCATAATTTGCCCAAAAATCCCGGCGCTCCTCCAACTGCTTAATTTCCGCATCAGACAGCCGCAGCATCCGCGCCACCAAATCGATTGTTTTCTGGAAATAACTGTAATTTAGTCCGCCAATCCATCGCCTCAGCGACTCTTGAGCGGGAGCCGAAAGTAACTGCAATTTCGGATAATATTCGTCTCGCACCCACTCAACCAATTTCGGCCGTTGATTTTTGAGAATATCGCTCGAAATTTTAACTAACAACTCTTCAACTGCTGCAAGTTGCGACGCTGGTGGCATTTCCTTCAAGCACCTGAGCAGCCATTCTACACCCGACAAATCGGCAACCTGATTTTTGGCAAAAATTCCGGCAAGGTGTCGCCCGGCGCGATCGACTACGGGGATACTTGCGGGTAACTGAGCTTTTCCTAATAGTTCTACTGGGGTTTTTAGGTATTGCCAAGTCAATTTTGCTAGCTCGTAATCCGGTAAATCGCGGGTCAGTATTTTAATGATTTGTACTGGCAAAGCATCGGTGCCAGTCGCTGTATTGGCAAAGTCGGCAAAGCACTCTACCAAAGCTCGATCGAGGGCGGGAGCATTGCTAGAAACAGGATTTTCTAACTGGTGGCTGTAATGCAGCGCCAAACGCCACAACAACTGCTGTTTCAGGCGCACATTGTTCTGAGCTACCAGCCAAATAGCTTGAGATATTTCTCTGGTGCGATTCCCTACGGGATAGCTTCGCTTCACGGGATTTTTCATATCCCATTGAGATTTAGCCCAGAGACAATAAGTCCATTCTAGAGGAGTAATACTGTCAGCTCGATCGCTCTCAATATCTGCTATAATTTCTGCCATTTCTCGCAAAACACTTGCTTTCACTTCGGGAACATTTGGCTTGCTTTTCTGTACAAAGCTTCCCGCATTTTTTGTTTTTTCTGGCAGTGGCTGGGTGGG
Source organism: Oscillatoriales cyanobacterium (assembly GCA_004292955.1). Lineage (GTDB taxonomy): Bacteria > Cyanobacteriota > Cyanobacteriia > Cyanobacteriales > Microcoleaceae > Microcoleus. Next base: position 39,522 of record RDXX01000051.1, on the reverse strand, counting down.
ATTTTCCGGTAGTTGAATTTGGCGAAACTGAACGCTCATATTTATAATTTGTTTGCTATAAAGTTGCTGCACTAGCATGATGCAATTTTTGACCAGAAAGAATTGGTTTAAAGGGGAGCATCTCTGTTTTGCGAAAAGCATTTTTTTATTATAGTGCGAGCACGCAAGAGCTCGCGTATTCTACAACTTGCGAGTTCGCGACAGCACTATATTCCAATACGGTTGACTTAACACTATTTATGCGCCGGAGATCCCCCTAAATCCCCCTTAAGAAGGGGGACTTTGAGAGCATTCTTGTCCCACCCCCTACTCCCCTTTTTCAAGGGGGGTTAGGGGGGATCTGTCTTAAGTAAACGGTATTGCACTATATTCCTTCCATGTAGAAGTCACTGTCAACTGTCAACTTTCAACTGTCAACTGTCAACTTTCAACTGTCAACTGTCAACTGTCAACTTTCAACCGACTTTTGTACATAAATCTCTCGCAAGTGTGCGATCGCTCATAATTGAAAAACCCGGTTGATTGGCTCGCCCGCACATCATTCCTGTAATTGTAATATTTTACACAATTTTCGAGATTCAGGGAAGGTACGCCCGGGAAAACTAGCTGGGGTTGCGCCTTATTCTCTTTTTCGGCAGAAGTCAAGCTAGCTTGTCCGTGCGGCAGTAGTCCTGTGAACTCAAAAAAGAAGCACACAAGTGCGATCGCCCTACCCGAAAGAATTGGTTTAAAGCCCAAAGCCCGATCGCCCTTGAGAAATTAAAATCAGACTATTCATTACTCCCATCCTCGGACTTCCAGGTAGAGGTCGCACTCAACTGTCAATTGTCAACTGTCAACTGTCAACTGAAATCACAATCTCCCTCTCAAGTAGCATAGACTAAATTTGTAAATTGTTATTAAATTTAGTTGTGCGCGAGAGTAACTTAAAAGTTAAGAGAAGTTGCTAACACTACCTAGTGTAACAATCCTCAATCGCGTAGGAAATTTTACAGTAAATAAAATTAGAAGGTTTGTGATGAGAATTGCCCAAATTGCCCCCCTGTTCGAGCGAGTTCCGCCCCCAGCTTACGGAGGAATTGAACTGGTGGTCAGCCTCTTGACCGAAGAATTAGTCAGAAGGGGACATGAAGTCACCTTATTTGCCTCCGGCGATTCAATTACTTCTGCTACTTTAGAATCAGTTCACCCCAGAGCGCTGCGTCTCGATCCCACCGTTAAAGAATACGGCATTTACGATATGATGCAACTGAGCAAAGTATATGGAAAAGCCGGAGAATTTGATATCATTCATTCCCACGTAGGCTGCACAGCTTTGTCTTACTCGCACTTAGTAAAAACGCCCACAGTTCACACCCTCCACGGCATTTTTACCCCAGACAACGAGAAGATGTTTAGCTTGGCCCGCACTCAGCCCTATCTAAGTATTTCTAACTCTCAGCGGGAAGATAGATTAAATCTCAACTGCGTCGCCACAGTTTATAACGGCATCGATCCGACCACCTACGAATTTTACCAGCAGCCGGACAATCCTGCTTATTTAGCTTTTCTAGGTCGAATTTCACCAGAAAAAGGGGCTCATTTAGCCATAGAAATTGCTAAGGCCTCCGGCTGGCATTTAAAGATGGCTGGAAAAGTTGATGTTGTCGATCGCGAATATTTCGAGCAAGAAATCAAGCCGCACATTGACGGCAGGCAAATAGAATATTTAGGCGAAGCCAACCACGCCCAAAAAAGCGTGCTGATGGGCGGTGCAGTCGCCACATTATTTCCGATTACTTGGCGCGAACCTTTCGGGTTAGTCATGATTGAGTCCATGGTAACGGGAACGCCCGTAATTGCCATGAAATTAGGCTCGACTTCCGAAGTTATTGTTCACGAAAAAACGGGTTTTCTGTGCGAAAGCGTGGCAGAATGTATCGCCGCCATCGAGCCGGCCCGAGAACTCGATCGCAGCGCTTGTCGCCAACACGCGATCGATCGCTTCAGCGTTAAAACAATGGTCGATGGCTATGAAGCAGTTTACCGACAAATTTTAAAAGAGCGATTTTCTCAAAACGGTCACGCGCATCATTTGACAGAATTAGAACTGCACGGCAGATAGCTGGGCGAGGACAAATTAAACGCAAGGCGGGTTTAGTTATCCAAAATTTACTTACTACATTCAATCAACCGGGTTATTTTATGGAAACACCCGGTTTTTACCTGAGTTTAATTAATTGTCATTTTAGTTGTCGTAAAACAGGCTCGAACTTTCAGTAGAAGATTCTCAGCAGCAAGAGGAAGAAGGACACGGCATTGCCATGTCCCTAATGTATTTCAGAAGATTAGATAATATTACAAAAGTTTTTTTAATTAATTTTTTGGGACGGGCTAGAAGCCCTGGGCTTCTAGCCCGTCCTAGCTATTTTGGGGACGGGCTAGAAGCCCATCCCACAAGAAAAAAATGTGGGATGGGCTTCTAGCCCGTCCTAGCTATTTTTGCAATAAGTCTATTAAAAACTGCTGTATTAGTTGGTCGATATCATGCTGATTTTTTACCGAGCACTTCACTTTTTAGTCTGGATTTAATAAAAATTAAATTCATTTTAGGAAGTCAACTATTTGCTGGCATCAGTTGAAAAAAAATGGTATGATCCCAATAGTGAAGCATTACATCAGGGTGCTTCGTGTCAAAATTTAATGCCAAAAAGTCAAGAGTCAAAAGCTCAAGAAAATTAAACTTTTGAAAGCTGGGAATCCACTTTTTGTAAAAATGACCGATACCTATGAAATAGAAGGAAAAACATTTGTCGCTGCTGCGGAGTTACCCGTAACCGAGTGGCCTTGCGCGATCGCCGATCGACCTCAACCAACACTCACCCTCAAAGACGATGATTTATTCCTGATTACTGACACCCTCGGCAACATCTCAGGCTGCTTAGAAGACGACAACGTGTCTAGCTTTGGGTTGTTTTGCCACGACACGCGCTTCCTCAGCCGCCTAGAATTGCAAATAGAAGGGCGATCGCCAATTTTGCTCAGCAGCAACGCCGAAAAAGGCTACCTGCAAACAGTTTTGTGCTCAAATCCCCGCATTGACGATCGCATCCAGGCAGAAACCATCGGCATCAGGCGAGAAATGGTGCTCAACGGCGGTTTATTTGAAGAAATAGAAATCACCAACTTCACCACAAAACCAGTCAGCTTTGAAATAAGTCTCAGCTTCAGCTCAGATTTCTTAGACTTATTTGAAGTCCGGGGTTACGGCCGCTCCCAGCGCGGGAAACTCCTGCGCCTGATGCCCCAAAAAACCGACGGAGCATCCCCCAGCGAATTTGCAGACAAAGCAGCTTTTCCTGACGCTGCAAACGGCAATAGCCACGGTGAAAATCCGGCAGTAGAAAACCCAAATGTGCCAATTCAAGAATCAGCAAAAAACTCGATCGGCGATCGAGCGATCGCCCCATATCCTTTCTGCGATCTTCAACAAGATTTAACCCTTGCCTACCAAGGTTTAGACGGCTTAGTAATGGAATCTCGGATCGAGTTTTACAACCAGCCACCATCACTGTTTCAGGGGAATACAGCAGTATGGCGCATCTCCCTAAAATCCCACGAAGCAATCAAATTGGGATATCGGCTCAAAATGCTGATCGACGGCAAATCGATCTCCCAAGTTACCACTCCCGTAAACCTAGTTCAAGCCAAAGCAGCGGAACTTTTAGAAGAGCGAGAATGGCTGACCGAAATTACCAGAATTAAGTCAGATAAAAACACCTTTAATCGACTCCTAAAACGCGCCGAACAAGACATTTATTCCCTACGACAAACCTTTGGCAAAGGCAAAGCAATTTCAGCCGGAGTTCCCTGGTTCTCGACATTATTCGGGCGCGACTCCATCATCGCCGCTGCTCAAATCTTAATTCTCGATCCAAGTTTAGCCAGACAAACTCTGACAACCTTAGCTCACTATCAAGGCAAAACCGACGACGATTGGCGCGACGAAGAACCGGGCAAAATACTGCATGAAATTCGCATGGGAGAAATGGCTCGCTGCAACGAAATTCCCCACACTCCCTATTACGGAACAGTCGATGCTACGCCTTTGTGGTTGATGCTTTACGCTGAATATTACGCCTGGACATACGACAGCCAAACTTTAGATCTTTTGTGGCCAAATGCTTTGGCAGCGATGGAATGGATCGATCGCAAATGTGCCGCCACAGGCTACCTCAGCTATTACAAAAAATCCCAGCGCGGCTTAGCAAATCAAGGCTGGAAAGACTCGGGAGATTGCATCGTCAACCGATCGGGCGTCATTGCAGAAGGAGCGATCGCCCTTTGCGAAGTCCAAGCCTACGTTTACGCTGCCAAAACCAGGCTGGCAGAGATTGCCCGCATCAAGAAACGCATCGATTTGTGCGATCGCTGGCTAGAAGAAGCAAAAGACCTAAAAACCCGATTCAACCGCGATTTTTGGATCGAAGATTTAGATTATTGCGCCCTAGCATTAGACGGCCAAGGCAAACCTGTAGACAGCATTTCATCAAATCCGGGACACTGTTTGCACCTCGGCATTTTGTCGCGAGAAAAAGCTCGCAGCGTAGCTGAAAGATTGCAAGCCCCAGATATGTTTAGCGGTTGGGGAATTCGCACCCTATCCTCCTTATCTCCCGCCTACAATCCCATAGGCTACCACACAGGCTCAGTCTGGCCGCACGACAACGCTTTGACAGCTATGGGATTGCGATCGCTCGGCCGAGTCGAACAAGCCCTAGAAGTAGCTCAAGGCTTATTTGACATGACTTTGCTGCAACCCTACGAGCGTCCCCCCGAACTTTTTTGCGGCTACGAGCGCAACAGCCAGAGCGATCGCCCCGTGCAGTATCCTGTAGCTTGCTCGCCCCAAGCTTGGGCAACTGGCAGCATTTTTCAACTGTTGCAAATGATGTTAAATTTAGTTCCCGATGCCCCTAACAACCAACTGCGAATTATCGATCCAGCCTTACCAGAATCGATTAATAAGTTGTCGCTAAACAACTTAAGGATAGGCTCAACTTTGCTAGATTTGGAATTTGAGAGATCTGGTTCCTCAACCGCTTGTCGGGTGATGAAAAAACGCGGCAATTTGCGAGTAATTATCGAAGCTTAAATGCGGCTAAGGATCGCAAATTAAATAACTTACAATTTTAATTGTTATTGTGGGGTGGGCGGGAGAGCCCGCCCTTTTTGGACGGGCTCTCCCGCCCACCCCACAAACTTGTGTAAGTTATTTAATTCTCATTCTTAAGTGGGAATTGGGAATTCCCAATTCCCTTGATTCGCGACACGGAAGTCACGGAGGCAGGGATAGCTTTTTTTCTCTTCCGACTTCATCGGACTTCTTCTTTCTGGCTTATTCTGGCTTATTCTGGCTTATTCTTCCCTCTTTCTTGTTCCTTCTTCCCTCTTCCCTCTTCCTTCTTCCCTCTTCCTTCTTCCCTCTTCCTTCTTCCCTCTTCCTTCTTCCCTCTTCCTTCTTCCTTCTTCCTTCTTCGCTGAGGCTATGTAACCGGCTATATTGTATTTAGAAGTGCATTGATTTGTTTGCAAAATGGCGCAATCAAATAACCGTAGTGAAGCGGGGCGAAAGCCATCACCCCAGCAGCTTCTGGAGCGAGATTATCCGCCGTGAACAATAGTAAGGAAGTGTGAAATTATGTCAAAAATTTTAGTAGTGGACGATGTTCCCAGCGAACTGGAAATCATCTGTCGCATTCTTCAAGATGCCGGAATGCAGGTGATCCGGGCTGGTGACGGCGAAGAAGCGATCGCGCTGATCCGAGAAGTGCCGCCGGATCTCGTGGTGTTAGACGTAGTGATGCCACGAATGAACGGATTTGAAGTGATCAGAGAATTGCGGGGCGATCGCGCCACTGCACACTTGCCAGTAGTATTTTGTACTCATAAAAACACCGATATCGATAAAGCTTGGGGAACCGATTTAGGCGCCGATGCTTACGTCAGCAAACCATTTGAGCCTCAGCAACTCGTCAACATCGTGCAGCGACTGCTTTGGGCTTAAACAGTTTAAGGAGATGCCAATCAACCCCATAATTCAAAGTTTGACCTAAACTTGAGCAAACTTTTAAGGATAACATATATTTTTTTTGCAAGAGGTCTAATATAGCCGTTCTCCTAATAGTGAGGTAATTGGCAATAGGTAATTGGTAATCGCGCTTGACCTCACTCACACTCTTTTGTGCTATATCAAGTGTTCAGTAGCATTCACCAAATATCATAGCGAGAAACCCAGTTTTTTTTTCAACAAACATGGTTTCTAAATTCCTTAAAAGTGGTAGATATATTAGAGAAATCATTCCAGTTGCCCAGCCCGCTATTTATTTAACCATTTGATCCTGTAAAACCGATCCAGATAAACTCTCGGAGCGATCGGCTTTCCTAGCAAAGCAAATTCCTCATTTGTAAGATACACTAGAAACAAAAAATCAGGAATGAAAACAACTGCTACCCAGGCGGCGGGGAATCAGACAACTGGAACAAAGCAATTTCTCCTTTTCGGTCAAGGAGGCAGTCTCTTTGGCGTAGAGTTAGAAGCAGTGCGGGAAGTTCTTTCCCTCAACGAACAACCGATTTCCCCGGTTCCTAACACCCTGCCATTTTTGTTGGGATTAACCAACTTGCGGGGCGAAATCCTAGCAGCAGCAGACTTCGGACGGTTTGCTGGGCTCGATCCGGTTGACACCCACCACCCAAGCAGCCGCATCTTAGTGGTGGAAGCGCCCGATCCGCGAGATGTGAGATTGTCGAAAATGCGGATGGGCTTGGCTGTCTCCCGTGTCGAAGGAGTTTTGTCTCTAAATCCCGATCGCACTGTCTCAGCAGTAGATGTCAGTCCCGACTTGGCTCCCTTCTTAAAAGGTTTGTACAATTCCGAAGGACGCTTGCTAATGATAGTGGATGTCGAGGCGATCGCCCATTCCGAACGCTGGTAATTAAACAGTTGACAGTTGACAGTTGACAGTTGACAGTTGGCAGTTGACAGTTGACAGTTGGCAGTTGGCAGTTGACAGTTGACAGTTGACAGTTGACAGTGAGGTTTTTAGGCAGTTGACAATTGACAAAGGAAGAATATGGAGTCAATCTAAAATCTAAAATCTAAAATCGATCGCCTTTAATTTACCAATTCTTAATTTTATCATGAATTTTATCTATAGTTCGATCGCCACGACATTCACCCTGACATTACCTGACTTTTCTATTTCGCTGGTAGCTGGGATTGCCAATTGTATTATTTGTTTCTGTTACTTTGCGATCGCCTCGCTAATCAGCTTAGGTTTGTGGCGAAACCGTCAATTCGGGTTCGACATCTTCGCCACAGTCACAGCAGCCATATTTTGGAGCTGCGCTTTCGGCCACAGCGGCCACGCAGCCGAATACCTGGGATTGCCGCACTCCCATGTGGCACAAACTGTATCGGATTGGATAACTGTCATTCCGGCGATCGCCTTTTTGAGTCTGTCCAACCGCTACCAATTCTTAGTAGGTTCCACCCAAATTCTTACCTCCAAAAAAGCAACAGAACAAGCCCTCAGCGAAACAACCCAGCGATTTCAGGCAATCTTCGACCAAGCTTTTCAACTAATCGCATTATTGAACCCAGACGGCACTCTGATCGAAGCAAATCAGACAGCATTAGAATTGGGCGATTTGGAACCATCAGAAGTGCTGGGGCTAAAATTTTGGCACACACCTTGGTGGGCATCATCCCCAACCAACCAGCAGCGCCTCAAAACCAACATTAAACAAGTCTCGGCAGGCAAGTTTGTACGGGAAGAATACGAAATCACCGGAGCCAACAACCAGGTGACAGTAATTGACATATCATTTAAGCCCCTGTTAAATGAAACAGGAGAAGTATTTCAAATTCTCGCGGAAGGCCGCGACATAACAGCGCGCAAACAGACAGAAGCCAAATTGCAGCAGCTAACCGCAGAACTAGAGCAGCGAGTCAATGACAGAACCGAGCAGATTCAGCAAACCAACGCACTATTGCAACAGGAAGTTCGCGATCGCACCGCTGTTCAAGAGCAATTAAAAGCCTCTGAACAATTTTTAAACAACATCATCAACACCATCCCTGACCCGATTTATGTCAAAGACGAACAGCACCGCTGGCTAGCATTAAATGATGCCTTTTGTCAATACATCGGTCGCAGCAGATCGGAACTAATTGGCAAAGCTTACCGCGACTTCTTGCCCAAAGAACAAGCAGACATATATGAAGAAAAAAACCAATTAGTTTTCTGGGCAAACACCAGCAGCGAAACCCAAGAAACCATTACTGAACCGGACGGAAATACCCGTTTTCTGTCGGTCAAAAAATCTACCTTTGTAGATGCCGGCGGCAGCAAAGTCCTCGTTTGCGCCATTAGAGAAATCACCAACCGGGTGCGTATGGAAGAACAACTGCGGGAGACACTCGCCGAGGCTGAAAGCTCCCAAAACTTGCTGCGAACAGTTATTGACGCTACCCCAGACTTGATCTTCGTCAAAGATCGAAACTTCCGCTACAGCCTAGTCAACGCAGGTTTCGCCGCCGCCTTCGGCAAAACCCAAGCAGAAATGCTAGGCAAAGATGACCTAGAACTCAACGTACCCACAGAGCAAATATTCGGCAACTTCCATACCCAAACAGATCCTCAAAGACAAGTTAAAGGCTGGCGCGCTGATGACACAGCCGTACTCAACGGTCAGGAAGTCCATAACCCCAACGACATTGCCTCCTTAGCAGACGGCAAAGTACACATCTTCGACACCCAAAAATCGCCCCTCAAAGACGCAGAAGGCAAGATTCTAGGCGTTCTCGGCTTCTCGCGCGACATCACACAACGGCGCGAATCCGAACAAGAACTATTGCGGCTCAAAGCAATCTTAGAAACCACCACCGACTGGGTAGGCATGGCAGACTCCCAACAGCGCAGCATCTATCTCAACCGCGCAGCCAGAGAAATGTTGAGAGTTGGCAAGGACTCAGATTTAGCCGGAATTAGTATTTCTGACGTAACATCGCCCAAAAGTATGGACACTCTGATGGAAGTTGGTATCCCCGCAGCTTGCCGGGACGGGGTGTGGAGCGGCGAGACAATTTGGCAGACTTTAGACGGCGAAGAAATACCCGTTTCCCAAGTAATTATTGCCCACAAATCCCAGAGCGGAGAAGTTGAATTTATGTCAACGATCGCCCGCAACATTACAGAACGCAAGCGCACCGAACAAGCCTTGCAGCAGAACTTGCAAATGCTCGACCTTGCCAGCGATGCTTTGATTGTTCGAGACATTGACGGCACGATTAATTATTGGAACCAAGGCGCCCAGAGAATGTACGGCTTCACGAAACAAGAAGCTTTGGGTCAACTGACCCACACTCTTTTTCACACCATGTTTCCCCAGCCTTTAGAAATAATATCGGCACAGTTAGCAGAGCGGGATTATTGGGAAGGAGAACTGATTCACACCACGAAGTACCACACCAAAATTACCGTATTCAGCCGCTGGAATTTGCAGCGAGACGAACAGGGAAAACCCAAAGCAATTTTAGAAACCAACAACGACATTACAGGGCGCAAGCAATCCGAAATCGAAAATCAAAGATTGAGATCGATCGTCGAAAGTAGCTCGGATTTTATCGGGATGGCAACAATGGAGGGAGAGCCATTTTACCTGAACTCCGCTGGCATTAAGCTAGTGGGACTCAACTCTCCCGAAGAACTCAAAACTAAGAATACGGGGGAATTCTTTTTTCCCGAAGACCTCCAGCAATTCACAGCAGAAATTATGCCGTGCGTCATGGAGACTGGCTCTTGGCGGGGCGAGTTTCGGTTGAAGCACTTTCGCACCGGCGATCGCATTCCCGTTGACTACAGCGTATTTACAGTCAAACACCCAGAAACAGGAGAGCCGATGGGGTTGGCAACAGTTACCCGCGACATCAGCGATCGCAAACGGGCAGAAGAAATGCTGCGCGATCGCGAAAGACTGTTCCGAGCCATTTTCGACCAATCGTTACAATTCATGGGGCTGCTAGAGCCAGACGGTACTGTTTTGGAAATCAACCAAACAGCCCTCCTTGCCGCTGAGGTGGGGATTGAAGAGGTAGTAGGCAAGCCGTTTTGGGAAACCCCGTGGTGGCAGATTTCCCCAGAAGTCAAGCAACAGGTACGAGAAGCTGTCGCCAAAGCCGCCGCCGGCGAGGTAGTTCGCTACGAAGCGGAAGTCCTACTTACCGGGGGTTTCCTCGCAACCCTTGACTTCTCCCTCAAACCCATCAAAGACGAGAGCGACAAAGTCGTGCTATTAATTCCAGAAGGCCGCGATCTGAGCGATCGCAAAGCCCTAGAACGAGAGCTTTCTTTGCGTCAAGCTCGCTTTGATGCCTTTTTCGCCGCAGCACCAGCGGGAATGTTCATCACCGACGACCAACTGCGGTTCATGCAGTTCAACGAAAAGCTTGCCGAACTTGGAGGTCAGCCGGCTTCAGCATACATCGGCAAAACCCTATGGGAAGCCGAACCGGAAATGGCACCGGTTCTCGGCCCGCTGTACCAGCAGGTTTTGAGTACCAACGAACCGATTTTAAACATTGAACTCTCCCACGCCACCACCGCGCAGCCCGATGTGGTGCGGGATTGGCTGTCTTCTTACTTTCCTTTGCCGGGAGAGGACGGCAAACCCATTGGTATCGGTGCTTTCGTTCTGGAAGTTACCGATCGCAAAGCCCTAGAACGAGAATTAGTTTTGCGTCAATCCCGCTTTGACGCATTTTTCGCCGCCGCCCCAGCCTCGATGTTTATTTTTGACGAGCAGTTGCGGTTCGTGCAAGTCAACGAAAGTTTGGCCGAAACGACCGGCGTCTCAGTTGCCGAACACCTAGGCAAAACCGTCAGAGAAGTGATACCGGAAATGGTCGATACTCTACAGCCGATTTTGCAGGGGGTTTTGGCAAACAACCAGCCGCTTTTAAATATTGAGGTTGCAGGTACAACCGTCAATCAACCGGGCGTAATCCGAGATTGGCTGGCTTCTTACTTTCCTTTGGCCGGAGAGGACGGGAAACCGATCGGTGTTGGCGGTGTGGCGATCGAAATTACCGATCGCAAAAAAGCCGAAGCAGAGCGCGATCGATTTTTCACCCTGTCCCTAGACTTGCTTTGCATTGCCGATTTTGAAGGCAAATTCAAGCGTCTCAATCCCGCTTGGGCAAAAACCCTCGGCTACACAGTAGAAGAACTCCAAAACCAATCTTTTATCGATTTTGTCCATGCCGAAGACGTGGAAAAAACCTTGGCAGAAACGGCAAAAGTAGCCGGCGGTGCCGAAACAATATCTTTTGAAAATCGCTACCGCTGCAAAGACGGTTCCTACAAATGGCTGTCCTGGAAATCGCGACCGCTAATAGAAGAAAAGATCATGTATGCAGTCGCGCGCGACATTACCGAAAGCAAACAAACAATTAGTCAACTGCAAGAAACAACAGCCCAATTAGCCCGTTCTGAAGAGGAATTTAGAGGGCAAAGCAATCTCTTGCAACTGCTAATTAACAGCATTAGCGACGGCGTGGTTGCTGCCGATGCCAATGGCAATTTTGTGTTGTTCAACCCCGCCGCTACAAATATGTTTGGCTCGGGTTCCACAGATGCTCTCCCCAACGAGTGGGCGGCAAAATACGGTGTATTTTTGCCCGATACCGTCACTCCCTATCCCACAGCCGACATCCCTTTAGTACGCACGCTTCGAGGAGAATCCGTTGACGATGTAGATATTTTCACCCGCCACGCAGCCCAGCCTGAGGGCCTGTGGGTCAAAATTAACGGCCGGCCGCTCAAAGACGAAACAGGAGCAATTAAAGGTGGTGTAGTCGTTTGCCGCAACGTCACCCAGGAAAAAGCATCGCAGCAGCAGATGCAGCAGTTGGCCGAGGCACAGGAACGCTTGCTGCAAGAACTCAAAACGCGGCAAAATGCCCTCGATGAAGCTGCGATCGTCAGCGAAACTGACCTCAAAGGCATAATTACTTACGTTAACGAAAGATTCACCCAAATATCCGGTTTCAGCATGGGAGAACTGCTGCACCGCGACCACCGCATTGTCAATTCTGGCTACCATCCCAAAGCATTTTTTTCCGAAATGTGGCTGACAATTTCTCGCGGTTTGGTGTGGAAAGGGGAAATCAAAAATCGGCGCAAAGATGGCTCGTTTTATTGGGTAGATTCCACGATCGCCCCCATCTTCGATACTAGCGGTACCATAGTCAAATATATCGCCATCCGCTTTGACATTACCGAGCGCAAAGAGGCAGAGGAAGGACTGGAAAAATTTGCAGCCGAACGCAAAGCTGAAGCCGATTCGATGACGCAGCAAGTCCTCAAACTGTTGGGAGAAATTAAAGGCGCAGCTCAAGGGGATTTGACAGTCAGGGCGGAAGTAACGAATGACGTTTTAGGTGCTGTCGCCGACTCTTTTAACTTTTTAATTGGTTCTCTGCGGAAGGTGGTAACGGGAATTCAAACTTTAGCCGAACAGGTAACATCTGCCACTGGCGAGTCAATTAACAATACCAGCGAACTCACTCAACAGGCGGAAGTTCAAGCAGAAAAAATATCTGCAATCATGCGGGAAATCGAGCGAATCGTGAATTCGATCCGCGACGTGCGAGATGTTTCGGTGCGCGCCGAAACCGTTGCTCAGCAGTCTTCTCACACCGCAGAAGTCGGCGGTATGGCGGTCGATCGCGCTGTCGAAGGCATTAACGAGCTCCGGTTGACGATCGCCTCTACCTCAAAAATGATGAAGCGTTTGGGCGAATCTTCGCAACAAATCGGCAAAATTGTCACTTCGATTTCTCAGCTTGCTTCCCAAACCAATTTGTTAGCTCTCAATGCTACGATTGAAGCAGCCAGAGCCGGCGAACAAGGTTTAGGTTTTGCGGTTGTCGCCGAAGAGGTGCGGAAGTTGGCAGAGCGATCGGCCGGCGCGACTGAGGAAATCTCGGAAATTGTGGGTACAATTCAAGAAGAAATCAGCCGCGTGATGAAGGCAATGGAATCGGGAACACTGGAGGTAGTGGAAGGTACTAAGCTAGCAAGCGAAGCTAAAACTCACCTGAATGCCATCATCGAAGTTAGTCGAGAAATGAATGCTTTGGTGCAGAATATTACTCGCGCTTCGGCTAAACAAACTGTTTCGGCTGAGGAGATTTCTAACAGTATGCAGCAAGTCAATGAGATTGCAAATACAACTGCCCAAAAAGGTTCCGATGTCAAAGCATCGCTTGATGATTTATCCGGTTCTGTCAGCAAATTGCAAAAGTCGGTGGCTAATTTCCGCAGTTAGTTATTAGTCAAAGGTTTGTAGTGAGGACTTTAGTCCTTCTATGGATGCGGACTAAAGTCCTCACTACAAACCAATCTTATTAGGGTCATCCTTTTCGGAGATGATATTAAGAGGCTCCCCTTAAGAAGTCACAGTGTGCGATGATGAATGCTAGCATAGATCGGTATTTGGAATATTTTAAGGTGCAGCTATCGTGTTTGAAATCGAGTTTACAGACCAAGCAATTGAGGATTTGCAGTGGTTTAAAAAACACGAACAGAATGTAATTGTTGACGGTATTGAAGCTAACCTTTGTTATGAACCCACTACGGAGACGCGCAACCGGAAACCCCTGCGTCCAAACAATACAGCAGAATGGGAATTGAGAGTGGGGCTATATCGCGTTTTGTACAACGTTGAGCAGCAAGTTAAAATTGTCAGTATAGAGCGCATCGCTGGCAAGCCTGGGAATAAATACATATTTCAAGGGGAAGAGGAAGAACTATGATGAACTGGGATTATCGAGTATTTTTTGAGGATGGCGGGTACACAATTCGCACGGTGTATTATGACGATACGGGTGCGATCGCAGCCTGCTCGGAAAAAGAAACTGCACCTTATGGAGAATCATTGGCAGAACTTCAAGCAGAATTAAACCAACTCCTGGCTGCTCTAAAAAAGCCAGTTATTTCTGCTGACGATGTGCCGGCTCCAAGCGATCGTCCGAAGGCAAAAAGAGGAAAATCATTGCAAGCAGTGCGGCAACAACTTGGCTTGCAATCGGAAATAACGAAAGAAATTTTGTTGAGTTCAAAGGATTAATAAAAAACCGAGGTTATCGGTAATAGTTCAAAAGTACTGGGCACCGATATTCATATTTATAGCAACCGCCACATCCGGCGCTCACATAAATAACCTGATGAATAGAGCTTAGAACCCTATAGCATAAACGGTTTGATTCCCGTACCTTGTAACTGTCAACTGTCAACCATTCGACTACGCTCACGGCAAGCTCTCAACTGTCAACTGTCAACTGTCAACTGTCAACTGCTATATATGGATGATGATGATTTAAACGAATTAATAGATGCTTTTACCGCAGAAACGCAAGAGTTTCTCCAGTCAATGGAAACTCACCTGCTGGCGATGGAAGGCGCAGATTTGAAAGGGCGACAAGCGGGTGTTAAAGAAATGTTTCGGGCCGCTCACTCGATTAAAGGTGCGGGTTCGATGTTGGGCTTTCAAGACGTGTCGGCGGCGGCTCACACGCTGGAGGACTGTTTTGTCATTTTGCGCGATCGCACGGACTTGTCGGCCCTGGAACCGGTCACTATAACTGTTTTGCTGCAAGGGGTGGATGCTCTCAAAAAGATAGCGGCCGAAGCAATTCACCACTCGGATGTCAGCACTCCCGATCAAAGGTCAAACCTGGAGGCGATCGCCCAAATTCATGCCCAGTTCGAGGCAAAGTACGGCAAGCCGGGGCCGCCGCCAGTCCCCGCAGCCAGTCGATCGGCAGCCCCGGAAACCCTGAAACTGATTTTTGAACACGAATTGCCGCCAATCTTCAATCGCCTAGAAACTGAGCTTTCCCAAGCTTCGGAGGCAGATTTGCCAAAAAGCGTCACCGCCCTCAACCAGGTTTATTACCAACTCTCCGGCTTGGCTGGAATGCTGCAATTGCCGGATTTTGGGAAAGTCGCTGAACCCCTCAGAGATTTGATCGACTCTCCAGATTTGACTTTACAGCGGTTGCAGTCCGAGGGTTGGGCGATCGCCCAGTCGTTGCAAACCGCACGCCAGCAGCTATTAGACGGAAGGGCGATCCTCTTCGAGGGCTGCGCTAACGAACTCCCCCAAATCTCCCCCCCACCCCCAAACGAATCACAAACATCCGAAACCTCCCCCCCTCTCCCCCTCTCCCCCTCTCCCCTCTCTCCCTCTCCCCCCCTCCCCAACCCACAAAGGCCGACAATCCGCGTAGACTTAGAACGCTTGACCGAATTAGTGAATCTGGTCGGAGAATTAGTGATCAACCGTACAAATTTAGAACTTCAAGAATCCGAATTGCGCGGCGAAGTCAAGCGAATTCGCCGCAGTATCGTAGATTTAAATCAATTCGGCGGCCAGTTGCGCGAAGAATACGACAGACTGAGTTTTGCAGACTGGAGAGGAGGAAACGGCAATTCGGGATTAGGAAAACTTGCAGGATATGAAACAGAATTTCCACTGATTGTTAACGACAAATCCTCGATCGACCATTCTCACTTCGATATCTTAGAGATGGATCGTTATACAGAGTTCCACTCAACCGCCGCAGAAGTCATCGAAACCGCCGAAGCAATTTCTCAATCCGCCACCAAATTAGACACCTTAGCAATGAAATTCGAGCGCAGTACCGACCAACTGCGCCGCATCACCGAACAACTTCGCAGCCGCGTCATGCAGTTGCGAGTCGTGAGTTTCAGTCGCGCCGTAGACCACTTACCGAGGGCGCTTCGGGATATGTGCCTCACCTACGATAAAGATGTCAACCTGCTGTTAGTAGGAAGGGATACCAAAATTGACGAAAGTTTGCTCGACGCTTTGCGCGATCCCTTGGTACATTTAGTAAGAAATGCCTTCGATCACGGCATCGAAATGCCCGAAGTTCGGCAAGCAATTGGCAAACCCGCCAGCGGTCAAATTGAAATCGAAGCCCGCCACCAAGGCGGCCAAACTATTATTACTGTCGCCGATGACGGTAAAGGTATTGACCCGGAAATCATTCGCCGCAAAATAGTTAAAAAGGGTTTAGCGACGGAAGAACAAGCCCAAGAATTTTCGATTGCCGAACTCTATGATTTTCTATTTTGGCCCGGTTTCAGCACTGCCGAGGAAGTGAGCGATCTTTCCGGGCGAGGAGTCGGACTCGACGTGGTGCGAACAAATTTGCGGACTGTGCGGGGGACTGTGAAGGTGGACTCTCGCCTGGGAAAAGGTACGAGTTTTATCATCAAACTGCCATTGTTGCTGTCGATTACTGAGGCTTTGATGGTAAAGACCGATCGCAATAAAATAGCAGTACCGCTAGATGCAGTCGAGGAAATTCTGCATATTAAAGCTTCGGAAGTTCACACCGCCGGCAATCAGCCGATGTTGTGGTGGCGGGATGAATTTATTCGTTTGGTGCGACTGCAAGATTTGCTCGAATACAGCGTCGTCGGGCCCGATGGCCCCTCTCCAGACCCTTTGACTCAAGATCACATTCCCGTCTTGGTTTTGGCTTCTACCGAAGGAATGCTGGCGGTGGCCGTGGAACGCCTGATCGGCCAGCAGGAAATTGTGGTTAAACCTTTGCCGCCTCCTCTATCCAAGCCTCGCGGGGTTTTGGGGAGTACGATTTTGGGGGACGGTAAAGTTGTAACTATTTTGGATGTGGATGATTTGGTGGGTCAACCTTTATCCAATAGTTCGATCGCCCCTGTGTCTGGTAAAGTGCCACAAGTGGCGCCGACTTCGAGTCAGTCGCCCCAGATTTTGGTAGTAGACGATTCCTATACAATTCGGCAGTTGTTGTCTCTGATGCTGACTCGTGCCCGCTACCGCGTAGTTCAGGCTAAAGACGGCTTGGATGCCCTGGAAAAGCTGCAAAATGGTCTTGATTGCAGTTTGGCGATTGTCGATATTGAAATGCCCCGGATGGATGGATTTGAATTATTGCGCTCTATGCGATCGACCCAGCGGTTTGCTAAGATTCCCGTAGCCATGCTGACATCCCGCAGCGGCGAAAAACACCGACAAATGGCAATGGAATTAGGCGCCAATCAATATTTTACGAAACCTTACAGTGAATCTCAACTTTTAGAAGCAATACCAAAATTAATCAAACATTAAATAAAGGTACGTAGTTGCGCTTTAGCGCTCTTTCATATATATACAAAGAGCGCTGAAGCGCAACTACATACCTAGAAAAAAATACTATTTCCCAGCAGTGCCTGGTAACGAATAGATTCCCAATCTAAAATCAAAAATCGCATGACTCACACGAATTACAATCGCCGCTTTCGCAGCAAGAAACAAGGCGCTGTCAGAACTCCTCCTCGAAAACTTGTGTCCTTTGAACTGGGAAACGTTAATTATGCGGTTCCTATAGAAAAAGTGCAGCGTGTTGTCAAAGACTTTAATCCCTACGGTTTTTTAGATAGCGGTCAAAGTTTAGTTCGGCACCAAGAAGAACTAATTACCCTGATTAATTTATCTAAAATATTTCCTAGCAGTCGGAGTATTGCTGACTGCAACTACCTGATTGTTTGCAGCTTAAATAAAAGCGATCGCTTGGGAATTCCCATTCCTGAGATGCCGAAGATTTTGGAAATTGCCGAAGAAAGTTTCTGCGAAATTCCAGAGTTGTACCGCCAACAGCAACTACCTGCGGTAATAGAAAAGTTGATTCGCGCCCCTGACGGTTCCGAAGTTTTTTATCTGAATTTGGCTCTATTTAGCCCAACCTAATATCTAGCAATTTTCAGTCATCATCCAAACGAGGAAGCCCAATATTTGCTCAACCGGAAGCAGAGAATAATCAGTAAGATCGATAGATACGCATTGCTCTTCTAGTTTAAGAAACCGCCAAACTGTACCGCTAGTTACGGTTCCGTAAATAGTCGATATCGGCTGTTGCTTTTGTTGGTTAAAACGTTGAGCGGCAACCATTTCTGCAAGGCATTGCCCCAAACCTGGTTTAAGGTCTTCTTTCTTGGCTTCCACTAAGACAACCGCAGGGGCTTTAATAAATAGTTGTTCCGGGGAACGACTTAGGAGAAAGTCCACATAGCCTGTGAGTTCAGCCTCCGGTTCTACATTGAATTCTTCGCCGGAAAAAACGCTAATCTGCCCTTGAAGCTGCCGTTTGACTTCCAGCAACACAGGATTGATAATCCCCTCAGATCGAGCTTTTTCACTGCTGACTGCGATCGCCCATGGAATCGTTTCTTTAAGAGTATCCTGAAGCAAAAGACTAGGAGTGACTGGCGCAATTTCGGGGAAGAAACGCGCGCCTTCAACGATCGTAAGATTGAAATCCTCTACAGCTTTGCTGAGAGTAAATTTACTGTAAGGCATAGGTTAATTATTTGCGATCGCATACCGTAACACTTTTGACTGAAATCAGGAATGTTTTATTTTTGGCTTAATATACTCGATTGAGTGTACCATCTTTACAGAGAATTTGCTGTAAATGGTATTCTTGCAAGCAAGAAGTTATTTATTTATGAAAAAAATCACAATACTGTCGATCGCCCTGCTAATTTCTGCCGCCACTCTAGAATATCCGAAGGTGGGGCTGCAACTAAGGGCGATCGGGCAAACACCAACGCCCCAAACACCAACACCTCAACCACCAATCATCCAACCACAAATACCCCAACCACCGACAACTCAACCACCAACACCCCAAACACCAACACCCCAAACACCAACACCCCAACCAAAAGCAGAAGATCCCAAAAAGCTCGGTTACGTCTCCCCAGAATTTGCCGAAAGGTTCTCCCAGCAACAAATTGACCAAATCAACGCCAACGTCGAAACGCTGTTGCTAACCCAAAGCTGCGTCCGTTGCGACCTCCGAGCTATAAAATTAGTTAACATACGCTTAAAAAATGCGATCGTCACAGGAGCAGATTTATCAGACGCCAGCCTCAGCGGTAGTACCTTCGAGATCTCAGATTTTGTCAACACCAATATGGCTCGCACAGACTTAAGCGGAGCCCAGTTAATCGGAGCGAGAATCAGCAACACCAACCTCCGAAAAGCCAACTTGACAGGAACCAATTTAGACGGTGCAGACTTGCGATTTTGCGACCTCAGAGACGCAAATCTGTCAAATGCGAACCTCCGGAATGCTAATATAGATGGCGCTAGTATCGATCGAGCCAGCATGGCCGGCACAACCATGCCAGACGGCCGAAAAAATTAATCACAAAATCTTTCCTAGAGGCAGAAACCGGGTTTTTTTTACGAAGCTACTGCATCAAAACCCTTAATCGCATAAAAAACCCGGTTTCTTTGGTATTGATAAGTCCAAAAATATAAATCAAACAGCCAAAAACCTCTGAACCACCTCATCACTCAACTCGCTAGTGCTTCCAGAAGCCACAATCCCGCCTTTCTGCATAGCATAATACCAATCAGCTTGCCGCACAAAATGCAAATGTTGCTCCACCAACAAAACCGAAATTCCCCTAGTCGCAACTACCCGGCGCACAGCAGCTTCAATGTCTAAAATAATCGACGGCTGAATTCCCTCCGTCGGTTCATCCAAAACCAGCAATTTCGGCTCACCCATCAAAGCCCTAGCGATCGCCAACTGCTGCTGCTGTCCCCCGCTCAAATCGCCCCCCATGCGATCGAGCATAGTCTTCAAAACCGGAAATAACTCAAAAATCTCATCAGGAACTTCAGGATTTTTGGTCAGAGTTGGTTTCGCTTCCAACCCTAACAATAAATTTTCTTTAACAGTCAAACGCGGGATAATTTCGCGCCCTTGAGGCACATAACCAATCCCCAATTTAGCCCGCTGGTGAGTCAACTTAGAGACAATAGATTGTCCGCCAAAATTAATTGTGCCGCTGCGAGGTTGCAGCAAGCCCATTAGGGTTTTTAGCATAGTAGTTTTGCCAACACCATTGCGGCCGATCAAGCAAACCATTTGCCCCGCATTAACACTTAAATCGACACCGCGCAAAATGTGACTTTCGCCATAGTAAACATTCAAATCAGAAACTTGCAGCATATGTTTGATAATTAGTAATTAGTAATCGGTAATCCGTTACATCCGTTACACAATCCGTTGCCGAACTTCTTCACTCTTCTGGTTTTCCCAAATATACCTCAATTACCCGATCGTCATTTTGCACCTCATCCATCGTTCCCTCGCACAAAACAGCACCCTGATGCAACACCGTCACCTGCCGCGCAATTTGCCGCACAAACTCCATATCATGTTCAATTACCAACACCGAATGACTTTCGGCCAGCGAAATCAGCAACTCTCCAGTTAACACAGTTTCCTCATCAGTCAAACCCGCCACAGGCTCATCCACCAACAACAAATCAGGAGATTGCGCCACCAACATCCCAATTTCCAACCACTGCTTTTCCCCGTGAGAAAGCAAACCAGCCAAAACATCAGCCTTAGCAACCAAACCAATAGTTTCTAACAAACCCGCCACCGTGCGCTTTTCAGCAGCAGGAGCAGGCTTAAACAGAGTTGGAAATACATTTTTATTGCCGTTGCAAGATAGCTCCAAATTTTCGCGCGGCGTTAAATTCAAGTAAACTCGCGGCGTTTGAAACTTGCGGCCAATACCCAGACGCGCAATCTGATATTCGGACAATTGGCGCAAATTTTTGCCCTTAAATATCACTCGCCCTTCCGTCGGCTGCACCTTCCCAGTAATCGAATCGAGAAAAGTTGTTTTCCCCGCACCGTTAGGGCCAATGATAACTCGGAGTTCCCCCGCATCCATGCTGAAATTTAAACCGTTGATGGCTTTGAAACCATCAAAACTAACAGTCAAATTTTCTATCTCTAATACTTTTCCCTTCATAACTTTAATTCCGCAATATACAACTGATTTTTCTTGATTTTCCTTAATTGTAGTTGTAGGGTGCGTCAGTCAACCGTCTCTGAGAAAGCCGAAAAATCTGCTGGCTGACGCACCTTACATAACTGCTTGTCCTGAATTTTGGGAGCATCTAATTTTTGTAAAAAGCATTTTTTCTTTGAGTGCGAGCGTCCCCGCTCGCGTATTGTACAATACGCGAGCGGGGACGCTCGCACTACAAATACAAAACTGAGATGCTCCCTGAATTTTAAGTTGTAGGGTGCGTCAGTCAACCGTCTCTGAGAAAGGCGAAACATCTACTGACTGACGCACCTTACATAACTGCTTGTCGTGATTTTAAATTCCTAGGTGCGTCAGCCAACAGTATTTAGAACAACCCAAAAATCTGCGGGCTGAGGGCTGACGCACCCTACATCAGCACTAGCCGCGATTGCTCATAAAGTCAAACGAAATACTGTTAGAAGTGCTCGTTACTGGAGCTGGAGTTGCAGCCATAATCCGCTCAGCCAACTTCGAGAGTGGCAGACTTTGCAAATACACTTTACCCGGCCCGGTTAGCTTGACTAAAAACAAGCCTTCGCCACCAAATAAAGCATTTTTAAAGCCGCCCACAAACTGAATATCGTAATCTACCGTCGGCGCAAAAGCTACCAAACAACCAGTGTCCGCCCGCAACACTTCGCCAACTCCCAAATTTTTCTCAACGATTGTTCCTCCCGCATGAACAAAAGCTAACCCGTTACCCTGTAATTTTTGCAGAATAAAGCCTTCTCCGCCAAAGAAACCGGCACCCAGCCGCTTGGTGAAAGCTACCTCAATTTCAATCCCGTTGGCGGCACAGAGAAATGAGTCTTTTTGACACAAAAATTTACCGCCAAGTTTGCCTAAATCGAGGGGAATTACTTTACCCGGATAGGGTGCGGCAAAAGCGACGCGGGCTTTGCGATTTCCGGCGTTGACAAAGGTGGTAATGAAAAAACCCGCTCCTGTCAGCATCCGCTTGAAACCTTGAAATAGGCCACCACCTGTGGATGTTTGCATTTGGATGTCGCCTTCCATGTATGTCATGGTTCCTGCTTCGGCCCTGACGCCTTCTTTGGGGTCGAGTTCAATCTCGATGAGTTGCAAATCGTCGCCGTAGATTTTGTAGTCAATAATATCTGCCATACGTTTCCCCTCAAGTTAAAAAAACGAAGCTGCTTGCTACTGATATCTAAGTAGGTGGACATATATATTGCATCTGGGGAGCGAGTCATGTTAGCGAAGCGAGCCGCAGGAAAGCTGGTGTCAAGTCTATGGCGATTGCTTCGTTTCTCTCTTCCGGGTGACATTTATTTATGTCCGCCTACTTATATATACACGATATTTTTGCAATCAATGTTCAAGTTCTTCTTTTTCGTGCTGCACTTCGGGGTCTTGTTCCAGGCTGGGGTAAGTAGATGCGTACTTCGGTTTTCTGAACAAGCGACGGATTTGCTCAAAATCTTGATTTTGCACCCATCCGACTAGGCCGTCGGGCAGCACGGTGACTACTATTAGGAATAATGCGCCTTGGAAAAACAGCCACACTTCGGGGAATTGTTCGCTCAAGAAACTTTTGCCAAAGTTGACTAGCAGCGCTCCCAATATTGCTCCTGATAATGTGGCGCGACCTCCTACTGCTACCCAAATTACCATTTCGATGGAAAATGCTATATCCATTGCCTTTGGCGAAATAATTCCCGTTTGTACGGTGAATAAAGCGCCTGCAATCCCGGCTAAGCCGGCGGAAATTGCAAATACTAAAACTTTGTATCCTGTGGGATTGTAGCCGGAGAAACGCAGGCGCACTTCGTCGTCGCGAATTGCTAGTAGCAAGCGCCCGAAACGCCCGCTTGTCAGCCAGCGGCAGAGGGCGTAAGTTGCTGCTAGAAATAGTACGGTGAGAATGTAGAAAATATATTGAGTATCTCTGCCGTTTACTGTGGCTCCGAATAGGGTTTTAAAGTCGGTGAGTCCGTTGGTGCCGTTAATCAGTTTTTGCTGGCCGTTAAAGAAGTTGAAAAATACAATTGTGGCTGCTTGGGTGAGAATTGAAAAGTAAACGCCTCGAATGCGATTGCGGAATACTAAGTAACCTAAAAGTCCGCCCAAGATGGCGGGGATGAGGAATAGGGCGATGACTGAGAAGGGAAATGAATAGAATGGTTGCCAAAACCAGGGCAGTTCGGTGACGCCGTAGAGGTTCATGAATTCGGGTAATTGACTGCTGGCGGTTGGGGGAATTTGCAGTTTTAGGTGCATGGCGAAGGCGTAGCCACCGATCGCAAAAAATACGCCATGTCCCAGACTGAGCAAACCTGTATATCCCCAAATTAAGTCTATACCGAGAGCTACAATCGCTAGTGCTAAAAATCGTCCCAATTGGTTGAGACGAGCGTCAGCAAGTATTCCTGGGACGATCGCGATCGCAATTATGGCGATCGCCCCTACAATTGCTGCTTCTTTAAACAGAGCCTTTTTTTCTGTATTCTTCATTTTTTTGCCGCTCAAAGCTGTAGTTTTTAATTCTCAACAGTCCGTCCTTTTTGCGGAAAAATTCCGCCCGGCTTCACTTGCAGAAAAGCCATAATTAAGGCGAATACCATGACTTTTGCCATGCTGGTGGTGGCGAAAAATGTGAAAAAATCAGCTAAAGGCTTGACAGGAGCAAACATTAATGCAAGTGTTCCCGATCCGATGAGATAATTTGCAGTGCCGATCGCCATTGCAGCAACTACACTCCCCATAATCTTGCCCACACCGCCCACAACCACCACCATAAAGGTATCGACTATATAATTTTGTCCGGTATTTGACCCTACAGAACCAATCAAACTAATCGCGCACCCAGCGACACCAGCCAATCCCGAACCCAAAGCAAAAGTCAGCGCATCTACTTGTTCGGTAGGTATTCCCAAACAAGCGCTCATGCTGCGATTTTGCGTCACAGCGCGAATCCGCAATCCCCACACAGACTTTTGCAAAAATAGGTAAATTCCTGCCAAACAAATGCCTGTCAGCGCAATAATAAAAAGTCGGGCGTAGGGTAACTGAAAAGTTCCCAGCGGGATGCCGCCGCGCAGCCACGCAGGCGCAGTCACATCAACGTTTTGAGCGCCAAACCAAGGTTGAGTTACTGCCAGTTTGTAAGTTTCCCCTAAAAATGCGCTCACTGCCCAGGAAATACCGAGAGACAGAGGCAAAATTATGGCGATAAATGTGCTGCGAGTGCGATCGAAATCGGGGCGCCGTTTCAGCACCTGCAAGCCGCCAAAAAACAGCAAACAAAACACCGCAATTCCCGTTACCAGCCCCCAACTGACGCTGCGAACAAACTGCTGCAAAATCAAACTTACGCCCCACGTCGCCAGCAGAGTTTCTAACGGCCGCCCGTAGAGATGACGAATCACTCCCCGTTCGAGAATTAATCCTACTAATGCCGCCACTAAAAAAGCGAGGGGAATGGCAAATAAAATATAAGTTTCAAAGGCAAATCCTCCGATACCTTTGAAGAAATTCTGCACTACAAAAGTTGTATAAGCCCCCAACATCATCAACTCGCCGTGAGCCATATTAATTACGCCCATCAGCCCAAAAATAATCGCTAATCCCAGGGCTGCAATTAGCAAAACAGCGCCGATGCTAATGCCATTAAATAAACCGTCCAATAAGTCGATCGCCATTTTTTTCCTCTTACTTTTTTACATACAACAAATATTTTTTGTAGAGGTAGGTTTTATTTCATGCGTCTCAACTTAGAACTAAAACCATCTGTATAATAGCGCTGGTAGCCAAGTCTCGATCCCCCTAAATCCCCCTTAATAAGGGGAGTAGGGGTTGACTTTGAAATCAAGATATTGTCCCCCCTCCCACCAGGGGGGTTAGGGGGGATCGAATATCTGTTGCCAACATTAAATAAAATTGGTCTTGGCTACTTATGGTGCCTTGAATTTGCCGCCTTTTGCGGGGTCAGACCAATCGCAAGAAAAACCTTTTGTTTCAGCGACAAACTGATTCCAAGGAATCGGCTTGACGGCTTCTGGCGTAGCAAAAGTGATGTTAAACAAACCATCTTCTCTCACTTCGCCCAACCGCACAAATTTAGAAAGGTGATGGTTAACTTCCAGGGTTACTTTGCCACCCGGGGCGTCAAAAGTTTGACCCAAAGCTGCTGCCCGCACTTTTTCCAAATCGTCTGGTGTTCCTGCTTTTTCGACGGCTTGCTTCCACAGGTAAACCATGATGTAAGCTGCTTCCATCGGGTCGTTAGTCACTCTGTCTTTGCCGTATTTTGCCTTGAAAGCTTCCACAAATTTTTTATTTGCCGGAGATTCCACAGTCATGAAGTAATTCCAGGCGGCGTAATGGCCTTTGAGATATTCTACGCCGATCGCCTTTACTTCTTCTTCTGCTATACTGACTGACATTGACGGATATTTGTCCGGGGTCAAACCTGCGCCCTGCAACTGTTTGAAAAATGCGACGTTGCTGTCGCCGTTGAGGGAATTGAAAATGACACCACCTTCGGGTAAAGCTGCCTTGATTTTAGTAATAATTGGCGTGACTTCTGTACCGCCCAAAGGTATGTAATCTTCCCCAACTAATTCGCCACCTTTGGCTGCTAGCTGTGCTTTGATAATAGTGTTTGCGGTGCGGGGGAAAACGTAGTCCGACCCGACTAAGAAGAATTTTTTGCCTTTATTTGCTAGCAGCCAGTCTACTGCTGGTTCGATTTGCTGGTTCGGCGCAGCCCCGGTATAAAAGATATTCTTGGAGCACTCTTGACCCTCGTATTGTACGGGATACCAGAGCATATGATTTTTTTCTTCAAATACTGGTAACACTGCTTTGCGGCTGGCGGATGTCCAGCAGCCAAAGACGGTGACAACTTTGTCTTGATCGATCAATTTTTTGGCTTTTTCGGCAAAAGTCGGCCAGTCTGAGTTGCCGTCTTCTACTATTGCTTGGATTTGTTTTCCGAGGACGCCGCCAGCTTTATTGATTTCTTCTATCGCTAATTGTTCAGCCTCCACAACGCTTTTTTCGCTGATTGACATTGTGCCGCTCAAGGAATGCAAAATTCCTACTTTGATCGTGTTCCCACTGCTGGCTGCTGGTGCTGCTGGTGTAGTTCCTGCTGCTGTTGGAGAAGCGGCTGGGGTTGCGGTTGGAGTGGGAGTTCTACAAGCTTTTAGAAATAAACTTGATGTGAGGGTAGCAGAACTGTATAAGAGAAATTTCCGCCGATCGAATCGCTTTGTCATTTTTTCTAGTTACTCCTGAATAGCTCTGTCAGATGATTGAGAATAATAACACATAGCGACTTGATATTAAGACTGGCTTTAGAAGAATGTTGTACCTTTAGATACAAAACTTATTGTTATTGACAAATTGAAGGTTTGGTGGGGATTGAGAGTAACTGCGACAGAAACCCGTTTGTCAACCCAAATACGTCTTTTCCGGAATCAGTCTGAAATTAGAAACCCGCTTTTTTTATAGCGATACCTGATGAATGTTGGGAGTTAGGCAGAAATTGCTCGATCGCACGCAAGCCAATCTCAAACCACCTCACCCGCCCAAAATTTGTAGAAATATCCCTGATTTTATGGAGAATAGCGGACTCGAACCGCTGGCCTCTGCGGTGCGATCGCAGCGCTCTACCAACTGAGCTAATTCCCCTGATTGACTTTTAATTTAACATTTTAGATGCCCGATTGCCAAATCTCAAAGGCTTACAGGTCGCATTTGTATTGAATTTGGCAGACAGTCAACTACGTTAGCACGTAACTGCTAAAAACGTCAAGTGTTTTATGCTGCTGGTGGAGTCGGGGCGATCGAGCAAAGTTGGGCTACTCTGTCCAACTCTAAATCAGCAAAATAGTCCACCGTCCAATTAGCTTGGCGCTGGATCATGTGAAACGGGTAAGTGTGAGTCACCCCCGCTACCTGAATCCCCGCTTTTTTCGCCGCTTCTATCCCTGCAAAGGTATCTTCTAATGCCAAACACTCGATCGCTTGCAAGTTAAATCCGGGATATTTCTGGTTGAGAAGTTCCACCGCCAACAGATAGCCGTCGGGTGCTGGTTTGCTCGCCATCAAGTCGTCGCCTGCGACAATTAATTCAAAGTTTGCAGCCAAACCCGATCGATCTAACACCAATTCTATATCCGATCGCATTGCCGCGCTAACTACCGCCATTTTTAGTCCGGAAACCCGAATTTTGTCAATAAATTCTGCCACATCCGAATAAATGGGCAATTTTTCCAAACTATTGATTGTTTCCTGATAAGCTTGGGCCTTGCGTAGCAGCAAGCGATCGAGGTATGTTTCTGTCAGATATCGTCCCCGGCGCTTCAGCAGTTCGGTAATACAAGTGCGATCGCTCCTTCCCAAGCACACTTCCCGAAACTCCCCACGTTTGAGTTGGAGATTTTCATCTAGCATCAGTCGATCGATTATTTTCTCGTGAATCGACTCGTCATTAATAATAACGCCATTAAAATCAAATAAAACTGCTTTTAGAGTCATTAGTCATTGGTTATTGGTTATTGGTTATTAGTCATTGGTTATTGGTTATTCGTTATTGGTTATTGGTTATTGGTTATTGGTTATTGGTTATTGGTTATTGGTTATTGGTTATTGGTTATTCGTTATTCGTTATTCGTTATTCGTTATTCGTTATTGGTTATTCGTTATTCGTTATTGGTTATTCGTTATTCGTTATTGAATAGCAACTCTCAACTGTTAGCTGTTAGCTGTTAGCTGTCAACTGTCAACTGTCAACTGTCAACTGTCCACTGTCAACTGTCAACTGTCAACTGTCAACTGTCAACTGTCAATTGTCAACTGTCAACTGTCAACTGTCAACTGTCAACCTGTATGCTGTCAACTGTCAACTGTAAGCTGGTATTCCCGGTAAATCACCATCCAAATCAGGAACCAAATCGATCGGATTCCACACCTTCGCCGCCCGCACCGGTTCCAAATCTTCCCCAGCAAGAGGTTTCACACCCTGCGTTACCTGATGCACCCACCAGTGATCCTGAGTTTGCACCGCCGCGAATCCAGCAGCCCCCGCCCAAGCATCAATACTACCAGTTGCATAAGACTTAATATAAGGCTCTTCAAAGATATCAGTCAGCCACTCTGTCTGCCGCAAAGTTTTTTGGTTTCCGTCCAAAATTGCCACTTGTCCCCCAACCTTCAGCAATCGGAAACTTTCTCGCAAAATTGCCCGCGATACCGCAGGTGGCGTCTCGTGAAACAGCAAGGAAGCTGCAACTAAATCAAAGCTGCCGTCAGCAAAAGCAACGCTTTCGGCATTTCCGTGCAACCACTCGATATTTAAGCCGGCTTTTTGCGATTTCATTTCGGCGACTACCAGCATATATGGCGACAAATCCAGGCCGACAACTTCGGCTTCGGGAAAGGCTTGTTTGAGCATCAGCGTGGTTGAGCCAGTGCCGCATCCCAAATCGATGATTCGGCGCGGCTTCACCCGCACACCGTCTATTAAGCCTTGTCTGACGACTGTTTCGTGGGGAGGCAAAACGTATTGCGTAATTGGATCGTAGGAAACCGCTGCACTGGGGTTGAGGTAGCCGCCTTCGATGCCGTGAAAGTTTTGGCTGCTGTAATATTCGGGATAAACTAGGTCTGGTTGTCGGTGGCGATCGCCCGCTGTTTCCCAGTCGATACCTTCGTAGAGTCGTTTCAGTGCTTGTTCGTCGATCGCCAGTCGTATCAGGGGCGACAAAAAGCGCTCAAAAATTGTATCCTTGCCAACAGCCATAAAACTCCTTGCACAACAACTCTTTTAATTTTAGCCAAACCCAGCCAATTTAGCATTCATGAAAGCTCCTTTACCTGCGTTGCACTCATCCGTGGCGTTCCTTCCCTCTTCCTGCTTGCCTCTTGATACCCCTCCGCGATCGGAATTTTTATCAAAAACTCCGTCCCCCCGCCCTTAGGCTGAGCAATCTTGATACTGCCGCCGTGTCCGTCTACTACAATTTTGTAGCTAATTGCTAATCCCAAACCAGTGCCTTGCCCGACTGGTTTTGTAGTAAAAAATGGGTTAAAAATTTGGTCTTGAATGCTTTCGGGAATGCCAGGGCCGTTGTCGGCAATCGTCACCTTCAGAAACTTACCGCCATTTTGTCGAACTACTCCCGTGGAAATAGTAATGATTTTATCCAGGCGATCGATCTCCTTCAAAGCATCCATCGCATTGCTCAGCAAGTTCATAAACACCTGATTTAGCTGAGAGGGATAGCACTCGACTGAAGGCACTTTTCCGTATCTCTTGACTATATAAATCCCATTCTTGATCCGGTTGGAGAGCAGCAGCAAGGTATTTTCGATACCTTCGTGAATGTCCGCCAGTTTTTTGTCAGATTCATCGAGGCGAGAAAAGTTTCGCAAAGAAAGAACTATGGTGCGAATGCGTTCGGTTCCTATTTTCATAGAATTCAACATATGCGGCAAATCTTCCTCGATAAATTCCAACTCAATTGCTTCGGCAAACTCTTCTATTTCCGGAGTCACTTCTGGGAAGGTTTTTTTGTATAAACTCACCAAATCTAACAAATCTTTAGTATATTTGGTGGTGTGAGGCAAATTAGCCGAAATGAAGTTAACCGGGTTGTTGATTTCGTGAGCTATTCCGGCCACCATTTGACCCAGCGATGACATTTTCTCGCTCTGCACTAAATGAGTTTGTGTTTTTTTGAGTTCATCTAAGGCACTATTAAGCAGTTTTACTTGGTCTTGGGTTTGACTGTAAAGGTGAGATTGATTGATGGCGATTGCCAGTTGGTCTGCCACAGCTTTTAACAATTGGATTTCCTCCCCGCTCCAAAACCAATGGGTAGCATGACTGCAAATTAAATAACCCTGTCGCTCATTTTGAGTCTGAACATGGACGGCTAAATAGCTATTAGCTTTAAGTTCGATCGGTTGACTTGCACTCTGGATCCCAGTGTCGCTCGACAGAATAATTAGCTCGCATTTATCGCTGCGGAGTGACGAATTTTCCGAAAAGTAAGGGTCGAACTCGATCGCTTCTTTGGGACACTCAAATTCGCATGATTCCCACAAAATTTGTAAGGTTTTATTTTGCGGTTCGTGCCAACCAAAAGCCGCCCGTTCTAGGTGCAGCAAATTCACTATTTCTTCCACGGTGCTTTGCACAATTTTGTCTAATTCTAGGGAATCTTGAATGCGTCCGGCAATGCGGTTTAGCATGGCTTCTCGCTCCGCTTGAACGCGATTGTTTTCGGAGGAGTAAATTAGCCAAATTGCTGCTAGCATTGCCGGGACGAGTAGTCCGCCGACGACGGATGTCAGCAAATTTAATGCTTGGAGTTGGGATTCAATATTTTCGCGGGGAATTACTAGAGCCATTGACCAGTTAACTTCGCTGAGGGAAGCATAGGCTACATACACCCATTTGTCATCTATTTTTACCAGTTCGATATTCGTCTGATGGCTGGTCATATTGCGCGCAATTGCTGCTAATCCTGGGTCTTGTGATTTTAAAAAAGTTGGGGCTGGCAGGTCGATAGTTCCGATTAATTTATTGTTGGGATGAATAATTGGCACTCCTGCTGAATTAAGCACAAAAGCATAGCTGTCAGAACCGTATTGCAAGCTGTTAGCTACAGAGGCTACTCGGTCTACTTTAATGCTGCCTGCAAGAACTCCAATTACTTTGTTGGGATTGGGGGGCAATGCCCAAAGTGGAGCTGCAATAATGATTGCTGAAAGCTTGCTGCTGCGTCCGATCAGCGGGTCGGAAACGTTGACATTTCCGTTCATTGCCTTTTGAAAGTGTTGGCGGTCTTTGGTGTTGGTGTTAGTGCCTAAAGTGTTCTGCACCGATCCATCGGCTTGAACTAATGACAATAAGAAATACTCTTTTAACCTGTAGGTTTCTCCTTGCAAAATTGGTTCAACTAATTTCCAATCGAGAGTGCGAACAGTAGGAGAGTAAGCAATGGTTTCTATTTCTGCTTTGCGACTGCTGAGCCACTTATCGATTTCTTCACTGCCTTTTTCTAATTTTAATAGTGCTATTGCCTTTAAATTGTCGAGGATTAGTCCGCGCACTACGAAATAGCTAATGCAAGCAGTGGTGCTAATGCTTAAAGCCGTGCTGCCCAGTATTAGTAGGGTCAGCAAATGGCGGCGCTGCCGTCTGTGCTGCCAAAGACTGTGCGCTTGCTGCCACCGCAATTGAGCAGAATTACTTATTTTTTGCCACAAGCGGCGCAGCTTTTTTGTTTGATGGGGTGGCTGCACAGACACAGTTCGGGCTTGATTTGCTGGGTTTTGCATCATCAAATGTTCTCGTCGAGAGTCTAATAGATCAAACGGCATTTGTTATTCGTAATCCGGCAGAATTAATATTAGATAAATAGTGAGGGTTTGAGTCCTCATTGGTTATACCAATCAGGGGTTATACCACTTTTTGTTTTTAGATTTTTGATTAAACAATTGAAAATGACTGATTAATCTTGGGATGAAGAACAGAGTTTACCAGAAAGAATTGGTTGAAAGCCTCTCCCCGATCGGGAGAAATGAAAATCAGACTATTCATTACTCCAATCCTCTGACTTCTAGGTAGAGGTCGCTCTCAAACTGTCAACTTTCAACTGTCAACTGTCAACTGTTGAAAGTGAGGTTGTTTGAGAGAAATGGCATTACATTTCTGACTTGACAAATAAATTCCGATCGCGCGATAGCATTCGGTTTTAGCATCAACTTGATATTCAGACTTTCCCTTTGCTTACTTGATATTAGTGATTTAAGATATAGTGGTTGTCAATTTTCGTGAGGTACTTGTCAGTGATCTTACGAATTGCCAATCTGTGACCTGAATCACTTGAGAATTGCTATATCTTTAATATCTATCTCGTTTTTATAACAAAATTCTTGTAAATAACACAGAGAAAATACGGAGTTTTTTAAATTAGCAATGTATTATAATGTAGGGTGAAATCCCTGTTGACAATTTGACAAATTTGCGCTATGGCTTCAAGGAGAAATTTTTGCGTCTAAAGCTTTTTTGGCCAAGCGGGTTACATAAACGGTGAGGGCGATCGTTGCTATTAAACCAATGCCGTACAAAGCCCACTCAGCAGTAGTGCGCGATCGCCCTTGCGATCCAATTGCAGCCAAACTACCAGCCAGGGAACCGATATAAACATACATCACGGTTCCGGGAATCATGCCGATCCAAGATGCGAAAAAATAGTCTCTGAGAGACACCTGCGTTACTCCAAAAGCATAGTTGAGCAAATTAAACGGAAAAATTGGCGAAAGCCGCGTCAGCAGTACAATTTTCCATCCTTCTGAAGCAACGGCGGAGTCGATCGCCTGAAACTTGAGATTACCTGCTATCTGTTTGGAAACCCAATCGCGAGTTAAATATCTACCTGTTAAAAAAGCGCAAGTAGCGCCCAAAACCGATCCGATGGAAACGCAAACCGTGCCACCAACAACTCCGAACAAAACGCCAGAACCGAGAGTCAGCAAGGAACCGGGGATAAATAAAACTGTTGCTATAATGTAAATTAGAATAAAAGCTGCGGGGCCCCAAGGGCCGAGATTGGCGATCGACTCCAGGGCATTTGTCAGAATTCCTTGAAAATTGAAAAACTTGGCCGCCACAATCAAAGCCACAGCTAAACCAATCCCTAAAAACAGCTTCCACTTATTTGATGGTGGATTTTTGTCATCGGGCGATCGCAAATCATTCATTACCTAAACTCCCCGTCTAAATTGCATACATCGTCGTTTCCAGGGTAGGGACACGGCAGTGCCGTGTAGGGAGGGACACGGCAGTGCCGTGTAGGGAGGGACACGGCAGTGCCGTGTCCCTACTGTATTTCATTTTCTAGGGTAGGGAAATGGCACTGCCATGTCCTGTATTTCTCAAATCAACGTACCGCCACAACTAGAACCGCTACCCGCCGTACAGCCGTAGCAATAAGCAGCAGTTTGCACCTCTTGAATTACATCTAAACTACCAGATTCCAGCAATTTAGCAACAGTTATAGTTTCCCCGCTGCCAGTTTTCGCCGGCAGATTTTCCATTTGGTTAAAATCGCAGTCGTAAACATTGCCCAAATAGTCGATCGACAATTCGTTCCGACACATTAAATGATCCAGAGTACCAGGATTAAAATTATTTTCCAAAAACCCCAGATAAGGCTTGTGCAGTTTTTTGTGTTCCAAATGAAACTTAGTCCGTCCCACAGGCAAATTAGTAATTGCGAACAAGTGATTAAAACAAATCCCAAAATGTTCGGCTAAATACACCTGATAATCTTGCTGTAACTTGCCCTGTTCCGCCGTCAGCGAAAACTTATCTGTTGTCGGAACCTGCGGATTGTACACCAAATCTAGAATTAAATTTGGGTTGTTTCCGTAGCCCAACTGATTCAGCTTTTGCAGAGCCCGAATCGAACTGTCAAAAACACCGCTGCCGCGCATTTTGTCAACATTATTAGCTTGGTAACAGGGAAGCGACGCCACAATTCTGAGTTGGTGTTGCGCGCAGTATTCGGGAATATCTTCAAAGCCTTTCTCAAAATAAATCGTCAAATTAGAACGAACAATAACCTCTTTACCTGCGGCCCTTGCAGCTTCCGCCAACGGTTTAAAACCGTAAAGCATCTCGGGAGCACCGCCCGTGAGGTCAACAGTTTGAATTTGAGGAAAACGGCGAATGATTTCAATTAATTGTTCGCATATTTCTGGGGAAAGTTCTTCGGTTCGTGTTGGGCTAGCTTCTACGTGGCAGTGACTGCAAGCGAGATTGCAGCGTTTCCCTAGATTAATTTGTAAAACTGCGATCGGCTTTTTAGTTAAAGCTGAGTTGAGTTTATTTTTGAAAGGCGTGATTGCGGTCTGAATCATGTGCTAAATTTTTTAGTCTGTGCTCGCAACGAATTTAGAGGCGTTCTGGTGGAACGTCTCTGATAATTTAGCATGAATTCAAGGGAAGCGACAGCGACAGATTTGAATTATTCGGTACAAAGCCTCGGCGGTTAGAAACCGCGGCTACACAAGCAAAGTCTGCCTCCGCAGACTGAAGAGAAATTATTGATTGTTCAACCCGCGCAGGCGCGTGAGTGTTTTTGTAGTTGCGATTTCAATCGCCGGGTAATTCTACAACTCAGATAGCTCGGAGAAGTCTTATTTGAGGGTTTCAACTAATTTCTCAACTCTTGCTTTGATTTCACCTCGAACGCGGTGAAAAGTTTCGATTGGTTGTCCGTCGGGGTCGTCGAGTTGCCAATCTTCAAATACTTCTCGCAATACCCACGCTTCGGGTAAATTCACGCCGCAGCCGCAGAGAGAAATTACTGCATCGTAATCTTCGGCGTTGAATTCGCTTAAGGCGTTAGATGTTTGATCGGTGATATCAATGCCGATTTCTGACATGACTTGAATTGCTGTCGGGTGAACTCTGCTTGATTCTAAACCGGAACTGGTGACGGCTATTTTGTCTTTGCCGATGGTTTTAGCTAATCCTTCTGCCATTTGCGATCGACAGGAGTTTCTTTTGCACACGAACATTACTTTTTTCATGGTGTTTTTTGGGTTGTTGGTTATTGGTTGTTAGTTATTGGTTGTTGGTTGTTAGTTAGGGCCCCGGCGGTTAGAAACCGCGGCTACACAAGCGAAGTCCACCTCCGTGGACTGAAGAAAAATCCTTGATTCTTTAACCCGCGGAGGCGGGTTTTGTCTGTGTAGCCGCGATTTCAATCGCCGGGTGATTCTTCAACCCGCGGAGGCGGGTTTTGTCTGTGTGCCCGTAAAACTTCGCGATTTCAATCGCCGGGTGATTTCAACGCCGGGTAATTCTTCACGCCCGGTTATTCAATGGCGCGATTTGCAACTGCGATCGCCTCCTTGGCCGCTTGTTCCTTGCGTTCGCTGTGGCGATCGGTCAAATAGTCGGTGTGCTCCCGCAACAGCAAAGTAAACTTGTACAATTCCTCCATGACATCGATCGCGCGATCGCGAAAAGGAGAATCCTTCATCGTCCCATCATCATGAAACTCCTGATAAGCCTTAGCCACCGAAGACTGATTAGGAATCGTAAACATCCGCATCCAGCGGCCCAAAATCCTCAAAGTATTCACAGCATTAAAAGACTGAGAACCGCCACTAACTTGCATCACCGCTAAAGTCCGACCTTGAGTCGGTCTGACAGCCCCAATACTTAAAGGAATCCAGTCAATTTGATTTTTGATAATGCCCGTAATATTGCCGTGCATTTCTGGACTCGACCAAACTTGACCCTCCGACCAAAGGCTCAATTCCCGCAATTCTTGAACCTTCGGATGCGTATCGGGAACGCTGCCATAAATCGGCAATTCCCGAGGATTGAAGAACCGAACTTCTGCACCGAAATCCTCAATAATTCGAGCCGATTCTTCCGCCAACAAGCGGCTGTAAGATCGCTCTCTTAACGAGCCATATAAAAACAGAATTCTCGGTTTATGCGTGAAATTTGCCATAATCCTTTCAATTAAAATCCCGAAATCCGTTAGATATTTGTCGGTAAACAGCGACTGCTAACTGCGCGCCCCAAATCGGAGCAACCCAGTAAACCCAGTGGTGTTCCCAAATGCCACCAATTAAGGTCGGGCCGAGCGATCGCGCCGGATTCATGCTCGCTCCCGTAATCGGCCCCATAAATGCAGCTTCCAAGCCTACGGTCAAGCCAATTGCTATCCCCGCAAAACCGATATGAGCGCGCCTGTCAAGCCCCGAACCCAGAATCACAAACATCAGGATAAAAGTCAGAACTGTTTCTAAAATTAGAGACTGCAACCAATTACCGTTAAGAGGGATAGTTGCACCGAGATTTCCCACTTTTCCTAAGCTAATTAGTAGCAGTGTGGAAGCTGCGATCGCCCCCGCACACTGCGCCAAAATGTAAGGCAAAACTTTGTATTTTGGGAAAAAACCGCTCGCCCAAAATCCTAAAGTTACGGCTGGGTTAAAGTGCGCGCCGCTGATATGCCCGATCGCATAAATCATCGCGGCTACAACTGCACCAAATACAAAACTAACGCCCAAATGAGTGACAGCACCACCGCTAATTTTGTTCACCATCACCGCGCCGGTGCCTGCAAAAACTAGA
Source organism: Oscillatoriales cyanobacterium (assembly GCA_004292955.1). Taxonomy (GTDB): domain Bacteria; phylum Cyanobacteriota; class Cyanobacteriia; order Cyanobacteriales; family Microcoleaceae; genus Microcoleus. The sequence continues at coordinate 3,378 of RDXX01000051.1, read as the reverse complement.
ATAAACGTGCCGAGGCATTCCGCGATCGCTTCTCGACTGCAATCTCGATTTTCGCCCGAAGCTAACTTCTTTGCTGCTGCACCCATCACTGTCAACTCATTGGTTCCAAATCATCATATCAAAAAAAGTTGATGTGTCAAGTCTATTGGTTCGATCCTTCGGACTTTAGTCCGCATCAAGCCAGGACTCTTCGTCGGAACGATCGAACCAATAGCGGTTACTTTACCGGACACGATATTACTAATCAAGAAATATTGATATGTCAACCCGCATCGGAACAAGGGCGCGCCGGCAGGATCTGGCTAAAGCGCCGATAGTCCGACAGGTACTCTTCCAGGGCGAGAAACTGAGCTAGATTGAGGCTGTAGTAGATCCAGCGGCCTTCTTGGCGGCTGCGAACTAAAGCGGCTTCTTTTAGGGTTTTGAGGTGAAAAGAGAGTTTAGACTGAGGGACACCAAGCCGATCGCACAAGTCGCAAACACACAACTCCTGTTCCCGCAGCAACTCCAGAATCTGAATCCGCAGGGGGTCAGAAAGAGCGTGAAAGCCAGCGGAAACAAGTTTTTCGGAAATCTGCGGTTGTGGAGTGCGATCGGGCTTGGCTGTCGAATTTTTAATCATCAATTATAGGCGAAGGAAGAAGCAAGAAGCAAGAAGCAAGAAAAGCAACGGTTTCAGCAATTAAGAACGTCCTCACTGTCGGGCGTGGTTGCTATATTAGAACTGAAGTGCAAAAGTTCTTTCAATCAAATTTTAGGACGGGCTAGAAGCCCATTCCACAAGAAAAAAAAGTTTGTGGGATGGGCTTCTAGCCCGTCCTCAGTATTTTTACAATTCAAGTCTATTGTAAAAAAATCCATACAAACCATCATATTTTGTCAGGCTTCATCCCTGAAAACTGCTGAATTTAGCATCGATAGATTCTTCCGAGTAGATATTACTTCGGATTCTGTACCCGCGCCGGCACATCAGTCAATCCGGCTTTTTGCATCAGCGAAATCACACCTACAGATAGAACCCCACCAATCACTACCCCGACAACTATCAGAATCAGAAATAATTTTTGGAGAGTTTTTTTAGTAGCTGGGTGGTACTGTCTCGGCAACTCTTCACCTCGATCGTCAGGTTGTTGCTCCAAGGGGTCTAGCGGATCGGAGGGATTTGAGTTAAAAGGATTCGGTGCTTGATTCATGGCTAGTGATGGTTAAAGGATTTAAACAACTATTTTAACTTGCGATTTGCCGTCGCAACTTACATGATACATTCTCATTTTACTCAACAGTCGATAAAATTTATTAAGATACCGAGGATTTTAGAAACATTATTAATAAAATATTCGTCTGTATCAATCTCGATCGCAATTCCTTCTAGCTTAAAGAATTTCCAGATACTTCCTGTTGTCACAACTCCATAAATTGTCTGAATGTTATTTTATTGACGCTGGTTAAATATTTGGGCTGCGATCGTTTCTGCCATGCACTCCCCTAAGCCGGATAGAATGTTGTCGTTTTTTGCTTCAACCAAAGCGATGACTGGGGATTCGATGACTAGCTGTTCGGGCGATCGGCTAATTAGAAAATCGCAATAACCGCTCAAACCCCTAGCAGGGTCTACAGTAAACTCTCTACCTGAAAATAAACTCATCCGTTCCGGCAGCCGTTTTTTGATTTCAACTAATATCGGCGCGACAATTAGCTCGGAGCGAGCTTTATCGGAATTATTTTCTAGTGCTAAAGGTAGATTAAATTGCAAAGTTTCTTGCAAAAAAATGCTGGGTTCTATTTCGGGAATGTCGGCAAACAAGCCAACCCTCCTAGTAAAAGTTATGCCAAAATTTCTCTTAATTTGTTCGAGGCTAAATTGACTGTACGGCATTTAACTCCCTCTTCCAACACAATCAAAAAACCTCTCGCCCTCATTCACTCTCTGGCCTTGAAAAACCTCTGCGTTTATCTGTGTTTATCCCAAGAGCATCTGCGGTTGTTCTATCAATCAAAGATTTAGGCAATTCAAGTCTAATAACTTGTTTAAAACATCGCAAAGAGGGCTGGGCGGGTTTATCTGATTCTACTGCTTTTACAGATTTTTGGTGAACCCGCCTCTAAAAAATTTTAGGCTTCTGTTTTCTCTAAGCGATTGAGAGAAAATGTTGCGGCCTCAGCTACTTGAGAATTTTTATCTTTTTCTAAGTATTTCAAAGCCGAAACACTCTTCACACTCGGCAAATTGCCCAAAGCTTCAGCCAGCCTCTGACGGATCAGCCAATCTTCTGACTGAGCAAAGTTGAGGATGCGATCGATCGCGTCAATTGCCTTAATTTCCCCCAAAGCCGAAATCGCCGCCTGCTGGATCACCACTTGTTCGCAGTCGAGAGCTTTCAGCAGCACGTCGCGAGCCCGCGGATCTTTGAGATTTCCCAGAGAAACCGCCGCACTAAAGCGCACCAGCCATTCAGTATCTTCGTAAAAAGCGCGCACCAAAGCCTCAAAAGCTCTGATATCTTCCAGATAGCCCAAAGCACCAGCAGCGTCAGCGCGAATCCCGTAATCTGGGTCAGTTTCTAGCAATTTGACTAGAATGGGATAGCACTCTGCTGTCGGTTTGACTCCCAGAGCAAACACAGCCATCGATCGCACTTGCAAACTTTCGTCGTTCAACACCTTTTTAATCAAAGGTACAGCCGTTTCAGCCGACACGTTTCGCAAGTTAGCCAAAGCCACCATGCGATCGGCTGAGTTTTCGCTTTCTAACTTGGCTGCAATTTGCTCTAAGCTTAAAGTTGTCATTATCGGTAAATTTTGTAGTAAAACTTTACATTCGGCTTATTTTGATTATAGGGGAGTCTCAGGAAAAAAGCAGGGAGTAAAAACCGACCCAGGATTTGAACTCAGTGAAATTACGGATTAGTGAGAGTATTAATCTAAAGCTCAAATTGCATGAAAATAATCAATGAGCTAGTCCTTAGCTAGCGATTAAATAGACAAAGTGGTACACTTATAGACAAAATCCTGGTGTACCATGCGATCGCCTCGCTAAATTGAACAAAGAAATACAGTGTTGAGGTCGAACAATGCTTTTATCCATCAAAACAAAGTTAAAGCTAAACAAGAGTCAGGCAACAGTCATGAGCAAACACGCTGGAATAGCGAGGTTTACTTATAACTGGGGATTGGCTACTTGGAGCCACCTTTATCAAGATGGATTGAAGCCCAACAAATACCTGCTCAAGAAATTCTTTAACAATCATGTAAAACCTGAGTTCACATGGATTAAAGAGACGGGAATTTGCCAGAAGATAACTCAATATGCTTTCGACAATCTTGGTGATTCCTTCTCCTTATTTTTCTCAAAAAAAGCTGGATATCCCAAATTCAAGA
>RDXX01000050.1 GCA_004292955.1 Oscillatoriales cyanobacterium | reverse complement strand
TTAGCATCCCACTTACAGAAGTCACAACCACTTATGTCAGATTTTTTGGTTCCTACTCTTCTAGGATAACTGGGGTTATATTTAATTGCAAGCCCCTTAAGTCGTTGGTCTGTGGGCGCTTACGGCTCTTTAGTTAATGTAAACGCGATGGTTCCCGCGCCTACGACTTTGCCGGACGGGAGTACACTTCCTCAGCCGTTTGAGCCTACTCCTGTTTACGATCCGACGTGGCACAATCTGAGTTTAAATTGGGGGATTTTGTGCGTGCATATTTTCGTATATTTGATGTTGACTCTGTGGTTGCAGAAACGGAAAGATATTTTATAGCAGTTGACAGTTGACAGTTAAAAAGTTAATAACGTAGGGTGCGTCACCATGAATCATCTGCTCGAAAAAGTGAAAAATCTCACAGCGACGCACCTTTCACAGTTGACAGTTGACACTTGACAGTTTAAACCAAGAAGGGCTAAAGCCCAACAACGTCCGCGAATCTTTGTGAGAACCGCTATACAATTAGAAATCTGCACTTAGTTAATGCCAAGAATTTGAGGATTAAATGTTAGTTAAAACCAACGCCTTAGTAGAAATTCCTGCATCACCGGAAGTAGTCTTTGATTTTGTGGCATCACTATCGAATGTGCCAAAATCATTTCGCGGATTTGGTTTAATTCCAGCAATTATTAAAGCTGAAATGGCTGATGGTGGAGAAATGCGTGAAGGCGGTGTGCGTCAGATAAAACATTACGATGGATCGGTGATTGATGAAGAAATAATTACTTTCAAAAAGCCAGAAAGACAAACTTACCGATTGGTTAGAGGGTTTAAGTTTCCGATTTCTCTACTGATTGAGTCTGGTGGCGGAGATTGGAAGTTTACTACTACAGAAAAGGGGACTCGGATTGATTGGGAGTTTTACTTTATGCTGACTTCTCCGGTATTTTATCCGGTTGGGTTGTTGTTGGTTCAGGTTTTTATGCAAAAAGCTATGCAGCAGTGTTTAGACAATATTCAACAATCTTTGGCTAACCAAAGCGAAGGGATTGTATGAATTATTGGCTGATGAAGTCGGAACCGGATGTTTATAGTATTGCGGACTTGCGGCGTGACAAATTTTCGATTTGGGATGGCGTTCGTAACTATCAAGCGCGCAATTTTATGCGGCAAATGAGTTTGGGTGATTTAGTATTTTTTTACCATTCTAATACTAAAATTCCGGGCATTGTTGGGTTGGCGCGCGTGGTTGAAACTGGGATTGCTGACCCGACTCAGTTTGATGTGAATAGCGAGTATTATGATGCTAAATCGCAGCTTGATGCGCCTCGGTGGCAGACTGTGAAAGTTGAGTTTGTTGAAGAGTTTACTAAGTTAATATCTTTGGATGAACTGAAAGCAAAGTTTACTGCTGATGAGATTTTGGTGGTGAGGAAAGGTAATCGCTTGTCGGTGATGCCGGTGTCTGAAAGTGCGGCGCAGAAGATTTTTAAGGTGAGGTAGGAGAAAGGTGTTGATATTTGTCACAGGCAAGATGCCTGTGCCACAAAAAATCTTGTGGGGTGGGCTTCTAGCCCGCCCCTAATATTTGTCACAGGCAAGATGCCTGTGCCACNNNGATGCCTGTGCCACAAAAAATCTTGTGGGGTGGGCTTCTAGCCCGTCACAGGCAAGATGCCTGTGCCACAAAAAATCTTGTGGGGTGGGCTTCTAGCCCACCCCAATCTTTGTCACAGGCAAGATGCCTGTGCAACAAAAAATCTTGTGGGGTGGGCTTCTAGCCCGCCCCAATCTTTGTCACAGGCAAGATGTGGTATTGACCTCTTCCCTGGTTAAAGCTATTTTATATTAAGTTGTGATTGTACGAAGTAGTAGTATGATTCATAGAAATTTGAGTCAGGGAAGCAATCAGCAGTTGGGCGGGCAAGATGCCCATCCCAGCAACAAGTATCAATCTGTGATGAAGTCGGTTTCTAGGCTGGGCGGGCAAGATGCCCACCCCACCAACAAGTATCAATCTTTGGTGGAACCAAAGTTGAAAATTACTTATAGGAATTTACCTCATTGGGAGTTAGATGGATCGGTCTATTTCATTACTTTTAATACTTGGGAAAAGCTAGAATTGACTCCGGCAGCTCAACAAGTAGTTTTTAATGCTTGCAACTTTTTTGACAAAAAAAGGTATGAGGTGTTTTGCTTGGTTGTAATGCCAGATCATGTGCATATGTTAATTCAGCCTTTGCCAAAGTCGAAGGATAAATTTTGGTCGCTCAGCAGCATTATGCACAGTATGAAAAGCTACAGTTCTAAGCAAATTCCGAAGGTGATGAAGCATATCGGTACTGTCTGGCAAGATGAGCGACATGACCGAATAGTCAGAGATGAAGGAGAATTTGATGGTTTTTGGGAATATATCAGGCAAAATCCTGTCAAAGCTGGTCTTTGTTTGACTCCAGACGAATATCCTTTTTTCTGTCAAATATCTGAAGGTTAGTGTCTGTCCTTTTATTTGTCACAGGCAAGATGCCTGTGCCACAAGCACTTTCACAGGCAAGATGCCTGTGCCACAAAAAATCTTGTGTTTGTCACAGGCAAGATGCCTGTGCCACAAGCACTTTCACAGGCAAGATGCCTGTGCCACAAAAAATCTTGTGGGGTGGGCTTCTAGCCCGCCCCTAATTTTAACAACTTCCTCAGATTCAATCCCCTAAAGACCTGCCGCACAAACCGCCGCTCCAATTAACCCGACATTGCCATTCAAAACCAGGCGAACTGGTATCATTTCTAATAGCGAATCCATCCGACCTTTGTGCGTAAAAGCTCGCATAAAACTGCCTTCTAGAATCAGTGGCAAAATCTTCGCAGCGATGCCGCCGGCTACGTACAAACCGCCGTAAGGTAGAAGTGAAACAGCCATATTTCCGGCCACCGCACCGTAAGCTTCTACAAACATTTGCATTGTTTGTTCCGAAAGCCGATCGCACTTTTGGAGTGCAGCCGCCGCAATTATCGCCCCCGGATCGACTGTTTTCTCGGTTTTACCGATTTCCGACTCCCATTGAGCGATCGCTTCCCCCACTTCGGCTGATTCAGGAGCAAACTTGCGATCGCGCAAAAACTGGTAAATTGAGACAATCCCTTGTCCCGAAACTACACGCTCGATCGATATTCTTTGAATGTTATGTTTTGCTAACAAATATTTTAGCAATTCAAACTCCAACTCCGAGCGAGGAGCAAAGTCACCGTGTCCCCCTTCCGAAGAAAAAACCCTGATCCCATTTGCTTCGGGAATTGCAAAACAATGTCCCAAACCTGTACCCGCACCAATCACAGCAATTGGATCGTGCTGGCTCGGTTTTCCTACTTGCAAGGTGTGTATATCTGTAGCTTCCAAACCACACACGCCGTAACCAACCGCTACAAAATCATTAATCAAACTAACACGGGAGATTCCTAATTCTTCTTCCAGACGCTTTGCATCCAGCAGCCAAGGCAAATTTGTCAGTTTGGCGCTGTTGTTGACTACTGGGCCTGCGATCGCAAAACAAGCTTTTTCAGGCTCCACTGCCAAATCGAGTTTAGTAGCAGCTTCCGTCAAAAACTGTTGAACTATCGGCACTAAATCGGGAAATTCCCCGCTCGGATAGCGAAACTCGTAAAGAGCATTCATTGCACCATCAGCAGTCCTTTCTACCAAGCGCAAAATTGTCTTAGTTCCGCCAATATCGCCCGCTAATAATAATGCCATAAACCTCCGATAAAACAGTTGACAGTTGACAGTTGACAGTTGACAGTATTGTCCACTGTTAAACCAATAATTTTCAGGTTGGATCCAGCGAAGCGTAGGTTCACGGTGCAAGATCTCAGTTCTACCCAACCTACTTATCACTATTAACAACTATAGATCCCTGACCCCGCGATCGAGAAACGGTTTGATTTGGCTACTATTTAGGGCTTGCTGAAAAAGTGTACGTAGTGGAAAAACGAGGCTACACAGCTTAAAAAATAGTAGGTTTATTGCTAAATTCCCAAATGCAAGCCAGAAACTAATAACTTTCATTGCAAGGGTTTTGAGCCTCTATAATCCTATAACTTGCACTTTTTTAAGCAAAAAAAGCTTAAACCCCTTATCTGGCAAGCTTTCTACTTTTATTCAGCAAGCCCTATTTAACTGTCAACTGTCAACTGGGTGCAAGATCTCAGTTCTACCCAACCTACTTATCACTATTAACAACTATAGATCCCTGACCCCGCGATCGAGAAACGGTTTGATTTGGCTACTATTTAACTGTCAACTGTCAACTGTCAACTGTCAACTGTCAACTGTCAACTGTCAACTGCCAACCAAGCCCGTAGCACCTCGGCCACAGTCCAAGCTTGAGCCGTGCAGCCCCGGGGCGAGTGGGGGGCGTCGCCCTCAAAAATTTCGCCGAGACTGCCAACTCCGCCAGCAGTTATATGATGTGCCATCGGTTCCAGGAATTGGAGAGCTTGTGCTGGGTCTTTGTATACGTGCAAGTGCGCCAAGACAAACGGGCCGATCAGCCAGCCCCAAGCTGTGCCTTGGTGATAGGCGCTGTCGCGCTGCAATTGGTCGCCCTCATAGGCGCCGCGATACTGCGGGTGTTGTGGGGATAGGCTCCGCAGGCCGTGGGAAGTGAGCAGCCCCTGAGCGCAGGCGTCCACGACGGCGCGGCGCTGTACGGGCGTGAGTAACGGTGTATAACGGGTTTCCTGGCGCTTGCCCTCGTACCCAGGAATCGAGTCCAGGGGCAGGGAAACGGCGAATATTTGGTTGGGCCGCAGGGAAATGTCGTGTCCGTCGGGGCCGTCGAGAACGTCGTAGCAGTAACTGGTTGAGTCGTTCCAGAAGCGATCGAATCCGGTGGCGGTACGATCGCCCAACTGCTGATATTCATTGTGAGGCTTGCCCAGTTTTCGAGCAAAACTTGCCATAGCTTGCACGGCATTGTACCAAAGCGCGCTAAGTTCGATCGGCTTACCAATCCGAGGAGTCACCACCCAATCGCCGATTTTCGCGTCCATCCAAGTCAGTTGCACGCCGCTTTCCCCCGCGTAGACTAAACCGTCGTCAGGATCGACGCGGATGTTATACCGAGTTCCGTTTACGTGCCAATCCACAATCTCACATAGTGTCGGCCAGAGTTCGCTCAAAAGTTCGTCGTCTCCGGTGCAGTCGCAGTAAGCGCGAACAGCCTCAAAGTACCACAGCGTCGCGTCTGCGGTGTTGTATTCCGGAGCGCCCCCGGCATCGGGGAAGCGGTTTGGCAGCATTCCGCGATCGACATACCGTGCAAATGTTCGCAAAATCGATCGGGCAATTTCCCACCGCCCGGTACAGATTGTGAGGCCGGGCAGGGCGATCGTCGTATCGCGCCCCCAGTCGCTGAACCAGGGATATCCGGCGATAATCGTTTTACCCTCGGGTTCCTTTGGTAGCGGGCGGTTGACGATAAATTGGTCGGCTGCTAGCACTAAGTGATTAATCCAGTCTGGAGATTCGCTGATTTTTGAGCAGTTTTGCAGCAGTTGTTGGTCATAAGTGTGGCGCACTTCTAAAGCTGTACCGCCGTTGAGTTCGGGATTTTTGTCGGTGCTGGCTATCAATGTGAGAGAACTTCCCGGTGCGATCGCAAAATGGAAAGTTGCCGCGTGCAGGTGATCTTCGCAGCAGTCCAACCCGCGCCGCTGTTCGGCTGCCAAATTAAATCCGTAGTGCCAATTGTATAAGGGCGTAGAAACTCGAAATTTAGCCTCTGGAGTAGCATCTGTCAGCAGGTACAGGGGTGCGGCTCCGTCAAAAGCCGTCACGCAAACCCCTTGTGTCAAAGTTTCCAGACTCACAGGCCAGTCGCCCGCACTTGTCATGTGGTGGTAGTCGCGGTGGTTGACTAAGGCTTTGACTGCGATCGCGATCGGTTGTGAGGCGCGGTGCAAGCGGTATTGAATATATGTTGTGTTAGCACCTTGCTGCATCCAAATCCGCTTTTCGAGGATAGCGTCGGCGAGGGCATACCTCCACACAGGCGTCGTACCTTCGAGGTGGAAGCTTTCGATGCAGTTGTAGCCGTGGGGTTCGATCGTACTGTCGGCCCAGCGGTTGGTATAAAGCGGGTAGGCGCGATCGGCATACACGGCCGTCTCGTCCAGCTTGGCGAGCATCAAAGTCCGTGCCAGCGGGGGTTTGAGGGCTGCCACCAGCAGCCCGTGATAGCGGCGAGTGAGGAGATTTGCGATCGTCCCGCTAGCGTAACCCCCGATTCCGTTTGTCACCAACCACTCGCGAGACTCCGCCGAGTCAAGATTGCAGCAGATTTCCCGTCCAAAAGCAATAACCATAGAATACACGCTCGCGCTGATTTGCTATCTACCTTTAGATATATTTTAGACCTTATATAAAAAACCAGAAATATTAACTCTTGCAGTTGACCAAGAATGGCGATCGCTAAGGGTGCAGATTCATGGTCTAATTTATACATAACGAACCGCTACTTTTGCCCCAGCGATAATTCTAACCGTTACTCTGTCTGGAGTTAGTTGTTTGTAATTTTAAGTAATATTACCATCTACACAGGCGCTCTCACCTTAAGAACACAGCATTTGATTGCGTCCCAAGGGCGATCGGACAACCCACCTATTTTATAAGGAGAACCACTCAAAGTGAAGATAGGAGCAAATTACCTCGGCAACAACCAATGTGAGTTTACAGTTTGGGCGCCCACAATCAAACAAATAGCAGTCCAAATTGTTTCCCCAGAACCACGCCAGATACCCATGCAACAATCCGCAGAAGGTTATTGGCAAACCACAGCTACAGACATCGCACCCGGAACCCTTTACACCTACCAACTCGAAGGAAAAACCGACCGACCCGACCCAGCCTCAAAATATCAACCCCAAGGCGTCCACACCCCATCCCAAGTAATAGATGAAAACGCCTTTGCTTGGAAAGACAAAAATTGGCAAGGCGTGCCGCTGTCGGAAATGATTATCTACGAACTGCACGTCGGCACATTCACCCAAGCCGGAACATTTGAAGCAATAATTCCCCAACTCAAAAAACTCACAGAATTGGGGATCAACGCCATCGAAATTATGCCAGTCGCCCAATTTCCCGGCGATCGAAACTGGGGATACGACGGCGTATATCCCTACGCCGTTCAAAACTCCTACGGCGGCCCCGAAGGCTTCAAAAAACTTATCAACGCCTGCCACGAACACGGCATCTCAGTAATACTCGATGTCGTTTACAACCACCTCGGCCCCGAAGGAAACTACCTCCGCGACTTCGGCCCCTACTTTACCTCAAAATACGGCTCGATTTGGGGAGACCCCCTCAACTTCGACGACGCCTACAGCGACGGCGTGCGGAACTACTTTATTCAAAATGCCCTCTACTGGTTTCGAGACTATCACATCGATGGTCTGAGATTAGATGCAATTCAAGCAATATTTGAAGTAGGTGCCAGACCATTTTTGCAAGAACTCTCCGACGCCACCGCCGAGATTTCCCAAGAAATCGGAAGGAAACTTTACTTAATCGCAGAAAGTGACTTAAACGATGTCCGCACAGTACGTCCCAAAGAACTCGGCGGTTTCGGATTAGACGCCCAGTGGTGCGACGATTTCCACCACGCACTGCACGCCTTGCTTACCGGAGAAAATGACCGCTACTACCAAGACTTTGGCAAGTGCGAACACCTAGAAAAATCCTTCAAAGAAAGCTTTGTTTACTCCGGCCAGTATGCACCTCACAGAAAGCGAAAACACGGCAATTCTGTCAAAGATGAACCGGGCGAGAAATTTCTGGTATTTTCCCAAACCCACGACCAAATCGGCAACCGGATTTTAGGAGACAGACTCTCGCAAATAGTTGACTTTGAAGCACTAAAACTTGCAGCAGCTACAGTTTTGATTTCTCCCTACATTCCTTTCTTGTTTATGGGAGAAGAGTACGGAGAAACAGCGCCGTTTTTCTACTTTGTTTCCCACTCAGATCCTGACTTAATTGAAGCGATTCGCAAGGACAAGCAACAAGAATTTAAAGCTTTTGAAGACAGAGGCGAATTTCAAGACCCCCAAAGTCCTGAGAGTTTCCAAAAGTGCAAGTTAAACTGGGAAAAATCAACAGCAGGAAAACACAAAATCCTCTGGGAATGGCACCAGCATTTGATTCAACTGCGGCGAACAATTCCCGCCCTGAAAAAACTCGACAAAAAAAATCTAGAAGTTTCCAGTATTGAAGCAGAAAAAATCTTGTTTCTTCGTCGGTGGACAGATAACAGCCAGATATTCTGCATCCTGAACTTCAACAAGCAAGAGGTCGCTGTTACGACCGCACTTCCCCAAGGCAATGGTCACAAAATTTTAGACTCTGCTGATGTAAAATGGATGGGTTCAGGTTCTAGCTTGCCGGAAAATATCAATTCTAAGCAAGAATTGAGTGTTAAACCGCATAGTTTTGCACTCTACCAATATAACCAATTAAACCAAGAGGGCTAAAGCCCAACAACGTACCCGATCTTTCAGAGAACCGCTATAACTCGCGTCCAGCCACTGTTTGCGTAATTTCTGTCAACTACCCGATCGACTAATCAATCAGGAGTAAAATCAAGATGATGAGAATTCCCACAACCACTTATCGGATTCAATTTCATGCAGGTTTTAACTTTGAAGCCGCCAAACAAATCCTCAGCTATCTCGAAGAATTAGGAATTACCGACCTTTACGCCTCACCGATATTCAAAGCCAGAAAAGGCAGCAGTCATGGATACGATGTGGTTGACTCAAATCAAATCAATCCTGAATTGGGAACATCAGAAAACTTTGAAGCCCTCACCTACGAAATCAAGAAACTGAACATGGGATGGCTGCAAGATATTGTTCCGAACCACATGGCTTACGACACTCAAAATTTGTTGCTGTTAGACGTATTAGAACACGGGCCGGATTCCGACTATTTCGATTACTTCGATATTGAATGGAATCACGCTTACGAACATCTCAGAGGTCGAGTGCTGGCTCCGCTGCTGGGCAATTTTTATGGCGAGTGTCTGGAAAATGGCGAGATTCAACTCAAATACAGCGAAATTGGGCTAACTATCAATTACTACAGCTTACAATTGCCTGTAAAAATTGAATCTTATGCTAGTTTTATCGGTCATAATTTGGGGCATTTAGGCAGGGAATTAGGCAGGCGCCATCCAGATTTTATCAAGTTTTTGGGAATTCTTTATCTAATTAAGAATACACCTTCTGAAGCTAAAGGTAAAGCCAGATACGATCAGATAGCTTTTGTCAAAGGGCTGCTGTGGGAACTCTACAATCAAAATCCCATCGTCCAGGAATTTATCGATGAAAATATCAATTTCTTTAACGGAGAAAAAGGCAATCCAGAAAGCTTTAATTTGTTAGATAGTTTACTCTCGGAGCAATTTTATCGTCTCTCTTTCTGGAAAGTGGGTGCCGAAGAAATCAACTACCGCAGGTTTTTTACTGTCAACGAACTGATTTCGGTAAAAGTTGAAGAGATTAAAGTTTTCCATAAAAACCACGCTCTGATATTCGACATGGTGGACGAGGGAAAGTTTACCGGATTGAGAATCGACCACATCGACGGACTGTACGACCCCACAGAATATTTGAAACGGCTCCGCGAGAGAGTTGGAGACACTTACATTACTGTGGAAAAGATTCTGGAACACGAGGAAGATTTGCCGTCCTATTGGCCGATTGAGGGAACCAGTGGATACGACTTTTTGAACTACGTAAACGGCGTTTTTTGTCGGTGCGATCGCGAACAGCAATTTAGCGAAATCTATCAGAGATTTACTCGATTAAATGTTCCTTACGAACAGTTGTTTTTAGATAAAAAAGGGCTGATTGTTGAGAAAAATTTGGCGGGAGATGTAGACAATCTGGCTCAGCTTTTGAAGAATATTTCCGGTCAATCCCGACAGGGAAATGACTTTACTCGTCCGGGTTTGGAAAAAGCGCTGGCTGCGGTTTTGACGATTTTTCCAGTGTACAGAACTTACATTAATCAAGACGGTTTGCGAGAGTCCGATCGCATTTACGTCAAATATGCGATCGCCCACGCCAAAGAATTAGTACCGCGACTCCTCAAAGAACTGAAATTTATCGAAACGCTGCTGTTGCTGGAAGAAGAAGAAACCCTCACAACCGAACAAAAAGAGGAGCGCAGGCACTTTGTCATGAAACTCCAGCAGTTGACAAGCCCCCTGATGGCCAAAGGCGTTGAAGACACGTTGCTATACGTCTACTATCGCTTTTTATCCCTCAACGAAGTCGGAGGAAACCCCAGTCACTTCGGCGTTTCGCTGGCGGATTTTCACGAGTTCAACAAGCAGCAGCAAGTAGCTTGGCCGCACAAAATGAATGCTACAGCTACCCACGATACCAAACGCGGCGAAGATGTGCGAGCGAGACTTAATGTTTTGTCAGAAATTCCTGAGGAATGGGAACAGCAAGTCAGGTCTTGGAGAGAGGTAAACTCATCTAAGAAAGTTAACTTTGTCAATCGCATGGTTCCCGATACCAATGACGAATACTTCTTGTACCAAACTCTGCTTGGCAGTTTTCCATTTGAGGAAATTGAAAACACTGATTATGTTACTCGCGTCAAAGATTATGCGATCAAAGCTGTCCGCGAAGCCAAAGTTTATACAGCTTGGCTGAGACCTGACAACGACTACGAAACTGGGTTTATGACCTTTATCGATAGCGTTCTCGAACCTTCAGAACAAAATCAGTTTTTCAAGAAATTTCTACCTTTCTGGAAAAAAGTAGCTGATTACGGAATTTTCAATTCTTTATCTCAAACGCTGCTAAAAATTACGGCACCTGGGGTTCCCGACATTTATCAAGGCACGGAATTTTGGGATTTAAGCCACGTCGATCCGGACAACCGCCGTCCAGTGGATTTCGATCGCCGAATCGAGGTTTTGCGGGAAATTAAACAGCAAGCTGAGACGGATATTTTGCAACTGGTTGAAGATTTGATTGCGACGCGGGAAGATGCTAGAATTAAGTTGTTTTTGACGGCAAGAGTCCTAGAAGCTAGAAAAAAATACTTGCAAGTTTTTCAATCTGGCGATTATCAACCACTGCACGCAGTTGGCACTTTTAAAGATAACGTGATTGCTTTTGCTCGCAGATTTGAAGATACTACTGTTATTGCGATCGCTCCTCGATACTTGACGGGAATTGTGAAACCGGAAGAAATGCCGATCGGCAAACAAGTCTGGAAAGATACTAATCTGGAATTGTCGGAGCAAATGCCGTCGGTTTGGAAGGATGCGATTACCAATCAGCCTGTTGAAAGTAACGGTAAGCTGGCCATTGGTGATGCTCTCAGCTACTTTCCCGCAGCTTTGTTGATTAGTCAGTAGTCAGTTGACAGTTGACAGTTGACAGTTGACAGTTGTCAGTTGACAGTTGACAGTTGACAGTTGACAGTTGTGCTGTTCCCGATCGCTAACGTTATTATTCAATACGGTTCAGTTAAGATTGTCCGAAGAGAGGAACGAAGCAAACAAGAGTGTCTATTTGTGATTGATTTTCCCTGTTATAGCCTTTCTCAAAGATATGAGGTATGACTGACAGCTTCTATAGCCGTTAGACTAAGAGGGCTGAAGCCCAACTACGTACCTCACCTTTCTCATAAAGGCTATATAATCTCTTATCTGAACTGTATTGCGTTATTATTCATTATGTCAGTAGTCATTAGGCGAATTGGTTGTTTATAGCGACGGCGATAGGTTGAGATCTGTCGCTGTCGGTCGTGAATTATAAAAAATATGAAACAAATTCTCAGCATTATTTTTGTTTTGAGTGCGTGTTTGAGTCCTCTGACTGTGCCGGTGATGGTGCAACCTAGTTGGGCACAAAGTCAAGATGCACAGAGTGAAGAACTTCTGAAACTGATAGAGGAAGCAGATCGACTGCAAAAGCAAGAAAAATACCAACAGGCGATCGAAATATGGCAGCAAATTTTAGCCACTGCACAAAAACTTAAAAATAGAGAACTTGAAGGCATAGCACTCAATGCTATTGGTCTTAATTACTACATTAGTTCTAGGCTGGAAGAAGCTTTGAAATACTTTAACCAAGCTTTGCCGATCGCCCGAGAAGTCGGCGATCGCTCTGAGGAAGCTGATATTTTGGATAGTATTGGTTCAGTATACCAGACTATGGGACAGCCGCCTGAAGCTTTGAAATACTATAACCAAGCTTTGGCAATTGCGCGACAAATAGGCGATCGCACGCTGGAAGCTAGTATTTTGGAGAATATCAAAGAAGTCAACAAAACCAATGAATAAGTCACAGTTCACCAAGAATAATGGGTTTAAATCCTCCTCCTTCGAGGGGGAAATAAAACAAAATTATTCACTGTTTCATTCCTCGGAGTTCTAGGTAGAGGTCGATCTCAAACTGTCAACTGTCAACTGTCAACTATCAACTGTCAACTGTTGAAACTCTCCCCCACAAAGCCAATCCGCCACCCCTTCCCCTCGCAGCAATTATCCCATCTTCTACCAGAAAATATGCAAAAAATGCCTGCTTCCCCACACTCAAGCTAAAAAATTCCGCCTCCCGCGCTTCACCGCCGCGAATAAATCCTTGATACAGGGTTTTACCCAACAATTTCACCCTAATTCTGGTAAAATCAAATGCTAAAATATTCTGATTACCCAAAAACTTGGTCGGCCCGGAAAGAGTTAATTCGATCGCCCCAACGAGCACTGAATTCTCCACTCTGCCCGTTTCACTAGGCTTTTCGCCTTCAGCAACAGGTTCAACTGAGTAAGCAATTTGAATTTTCGCCACCCATTCGGGGATGTAACGTCCGGCGCCTAACACAATTCCCGCTTTTTGTCGAGTCTTTTTCGTGCCAGTTATAAAGCACAAGCGCCAATTACCGGTTAGTTGCTCGAAGGAATAGCGAGTTTTAGTTTTTTTGGCGTTTTTCTCCGCTTCTAAGAGGGCTGCGACTACGGCGGTGGAAGATGGTTTAGGATTGGATATGGCGGCTTGTTCTAGAATTGATATGTTTTCCATTTAACTAACAATAATATAGGAAGGTTCGTTTTCTATTGGATTTTTTTGAGGTAATGAACCGCAGAGGCCGCAGAGGGCGCAGAGGGAGAGGGAAAGAGAGGGGTTTGTAATAATATTAGGGGATGTAGGTAGCGGAGAACAACATGGTGACGATCGCCCCCACGGACACAGAAATCATTATCATCGGTAGCGGAATTGGTGGGTTGAGTTGCGGTGCAATGCTTGCCAGTTATGGCTTTGACGTGATTGTCTGCGAAAGTCATTCGATCGCGGGCGGGGCAGCCCACGGGTTCAAACGGGACGGATTTACCTTCGATTCCGGGCCATCTTTGTACTCAGGATTATCCTACAGCCCCTCTGCGAATCCGCTGCGACAAGTTCTCGATGCGATCGGCGAAAAACTTCCCTGCATCACTTACGATACTTGGGGTTGCTGTTTGCCCGAAGGCGATTTCGACACATCCGTAGGCGCGAGTCAATTTGGTGAAGTGCTTTTCAAACTGCGCGGAAGCGAAGCAGCAGCCGAATGGCAAAAACTCCAGCGAGTGATGGAACCCTACGCCAAAGCTGCCACAGCCTTACCCTCACTGGCTTTGCGCTTCGATTGGGGCGCTGCGTTTACCCTCGGCAAATTTGCACCGGCTTTCCTGCAAAGTGCTGGAGATGCGATCGCCCTTGCAGGCCCTTTCAGCCGGATTATGGACGCAAATGTCAAAGATCCGTTTGTGAAAAATTGGCTGAACCTGTTGTGTTTCCTGCTGTCTGGACTTCCCGCTGACGGCACGATCGCAGCCGAAGTCGCTTTCATGTTCGCCGACTGGTATCGCCCCAATGCCGTTTTGGATTATCCGATCGGCGGTAGTGGAGCCCTTGTTGATGCCCTGGTACGCGGTTTAGAGCGCCACGGAGGGCAGTTGCTGTTAAATTCCCACGTTGCAGAGGTTTTGGTGGAAAACAACCGGGCGGCGGGTGTGCGGTTGCGATCGGGTAAAATTATTCGATCGCACAAAGCTGTCGTTTCCAACGCCTCGGTTTGGGATACGCTGAAACTTTTGCCGGAAAACTCTATCCCCAAACGGTTTCGCCAACAGCGACAGGCGACTCCCGAATGCGATAGTTTTATGCACTTGCATCTGGGAATTGATGCTGCGGAAGTGCGATCGGACTTAGCCTGTCACTATATCTTCGTCAAGGACTGGGATCTGGGAGTTTCCGCGCCTCAAAACGTCGTCCTGGTCTCGATTCCCTCCCTCCTCGACCCCCACCTCGCACCGGACGGGAAACACGTCATTCACGCCTACACGCCCGGAAATGAGCCCTACGATTTATGGCAAAAGCTCGATCGCGCCAGCGAAGAATACAAACAGCAAAAGCAAGCGCGCGCCGAGGTGATGTGGCAAGCATTAGAGAGAATTATCCCCGATATTCGATCGCGCTGCGAAGTCACATTAGTTGGAACACCGCTAACCCACGAACGGTTTTTGCGGAGAAATCGGGGCTCCTACGGGCCGGGAATTCGCGCCGGTACAGGCTTGTTTCCAGGGCCGGGAACTCCTTTGGCGGGTCTGTTTTGCTGCGGAGATTCCACGTTTCCGGGTATCGGTTTGCCCGCTGTTGCTGCTAGCGGGGCGATCGCAGCCAATACGATCGCACCCCTGCACAAACATTTAGAAATGCTGCGGGATCTCGGTCTAAAATCTTAGACTTATTGCATGAAATATTGCAAATAAACGTACATAGGTTCGATCGTTCGGACTTTAGTCCGCATCCAAATCAGAGGACTAAAGTCCTTACTACAAACCAGATAACAAATTAGGTTCGATCGTTCGGAATGCGAGTCTGCATCAAAATCAGAGAGGACTAAAGTCCTTACTACAAACCAGATAACAAATAGGTTCGATCGTTCGGAATGCGAGTCCGCATCAAAATTAGAGAGGACTAAAGTCCTTACTACGAACCTATTTGTTGTGTCCTGTATTTTCCCAAATGCGATCGCACATTCTTGTGCCCGGATTTGCGATCGGCCGATTATCAAAAATTGGCACAAAACTTTGATACTATCGGTCAAATACGACCAACATCTGTCAGCATAGAAATACATAGCTCGATCGATCGCAAAAAGAGGCCACCGTGCAACCCGTAGACTTTACAACATTAACCGCAGCTTGCAGCGAACTGCGAACCCAATGGCTGCCAGCGCGCTTAGAACAAGTCTACCAGCGCGATCGATTCACAGTGTCCCTGGCCCTGCGAACCATGAACCAACGCGGCTGGATAGACATTTCATCCCATCCAGCAGCCGCCCGCATCTGCGTCGGCGACTCCCCGCCCCGAATTCCCGACACCTTCACCTTCAGCGAACAACTGCGACACCAACTCAGCGGTTTAGCCTTAGTTTCCATCGCCCCCGTGTCTCCTTGGGAAAGAGTCATCGACTTGCAATTCGCCAAACGCCCCGGCGAACACGCCCTCTGGCATCTCTACGCCGAAATCATGGGTAAGTACAGCAATGTTATCCTCACCGCCGAAGACAATCTCGTTGTCACCTGCGCCCACCAAGTCAGCGCCAAACAGTCCAGCGTGCGTCCCATCCAAACCGGGCAACCCTACGAATTGCCCCCGTCTTTGACGGATGCAGTGCCAAGTGCGATCGAATCTCTCGATCGCTGGAAAGAACGAATTAGCCTGGTTCCCGGGCAATTAAAGACCAATCTGTTGAAGAATTACCGAGGGTTGAGTAAAGTCTTAGTTGTATCGATGATTCGATCGGCAAATCTCGACCCCGAACAATCCACCGACAGCCTAAATCCCCACCAATGGCAGCAACTATTTCATCGCTGGCTGTACTGGTTGCAATGTCTAGAAAACTCCAAATTTCAACCAAGTTTTACCCCCGAAGGCTACAGCGTCATCGACTGGCCAAAACCAGACGAAAAAGAAACAAATCCCGAAAACAAATCTAATTCCCCTCTTCCTTCTTCCTTCTATTCAGAAGCTGAATCTGCCAACGAATCTAACTCCACTCTTCCTTCTTCCTTCTTGCCTCTTCCTTCTTCCTTCTCTTCCGTTCAACAATTACTCAACAGTTACTACACAGGCGAAATCAACCAACAAGTATTTGCCCAACTGCGGCATCAACTAACCCAAAAACTCAACAACGTCCTAGCAAAACTGCGCCTCAAAGCCAACACATTTAAAGAACGCTTGCAGCAATCAGCAGATGCAGACACTCACAAATCCCAAGCCGACTTGTTAATGGCAAACTTGCAGCATTGGAAACCGGGAATGAAATCAATTTCTCTCCCAGACTTTGAAACCGAAAAACCAGTAATTATTCCACTAAACGTGGAAAAAAACGCCGTTCAAAACGCTCAAGCAATTTACAAAAAACACCAAAAACTTAAAAGAGCTCGCATTGCAGTAGAACCGTTGTTAGCAGCAGTACAAGAAGAAATCGACTATTTAGAACAAGTCGAAGCCGCACTTTCGGTATTAGAAGCCTACCGCAACACCCAAGATTTGCAAACCCTCGCCGAAATCCGCGAAGAACTGATTCAGCAAAAATATCTAGTTGTATCAGATTACCGTGGCAGTGACAAAAATGCTGCGATCGAATTTCACCGCTACCAAACCCCCAGCGGCTTTGAACTATTAATCGGGCGCAACAACCGCCAAAACGACCAACTCACCTTTCGTACAGCCAACGACTACGATTTATGGTTTCACACCCTAGAGATTCCCGGAAGTCACGCCTTGCTGCGCCTCACACCCGGTACAGTTGCTGAAGAAACCGATTTGCAATTTGCGGCAGACATGACTGCATACTACAGTCGCGCCCGCCACAGCGAACAAGTTCCGGTGGTTTATACAGAACCGAAATATGTGTACAAGCCGAAGGGTGCGAAGCCTGGTATGGTTGTGTACAAGCAAGAGCGAATTGTCTGGGGTCGGCCGCAGCAAGCCCCGGCAGGTTCGTAGTGAGGATTTCACTCCGCATCCAATAACAGAGGACTGAAGTCCGAACGATCAAACATAAAAATCTGTCTCCAATGTAACGTTTTATTGCAAAAAATAAATTTTCTTGCTAAAATACCGCTGAAGAGGGATGATATTGCTCTTGTAACCCGCTGCAAAGAAACGTGCAACTTGGGTTTCCTCACTGTGAGAAAAACACTGTGGGAAAAAACACAACGGATTTAACTTTTTGTGCAGACCAGCTTTTGCTAAAGCTGGTCGTTTCTGTTTAAACTTAGAACTACAAGACGACTTATTCCATAAATCTTTGCTGGATCCGGCAACCGCAGATGTCAGGCAGATGAACACGGATTAACGCAGATGCTTTTTAAGAGAGGAAAGTGAATGAATGCAATTGCTCGTCTCACCTCTGATTGTACAAATTTTCTGTAATTTACGATCGTTTTTCCTCTTGCACTGATTCCCAGACTATCTAGAAATTCATCTGCGTTAATCTGCGTCAATCTGCTTTAAATCTGCGGTTTTCGTATTACTCAAAAATTTATACAATAAGTCTAAACTACAATTAGTTAGTGCGATCGATCGCTTCTTCTGAAAAATTCGCCCTAAAAAAGAACTATTACCTATTGACTTTGCTCAACTTCCGGGGTATATTTTAGATAATGGAAGTGGTGACTTAAAATTTAATTTTGCCAGTATTTCCATTATCTAATTATACTTGATTGAATGCTCGCAGTCAAGGTGTGAACCCTAAAAAAAAAAGGCAATTTTTTTTAATACAATCAATTAAAATTAATCTGACCCACAACTAATTCTCCCTTAGCATGAATAAATTATCAATAAGTCCGATCGCCCGAATATTCTAAAATTCAAACCTACGATCGAATGAGAAGAAAGACCAATGCCTTACACCACCAGCCTTGAGCGCATCGGAATTGCACCCTACAACCACAATGAACAAGTCTCCGATCAGAATTCTGCTAGTAGAAGATGATACATTACTGAGTGCGACACTGGCAAAGGTGTTGGAAGCAAATGACTACACGATCGATCGCGCCAGCGACGGACAAGCGGGCTTAGACTTGGCAACATTGATTGAGTATGACCTGATTTTGCTCGACGTGCAGGTTCCAAAACTAGATGGGATTAGTCTGTGCCGGCAACTGCGATCGCAAAACTACCGCAAACCGATCCTGTTACTGACAGCAAACGATTCAGATGCCGATGTGGTAGCAGGGTTCGACGCCGGAGCCGATGATTACATCAACAAGCCTTGCGGTACGGAAGTATTGCTAGCAAGAATCCGCACATTATTGCGGCGCTCTAAAGCAGTTTCTCCTGGGAGTTTTGCTAAAGACTCATCCACTACATTGACTTGGGGAAATCTTTGTTTAGACATGGATTCAGGGCGAGTAACCTTTGGCGAACAACTTATTTCACTGACAGCCAAAGAATACAACCTGCTGGAATTGTTTATGCGAAATCCCGATCGCATCTTCAGCCGCAGCGCCATTCTCGATCGCCTGTGGGGATTTGACGATGTACCAACCGATCGCGCCATAAACACTCATATTAAGGATATCCGAAAAAAACTCAAAGCAGGCGGCTTGACTGAAGAAATGATCGAAACAGTTTATGGCATGGGCTATCGACTCAAGCGAAGTCCCCAATCCGCACCGCTGCTTTCAAACAATTCTAGCACCAACAGCACCAACAAACAGAAATCTCGCGCTGGAGATCCGTCTGCGATTGACAAAGTGCTAGAGCGGTTTCGAGGAGTATTTCAGCAACAAATTGCCGTCTTGTCGGAAGCAAAAACCGCTATGATTGCCGGAAATTTGGAACTCGAATTATATCGAGCGGCCAAGCATGAAGCGCATAAATTAGCAGGCTCTATGGCATCCTTTGGGTATCCAGAAGGATCGAAATTAGCGCGATCGGCAGAGCATTTACTAATCTCCGTTAGCCCAGTCAACGCCTGTGGTGTTCTTCGCCCTTTCACTGCTGAAGAAATCACACGATTTTCGGAAGTAGTGACAGGATTAGAGCAGGAATTAGCCAAACCAACAGTTACGTCAACCAATTCACCAGTGCCTACCGCGGTATGTCATCGAGTGCTAGTAGTTGACGATGATACTGCTTTGACGGAATCCTTAAAAGCAGAATCCGAAACTTGGAAAATTCGGATGAAAATTGCTCCGAATGTCGCTGCTGCCCGATCGCGCTTGGCTATGTCAATGCCCGATCTGATTTTAATAGATTTAAGCTTTCCCGACACAGAAGAAGATGGATTGACGCTGCTGCGAGAACTCAACGAGCGATCGCCCAACCTGCCCGTAATTGTATTTACAGGGCGCGACAGTTTGGGCGATCGGCTAGCAGTATCTCGCCTAGGTGCCAAACAATTTTTACACAAACCTGCCACCACCGACCAAATTTTTCAAGCCATATCCCGTATCTTAACCAAAACTAAAGCCCCGCAAGCCAAAGTATTAATTGTTGATGACGATCCTGCCATTTTAGCTCACTTATCTGCACTGCTAATACCTTGGGGTTTGCACGTGATAAAATTAACCGATCCTCAAGGATTTTGGGAGGTGCTGGTTACAACTTCGCCCAACTTAGTCATACTCGATTTGGAGATGCCACAAATTAGCGGGCTAGAGTTGTGCCAGGTGGTGCGGCAGGATACGCAGTGGGGAGATTTGCCAATCTTAGTTGTAACTGCTCACACCGATGCAGATTCCCTCAGCCAAGCCTTTGTAGCCGGAGCCGATGACTTCATTACCAAACCAGTTCTAGGGCCAGAATTAGTGACGCGGGTACTCAGCCGCATCAAGCGCACCAATCCGCGCCTCAAGCAGAGAAATACTTAAACTTAGTGACATCTCCCACACTAATCCGAAGCGGATATAGTGTGGGCTTCCAAGACAATCCGGCTATCGCTTAGGAGGCTCTTGGCTTTAAGAACGGAATGCCCTACCGCTCTATTTTTTATATTTACCGCTGCATTATGGTCACGATCTAGCTCACATCCACACGAGCAACTGTGCCAACGAATATGCAGCTTTTTTGGTACTTTCTCGCCACAATTAGAACAATCTTGTGAAGTATTATAGGCACTTACTGGAACAACCAACAAACCAGCATTTTCGGCTTTGTTTGTTAGAATCGACAGAAAGCTTGACCACCCAGCGTCCAACACAGATTTAGCTAATTTTGTACGAGCTAGACCTTTGACGTTTAAATCCTCGTGTGCGATAACGTCATATTTTAATAGCAGCTTGCTTGCTGTTTTGAAATGGAAATCTTTACGCCTATCAGCTACTTTTTTGTGGCACTTCCCTAACTGTTTAACGGCCTTCTTCCTTCGGTTGCTACCTTTCTTGCGACGTGAGACTCGTTTTTGAGCGACTCGTAGACGCTTTTGAGCTTTGCGGTAGTATTGAGGAATCGCGACTGTTTCGCCCTCAGAGGTTGTTAAAAATTCCTTCAGCCCTACATCAATGCCTGTTATTGAATTAGGATTGAAGTCCGGCTTTATCTCTGGAACGGCTTTATCTTCTAATGAAAGCGTCAGGTAGTAGCCATCCGCTTTCTTAGTTACAGATGCGGTTTTGATTTTATACCCATCCGGGATAGGACGATGCAAAACAACTTTAACTTTACCAAACATTGGCAAGCTAATTGAGTAATCTTGCAAGCACCCATCCTTCATCTGTGGATAAGTAAAAGTGCGATAACGACTCCGCGATTTGAAACGAGGTTTGCCACTACGTTTCCCGTTGCTGTCACCCTTCAAAAAACGATCAAAGGTTGTCTTAACTCGCTTGACTATATCTTGAAGGACTTGCGAGTAAATCTCGCCATACCAAGGATGCGTTTTCTTAAGCTGAGGTAACGTTTTCTTCTGTGAATAATAATCAGGATTGTCTCGCAGTTCAGGCAAGTAGCAGACGAGAGGACAGGCATTAACAGGAGAACGATTTTGTTCGTACCAGTTGAATCTATCAGCCAACAGATAGTTGTACTGCGAACACAGCATTGACAACCATCTGTCTAGCTCTACTACCTGTTGTTTGGTTGGACGTAGTTTATACTGATATGCCGTTCTCATGATTACCCTCCTTGACAATTATGATATCATAATTGTGTTCGCGTTAACAACACACCCAATGAAAGATAAGAATCTTCACATTCGATTGTCGGAAAAGCGTCTCAATAAACTGAGGGCAGTCGCGACAGCGAGAGAGCAGACTATCACCCAGATGATAGAGATGTGGATCGATCGACTCTCCCTGACATTTAATGACTGACTCCGTACCTCCGTCAGTCGCGCATTCATCCCACACTGATTTATCAGGGGTACTCGGCGATGCCTCGATTAATCCCCCTCTAAATTCAGTGTGGGGTTTCTGCTGTTCTAGCTAAAACCATTCATTCTAACATTTTTCGACTTTCTCAGTAATACCAACATGAAAAAATCATGCAACATTATTAGTAGGGTAAACGAGTGTTGACAATTCACCAGAAATAATTGCTTGAAAGCCTCTGGGTTTGGCGTATAAATTAAAAGAAGAGCATTCATTACTCCAATCCTCGGACTGACCGGAAGAGGTTGCTGTCAACAGTCAACAGTCAACTGTCAACTGAATGAACTAGACTTACCTAGATGCTACAAACAAGGGGCGAATGGTTATATTTTGAAACAAATGGGGATCTCTACTTTGACCGAGACGATACACACTTTATTTCGATATTGGTTTGAATTTTCAATTTTACCAAAATTATCATAATCTGATTTTATTTATCACCACTTTCAAAAACATTAAATAGTATGGAAGACATCGACAAAACTAAAGACAAACTGATTGCTGAATTAGAGTTGTTGCGCTCAGAAGTGGCGGCTCTCCAGCAGGCCCGACGATCGCAATCCGCAACTGGGCTACCACCGACAGCATCGGCAGTGCCAACCTTAACCCTCCCGGACTCTCTGGGTTTGGCCACCCGCCCTGAAGCAACTGGCCAATACACGATTCTGTTCGTAGACGACTCAGAAGTCGATCGCGCTACCTACCGCCGATTTTTGTTGCAAGATAGCGATCGCACCTACAATATTGTCGAATTTGATAACGGTGAAGATGCGCTGCAATGGTGCCAGCACCAGATCCCAGATATTTTGCTACTAGATTACTATTTACCCGATATAGATGGGTTAGAGTTGTTGGAGGAACTGCTGCAACAGACTGGGCGAAATACGCTTCCTGCGATCGTGCTTACAGGGCAGGGAAATCTACAAATGGCCGTTGATTTACTCAAAAGCGGCGCTCAGGATTATTTACAAAAAAGCCAGATTACCCCAGAAGTTTTGCAGCGTTCCATTAGCTATGTTCTGCGACACAGCCAACTGATGAGAGAACGGGAATGGCAGCGACAGCAACAGCAAATCCTGGCTAAAACAGCACTTGCTATCCGCGATTCCCTGAAATTAGAAGATATTCTCAACACCACGGTAACAGAAATTAGAAATATTCTGCTCTGCGATCGCGTAATTATCTTTCAATTAGCCCCAGACTTGAGCGGCAGGGTTGTGGTAGAGTCAGTTGGTTCAGAAGCGAGACCAATCCTATCCACTCAGATACACGATCCTTGCCTTAGTGAAAGCTATTTTGAACGCTTCAGACAAGGCTTAGTCACCGCTAAATCAGATATTTATAGGGCACAAATTGCTCCCTGTCACCTAGAATTTCTGACAAATCTCCAAGTCAGGGCAAATTTAGTCGTGCCGATTCTCCAAGGTGAAAATCTTTGGGGTTTGCTAATTGCTCATCACTGCGTTGCGCCGCGAGAATGGCAAGCTTCAGAAATAGAATTGCTGCGACAGTTGTCTGCACAAGCTAGTATTGCCATCCAACAAGCTGATTTATTGGAACAGCTACAAACCGAACTTAGAGAGCGCAAACAAGCAGAACTAACATTAGAGGAGACTCAGGAAAAACTGCAATTGTTCATCAAATATGCTCCCGCCAGTATTGTGATGTTCGATCGCTCTATGTGTTACCTAGCCGCCAGCCAGCGATGGGTTGATGAATTTGAGATCGATGACCTAGAATCGATAATTGGGCGATCGCACTACGAGCTTTTTCCCGATCTGCCTCTTCATTTGAAACAAAGCCACCAGCGCGGTTTTGCAGGGCTTGTTCAGAAATGCGAAGAAGATAAATTAATCTATCCAGATGGATCGCAGCAATGGTTCCGGTGGGAAGTTCACCCCTGGTATCGCAGCAATGGAGATGTTGGTGGCATCATTGTCTTTTCTGACAATATTACCGATCGCAAACAAGCAGAACTAACATTAGAGGAGACTCAGGAAAAACTGCAATTGTTCATCAAATATGCTCCCGCCAGTATTGTGATGTTCGATCGCTCCATGTGTTACCTAGCCGCCAGCCAGCGATGGGTTGATGAATATCTGCTCAATGACCTAGGATCGATAATTGGGCGATCGCACTACGAGCTTTTTCCGAATATTCCAGAGGAGTGGAAGCAATTCCACCAGCGCGGTTTCGCAGGTTTCATTGAAAAATGCGATGAAGATCGGTTTGTACACTCAGATGGCTCCCTGCAATGGTTGCGGTGGGAAATTCACCCCTGGTATCGCAGCAATGGCGATGTTGGTGGCATCATTCTCTTCACTGAAGATATTACCGATCGCAAACAAGCACAAATTGCCCTCCAACAAATCAATACCGAACTCGAAAAACGGGTAACAGAAAGAACAGCCCAACTCACCGAAGTCAACGATCGTCTGTTAGTTACCTTACTCGAAAAAGACCACGCCTATCAACTCCTCACAGAACAAGCACAACTGCTCGATCTCGCCCACGATAGTATTATCACCTGGGATTTAAACTCAGTCATCACCTTTTGGAATCAGGGAGCCGAGTTGATGTATGGCTGGACAAAAGCCGAGGCCTTCGGACAAGAATCGCACAGTTTGTTCAAAACGCAATTTCCGCAGCCATTGGCAGAAATTCAAGCAGAACTGTTTGAAACAGGTTACTGGGAAGGAGAACTAATTCATTACACTAGGGACGATCGCCAAATTACTGTATCTAGCCGTTGGGTTGTGCAAAAAGATGATGCAGGTAGACCAATTAAAATCCTAGAAATTAACAGTGATGTTACCCAGCGAAAAGCAGCAGAATTAGTCTTGCAGCAATATATCCATGAAGTAGAAGACCTCTACAATAATGCTCCCTGTGGCTATCACTCCCTGGATGCCGAGGGGACAATGGTTCGGATTAATGATACAGAACTAAAGTGGTTAGGCTATACCCGGGATGAACTGCTGTATAAAATTAAGTTTTTGGATCTGCTATCACCAGATGGCAAACAAGTTTTTTATGAAAACTTTCCCAAGTTAAAACAACAAGGCTGGGTCGAAAACCTGGAGTTCGAGATGTCCACTAAAGACGGCTCAAGCCGTTGGTTTAACCTGAATGCTACCGCGATAGAAGATGCAGCAGGCAACTTTATGATGACCCGCTCAACATTGTTTGATATCAGCGATCGCAAACAGAGCCAAAGAGAGCGAGAACAAGCTGAATTAGCCTTGCGAGAGAGCGAAGAACAGCGCCGATTAGCTCTAGAACAGAAATCCCGACAAGAAAGTTTGCTCTGGACTATTACTCAAGCGATTCGCCAATCTTTAGACCTCAAGGACATTCTGAATACTACCGTCACAGAAGTCAAGCAAACATTACAAGTCGATCGCGCTGCGATTTATCGTTTCACTCCCGATTGGAGTGGAGATTTTGTGGTGGAGTCAGTCGATCCGCAGTGGGTAAAACTGGTGGAATGCAATATTCAAAAAGCTTGTGAAGATGTCTACCTGCAAGAAACTAAAGGAGGTCGCTTCCGCAATCACGAAACCTTTGCGATCGCCGATATTGACGAAGCTGGACTTCATCCCTGTCACATCCAACTCTTGCAACAATTTCAAGCCAAAGCATATTTGGCAGTTCCCATATTTTCGGGAGAATTCCTCTGGGGATTGTTAATCATCTACCAAAATACTGCACCTCGCAATTGGCAATCTTGGGAAATTGAATTACTCGAACAGATTAGCAGCCAATTGGCGATCGCCATTCAGCAATCCCAACTCTACACCCAACTTGAACTCGAATTGCAAGAACGCCAGCAAGCAGAAGCTATAATTCGAGAAGCCGAACGGCGCTGGCGATCGCTTTTGGAGAATGTGCAGTTGATTGTTGTCGGACTCGATGCGTCGGGAAATATCAACTACGTCAATCCATTTTTTGTCGGTCTCACAGGGTATACTCA
Source organism: Oscillatoriales cyanobacterium (assembly GCA_004292955.1). Lineage (GTDB taxonomy): Bacteria > Cyanobacteriota > Cyanobacteriia > Cyanobacteriales > Microcoleaceae > Microcoleus. The sequence goes on along the minus strand of RDXX01000050.1, from coordinate 58,520 downwards.
CGAAGAAGTTTTAGGCAAAAATTGGTTTGAAAACTTTTTGCCTAGTTCTAGTATAAAATCAACTGAAGCCGACTTCTTGCAACTCTTGACTCACAATGCTCATCCCTATTATCGAAATGTCATCTTGACCAAATCCGGCGAAGAACGATTCATTGCTTGGAACAATACAACGCTGCAAGATTCAGATGGAACCGTGATCGGCAGTATCAGCATTGGCGAAGATATCACCGAACGCAACAAAATCGAACAAATTAAGGATGAATTCATCGGCATTGTCAGCCACGAACTGCGTACTCCTCTGACAGCAATTCAAATGTCCTTAGGACTATTAAAAACTGGAATTTACGATAAAAAACCCGAAAAGTCCCGGCGCATGATCGAAATTGCCCTACTTGATACCAATCGTTTGGTAAACCTGGTGAATGATATTTTAGATTTGGAACGGCTGGAGTCCGGGCGAGCATTTCTCGATAAAACCCTTTGCAAAGCCGCAGATTTGATGCAGCAAGTAGTAGATGCCCTCCAGGCGATCGCCAATCAACACCAGATTTCATTAATTATTATCCCCACCGATGCAGAAGTCTGGGCCGCAGCAGATGCCATCCTCCAAACCTTGACAAATTTACTTAGTAATGCTCTTAAATTTTCGCCTGTCGGTGCCACCATTTACCTGAGTGCGGAAAACCAAACAGACTGCGTGCTGTTCCAAGTTCGCGATCGCGGGCGGGGCATTCCAGCCGATAAATTAGAACTCGTTTTTGGGCGATTTCAACAAGTCGATGCCTCAGATTCCCGCGAAAAAGGAGGAACCGGGTTAGGATTGCCCATCTGTCGCAGTATTATTGAGCAGCACGGTGGAAAAATCTGGGCAGAAAGTATTTTAGGTGAAGGCAGCACATTTTTCTTTACATTGCCCTTACCTGCGATCGAATAACTGTCACCTTCAATAAAGGTATGTTGTTGCGCTTCAGCGCTCTTTCATAATTTAGAGCGCTGAAGCGCAACTACGTACCTAACGCCCAGGACTCTCTAAAATCTAAAATCCCAAATCTAAAATCTAAAATCCCATGACTGACAGATTAATTTTAGTAGTTGACGATCAAGAACACCTCCGAGAATTGGTGCAAGCGTGTTTAGAAGATCTAGGCGGATGGGAAACGCTGGTAGCAGCATCGGGAGAAGAGTGTTTACAAATAGTCCAAACACAACAACCATCAGCCATTTTGCTCGATGTATCTATGCCGGGAATGGATGGATTTGCTGTGTACGATCGCCTTCAATCCGATCCCAAGACGCGATCGATTCCGGTGATTCTGCTGACAGCAAAAGTCCTGCCGAGCGATCGGGCAAAATTTGCCCAAATGGGCGTCACAGGCGTAATTGCCAAACCAATCCAACCCACCAGCCTGACTGTAGAAGTGGCAGAGATTTTGGGGTGGGATGAATAATTTTAAGATTATTTGTCAAGTTTTGTAACGATAGTAAAATCTTTACCAATTCCTTACCGTGGTTATCTAGGCTTCCGGGATACAGCTAAAAGCTCTTAGCATAAGAGGAGACTACATGAATGCTTTTTCAGTTATTCAATGATGTCACGCAGTATCTCGAATATCAAAATCAAATGAAGGCTTTGGAAGTGGTTGGTATGACCACCAAAACAATTTTACTGATTTACAAAGAACCAAATATGCAGGAAGTAGTAAAAGCTTGTTTAACCGACTTAGGAGGTTGGAACGTGCGAGTTGCCAATTCAACCCTGGAAGGCTTGCGACAAGCAATACTCTATCAGCCCGATAGCATAATTTTGGATATTTCCACTGGCGCCATAGATGAATTCCTATTTCTCAAACAACTAAAAACACTGCCCACAACCCAAGCAATTCCAGTTGTGCTGCTAACTCTCAAAGCGAAATGGGTCGATCTACAACAGAGCTTGTTCCCACAAGATAAAATAGCAGCAGTGATTGTAAATCCCCTCGATCCAGCTATGCTGTCCGTTCAGATTGCTCAGGCCTTAGGCTGGGACTTAGACTAAAATCTCACATCGCTCAGTCTGAGGATCGCGAAAGAATTTACACATATTATAGTTAGGACGGGCTAGAAGCCCATCCCACAAAAATCTTTTTTCTTGTGGGATGGGCTTCTAGCCCGTCCCAAAATTTGATTAAAAGGACTTTTGCAAGAGGTCTAATAAAAATTGTAAGTTATTTAATTCTCATTTTTTACTAGCCGTAGGGTGTGCCGCCACTCAAAATCCCTCGCCAAAAAATCAACAAATTCATAGCGACGCACCTCTGCGCGAGCTGAGTACAAACAACTCGGACATTCACTCCACCCAACAATTAATTAGGTTTTAGCAATACTTGACAGAAAGGGAATGACTTACTGCATAAGAGTTTGGAGCTTCCCTCAACCTGCATTTTTTAACAAGTCTAACTATTTATTGTTGCGAAATATTTCAAGTTAACTCAATTCCTTAACAACCTTATATTTTTTACCAAATCTTTACTTTTCACTTTTACAGTCATGGTGTTGGTGTTTCAAGCCAGGTTACAGCACTTTCCAACAACAGTGAAATATATCTGAGTTAAAAAAGAGGTTATTATGACAGACGCATCCAGCAGCTCAAATCAAATCCTCGGTCAAGTTAACCAGAATACAGACTGTCCCTGCTGCTCGAATCCGATGCTCCGTCACTTTCGCCAGCAACAAGTTTACTGGTTTTGTCGCGAGTGTTGGCAAGAAATGCCCGTCTACAATCTTAACCAATATTGTTCATTGCCATCTATAGCAACTCTCAATAAAGCATGGGTGCCACAGAATCTGAGTTTTTCAACCAGTTTGAAATTGGCGGCCTGAGATTTGAGATTAAAACTGCCAATCCCAAATCCCAAATCCCAAAGCCAAAAACCAAAAGGGCTGAGCCTAGAAAGTAAACGTAGTTCTCACCACCCCAATTACCAAATCAGAATTACTCTTATTGTGGTCAGGAGCAGTCAGCCAAATCACACCCGGAGTGATCGAAATATTGTCGCTCAACTTAAACTGATAGAACCCTTCAATGTGAAGAGAAGTATCCTTATCTTCCGGCAAAGTCCGATTAGTAGAACTTGTTACTCGCGGCTCCATACCTACCAGAAAGCCCGCCACATTTCCCTCTTTCAACAAATCGGGAAAAGCCACAGTAACAGCCCAGTTCCAGATTTTTTGGTCTCCGCGCTGCACAGAACCGGTAGGAGTAGCCAAGTTAGATAAAATGCGCTGGTTAGTGTAACCAGCCCAACCGCCAATTGCCAATCCAGGCCGCACTCTCCACGAAGCTTGGGCGCCGTAGGAATTGCTAGAAACGGGGAGATTATTGTCGCTGTCGATGCCGAAGGAACCGAGACGTACCGGAAAATTAGAAGCGTTGCTGCCCGTACCAGTGACGAAGTTGTAGGAATTGACGTAAGTTAAACCTAAAGCCATAGTGCTTGTCGGTTTGAAAGTCAACTGAGCCAAAGCGCCGTAAGAACCGTTGAACAAACCGTTACCCTGCGTCGGGCTTGCAGCGTTGCCGGCCAAATATCCCAAACTCAGCTCAAGTTTTTCTCCCAATTGCTGCCGCACAGCGATACCAGTACCCGCAGTCAAATAGTAAATCGGGTTGCGAGTGCCGAAGTTAGAAAGAGCACCGCTACCGCCATCTCCGTCAAAGTAAGGATTGACAGTGTTAGTAAAATCGTCAGCGGCACCGGCATTGGCTTCGAGAATTACAGTAGTGCTTTTGCCGAGGGGAAATTGGTAAAACAGCGCATCTAAACCGACTGTATTGCTAGCTGTTCCAAAAGGCCCGGCGTTAAACCGCAATTCCCCTTCAGCAGTTTTAGTATTATTAGTAGAAAACGCACCCAAATTTAAAACTTGCAGTCGAGTTCTCAGCAAATCTTTGCCGGTGAAACTCGTGTCAAAATTGAGACGAACCCTGCTGCCAAAAGCCGTGCTTCGATCGGCATCGCGGCCGTCAGCATCTTCTCCCCGGGCGATACCTGTCAATGCAAAGATTACTTCGCCGTTGAGTTTAGTCGTAGTCGAAAACTGATTTGCTTCTAATTCAGAGGTGCGCGCTTCCAAGGCATCGACGCGCCCGCGCAAAGTTGCCAATTCCGCTGCAAACTCTTCTTGCAGCTTTTGCACAGCAGCCAAATCTTCTTTTGTGGCTAAACCCCTGGTACCGCCTTTAATCAGCTCGTTGACTTTATCCAAACAGGCATTTAAACCCGCTGCAAACTCGTAGCGAGTCATCGCCCGGTTGCCGCGATAGGTGCCGTCAGGATAGCCGGCAATGCACCCGTAGCGCTCTACTAGGGATTGCAAAGCTTGGAATGCCCAATCGGTGGGCCGCACGTCGGAAAGTTGCGAAACGGAGGTTACTTGGCCGACTGCATCTTCGCTGCTGCCTTCTGCGCTGTATTGGTTGATTTGTTCTAAAACATTTGACTGCGCTGGAGGCTGGGCAATTGGAGCAGTTGATTGGGAAATCTGCTGGGGTTTTGCGGCTGCTTTGTCGGCGCTGACATTAGTTGGTACAGCGGGTTTTTCGCTGGAGTTGGCGGGCGCGACTGCGGGGATTTGCTCTGCGATCGGTTGCTTGGCATTTAAGTTGGCGGGCGCGACTGCGGGTTTGGTTTCGCTTAAGTCTGCTGCAACTGCGTTGTTTTCCGGTGATGCGACTTGTTCGGCAACTGGGGCTACCTTCGCTGCGAGATTGTTATTTTCAATAGTCTCAACAGTTAAGTTGTTAACTACTGACGCTGGTTCTGCCGTTATTGCTGATATTTCAGGCTGTGCTGCCTCGGTTGCAGCACCTGCTAATTCCAATTGATTGGCTTGAGCTGCGGCAATTTCTACAGGTTGCTCTGCTGCTAGGGCAGTTGAAGATACGACTAAACTTGCTGCTAGTACAGCGGGACTGGTTAAGAGTCCTTTCCACAAAAATTTGGACATTTTTTCCTCACACCACGTTAGTTCGATCGCCCGTTCCACACATTTTGGCGATCGCAAATCACCTACAGTATTCCGCCTAATAGTATTATTTGTCAACAATCGGCGGGAAATTTCCCGCAGAGTGCGGTTTTGCTATTTCCGATTTGACAAAAACCCCGTTGCTCCCAAAAAATATTGGTTTGAAGCACCCAAAAAAATTCTTACAAATACCCGATGCTGGTGAGTTTCGAGTCCAAAATTTTAGACTTCTGTTCAAAATCCCAGATTAATCCGTGGAGTAAATCTAAAATCTAAAATCTAAAATCTAAAATCTAAAATCTACAATCGAGTCGCCTGCGTAGAAACACGGTTGATGGCTTGAGGGTGCGTAAGCGATCCCTCGGTAAGACTAATATTGACAGAACTGGCGCTCACAAATCGTTCGATCGACTACATAAAGTGAAAAAACTCAAATACGCCCTAGTTCATGAATGGTTGACGCCCTTAGCTACCGGCGGTTCAGAACTCGTAGTTGCCGAAATCCTCAAATACATAGACGCTGATATCTATGCCCTGATTGACTTTGAATCGGCGAATCCCGAAAGCTATCTGTTCGGGCGACAGATTGGCACGACATTTTTGCAGAATTTCCCCAAGGCCCGCAGCGGCGTGCAAAAATATTTGCCATTTCTGCCGATCGCGATCGAACAACTAGATCTGCGAGAATACGACATCATCCTCTCATCCTCCCACGCCGTCGCCAAAGGCATCCTCAGCAGTCCAGGGCAAATGCACGTCTGCTACTGCCACACGCCCATGCGCTACGCTTGGGACTTAACTTTTGACTATTTACGCAGCAGCAAAGCCGGACGGGGCATCCCGGGCTTGCTGACGCGATATTTGTTGCACCGACTGCGGCAGTGGGATGTAATTTCTGCCAACCGCGTCGATTATTTCGTCGCCAACTCCCAACACACCGCACGCCGAATTTGGCGGTGCTACCGACGGCGCGCCGAGGTGATTTATCCGCCGGTAAATATCGAGAGATTTTCCTTGATGCGGCAAAAACAAGACTTTTACGTGACAGTGTGCCGATTGGTAAGCTACAAAAACGTAAGTGCGATCGTCCAAGCATTCAATCAACTCGGGCATACTCTCATTGTCATCGGCACCGGGCCAGAATTAGAAATGATTCGGCAAATCGCCAAACCCAACGTGCAACTACTCGGCTGGCAGCCCGCCTCCGTAGTGGAAAAGTACATGGCCCAAGCAAAAGCCTTTGTCTATGCAGCTTGCGAAGATTTTGGCATCGCTTTAGTAGAAGCTCAAGCTTGCGGGACACCAGTAATTGCCTATGCAGCAGGCGGCGCTTTGGAGACAGTCCTCGACATTCGCCAACACCCTGAGACTGGGACAGGTTTATTTTTCCCCTCCCAAACCCCAGCAGCAATAGTCGAAGCCGTCGAAGAATTTGAGCAGTTGCAAGGCAAATTTGCGCCAGAAATGGCACGGTTGCGCGCCTCCCAGTTCGCCCCGGAAGTCTTTGAGCAGCGCTATCTAGCTTTTGTGGAACACTCCTATCAGGAATTTCAATCCGGTGATTTTACTCAGACTTGATATCAATTCCGGTTGCACCGGAATCAACATTGCCCGAAATGAGGAGACGGCAGTGCCGTCTCCCTACATTAATCACCGTAGGGACACGGCACTGCCGTCTCCTCCATCATGTCTGAGTGCAACCGCCAACTGCCAACCGTCAACAGTCAACTGACAACAGTCAACTGCCCCTTTCCGCAAGAAAATTGAGTATTTGAAACATAATTCAGAGAACAAAGCGTCTTGAGGCCTTATGATCGTGACTGTGTGTGGTGTGAAGTGAAGGAGTAAGATGACTGCCGACAGCCAACTAATCTCCGGCAAGGTAATTCGAGCGATCGCAAGACGCGGTTTTGCGCCTGTCCTGCAAGGAGATAGACGCATAAGTCGTTCTCTAGAGAGACTCGACGGAGAATTTTTCAAGCGGTTATTTGACATTCTCTTTTCCTTATCGGTTCTAATCCTGTTTGCTCCGGTTTACCTGCTTTTGGCTCTCTCTATCGCCTTAAGCTCGTCCGGGCCTATCTTTTACGTACAGGAACGAGTAGGCAAAAACCGTAAAATGTTTTATTGCCTTAAATTTAGAACGATGGTGGAAAATGCGGACGACATATTGCTGGAAATCATGGAAAAATCTCCGCATTTGCGTCAAGAGTTTGAGGACAATTTCAAGCTTAAACAAGACCCTCGAATTACCTGGATTGGAAGATTTTTACGAATGACCAGTTTAGACGAGTTCCCCCAGTTTTGGAATGTATTAAAAGGAGATATGAGCGTCGTCGGGCCGAGACCTTTAGTTGAAGAAGAACTGCCGAGATACGGCCGTCACATCAACAAAATTCTCACCATCAGACCTGGAATTACAGGTTTGTGGCAAGTGTCCGGTCGCAACGACATTCCGTATCCCCGAAGAGTCCAAATTGACCTCTATTATGCCAATGACAAAAACCTTTGGATGGATATGTGGATTGTTTTCAAAACAATTGGAGTTGTGATTTTCCCCAAAAATAACGGCGCATATTAATTTTTTGTCCGCAGTCAGCCATCGGTAGTTAGTTTTGTTTGTTACTGACCACTGAGGCTGACTACTGACAGCAAGCGGCAAACTCTTTACTCAAACAAAACACTTCCTTGATGCCGATCGAAGAATTGTGAGTTAAGGTAGAGCTTGAGCATACGACGGGCAGGCAACAACAGCCTCTACCCTGAAAGTCCGAAGTGAATTAACACAGCCTGTCAAAGGAAAATCAGATGACGCAACGCAAGCGAGCGCTAATAACAGGTATTACAGGCCAAGACGGGTCCTACTTGAGCGAATTACTGTTAGAGAAAGGATACGAAGTTCACGGCATTATCCGGCGCAGTTCTAGTTTCAATACCGATCGCATTGACCATATCTATGTCGATCCTCACAGCGAGGATGCAAAGTTGTTTCTGCACTACGGCGACTTGACCGACGGCACTACTCTCCGCCGAATATTGGAACAAGTTCAGCCTGTAGAAGTTTATAACTTAGGCGCTCAATCTCACGTTAGAGTCAGTTTTGACTCACCGGAATATACGGTTGATGCCGTAGGGATGGGGGTATTGCGACTACTAGAAGCAATTCGGGACTACCAGAATCGCACAGGCATAGAAGTGCGGTTTTATCAAGCAGGTTCTTCTGAAATGTTTGGTTTGGTGCAGGAAGTTCCGCAGAAGGAAACAACTCCCTTTTATCCCAGAAGTCCCTACGCTTGTGCCAAAGTTTACGGTCACTGGCAAACAATAAATTATCGCGAATCCTACGGACTTTTTGCTTGTAACGGCATCTTGTTCAATCACGAGTCTCCGCGCCGTGGTGAAACTTTTGTAACTCGCAAAATTACTCGGGCTGTTGCCAGAATTGTCGTCGGCCAGCAGAAAAAACTTTATTTGGGCAACCTCGATTCCAAGCGGGACTGGGGCTTTGCTAAAGACTACGTGCAGGCAATGTGGCTGATGCTGCAACAAGAGAAGCCTGACGATTACGTAATTGCTACTAACGAAACCCATTCCATTAAAGAATTTCTAGATTTGGCATTTACTTACGTCAATTTAGATTGGCAAAAATATGTGGAGTTTGACGAACGTTACTTGCGTCCGGCAGAAGTCGAACTGTTGATTGGTGATTCGACTAAGGCGCGCCAGCAATTAAATTGGGAACCTTCTGTAACTTTTGAGCAGTTAGTGCATTTAATGGTAGATGCTGACATGAAATCGCTCAAAAAGCAAGAACGAGGTTCTGGCAACGGATTTGATTGATCCACAAAACTAAACCGTCAGTCGATTTTAGATTTTAGATTTTAGATTTTAGATTTTAGATTTTAGATTTTGGACTTACTCCACAGATGAATCTGAAAGTTGGAACTCTTAGTCTAAAATTTTTGACACTCCCCGAATCCTGTCAGGGACTTGTATTCGTTCCCGGGTGTGGTGACTGCTAACAATTTGTATGGGTAGTGTCCCGTCTGTTACCCGATTCGCGCATCGGGGCATTACCCATACAAACAGTTCACAAGTGATGAGAGGATTGTTGTAGCTATTAGTGCGGGCATTCCAACAACCAGCTTAACCGATCGCCAAATTTTCGGCTGTGCGGGCCAACAAAAACATTAAAACGTTGAGGACTGGAAACCCATAAATCTCACGTTCAGATACAAACGGAGCAATTTTCCCCTATCTGGGACAGCTAAAACTGACTTGTTAGCGCCTGCTGTAGCGGAAAGCTTTTTTGCTAAAGTAACAAATTTAGACTGGAAATTGTCGATCGACCTTTATTGAAAATCCCGAGGATAAAATTATGACAAGCTTGGATTTAAGCAACAAACGCATCCTAGTCACGGGCGGCGCCGGTTTCCTCGGCCGTCAGGTAATCGACCAATTAGTCAAAGCAGGGGCCGATGCTGATAAAATTTCAGTTAGTCGATCGATCGACTGCGATCTTCGCATCATGGAAAACTGCAAGCGCGCCGCCAACCAACAAGACATCATCATACACTTAGCAGCCCACGTCGGTGGCATCGGTTTAAACCTCATCAAACCGGCAGAACTATTTTACGACAATTTGATGATGGGCGCGCAACTAATCCACGCAGCCTACGAAGCAGGAGTCGAAAAATTCGTCTGCGTCGGCACAATTTGCGCCTATCCCAACTTGACTCCAGTTCCTTTCAAAGAAGACGACCTCTGGAACGGCTATCCCGAAGTAACCAACGCACCCTACGGAATAGCAAAGAAAGCCTTATTAGTGCAACTACAATCCTATCGCCAGCAGTACGGATTCAACGGTATCTATTTGCTACCAGTGAATTTGTACGGCCCAGAAGATAACTTCGATCCGAAAAGTTCCCACGTCATCCCAGCATTAATTCGCAAAGTCCACGAAGCCCAAGAAAGAGGAGACAAAACACTACCAGTTTGGGGAGACGGCAGCCCCAGCCGCGAGTTTTTGTATTCCACAGATGCGGCGCGCGGGATTGTGATGGCGGCTCAATCTTACAACGAATCTGACCCAGTTAATTTGGGAACAAATAGCGAAGTTAAAATTCGCGAGTTAGTAGAAACGATTTGCGAATTGATGGGATATGAGGGAGAAATTGTTTGGGAAACAGACAAGCCGAACGGTCAGCCGCGCCGTTGTTTAGATACCCAAAGGGCTAAGGAAAGGTTTGGTTTTGTGGCTGAGGTGGAGTTTAAGGAAGGGTTGAAAAGTACGATCGATTGGTATCGCAAACACGCGGTTTGAGTGTAAAACAACCCGGTTTCTTGAAGGAACCGGGTTGTTTTGCATCTTATTTATAAAACTCGGCGGTTGAAACCGCTACTACACAAACAATGTCCGCCTCCGCGGACTAAGAATAAGAAATTATATGAATCGATCGCGTCTCGGGTAGAACTCTCCTACAATAATTACTTGTGGAACACCTCTCTTGTAAAATATATTATTTTTGCAAGATGTTTATTTTGGAATGGAACTGAACCAGCAGAAAGAACTTTTCAGCAAAGCTTATGTACGTGCTGTGGCGGCAGTTGCGGGTTTCTCGATCGATCCGTTAGAGTTAGACTTCGACAGCATCGACTTACAAATCACGGCTGCCAGCGGTGACGGAAGCGTTTATTTTCCTGAGTTGAAGTTACAATTAAAATGTACTTCAAGGGACGTGATAGACGGCGACTACATCCGATATCCGCTCAAAGTCAAAAACTACAATGATTTGAGAAGAAATGCCCTAGTACCTCGAATCTTAGTTGTAGTTTTAGTACCAGAAAATCTAGAAGACTGGTTGCAGCAGTCAGAAGCGGAACTGTGTATGAGAAATTGTGCCTACTGGATGTCATTGCGGGGACAGACAGAAACACAAAATATAGCAAATGTGACTGTTTCTTTACCCCGCAGCAATCAGTTTACAGTAGAAGCTCTTAAGTCAATGATACAGCGCATTAGCGAGGGAAGTTTGCCATGAAAGTAACTGTAAGAGATAGTCACATTCTGAAAACAATTGAGCCAAATGTGTTGGAGAAATACTTACAGATAAATGGCTGGCATAAAGCTCGTAAATTTTATGAGGGATTCATTTGGATTAAGAAAAATTCTGTGAGTCAGGAGGGGGAAGTATTGGTTTCACCTCACCAAGATTTTGATGATTTTGCAGAGGTGATGTGTCGAAACTTAAAAGCACTAGAAGTTATAGAAAATCGTTCTCAGCTAGATATTCTCAGCGATTTAATCACGGTTTTACCTAATGTTGCAATCTCGGGATGGATTAATAAAGTGTATGGGGCAGAATCTCCAGACCAAATTACTTTAATAGGATTTGTGGTGGGGAAGCTGAGAAAAATTAATCTGGAATTGCCCGAAGCAGATTATCAGTTGGCCCTCAAGGCTTATGAAGCCCGATCGCCTGTCACCTGTTTTGGTGATTTAATTAAAGAAAATGACGGTTTCGTGTTAAACAATCCGCGCGATTTTGCTCTGCTGAGTGAGGCAGAATTAATCTCATAGTTTGGGAGATGCTGGTTGTGGTACAATATCAAACAAAAATTATTGTGCCGATCGCATTACAGGAAAACAGGTTGTGCAAACTCTAAAATTAGGTGCATCGGGTTCCGATGTTGTGAAACTTCAAAAACGCTTGCTGGAGTTAGGGTTGAATCCAGGCCCTGCTGACGGTAAGTTTGGGCCAAAAACTGAAGCATCCCTCAAACAGTTTCAAACCAATCAAAAATTTTTGGCAAACGGCATAGCGGGCCCGGAAACGCTAGCTGCTTTGTTCCCTGGGGAACCTTTGGGATCGTCACTTTTATCATACAGGGCGATCGAGCTAATCTTAGAATTCGAGGTCGGCGGCGGGCGGCTATATTACGAAAAGCTGTTGCAGCGTCCAACTTGGCCGGAAGGAGCATCGGGAATTACGATCGGCATCGGTTACGATCTAGGTTACAACACAGTAGAAGTTTTCAACCAAGATTGGCAGAAATTAGGGGATGTTGAGCAACAGCGTTTGAGTAAGTGCTGCGGGTTGACAGAGGATGCAGCAAAAGAACGTTTAGCTAGTGTTAGAGACATCATTGTTCCCTGGGAATTAGCATGGGAAGTTTTTAATGTTGTCACAGTGCCTAAATTTTACAATCTGACAAAAGAAGCATTTCCCGGTTTTGAACAATTGCCGGCAGATGTTCAAGGAGGATTGGTAAGTTTGGTGTTCAATCGCGGCACGAGTATGCAGGGAAACCGCCGCGTGGAAATGCGTGTTATTCGCGATTTAATTACGAAAAAAAATGTGAGTAAAATTCCCGAACAAATCCGCAAAATGAAACGAATTTGGCTGGGAACGAGCATTGAAAAAGGGATGAACAGACGACGGGATGCGGAAGCAGATTTAATTCAGGAAAGTGCTTAAACAGTTGACAGTTGACAGTTGACAGTTGACAGTCGATCTGTGGTAGGGGCGATGCCCCTGTGCCCGCCCTCTTAATTGACAGTTGACAGTTGACAGTTGACCATTCAACTACGATCGAGGCACCGCATTTGACAGTTGACACCGAGGTTTTTCAACTGTTTTGATATAATAGAAATACTTTGACTGAAATCATCCAAAATTAACATTCACAGAAAGCCCATGATTGTCGATCGCACCCAAAATTATATCTTACCTGAACAGTCAAAGTAACTGATAATTATCATGTTATCTTCCGCACAAAACCTTGTGGAACAAATCACTGATTGGGAATTTATCGAGTTGTGGGTAGATCCGATTGTTTTCCCGCCTCGGATTCTAATGTTAGTGGGTGGCAAAAATAGTAAGTGTTGTATTTACGATCCATCAGCTAATTATAAACTGCTGTTTTTAGGTTCAAGTTACGATGAGGCTCACTCGTGGCTACTGGAAGATGAATATGAGCGAGTTGATGGTAGGCTTTTAGCCTCGGAAATAGTTTGAGTGAAGAATAATTAGGGCGATCGCCCTTTAGGGCAAAAAGGGTGCATCTGGTTTTTGAAGAGGGCGAAGCATGACCGCATATAAGTTATTAGTTATAATCCCATATTGACTACGGTCATGCTTCGCCCCTACAAACATATTTGCCAAACCCAGATGCACCCAGGACAAAAAGGTGCTTTTGATATAAGGTTATAGTAAACTAAGTCGCAATACCCAAAATCCGATCAACCCAATTGATTAAATCAACCGGGTTTATTAACTAAATTACTGTTCCTGCATCGCGACTAATAATTAAAACTTTGAACTGGCAGCAATTGGCGGTGGCAGCACAACTTTCTTGGCTAAACCCAGCACTTTTAAAATTTTAATTGCCCACCAAGTCATGTCAATTTCCCACCATTTCCATCCAGCTTTTGCTACGTTCGGATAAGCGTGATGGTTGTTGTGCCAGCCTTCTCCGTAAGTAAGAATTGCTGCCCACCAAAGGTTGCGGGAATTGTCTTGGGATTTGAATGTGCGGTAGCCTGTCATGTGGCTGGCAGAGTTGATTAACCAAGTGCTGTGCCACAGCAAAACTGCCCTGAGAAATACGCCGTAAATCACAAATGACCAGCCGCCAATTAGGTACAGCAAGATTCCTACAGGAAGTTGCAATATCAGAAAGTTGCGATCTAACCAGCGGTAAAAAGGATCTTTCGCTAAATCGGGAGCGTACTGTTTGTAAGTTTCGTAATTAAAAAACTCTTGGTGCGGATAAAATATCCACATCATGTGACTCCACCAAAAACCGCGCCGCGCGGAGTAAGGATCTTTATTATTATCTTCTGTGTAGAGGTGATGCTGGCGGTGTCCGGAAACCCAAAAAATCGGCCCGCCTTGTAATGCTAAAGCACCCATTGTGGCGATCGCATATTCTAGCCATTTAGGCACTTGCAAACTGCGGTGAGTTAACATTCGGTGATATCCCAAGCAAATGCCAATGCTGCCAAACAGCCAGTGCAGAAATATCGCTACACCTAAAGCATACCAAGAAAAAAACCAAGGGGCTAATAAAGCTAAGCCGTGTATTGCCCCAAAAAATGCCGCAGTCGTCCAGTTAAACGCGATCGGCTGTTTGCCCTCAAGGGCAGTTTCGACGGAATTAGAATTCATGAAAGTCCTTAATTTTAGATAACGGCGATCTGCTGACAAAACATCGATCGGCCTTCCCTGTACACTGGTTAAAACTGACGCTTGTGAAAGCATACGATTACAGGCGGAACAGAAAGTGCAAGTTTCACTTACATCTTCAGCTTAACAGGCGTTTCCTTTTTGTGCAAGTCTTACTTGCAATTTATTATGCCCGCTCAACGGAATCCAACTCGACAGCGTTTAATCGGTGCAGCGCTAGAGTTATTTGCCTCTAGGGGAGTTACCGAAACTACGACCAAGCAAATTGCAGAATTAGCAGAAGTTAATGAGGTAACTCTATTTCGGCAGTTTGGGAGCAAGCACGGCTTGCTTTTGGCCGTCATTGAAGAGGCTGCTGTATTTGCTAAGTTGGGTCAAACTTTGGTCGATCGCACAAATCAGACTAGCAGCATCCACCAAGCGCTCAAAGACTACGCTATTGCCTGTTTGGAGGCCCTGGAACGGGTTCCGGAAGTCGTGCGATCGGTGGTGGGCGAAGCGGGACAGTACCCCGCAGAAAACCGTGCGGCGCTCGGTAGAGGCTTTACGGAAGTCAACCGCTATGCAGCGGAATATTTTGCTGCTGCGATCGATCGCGAACAGTTGCACGCCCATGTGACTGCCGAAAAGCTGGCTAGTTTGCTCAACGGAATGTTGCTGGGATACGCGGTGATTGAGTTTACTAGCGAGTTTCACGAACTTTGGCAGGATCGGGAGGATTTTTTGGAGAATTTGCTCGCGCTGTTTTTGCACGGGGCTGTCTCGTCTGCCGATCGCCTCCAGTCTGAAGTTGAGTTCGATCGAGTAACCGCGAAGGCGCAAAGAGAACAACAGGAGAATGTTACTTTTCTGAGTGCGAACCGGCAGGTGGAATCTGAGATTTTGCCCGCATTTGGCGGGTTTGGCGCCAAAATTCGCGACAGCCGGGCCCAAAATCAATTTGCAGTCAAATCGGAGTTAGCAACCAAAAAAACTGCTGGCGAAAATGTGTCGGATTTGCCAGCAAATTTAGTCGCTGCCATTGTGCAGCGGGCTAAAAAGCTGGGAATGCAAGAATATGCTTTAGCATACGTTTTGTTTGGATCGGGATTGAGTGCCAATGAGATTGTTGGCTTGGGGCGATCGCACCATATTAGCGATTCTCGCCAACAACTGCTGCAAGTCACGCAAGGTTTGGGGCGGCAAGTTCCCGTAAATCAGTGGATTTTGGGCAAGCGCTACGGTTCTTATACTAACAATCCGCTAACTCAGTGGTTGAAAAGTCGCAAAGACAGCGAATCAGCTTTGTTTTTAAATCGAACTGGAAAACCGCTGTCGGAAAATGAGTTAGCCAAGTTGTGGGAAGAAATGACTGCGGGATTGGTTGGTGTTGAAGCAGAGGCGATCGCGATCGAACAAACTCAACAAACCTGGTGCGTGGAGATGTTAATGCGGGGGATGAATTTGGAAGATATGCAGATATTGACTGGGTGGGATGCTGCTAAGTTGCAGCCTTACGCGCGCAGAGCCAGGGAAAAAACTGCTTTAGAACAAGCGATTCGTCTCGATCGCAAAGCCTAGACAAATCAAACTACCATAATAAGATTGGTTCCATCGTTCCGAATGCAAGTCCTTAAAATTCAAGGACTAAAGTCCTCACTACCAACGATTTTTTATGACTGTATGATGAACACTTCTCAACCTTCATTAACTAAAACCGAATTAAGACGATCGCTCCTGAACACCCGCAAATCCCTATCAGCACCAGAATGGAGACAAAAGAGCGAGATCCTTTGCAACCACCTGCACAACTCGCCCCTATTTACCGAAGCAAAAACAATCCTCGCCTACTTTAGCTTTCGCCAAGAACCAGATTTAAGTCCCCTATTTACATCTTCTGTGGAGCCGGCATCTTGCCTGCTCAATTCTGGAGACAGGCAAGATGCCTGTCCCACAAATGCCATTCCCACCCCTAAAAAATGGGGATTTCCCCGCTGTGTCGGCAAACAGTTGTCCTGGCACATCTGGCAGCCCGGAGATGCTTTACATACTGGAGCTTATGGCATCCTAGAACCGCTGCCTGATGCTCCGAAAATAGACCGCTCAGAAGTAGATTTAATCCTCGTACCCGCTGTAGGTTGCGATGTTCGCGGCTATCGCTTGGGCTACGGCGGCGGCTATTACGATCGAATGCTCAGTTTAACTGAGTGGGAATCAAAAATTGCGATCGCCACAATCTTTGAATTTGCCTTGCTAGCCCAGCTACCGGTTGACTTTTGGGACAAAGCGCTGCACGGAATTTGTACGGAAAGTGGGTTAAAAATGATACAGCAGAAATCCAGAAGGTCGATCGAGCAATAAATTTTCAGTAATTATCCCTAGATCCATGTTTATATGTATTAGGACTGACGCACTCCCAACAAAGAAACCGGGTTTTTCAACCGAGATTGAGGGTTTTAAGCAAATATTTTGGTTAAAAAACCCGGTTTCTGGGCACCCGTGCATCAGTCCTCTGTATTCTACAGAAAGTCCTATTCCCGCGATCGGGAAGTGGTCAATCTGTTTTAATCTAAAATCTAAAATCCAAAATCTAAAATCTAAAATATTATGGCCCAGCGCTACGTTCGAGTTAAAACAACACAAGGACACATCCATTACGGTTTGCTGCAACTTAGCCGCAGCGTTCAAGTATTTGATGCACCTCCGTGGTTACAAGGACAACCAACAGATTTGGAACTCCAACCAGATACCTACCAAATTCTCGCCCCCTGCTCTCCCTCAAAAATTGTAGCCGTCGGCAAAAATTATGTCGATCACGCCGCCGAGATGGGAACTCCAGTACCCGAAGAACCGCTGCTGTTTTTCAAGCCTCCCAGCGCTGTCATCGCAGCAGGTGGAGCAATTCGCTATCCGCAGCAGTCGGAAAGGGTAGACTACGAAGGAGAATTGGCCCTGGTAATTGGCGAACATTGTACCAACTGCACTCCCCAACAAGCACATGGCAAAATTTGGGGTTATACCATCGCCAACGACGTAACAGCCAGAGATTTGCAAAAGCGAGACAACCAGTGGGCGAGGGCTAAAGGGTTCGATACGTTTTGTCCTTTGGGGCCTTGGATTGTCCGCGAATTGAGTCCTGCTGCACAGTTGCAGACTTTTGTCAATGGGAGCGATCGACCTATACAGTCATCTCAGATCGATCGCATGGTATTTTCCCCAGACTTTCTCGTCTCCTACATCAGTCAAATCATGACCCTAAATCCCGGCGATGTGATACTGACTGGAACGCCCCAAGGAGTTGGGCCGCTGCAAATAGGCGATCGAGTCCGCATTGAAATTGAAGGCATCGGCAGTCTTGAAAATATCGTAGTTATTGGTTATTAGTTATTAGTTATTGGTTATTGGTTATTGGTTATTGGTTATTGGTTATTAGGTTTGATCCGAATAAATAACAAATAACAACCAACAAATAACAACCAACAAATAACAACCAACAAATAACCAATAACTACTTACTAACGTACCTGCATATAAACAGCGTCCGAAATGGGAGGAATCTCTGCATAGCGTCCCAAAGCCGATTGAACCACTGCATAGAAAAATGCAGCTAAAGCGCCTAAAAACACCATATTATACAGAGTCTCTGCAATAAATGCGACTTGGAAGCCTTTTGCAAAAATTGGCAAAACCAAACCGCAGAGCATCAAAACAATGTCTAAAAGAATCGCCTGCATCGCATTAAAACGAATGAAGTGACTGATGTTTTCGTTTCTAACTACTCCTAAATACAGGGCAAAGAAAATAACCAAGCTAGCAAAGGGCAAACTATAAATTTGCATCAATGGAGATAGCGGTATCAACAACAGTTGCAGGACAGGAAACTGTGTAAACAGAAACCTACCAAAGGCAAGCCCGTCAATCAGCGGTAGCAAGTAAGGCAAAGAAGCAAAAATCCGGTCTGGAACAGTCGTAGATCCGCGCCAAGTCATAATGAACTCTCCTGAGTCGATCGATAAACTATCAATTCGCATTAAATTCAGGATAACGCAGCAGCAGGCAAGCGTTCCGACTCGCCCGGAATTTGCCCACACGAGCAAGCCGAGTAGATTCATGGGTACTTATATCAAGTCGGGTTCAATAGTCACCATTCCCGATGCCCCATTCCCGATGCCCCATCCCTCCGCTTCGCTTCGCCAAATTCCCTGTTTGGCCAATTCCCGATGCCCGATGATTATTTAATATTGGCAATGACGAAGCCCATTTGACACTCGTATCGATCGGGCAAATTTTCCGTAGGTTTGGCAACTGGATGACCGCAGCGAAGCTCTCCACCGCTCCAGCGCGGTTGGCCAGTGCGATCGGCGAGCACACAACTTTGGCAAACACACTGAGGGGCAAGCATCTGATTTTCCATTAGAATGACTAACATTTGATACCTCCGGCAGGTTCCACACCAGTAATTTCATTGTATGTCAGGAATTTGGGACAAACGGCTTAACCTGAACACAACGTAATATTTATGTCAATGGTGCGAAATCCGTAGTATGGTACAAGATCCCCAATTCCCAATCCCCAAATTTCTGAAGAGGTTGATTATTGTGACCAAGAATTTCTTGATGGTACAAGCCCCCGGATCGAGCCGTGGAATCAATCCTTGCATCTAAAATCTCAAATCCTCTCTTCCCCCGACTTGAGCCGTGGGGTCAATCCAAAATCCAAAATCTAAAATCTAAAATCGAATGACGGACACTAACTTAGACTTCCTTTCCAAAACCGATCCGCTAATTGCCGATTTAATCGGGCAAGAACTCCAGCGGCAGCGAGATCACCTAGAACTGATCGCCAGCGAAAACTTTACCTCCGCAGCCGTAATGGCAGCTCAAGGCTCTGTTTTGACCAATAAATACGCCGAAGGGCTGCCAGCGAAACGCTATTACGGCGGCTGCGAATTTATTGACGGCATCGAGCAAATCGCGATCGATCGCGCTAAAGAGCTCTTTGGCGCAGCCCACGCCAACGTCCAGCCCCACTCCGGCGCTCAAGCCAACTTTGCAGTATTTTTGAGCTTGCTAGAGCCAGGGGACGGAATTATGGGCATGGATTTGTCCCACGGCGGACACTTGACCCACGGTTCGCCGGTTAATGTATCCGGTAAATGGTTTAAAGCTTTTCACTACGGCGTCAACAAAGAAACTGAACAGCTCGACTACGACGAAATTTTGGCACAGGCTAAAGCAAACCGACCAAAATTGCTGATTTGCGGCTATTCGGCATATTCGCGAATTATCAACTTTGAAAAGTTTAGAGCGATCGCCGACGAAATTGGAGCTTACCTGCTCGCCGACATCGCCCACATTGCCGGATTAGTCGCCACAGGCCATCATCCCAGCCCCCTCGCCCACTGTCACGCAGTCACCACCACCACTCACAAAACCCTGCGCGGCCCCCGTGGCGGCTTGATTTTGACCAATGACCCCGAACTGGGCAAAAAGTTCGACAAATCAGTATTTCCCGGCACTCAAGGCGGCCCCTTAGAGCACGTGATTGCGGGCAAAGCTGTAGCTTTCGGCGAAGCATTAAAACCGGAATTTAAAACTTATTCCGGTCAAGTAATTGAAAATGCGCGGGCTTTAGCTGCACAGTTGCAGCAGCGGGGTTTAAAACTCGTTTCCGGCGGCACCGACAATCACTTAATGCTAGTAGATTTGCGATCGGCAAACATGACAGGCAAGCGAGCCGACCAATTAGTCAGCGGTGTGAATATTACTGCTAATAAAAATACGGTGCCTTTCGATCCAGCATCGCCCTTTGTCACCAGCGGTTTGAGACTCGGTTCGCCCGCGATGACGACAAGAGGAATGGGAACAGCAGAATTTACCGAGATTGGTAATATTATTGCCGATCGACTCCTGAATCCCGAAGATGAAAGCGTCGCCGCCGAATGTCGGCGCCGAGTAGCCGCACTGTGCGATCGCTTCCCGTTATACCCGCACTTGTTCTTGAAAGTGCCGGCATTAGCTTAATTTTCCTGATCGGCAATGGGGAATTGGTAGTTGGAAGTGTACGGTTCAGTTGACAGTTGACAGTTGACAGTTGACAGTTGACCGAAGGAGAGCGACCTCTACCTAGAAGGAATAGGATGGGAGTAATGAATAGTCTGATTTTAATTTCTCCCGATCAAGGAGAGGCTTTCAACCAATTCTTTCTGGTAAAAAGGTAAAAGAGCTACAAAAGATTGAGAGTTGTTCCTTGCGATCTTGACAAGCAGTTTTTATCGAAAATCTCGATCGCGAAAGGCAGTTTTTACTAAAAATATTTGTCGAGCGGCGCTGGTTTGATTAACGGTATTTGTCGATCGCGAAAGATACCGCTCAACTCAGCTCGCTTGGCAAGTATGGATATCGAAAAAGTCGATCAACATTGCGATTGAAAGACGATTAATTCGAGAGGAATCATTTAAAAACCTGACAATTCGCATCCTGGCAACTTCCACTCCGGCAAATCTCCGGCTCCCAAACCCCCAGTCGCTCTTAAAAATGTTTCCTGGTTACAAGCCATCTGAAATGTAGTAGACTCTGCCTGACAGTATAATTGCCCGCACTATTTAAAATTAATTTCAGATGCCGCACCAGTATCTGTATCATGTACTCGCTTTTCTGGTTTCTGCGAGCGTCGTCCTCTGGAGTACGCCAATAGTCAAAACCATTGGTCTCAAAAGCGGGCGAGTCGATCGGCCAGGCGAGCGAAAAGTCCACCA
Organism: Oscillatoriales cyanobacterium; assembly: GCA_004292955.1. Classification (GTDB taxonomy): domain Bacteria; phylum Cyanobacteriota; class Cyanobacteriia; order Cyanobacteriales; family Microcoleaceae; genus Microcoleus. The sequence continues at coordinate 37,592 of RDXX01000050.1, read as the reverse complement.
GCGCCCCATGGTACGCTTGGGAGGAGTCTCTATCTTTCTCGGCACTCTGATTGCCCTGTTATTTGTCTGGCTCTGTGGAGGCTTCATCGATGCTAGCGGACAAGTTCTCAATCCCAAAGACGAATACCAAGTTTGGGGAGTCACCCTCGGCGGCATCGGATTCTTCCTCATCGGTTTAGCAGACGACTTGTTTTCGCTCTCAGCCATCAAACGCTTGCTCATGCAAATTGGCGTATCCAGCATCGCTTGGTACGCGGGCGTACAAATTGAGTTTCTCACAGTTCCCTCCCTGGGACTGACGGATCTTGGCTGGCTGAGCTTGCCCATTACCGTGATTTGGCTCGTCGGTATGGCCAACGCCATTAACTGGATTGATGGTTTGGACGGTTTAGCAGCCGGAGTTTCGGGGATTGCAGCAGTTGTGATGCTGATTGTCAGTCTGTCGATGCACCAACCGGCGGCGGCCCTAATTGCAGCGGCTTTAGCTGGTGGCACCTTGGGATTTCTACGCTACAACTTCAATCCGGCTCAAATCTTTATGGGAGATGGCGGGGCTTATTTTATCGGGTTTACTCTCGCTGGAGTGGGAGTAATTGGGTTAGTTAAAACTACGGCTGTTACTTCTGTGTTACTGCCATATTTAATTTTAGCTGTACCGATTTTAGATATGTCGGCGGTGATTCTCGATCGGCTCCGTAACGGCAAATCGCCCTTTATTGCTGACAAACGCCACCTGCACCACCGACTCCTAGAAGCCGGACTATCCCATAGATTTGCGGTTTTATTTATTTACTCGCTGACACTTTGGGTAGGAAGTTTAGCCCTAGCTTTTTCAGTTCCAAGTGGCATAGTTTACGCTATGGGAGCTACAAGTTTGCTGGGATACGCTAGCTGGAAAGTTTGGAGGCACGCAAGATAGACAGTTGACAGTTGACAGTTGACAGTTGACAGTTGACAGTTGTTAGTTGTCAGTTGTTAGTTGTTAGTTGTTACTTGTTAGTAAGAATCACCAATCACCAATCATTAATGCCCAATGCCCAATGCCCAATGCCCTGCGCGGGCCTTCTTCCCAATGCCCAATGCCCAATGTCCAATGCCCAATGCCCAATAACCAATCTAAAATCCAAAATCTAAAATCTAAAATAGAATAATGGTTGCTGAAATTATTTGTGTTGGCACTGAATTGCTGTTAGGCGATATTCTTAATAGCAATGCCCAGTTTTTAGCGAAAGAATTAGCGAGTTTGGGCATCCCTCACTACTATCAAACAGTTGTGGGAGACAATCCAGAACGCATTAAACAGGTGATAGAAATAGCTATAGGTCGATCGCAACTTTTGGTCTTCACCGGAGGCCTCGGCCCCACACCAGACGACCTCACAGTCGAAACAATCGCCGATTATTTTGGTGTTCCCCTCATCGAAAGGCCGGAAATTATCGCCGATATCGAACAAAAATTTGCTCAGCGGGGACGCACCATGAGCAAGAGCAACCGCAAACAAGCTTTAATTCCCGAAGGTGCGGACATTCTATCAAACCGGACAGGTTCTGCACCGGGGATTATTTGGCAGCCGGTTCCCAATGTCACAGTGATGACATTTCCCGGGGTACCGGCGGAAATGCACTTGATGTGGCAAGAAATCGCCGTTCCTTACTTGAAAAATAACGGCTGGTGCAGTGCAACTATTTGCAGTCGCACGTTGAAATTTTGGGGAATTGCTGAGTCGGCACTGGCGGAAAAAGTAGATAGTTTTCTGAGTTTAACTAATCCTACTGTGGCTCCCTACGCCAATCACGGCGAAGTCAAACTGCGGATTTCGGCCCGCGCTGAGTCGGAAGTGGCGGCGAAAAAGTTAATTGAGCCGATCGAACAACAGTTGCTACTGATTACTGACTTAGACTGTTACGGTGCCGATACCGATACCCTCGCCTCGACAGTCGGTAAATTGTTGCTGTTGGCTGGCGAAACTCTGAGTGTGGCTGAATCCTGCACGGGAGGAGGATTAGGGGCGATGCTGACTGCTGTTCCCGGCAGTTCTCGCTACTTTTTAGGCGGGATTATTTCTTACGACGATCGGGTTAAGGAAGGATTATTAGGTGTTAATCCCCAAGATTTAGCCGAATTTGGCGCAGTCAGCCAGCAAGTCGCAAAACAAATGGCTGCGGGAGTGCGCGCCAGTCTCAACACCACTTGGGGATTGAGCATTACAGGCATCGCGGGCCCAGGAGGCGGCACGGATGCTAAACCTGTCGGACTGGTTTATATCGGTTTAGCGGGCCCCGAGGGCGAGACTGAAAGTTTTGAATACCGTTTCGGCTATGCCCGCACTCGCGATTGGATTAGAAATCTGAGTAGTTGTACGGCGCTCGATCGGCTCCGGCGTAAATTATTGGCAAAAGCGTAGAAAATCTCTAACACTTTGTCAATTGTCAATAGTCAGCCGTAAGCTTAAGCTTTTTTTAATAATCTGCGATCCCAGATAGTTCAGCAATTTTCCAATTGCCTATTGATTATCTGTAAAGATTCGTTATGATAATAAGACAGGACTGATTGGCAAATACACTGATTCTCTCCTTTGCTCAAAAGCGTTGCTCCCAACAACCAGCAAGCGAGAAAGCAAGTTTGACCTTTGGTTTCAAAGTCGTGCTTGCTTATTTTCAGGGATTTAGCCGTCGGTTTAGCTAGCTCGGCGGGAATCCCCACGACCTAATCTTTGATTTGGGGTGGGATGAAAGCCAGGTTTGTGAAGGATAGAAGGTTAACCGATTCCGTAGGACTCTTAAATCTTCACAGCCTGAACAAACAATCCTTGATCTAGTGCAAAAACAGTGGGGCTGGACGTGTTCCTCACTATAAAACGCCGAGCGAGAGAAACATTTTGGAGTACCTCGAAGGAAGATCTCGATATCCTTAACAGGACTCAGATGCCTACGCTGTAATCTTTGATTCAGAGTAGGAGCGTCACCAATCTAGACTATAAAAAAAGGAGCTATCCGTTCAATGGAAGACATTGAAAAGGTGCTGGAACAAATTAAAGAATGGGTTCGCAAGCTGATAGAAGGACTGCTGAGTCCAGAAGCTCAACCGGAACTCGAACCGATTCCTATTCCAGTCAACCAACCCAGGCATCGCCGGTAGTCGGGACTAGATGTGAAATCTGAGGTTTGAGGTTTGAGGTTGAAGACTGGTTCTAAATCCCAAGTCAAAACTCTCAAAAATCTCATAAATTTTGTTGCGCTGGAATTTTTAAAATTGTTAAATATCCTGGTACTTCACGGCCCTAATCTGAATCTATTGGGTCAGCGAGAACCTGGAGTTTATGGTTCTGCGACTTTAAATGATATCAACAAGTTGCTAGAACGAGAAGCGCAAGCCCTCCAGGTGCAAGTCTCTATTCAGCAGTCGAATCATGAAGGGGTTTTGGTGGATGCAATTCACTCAATGTTAGGGCAGCACCAAGGCTTGTTGATTAATGCTGGAGCTTATACTCATACGAGTGTGGCAATTAGAGACGCGATCGCCGCTGTGAATATCCCTGCGGTGGAAGTTCATTTGAGCAATATTTACCGACGGGAAGCTTTTCGGCACCACTCGTATATCGCGGCGGTGGCGATCGGGCAAATCAGCGGTTTTGGCTCAGAAAGTTATCGGCTGGGGCTACAAGCTCTAGTTAGTTATGTGATTAAAAATTAAAATTTCACCGATTTTCGAGATCGGATGAGGGCCGGTTTTAGATGGAAAACCAGCCCTTATATGTTTGGCTTGAATTCAAATTAATCAGAAGAATGGGTAATGGGTAATGGGTAATGGGTAATGGGTAATGGGTAATGGGGAATCGGTAATGGGTAATGGGGAATCGGTAATGGGGAATCGGTAATGGGGAATCGGTAATGGGGAATCGGTAATGGGTAATGGGTAATGGGGAATCGGTAATGGGTAATGGGTAATGGGGAATCGGTAATGGGGAATCGGTAATGGGTAATGGGGAATCGGTAATGGGTAATGGGGAATCGGTAATGGGTAATGGGTAATAATAATAATGACGAAGCAAAAAATAACCAATAACCAATAACTAATAACTAATAACTAATAACCAATAACTAACCAATAACCAATAACCAATAACCAATAACCAATAACCAATAACCAATAACCAATAACCAATAACCAATAACCAATAACCAATAACCAATAACTAATAACTAATAACTAATAACTAATAACCACTGACCACTGACCACTGACCACTGACCACTGACCAATGACCACTGACCAATGACCACTGACAACTGACCAATTAGTAGCAACTTGAGTTAAATTCAAATGCGGCATTCCCTGTTGAGCAAGTTTCAAGGAACCATCCTGGGGGCAGTTTTAGGAGACTCTATAGGCCTGCAATACCAGAGGCAACTAGCGGGTATCCTCCCCCAAACCGAAGACTTGCAGCCGATTTTACAACTGACAAAACACCAACAATTTACCCTGAATGGCGCAATATTAGCCTTGAATTCTCCCAACACCAAAATACTCAGGGGCAAATATTCCGAATGCGGGAGACTTGCAGTAGCGTGCGCTCAAAGTTTAATTCGGTGTAACGGTTTAGATTTAAAAGATTGGCGCGATACTTGGGAAGTATTGGCAAAGTCGGAAATATACCATTCTCCAAACACAGAGTTTCAAAGCCTGCTTAACCCTTGTGAAGCTGCGGTTGCTGCGCTGCCATGCGTGATGTTTTTTCACGAAAATAAGGCCAAGCTGCGAGAAAAAATCATGCTGGCGACAGATGTTTTGCCCAACGAAAATAAGGCACAGTTGCAGACAGCAGTGTTAGCTATAGGATATGCGATCGCCCGATCGCTCAAACAAAGACTTGACCCCGGGACAGCGATCGAACAAACCATTGCCTACCTAAACATAGATACTGCCTTAACCGAGTTGCTGCGGCAAGTGCAAATACTACTAGAACAGGGAGCAGATTTAGAAACAGCCACCACTCACCTGTGCAAAAGCGCCACAGCTTTGCGAGGAAAACCAGAAGAGGGCGAGAAACAATCAGAAACTCACTCAAATGTCAATCCAGGAAATTTTATTCCCATTGCCCTAGCTTTCTACTGCTTCTTGAGCACCCCAGAAGACTTACGCTTGTCAGTAGTGCGGGCCGCCCGCAGCGGGATAGCCGGACAACTCACCTGCGCTTTGACGGGAGCTTTGTCAGGAGCCTACAATGGCGCTGCTGCGATTCCTGTAGAATGGCGACAAGTATTGTCGGCGGTTGAATCGCAGCCGCTAGTCGAGGGGCGAGAACCCTCCCTGTGGGGAACGGGCAGCGATGCAAAAATTTTGGAGTTAGCAAGTAACCTGTTTGCAGTTTGGGCTGGAGTTTACAACCCTTCGGCGGGGCCCGATTCCGCAGCCCTAGCCCGCGCAGTGGCTGCACCTTATGTCATTAGACCTCGAAAAATATAAAGTTGGGAGCTTTGAACAGGAGGGGAAAGCAGAAATTAGAAATTAAGAATTAGCAGTTAACAATTAGCAATTAGCAAGTGACAAGTGACAGCCAAAGGAGAGCGACAATTAAAAATTAACAAGTAACAACTTAAATCGGAGGTGCTTGCTTCCTCAAACCAGATTTCTAGGAAAATATAGGATTGGGAAACTAGGAATCGACCGAGAAAGCGGGTTTTTAGCCACAGCGCACGAGAGCTGTTTGAGATAGACAAGGGGTAGTAACTGCTGGCGTTGTTGGCGACACTTAGGAAATCGAACGGCTGTCGAGAGTCCGGTAAATTAGCCTGCTTGTTTAGAATATTCAGGTACGGTAGTTCGGATAAACTCAATCAAGATGCACAGTCAGAATTTCTGACAAAGCTGCTGAGTAACAGTGATATATCTTCGACACAAATGAATACGCTCTCCTCATTAATGCGACAGATTGAGCAGCTAGGGGCTACGCGCTCGCTGCGCCAACACATTGCTCAAGTGCAAAATGGTGACAGTAAAACAGATGCCGATCGCCCTGGCGGGCCTCTCCTGAGCCGTTTTTTGCCCCAGAAATGGCCTGGGCCCGAGACTTTCATTAGATTGACAAGTAAAACCTCAAAATCTAGCCTCAAAAATCAGGCTCGTTCCCCGATGTTGGCCCTGGTAGCAGTAGTTTCCCTCAGCAGCACTCTTGGTCACCGCTTCTACAACCAGCCGAAATTGGATGTGGGGACGAAAGCTCCTCAGACGATTAAGGCTCCTGCTAGTGTTAGCATTCCCGATCACAAAACTACTGAAGAACACCGTTCATCAGCACGAATCGGGGCTGTACCGATATTAATGCTCGATCGCGCGGTCGATCGACAAATCGAGCGAGAATTGCAACAATTTTGGCAACAGGGGAGCCAACTCCGGCGGGCGGTAGGCCCGTTTCCATTTGCGCCGCCCTCGGCGCTCTCAAATGCGGCTCAGGTTTACTTGAGGGGGTGTCCGGAGTGGGAGTGGCGATCGATTTTGGCGCAAGCAGGGGACAACAGTGCAAATTTTGAGCGGTTGAATTTGAATTCCCCGGCAATTGCTGCACCGACGGATAACAAGTCTCAGCAGGATGCGATCGCTCAACTGCAAGCTTACAGCCGATCGGTCGGAGCAGCAGATTTTCAAAGCCTGACAGATAGTATTTCCGAGGCTCGCGGGCGCTATGCCAATGCTGTGGAGGCGCTTGAAAAACCGTCGGTTTCCGCGCTCCGACAGATTTATGATACTTCCCTGTTTGATTTGTCGGATGCAGCTTGGGAGAAAACCCAAACGGGTATGAGTCGGGTGGCAAAAATGATGCTGGCTCAAGGTATCCCGCAGGGGTTGCCAAAAGAGATTTTGAAAGAAGCTGTGAAGCTGCAAGTCGCAGACGAAGTGCCGTTAGAGTCCCAAGCTTTGGCGGTTGAGGCTTTAAGTGCGATTTTGCAGCCAAATCTGGTGAGAGATCCCGAGGAAACCAAACAGCTAGCGGAATTGGCGGCGCAAAAGGTGAAACCGGTGACGATCGCCGTAGAGAAGGGCGATATTATTGTTGCAGAAGGAAAACTTATCGCGCAGCAAGATTTTGTATTGCTGGACTATTTTGGTTTGAGCCGGCGGGGTGTAAATTGGTTGGGGCTGGCGGGTTTTGTTTGTTTAGTCGCGGGGGCTATTGCGATCGTGTTGCTGGTAGAAAGGCACTACCGCTTGCGCCGGAGAGATCATTTGCTGTTGCTGCTGCTGACTTTGAGCGCGCCGGTGCTGGTGAGTTTGGGGCTGCCTTGGACGACTTTGCCCGCGATCGGGATTTTAGCAGGCGGCTTCTACGGTTCGGCGGTGGGAGTGACTGTGGTGGGGCTGCTGTCGGCGCTGCTACCCATTGGCTTGGATGTAGAGTTGATTCATTTGGTGGCTAGCGCGGCGGGGGGATTGCTGGGCGCTTTTATGGCCGGAAGATTGCGATCGCGCGAGGAATTGGCTCTTCTGGGCGTGGCTGTCGGCTTGACTCAGGGCAGCGTCTATCTGGTGGGGACTTTGATTGCTAGCGCTGCTGCCGGTGCGATTTGGTACGTCGTACTCGGTACGGTGGGTTGCCAAAGTTTGGCTGGTTTGGCTTGGAGCGTGGTGGCGATCGGCATCAGCCCTTATTTAGAACACGTTTTCGACTTGATTACCCCGATCCGGCTAGCGGAACTTGCCAATCCCAACCGCCCGCTGTTAAAGAGGTTGGCTGCCGAAGCTCCGGGGACTTTTCAGCACACGCTATTTGTGGCTAGTTTGGCGGAGGCTGCGGCGAGGGAACTCGGCTGCAATGTTGAGTTAGTTAGAGCTGGTACGCTATACCACGATATTGGAAAAATGCACGACCCAAGCGGATTTTGCGAAAATCAAATGGGCGGGGGCAACAAACACGATGAAATTAATAACCCTTGGGCGAGCGCCGAAATTATTAAAAAGCACGTTACTGAGGGGATGGTGATGGCGCGCAAGCATCGATTGCCGAAGGCGATTCAGGCGTTTATTCCTGAACATCAAGGCACAATGTTAATTGCTTATTTCTACCATCAAGCGCAGCAAATTGCTGCAAAAGAACCTGAAAATTTAAATATTACTTTGGCTGCTGCGGACAATTCAAAGTTAGCAATCGAAAACCGGGAAGTGAGGGAGCAGGATTTTCGCTACGACGGGCCGATTCCGCAGTCGCGGGAAACTGGAATTTTGATGTTGGCGGATTCTTGTGAGGCTGCTTTGCGATCGCTCAAGGATGCCACTCATGAGGAAGCTTTGAATATGGTTAATCGGATTTTGCGGGCGCGCTGGCAGGATAATCAGTTGCTGGATTCTGGTTTGACTCGGGAGAATATGTCTTTAATTGCGGAGATTTTTGTGCGGGTTTGGGAACAGTTCAATCACAAGCGGATTGCTTATCCTAGTGCAGTTTTTACTCCGAGGTAGAGACTTGCAAGTTAGATTTTTGGAGAGATTTACTATAGTAAAAATACCGTTATTAGGTTCGTAGTGAGGACTTCAGTCCTCTGATTTTATGCGGACTGAAGTCCTCACTACGAACCTATTTAAGGTTAAATCATCCCCAAATCTAAAATCTAAAATGGTTTAATATGTAGCGCGAAGAGCACCGTGAACCTGAGGATTGCCGCTGACAATTACTACAGTTTGCTTGATTCCGTCAATCAGCCAATGTCCGTCTGTTGTTTGAATCAAAGAGTGAAAATAGTTTCCTGCTGTATCCAGCCGATTCTCTCCAGCTTGGCGACTGGGGTCAAGTCGATAAATTTGGTATGCAGACTGACATTTGGCTGTATTGTGATGAATAGTTACTTCATGATTCGTGCTGACGTGCAGCGTTAGCAAACCTGCAAGTCCCTCTACCCGCTGTTTTATATATTCTTCTGCGGTTATTCGTCTGGGATTTTCACCCCGAAATTCAGAATAGTCGATATCTATTTCGTCCGCTAGGTGCGATCGCAATTTCTCCCAGTCTTTGGCATCGATCGCATTTGCAAAGCCTGCGATCGCATCTATGACGGCAGCACGATCAACAATCCAGCGGATTTCTGGCAGTTCGTACATAACAAATAAATTTTGTGAGTTGTATCACAGAAGGAAGAAATACTAATTTTCGACTTCCAATACCCCATGCCCGATGCCCAATGCCCGATTCCCTAATTCTATCCCTTGACTCCGGCGGCAGTTTCTGTCGGCACAATGTATTTTTGCAACAGCAAAAACAGTCCTAAAACTGGAATAATGGAAATAATCGAACCCGCCGCCACCAAACGCCAATCTAAAGAAAATGTCCCGGCTAAATTTGCTACGCCTAAAGGTAACGTATAATATTCGGGTCTGTCTAAAACTAGCAGCGGCCACAAAAAGTCGCTCCAAGAACCGATAAATACAAAAATTCCTAAAGTAACTAAAGCCGGCTTAATTGCCGGAATCATCACGTGCCACCAAATGCCTAATTCGGTGCAGCCGTCGATGCGGGCGGCTTCTTCTAATTCCTTGGGAACTGCTAGAAATGCTTGCCGCAATAAAAATATGCCGAAGGCTGAGGCTAGTCCGGGAAATATTACGCCTAAATAGCTATTTTTTAATCCGAGTTGTACAGTTAAAATGTACAGCGGAATCATGACTATTTGGAAGGGTATCATGATTGTGGAAATAATTGTAATTAAAATGGCTTCGCGGCCGCGAAAGTTAAGTCTGGCTAAGGGGTAAGCCGCAAGCGCGCAAAACAAAACATTGATGCTGACTGTGAGGCCTGCAATCAAGGTGCTGTTGAACAGGTAGCGGCCAAACGGGTTGGTTTGCCACACTTTGATGAAGTTTTCGAGGGTTGGCTGTTGCGGCCACAGTTGCGGGGGATATTGAAAGATGTTTTCGCTGGGGGCTTTGAGGGATGTACTGAGCAACCACAGCAAGGGGAATAGCATTAAAAGTGCGATCGCACTCATCATCCCATACGTCCACAGCGTGTTCCACCGCGATCGACTGCGGTTTGGGGAATTTGATTTTTTAGTTTTGAGATTGTTCATAGTTGGGATATGATGATAAGTCCTTGCTTCATCAGAAGCCTTGTTGTCCATAAGGGAATTATTGCCATGAAACCGTTTATTTACGAAACAATGTACATTCTGCGCCCTGACTTGGGTGAAGAAATGACTGACCAGGCGATCGCGAAATATCAAACAATTTTGCGCGATCAAGGTGCTGAAAATATCGAAACTCAGCACCGCGGCAAGCGTCGCTTGGCTTACGAAATCGGCAAGCACCGCGACGGGGTATACGTTCAAATGAACTATACAGCTCCGGGCGCTGCAATTTTTCCTATGGAACGCGCGATGCGTCTGAGCGAAGAGGTGATTCGCTATTTGACGATCAAGCAAGATGTCCCAGATGCACCTGAAGCTGAAGCTGAAGAGGAAGCTGCTGCCTAGCATTCGTGTCTAAGGTATGTTGTTGGGCTTCAGCCCTCTTTAGACATATATATAAAGAGGGCTAAAGCCCAACAACGTACCTTTGGGCTAAAGCCCAACAACGTACCTTTGGGCTAAAGCCCAACAACGTAACTTCTATAAAACCGCCCTGCTTTTTAAGCGAGATTTAGGGATATCTGGCTTCGGATCGAAACCAGATTTATCAAGTTCACGCAATTGTTAATCTGAGTTTAAAAACTCCAAATAATTGTTAGTCAATTCTTTGACTGCTAAATCGTGAAATTGTTGGCCATGTTCGGGAGTTGCTAAGGCAGGATTTGAACCCATTCTCCCGTCGGGAAATCGGCGGCGGAAGTCAGCAGCACTATAAATTTTGTGCCCAGATCCAACTTCTTCCGAAAGCGGTGCTTGCTTGATTGCTTCTGGATAAAGGTACTGGGTTACAGCAACTTCGCTGGGGGTGGCGTGGGAACCTTCTTGGTTTCCGTACAATTCTTTGGCGAGTTTGTAGACTGAACCGCACATGAACCAGTTGCCGATTTGACACTGGATTCGATCGGCATTTGCTAGATTCAAATCAGACAAATGCGCGTATGTCTCGGAAAATGCTGCTTTCATCGTGGCAATATTGCCACCGTGACCGTTAATAAAGAAATATTTCTCAAATCCAGCTTTTGCTAAAGATGTGATATAATCTCTGATTACAAGAATTAGGGTCTGCGGTCGGAGGCTGATGCTACCGGGAAAGCTGGTGTGGTGCAAAGCCATACCGACATTAATTGTCGGGCCGACTAAGGCATTGGCAGCTTCTCCGACACTCTGGGCGATCGCACCAGCAGTAATCGCGTCAGTTCCGATTAAACCGGTGGGCCCGTGTTGTTCGGTGGAGCCGATCGGGATAATTATGCCTCGGGAGCTCTCAAGATAAGCTTCAACCTCGGGCCAGGTACTCAAATGCAGCAACATTATAGGCAATCTACAGAATTTTTACTTCGTATTGTCGATCGTAGCGGGCCTGGGTCAGTTGTAGGGCGATCTGCTTTTAGTGCGAGCGTCCCCGCTCGCGTCCAACCCACCAAGCTCGCGTCCAACCCACCAAGCTCGCGTCCAACCCACAAAACACTATTCCTCAAAAACCCGTCAGATTGCCAGATTAATCGTTAATTTAGCCCAATATTTTTCCAGTTACCAAGTTTTCGAGCGTAAATCCGATCGAGATTGTATCTTCAACCAAAGCTGTAGGGTTCGGTTAAACTTCAAGAACAACATTACTCATCTTTAATAAATTAACCATTTATTTACTAAAACTTTACCTTTTAATAACCTTTTGCCTGTACGATAAAGCCATCTCCCTATAGATTGGGTGTAACCTGGTCAATTAAAAGCGGGCAATGTTTTACCAAGTAATACCGACCCCGAACAATGACCAGGCTTCTAACGCCTGGACGCAGGCAGACAGCGCAGCTATCGCAACTGCTCAACGGCTATATTTCTTGCACGAGCAAGTAGAAATAGTCGAGCGTATGTCTGTCGGATGGACTGGCGAAAGATTATAAGTGATTGAATAGTCGATCGTTCATAAAAAGCGATCGCAGCGCTAGAGTGCCTCAGCTACTGAAGAAGGCACCTCCCGCTAGCCACATACAAACACAACTCCCACTGATATTTATGTCTTCTGCTGAATTAAGCGAAAGTCCTTCAAGGCTGGCTGTTGGACAAGCCGGCCGCATTTTGTTACTCGAAGGTGAAGACCTGTTGCGGGAAATGCTAGCTTTAGCTCTGAAAGAACAGGGCTATGAGGTGGTGGTTACTAGCGACGGGCGCAACGCTCTGCCTTCTGTGCAAGCTTCCTCGTCATACCACGGTGAATTCGGTTTCAACCTATTAATTATGGACTCAATTAATGGTTTAGATCTGTGTCGAATGTTACGACATCAAGGAAATCCCGTTCCTATTTTGATTATCGGTGCTAGAGGAAGTGCAAACAACTGCGCTTTTTATCTAGAAGCCGGATCGGATGATTATCTCACCAAGCCTTTTGGAATGCGGGAGTTTATCGCCCGGTGTCGGGCACTGATGCGGCGCCAGCGCCTCGGTCAGTTGCCACAACCGATGATGCTGCAATATAAGAACATAACTCTGTATCCTGAAGAGTGCCGCGTCTTGGTTCACGGTATTGAAGTAAAATTTTCTCCTAAACAGTTTCGCTTACTAGAACTATTTATGAGTAATCCCCGGCGAGTTTGGTCTCGCGATCAGTTGCTGGAAAAAATTTGGGGTCAAGATTTTATCGGAGACAGCAAAACAGTAGATGTTCACATCCGCTGGCTGCGCGAAAAGTTGGAAATCGATCCGGGTCAACCGGAATATATCATTACAGTACGGGGGTTCGGCTATCGATTTGGTTGATTGTTTTAATCTGTTGTATGGTTACAAGTTCGAGTTAAATATGACGTAGGTAGGGATACAACAATGTTGTGTCCTTATTTGTATGTATGGGGCAATTATTGATGAGGTACGTTGTTGGGCTTGGGCCCTCTTGAGACGTATAGATAAACGGGGCTAAAGCCCAACAACATACCTTTATTAAATTGGAATATATCCTTAAGTCCAGCAAATTGTGTTACAAAAAGCTAGAGATTAATGTTCGAGTGCATAGGTACGTTGTTGGGCTTGGGCCCTCTTGAGACGTATAGATAAACGGGGCTAAAGCCCAACAACATACCTTTCAAAAAAATGACCGTCAATTGAGTTTATAGTCTGCGGATAATTAGTCCTTAACCATTTTTTTACCTATGACTATCAAGCGTCGAGAATTCCTACTTTTCTTGGGTGCAACGGGCGGTAGTGTTGCACTCAATTCTTGCCAACAAAAATTTGCCATGCCCTTCTCACCGCCAGTTAACTCTGCCAAGAGTGTGGATAATATGGCACGAGGCATAAACTTCCAACCAGTCAAAGGGCCGATGCCTTTACTAACCAGCAGCACCTTAACAGAAACTGGACAATTCATCCCCATTAGCAGTGCGTCCACCCAGCAGCAAATGCAAGCTTACAGCGCTTACGAAGTAGCCGACGACCTCCTGCTTCCAGAAGGCTTTACCTACGATATCGTAGCTGCTTGGGGAGACAAAGTGGGCGATTCTCACTTCGGCTACAACAATGACTATCTCTCCTTTGTAGAAACTGGCAAAAATCAGGGATTGCTAACTGTTAATTTCGAGTACATCAGTGCCAAGCCCTGGATACAAACTTATCAAAAAGTTATTGGGAAATCTCTGCCTTTTGCTAAGTTAGAAGCGGCAGCTACCTCCGCCGGAAAAGTGGGAGTCAATGCCTTTTCTGCGTCGGAAAAAGACCAGACAAAAAAAATGGTTGCGGAAGTGTCAAAAGCAGCTTTAATTGAGGTGGGAATCGGGGTAATTTCTATCAAAATAAATGATGATGGCAAATGGGTAAGAACGCATTCTCCAGCCGATCGCCGAATTACGGGTATTTCCGGCCTAGAAGACGGGCGCTACCTCAAATCCACCGGCCCGGCGGTAGCCGTGTTCAACAAAAAAGGTAAAGGCTACTCGGACAAGTTGGGCGCAAAAATCATCGGCACTTTTAATAACTGTGCGGGCGGGACTACGCCTTGGGGAACGGTTTTTAGTGCGGAAGAAAACATCCAGAATTTCGTACCGGAACCTGTGTTTGCAGACGGTACATCCTTCGATCCAAGCAATAAAAATTTCTACATAGATAAGGAAGAAATTGGCGGTTTAGGGAATGTCTTCGGCTTGGCGGGTAATAAATACGGCTGGATGGTAGAAGTAGATCCGGCTAACCCCAAGGACTACGGCACCAAACACACTTGGCTGGGACGCTGCCGCCACGAAGCTGTAGGCATTCGCGTAGTAGCCGGAAAACCATTAGCATTTTACTCGGGGTGCGATCGGCGCAGCGGACATATTTACAAATTCGTCAGCAAAAACGCAGTTAAAAACCCCAAAGATAAAGCTAATTCCCAGCTATTGACAGACGGAATGCTTTATGCTGCCAAGTTTAACGCTGACGGCACCGGTAGGTGGATTCCATTAAAAACTGACACGCCTGTCAATCCAGATTTGCCTAGCCTTCATGGAGGCGGAATGATTAATTTGCCGCTGCGTCCCGCAGGCGGTTTTGTCAAAGTCGAAAAAGATGCAGAAGCAGTTGCTTTTAAACAAAAATTCAAGACTTTAAATGACCTCTACGAAGGCACAGCTAAGGAAAAACAAGGTGCAATTTTAATTGATGCTCATTATGCCGCAAGTGCGGCAGGAGCTACTTGCACTGCTCGTCCCGAAGACACTGAAATTGCTCCTGATGGTTCTCTATACATTACCTTTACTTCCGGTTCTGCCAGCGATAGCGACGGCGGGCCGGATTTGCGAATTTTTCAAGGGAAGGACGGCAAATCTTACGAATACGGCTGGATTATGCGCTTAGTTGAAGAGGGTAACGAGCCATCTGCAATGACTTTTCAGTGGAAAATGTTTGCGACGGGTGGCGAACCGGCTTCGGGCGGATTGGGTTTTTCTAATCCAGATAATTTACTGATTGACAAGGGTGGCAATGTTTGGATGGTAAATGATATGTCTTCTGACAAACTGAATGCACCTGTTGCTGCTGGCAGAGTTGATAAAGATGGGAAACCGATTAGCCAATCTAATTTGCGCGGTTTGTACGGTAACAATGCAATTTGGTTTTTGCCGGCTTCTGGCCCCAATGCTGGGGAGGCTTTTTTGTTTGGAATTGGGCCGATGGAGTGCGAAACTACTGGGCCGTTTTTTACTGAGGATGAAAAGACTTTGTTTTTGTCAATTCAGCATCCAGGAGAAATTAACGGAATGCGGCAGGATATGGCGGCAGACGATCGCAATTTTGCCATGAAGACTATTGATGGTAAGGAATTTTTGCAGACTCGAAAAGTGCCCGTAGGATCGAATTGGCCTCTTAAAACAGTTAATAATCCACCTAAACCTGCGGTGGTGGCAATTCGGCGGGTGAATTCGCAGCCGTTGACTTAGTTTCAATTTGAGCGCAAAGGGCGATCGTCCTTTGCGCTCAAATCCGTCAATCGAAAACCTAAGTATGTCGGGTGCTTGTGTCTGCACCTTACTGCTATTGGGCATCTTGCAGGCGATCGCTTATGGCTTATGGCTTATGGCTTCTGCTATGAATTTGTACGATCGATAAATTACCACCACAGCCCAAAGCTTGCACTCCCGGCACTTTGACTTAAAAAGTGCAACAAATGACCCAGCGCTCGCAATATTACCTCTATTTATTGTAGAATCGAAAGCAGGCGTTTGTATTTATTCATTCATGCACTAAAAAATGTTGTAGAGTCGAGCGGTGCACGCTTCTGTTCAAAAGTTGCACCTCAAAAATCAGCAGACTCTGGCAAGACGGAATAACCAGAATAAAACTTACGAAAAGAAACCGGGTTTTTACAACAAATCTTGGTTTGACAGCGACGAATCTGGTTGCTAAATCGGTTTCTCAACTCCTGTGCATCCCAAAGAGAGCGAAATACGGCATGGCGATTTGGGCGGGCCGTCAATTTTTTGCAGGTGGATGTCGCCCGCCTGCGAGTATTTCTGAACTCAAAACAATCCCGATCCTAATTAGATCCAGCACTAACGTTGTGAACAAAACCCCATCTACTGCCACCGAAGCCGCAAAAACTGCTCGCTCCCGAACCCTGCGAACAGTTCTGATAGTTCCCTTCGTCTTGCAACTGTTCGCGGCGGTGGGACTGGTAGGATATCTCTCATTTAAAAACGGACAGAAGGCAGTCAACGAAATTGCCGATCGACTAATGACAGAAGTAGGCAGCCGCGTCCAACAGAATCTCGGTGCTTACCTGACTGTACCCCATCAGGTCAACCAGATCAATGCTGTTGCGATCGAACTCGGCACCCTCAACCTGGAAGATGTACCTGTTTTACAGCGTCATTTTTGGCGGCAGCTTCAGATATTTGACACCCTCACTTTTACCGGTTTAGGATTAGAACAAAGAGACAACTTGGGGGCAGAAAGGCTCGACAATGGCTCGCTGACTTGGAGAGTATCGACAGCAGCAAGTAACTATGATTTCCGCACCTATGCCACCAATGAATCCGGCGAAATCGGCGCAGTATTAAACAACAAAATTAATTTTGACCCGCGCACTCGCCCCTGGTACAAAGCTGCGGTAGCTGCTGGTAAACCCACCTGGAGTCAGATTTATCCCAATACGGCTGGCATTACTGCCTATCTCGGCGCATCTATGCCTTTCTACGACAAACAAGGCAAATTGCAAGGGGTATTGCTAACTAATATTAATTTGTCCACCATTGGTAAGTTTTTGCAAAGCTTAAAAATCGGCGAAACTGGACAGGTTTTTATTGTCGAGCGATCCGGAATGTTAGTCGCAACTTCGACAGGAGAAAGACCGTTTCATACCATCAACAAAGAATACGGAGCCGAACGAGTTAAAGCAATTGACAGTAAAAATACTTTCACTCAAACCACGGCTAAATATTTACGAGCTAATTTTAACGAGTTTCAATCTCTGAAAACGGCGCAGTCACTAGAATTTGATGTTGAGGGGAAAAAACAATTTTTACAAGTTCTGCCTTGGCAAGATGACAAAGGATTGGATTGGTTAATTGTGGTGGTGGTTCCCGAAGCGGATTTTATGGCACAAATTAATGCCAACAATACTGCGACTATTTTGTTGTGCGCTGCTGCTTTTGTCGTCGCGATAATTGTTGGCGTTGTTACGGCTAGATGGGTGACAAAACCAATTTTATCTTTGAACGAGGCTGCCAAAAATATTGCTAAAGGTGAATGGGGCAAAAGTGTAACGCTCAACCGATCCGATGAAGTCGGGGAACTTGCCAATTCATTTAATAGTATGGCGGCGCAACTTCAAGTATCTTTCACAGAAATGCAAGCTTTGAATGCCGAATTGTCTGAGAGTGAAAGTCGATTAAACCAAATTTTGGAAGCAGTGCCGGTGGGTATATTTGTCGCCGAGTCTAGTGGCAAACCTTACTATGTTAATTCTCGCGCTCAGGATTTATTAGGTACAGGCATCATCGCTAATACTGAGTCAGAACTTCGAGAGATTTATCAAGCTTATCTGGCAGGTACCAACGAACTTTATCCAGCAGACAAAGAACCCCTTGCTAATGCTTTTAAGGGAGCCAGCGTTAACGTTGATGATATGGAAATTCGCCAATCTGACAAGATTATTCCGATCGAGGTTTGGGGAACGCCCATTTATGATGATAAAGGAAAGGTGAGTTATGCGATCGCAGCTTTTGCCGATATCACCCAGCGCAAACAAGCCGAGAAATTGGTAGCGGAATACAACCGCACTCTCGAAGTCCAAGTCACCGAAAGAACCCAAGAGCTCAAAACAGCCTTAGACAACCTGCAAACCACTCAAGAAGAGCTGATTCAATCGGAAAAAATGGCAGCTTTAGGTCAATTAGTCGCCGGAGTTGCCCACGAATTGAATACTCCTCTGGGCGCAATTCGATCGAGTGCCGGAAGTATGACTACTTTTTTAGAGCAAACCATCACCAATTTGCCCTCACTGTTTCAGTCGCTTTCCCCCGCAGAATCTGAAAGTTTTAACACACTACTGTATCGCTCGCTACAAAAAGATCTGACTTTAACAGCTAAAGAAGAAAGGAAGTTAAAGCGGACTTTGATTCGTCAACTCGAAGACGAAAATATTGACGAAGGGAATGCGATCGCCGACACTTTGGTAGATATGGGGATTTACGAGGCTGACGACTTTCTGTCTCTGCTGCAAAAGGTCGATCGCGATCGCATCTTAGAAATGGCTTACAAACTCTCCGAAATCCAGCGAGGAACCCAAACAATCAATACCGCAGCCGATCGCGCTTCTAAAGTCGTATTCGCCTTGAAAACCTATGGCCGTTACGACTCATCAGAAACGATGGCTGCATCTAATATAACCGAAGGCATAGAAACCGTACTCACCCTGTATCAAAATAACCTCAAACACAACGTCGAAGTCATCCGCAATTTCCAAACAATACCGCCCGTAATGTGCTATGCAGACCAACTCAATCAAGTATGGACAAATCTGATTCACAACGCCCTGCAAGCGATGGACAATCAAGGCACATTAACTCTGGATATCCTTCAGGAAGGCAACAATATCAAAGTCGGTGTTACAGATAGCGGCGCCGGAATTCCATCCGAAGTAATGCCCAAAATATTCGCTCCATTCTTCACCACAAAACCCCCCGGAGAAGGCAGCGGTCTGGGTCTCGATATAGTCAGAAAAATTATTGACAAACATCGCGGTAAAATAGAAGTTGAATCTGTTCCAGGCCAAACTACTTTTACAGTTGTTCTACCTGTCAATCTCTCCTAAAACTTAGTTAATTAGCAAAAATGTCTAAACCAATTATCCTGTGTGTTGATGACGAAAAAGTAGTTTTAAAAAGTCTGAAAACGCAACTAAAATCTGCCTTTGGGAATGCTTATCTTTACGAGATAGCAGAAAGTCCCGCCGATGCTCTAGAGTTAATTGATGAATTCACTGACGACGAAATCTCAGTTATCTTGATTGTATCGGATTGGTTAATGCCAGGAATGAAAGGAGATGAATTTCTGATTCGAGTTCATCAAAAATTTCCAAAAACAGTAAAAATTATGCTGACCGGTCAAGCCGATGAAGAGGCAGTCAAGAGGGCTTTTGACGAAGCCAACCTCCATCGGTGTTTGCAGAAACCTTGGTCGGAATCAGAGTTGATCGAAACCATTAAAACAGCCTTATCATTATGACCAAACAAGTCATTATTTGCGTTGACGATGAAAAAACAATTCTGAAAAGTCTTAAAACAGAATTAAAAGAAGCTTTAGGCAATACTTATGAGATTGAAATTGCCGAAGGAGGTAAAGATGCCCTAGAGTTAATTGCTGAATTGCTCGAAGACGGCTATGAAATCCCTTTGATTATCTCGGACTACGTGATGCCTGACATGAAAGGCGATGAATTGTTGCGGCTAGTTCACGAAATTTCCCCCAAAACTCTCAAGGTGATGCTGACGGGTCAGGCGACTATTGAAGCGGTAGGAAATGCCATCAAACAGGCAAAACTCTACCGCTACATCGGCAAACCTTGGCAAACTGAAGACTTAAGATTGACTGTGACAGAAGCCGTCCACAGCTACAGTCAGGATAAAAAACTAGCAGAACAAAATGCCGAACTTCGGAAAATCAATCAGGAGTTAGAAGTTGCTCTGTCACAGCAATTAAAATTAACAGAAGCTGCTAAACGCTTTGTGCCGAATGAATTTGTCTCGCTGCTAAGCCACGATAGCTTGAGCGACGTTCGACTCGGCGACAGCGTGGAAAAGGAAATGTCAATATTGTTTTCCGATATTCGGGATTTTACGGCTCTTTCTGAGAGCCTGACACCTCAAGAAAATTTCAATTTTATTAATTCCTATTTGAGTCGAATGGAGCCAAACATTATTAAAAATCACGGCTTTATTGATAAATATATTGGCGATGCAATTATGGCTTTATTCGGTCAGAGTGCCAGCGATGCCGTGAATGCTGCAATTTCTATGTTGCACAGTCTCGCTGAATACAATCAACATCGCATGAGTTGCAGTTACGCACCTATTAAAATTGGGATTGGCATCAATACGGGTTCATTGATGTTAGGAACAGTTGGGTCAACTAACAGGATGGACAGTACGGTGATTGGCGACGCTGTGAATTTAGCCTCGCGGCTGGAAACTATGACGAAAAGTTACGGGGTGTCGATGTTGATCGCTCAAAATACTTTTTTGCAGTTGACCGATCCCAAAAGTTACTCAATCCGAAATATCGGCTGTGTTCGAGTAAAAGGTAAATCGGATTTGATGACAATTTACGAAGTTTTTGATGCCGATCCACCTGAATTGAAAGAGCGTAAGTTAGCAACTTTACCCGTATTTGTCGAAGCACTGTATAATTACGCTGCTGCTAAACATCAAGAAGCGGCAGAACTGTTTGCGGATTGTGTACGCAAGAATCCCCTAGATAGGGTGGCGCAAAATTATCTGCAACGCTGTCACGAAATGCACGCAATATTGCCCCAAAGTAATTCTGACTTTATTTAATATAATAAATTGAATACATTCCGGTCATTACCAACTATAAATGAACCGGAAATAGGAAAGAAAGCTTTGGGTTTGAGTCCATAATCTTATCTCAAGAACCCGGTTTTTTTACTCTCAGAGCGAGAAACCAGGTTCCTTTCAAAAATCCTGGGTTGAGCAACAAAAAATACAGTCATACAGCGGGTTGATGAGCGTCTAGTGCCTAGCAGCGTCCTCTCTTCAGAGAACAGTCTCATACGATTTTCCATTTTCCGATTTGAGATTTGAGATTCGTAATGACTGGCATGAGGGTTGGGATCCTGCATAGAGTCGCATTCTTTTTTTGAACTGGTATCAGTTGAGTGAAAGTCGCGACTATCTTGGCAAATCAGTTGAACTGCGGTAAAATAGTGATTTTAATTGACAGCTCTAAAAAATAACACAAGAGAGTTTAAGCGATCGTGAGCAGCCAGCAAATAGTCCCACCAACGGCGAATATTCTTGTAGTTGACGACACTCCAGCTAATTTGCGCCTTCTCGCTGGGATTTTGACAGAACAAGGGTACAATGTTAGACCCGCACGGGATGGAAACCAAGCTATATCAATTGCCCAAACCATTGCTTTGGATTTGATTTTGCTGGATATTAATATGCCGGTGATCGACGGCTATCAAGTATGCGAAAAGCTCAAAGCGGACGATCGCACTCGCGGCATACCCGTGATCTTCATCAGTGCCTTGAGCGATGTACTGGATAAAATCAAAGCTTTTGGCGTCGGCGGAGTAGACTACATTACCAAACCTTTTCAAGTAGAAGAAGTTTTGGCTCGTGTCGCAACTCACTTGAGTTTACAAAATCTGCAAAACAATTTGCAATCTAAAAATGATGAGCTAGCGGAAACTAATGAGAGATTGAATGCTACTTTGCTAGAATTAAAGTCTACTCAAAACGAACTAATTAATTCAGAAAAAATGGCTGCGTTGGGACAATTAATCGCAGGAATTGCTCACGAAATCAATACTCCATTGGGAGCAATTCGCTCTTCGGCGGGGAACATTTTTAAGTTTTTAGAGCAATCTCTACAGCAGTTGCCTGCACTATTTCAGTCTTTATCTATAGAAGAAGCGGAAATTTTTTTAGCATTAATCAATAGGTCGCTCCAAGAAAAACCCAGTTTCTCTGCCAAAGAAGACCGCAAAGTGAAAAGGCTTTTTATCAGTCAATTTAACTCCGAACAAGTTGCAAAACCAGAGGATTTGGCTGATACGATTGTGGACATGAGAATTTATGACAAAATAGAGCCTTTTTTGCCACTGTTAAAAAGATCTGATAGTTTGTATATCTTAGATAGTGCTTATAAAATATCCGGTATGCAAAGAGGTATGCAAACCATAGCAATAGCAGCAGATAGAGCGGCAAAAATAATATTTGCTCTCAAAGAATACACAGGAGGTCAACCGTCGAGCGATAAGAGTTTAGCCAAGATAGGTGATGGTATCGAAACGGTGTTGACTCTCTATCACAATCAAATCAAAAATCGAGTGAATATAGTGCTGAACCTTCCAGAACTACCCCCTGTACTTTGCTATCCTGACGAACTCAATCAGGTGTGGACAAATATCGTCCACAATGCTTTACAAGCTATGGACTATCAAGGTACTTTAACTATTGACGCGATTGAGGCAGGTGAGCAGATAAAGATTACTATTGCCGATACAGGCAAAGGTATACCGTTGGATATTCAAGAGAAAATATTTGAGCCTTTTTTTACAACAAAATCCTTAGGGGAAGGTAGTGGTTTAGGGTTGCATATTGTTAAACAAATAATTGACAAACATCAAGGTAAAATAGAAGTAAAATCACTTCCCAGACAAACCACGTTTACAGTTTATTTACCGAGGAATTAGTAGCACAAAACTGAAGTCATACCATTTGAGATTTGAGATTTGAGATTTGAGATTGGGAATGACTGATGACTATCAGGGTTTGAATCGCGGGCTTACATTTGCATTCTTTCTTGAAACTGGTATTACGGATCGACGGGTAGCTGTTTCTGCTTTCTTTTTCTCCCAATTCCCAATTCCCAATTTCCAATCTCCAATTCCCAAGTCACAATTTTTAGTGTAAAGAGTAAAATGCCTAAACCAGTAATTTTATGTGTTGATGATGAAATCGCTGTATTGGAGAGTCTCAAAGTGCAACTCAAGTCAGCTTTTGGTACTGAATATTCTTATGAACTGGCCGAAAATGCGATGGATGCTCTAGAAATGCTAGAGGAGCTTACTGAAGAGGAGTCTCAAGTTCTGGTGATTGTATCAGATTGGTTAATGCCCGGGATGAAGGGGGACGATCTGCTGATTTGCATCCACCAAAAATTCCCAAAAATCGTGAAAGTTATGCTAACAGGTCAAGCTGATGAAGCTGCTATTGCCAGGGTAAAAAAGGAAGCAAACCTTCATTCGTGCTTGTATAAGCCTTGGTTGGAATCGGAGTTAATTGAGATCATTAAATCTGGGCTTAAAAAAACTTGAACCCACAAGTAATTATAGGAGGTGATGGTGAGCAAACTACGATCGCAAGTCTGAATTAATATTCCGGGGAAGTATTACTACTTTGCGATCGCACGTCACATCCAAGTCTGGGTCAAACATTTAGGTATTGCACTAAATAACTGTTCGATCCTTCGGACTTCAGTCCTCTCTTTGAAGGTGAAGAAGGACTAAAGTCCTCACTGCGAACCTTTTTAGAAGGACTCGCATTGTTCACTACGAATCATAGCTCAAAACTTCGCTGTCCATTGCCAACAATGAAGTTTCGAGCAATCTCCTGCAACCGCAACAGCCCCGACGATATCTGAACAGGGAATTAATTCAATTAAAGACCATTTCGATGATTCTTCGGGGTTTTGTTCAACATTTAATAGTGCTGCGGGTTCTCCTGGTGTGAGGGTCACATCAAACTCATTCAGGGGAATAGATAATCCTTTTCCGACTGCTTTGATGTAGGCTTCTTTCCGAGTCCAGCAGGCAAAAAAAGCGTGGTTTTGGAGATTTTTGGATAGAGAACGCAGCACGGTGTTTTCTAATGGTGAAAAAAACTTTTCAGCAATCTCTAGACAGGGAAAGTTGGGATTTATTCGTTCAATATCGACGCCAATATCTCGATTTTTGGTAATGGCAATTAGCCCAAGTTCGTGAGAGTGAGACAAATTGAAACGCAGGGTATCTCCACTTTGGGCGACGATGAGAGAGGGTTTGCCGTAGGGGTTGTATTCAAAGCTTAGATGGCTGGGATTTATGTGCAGGTAGCGACTCAGAATTTCTCTCAGCGCACCGCGAGTCACAATAAATTGCGATCGATCTTTTGGAAAGTGAAAACGCTCTGCTTTTGTCTGTTCGTCGGTAGAGAGAGTCTCTGCTAAAGTCCGCACGCAAGATGCCGCTTGAGCCAGAGAGACGCGCCAAACATGAATTTCGTTGATGTCTAATGTCAGGTTTTCTGGTGGGGAATTCCACGAAGGAACAACAGCAGTCATGTATTTGCCCTTTTTTTGGGCTTGGTGGGTCAAAATATCGTCTCTGGCGATGAGACTATCGATCGAACTATGGGGGCTTTGGGCGGTGGAAGTTGTTTGCTTGGCGGATGTGTTTCCCGACGTGAAATCGCCAATTACAAAGGATTATACCATGAGATGTGCTAATTTTTTGCTTGAGTCTGGCGATCGCACTTGCACGCATCGCACGAGTCTCGATATTATTTTGTATTAGGTAGATTTCACGCCCAGAGCGATCGCACTTTTTTGTTGTCAGCGACCTGAAGAAGGAAAATTTAAGCCAATTGGCTTAAACAATTAAGACAAATTGCTAATGTATGTGTTCCCAAAGATGAATATCTTTATTTCAGCTCTCAGGTCAAAAATCCGGAATATTTAGTGTTTGTTTTGCACTAAAAATCCAGATATCCGCTCCCAAGTTCCCTTTTACATAATTACGTTTTTCCGGTTTTTATAGCAAAAATTGTAGCTTTAGGGGGGGGCAAGGATATATTTATTTTTCCTGCGAGCCATCGGGGGCAAAGCTGCCGATCAGCTCGTATTTACAATTTAATAACTTAGGACTCAGCCTAAAAAGTGATTTTACACGCTACTCATAGCCGCAAGTAAGGTGATGCACGCCACACCCTACATCTAGAAGTTCTGCGTCGAGGACTGGAACTGCAACAAATTCCCAAATAATCCGGATATTCACTCTATTTGGTTGTAAAATTAATTACAGTTGTTTTCCTTTGATTCGTTTTGTCAAATAAACTGCGATCGTGATAGCAAATCTAAAGGATGTCTGCTTTTTTCTGTATGCGCGATCGCCAGGATAACTGCCTGCGTATTTACAGCATCATTTTTTTGACAGCACTGAGGAAACAGGAAATACTGTCTGGCGATGCTTGCGAGTAGGCATCCAAATTTTTAAGGTGGATGTCGGCCACCTACAGTAGTACCTGTAACTAAAGTCAATCAAGAAGTATTAGATGGGGCGATCGCTGTTGCCGGACGATTTGCTTGCTATAATACAGCAAAAATCGCTTGCGTGCACTACAGCAAGGCCAAATTCACAATCAGGGTGCTGGGATAACAAATCATAACTTGTTGGGTGCAACTAATTAAATCCAGAAAGTGTTTTCTAAGCAACAAGTTTTTCCAAGCATGACTACTCCTTCAAACATCAAATTTTTACAACCAACCAAATCTGCTGGCAGATTAGTGGTAAAAGCAGTTCGCTCCCTCCCTTTGCGAACAGTTCTGGTAGTTCCATTCGTGGTGCAAATATTCGCAGCAGTCGGAGTTGTGGGGTATTTGTCATTTCGCAATGGACAGCAAGCTGTTAACGAAGTTGCTACCAAATTGCAGGAAGAAATTAGCGATCGCATCTCCGAAAGAATCCAAGCATACATGGCATTTCCCCACCAACTAAATCAATTCAAAGCCAATGCTTTTGAGCTGGGGGATCTCAACTTGCAAAACATTCCGCAAATACAGCGCCACTTCTGGAAGCAACTGCAAACTTTTGACACAGTAAGCGTTACGTATATTGCCACTCCAGGCGGAGATTTTATTGCCGCGAGGCGCACTAATGAGGGAAATTTTTTATTGCAAGAACGCACCGAGCTTACAGACGGCAACATGAATTATTATGCTGCTAACAACCGCGGCGAACCAACGAACTTAGTTAAAGTAAAACCTAAATTTGACCCGCGAGTTCGTCCCTGGTACACAGCAGCAACCGAAGCACAAACGGCAACTTGGAGCAAAATTTACGCCGACTTTACCAGCAAAGGATTGGGAATTACAGCGGCGCAACCGTTATACGACGAATCGGGGCAGTTGCAGGCAATTTTAGGCACTGACTTACTATTTTCGCGAGTTAACGAGTTCCTCCAAAAGTTAAAAATTGGCAAATCTGGTCAAACGTTTATTATTGAGCGATCGGGTGAATTAATTACAACATCAACGCAAGATCCAGTATATTTAATCAAAGGTGAAGAGACAGAAAGAATTCAGGCAACTGCCAGCCAAAACGCCACCATCAGCCTCACTACTAAATACCTGCAAGAGCATTTTGGTAACCTCAACAACATTCAGCAAAACCAACAGCTTAGGTTAAAGATTAAAGACCAGCTACAATTCATGCAAGTTACGCCCATAAAAGATGACAAAGGTTTGAACTGGCTGATTGTAGTAATTATTCCCGAATCTGATTTCTTGGAACAAATTAATACCAACAACAAAACTACTGTTTTGCTGTGTATTGCAGCTTTGGCGGCAGCTATAATTGTCGGTATACTAACAGCTAGATGGGTGACAAAACCAATTTTACACTTAAATGAAGCAGCAAAAAATATTACCAAAGGTCAGTGGGTAAAAACTGTAGAAATAAACCGGAATGATGAAGTTGGCGAACTTGCTAACTCATTTCAAACTATGGCACAACAACTGCAATTTTCTTTTGAGGAAATGCAAAGTTTGAATGCTGAATTATCCGAGAGTAAAAGCCGACTCAACCAAATTTTAGAAGCCGTGCCGGTGGGGATATTTGTAGCAGAACCCAGCGGTAAACCTTATTACGTTAATTCTCGGGCTCAATCTTTGCTTGGTAAAGACATGGTTGACGATATGAAATCTGCTGAAATTGGAGAGGTATATCAAATTTATCTCGCCGATAGCGGGGAAATATACCCTCAAGAAAAAGACCCGATAGTGTGTGCTTTTCGAGGGGCAAGTGTCAATGCTGACGATATAGAAATTCACCAGCCAAACAGGACTATTCCGCTCGAAGTTTGGGGAACGCCAATTTATGATGACAAAGGAAAGGTGAATTATGCAATCGCAGCTTTTACCGACATTACCCAACGCAAAGAATCCGAAAAATTAGTAGCCGAATACAACCGCACTCTCGAAGTTCAAGTTACCGAAAGAACCCAAGAACTTAGAACAGCATTAGAAGACCTACAAACCACCCAACAAGAGTTAGTTCATTCAGAAAAAATGGCTGCTTTAGGACAATTAGTAGCGGGAGTTGCCCACGAACTAAATACTCCGCTGGGTGCGATCCGTTCGAGTGCCGGAAATATGAGCAAATTCTTGGGACAAACCCTCTCCAACTTGCCCGAACTTTTTCAATCGTTTTCTCCCGAAGAAGCCGATAACTTCTTCATGTTATTAAATCAATCGCTGCAAAAAGATATAACTTTGACAGCCAAAGAAGAAAGGAAATTAAAGCGAACTTTGGTAGGTCAACTAGAAGATGAAAATATTGACGAAGCCGATGATATCGCGGACACCTTAGTAGATATGGGGATTTATGAAGCGGATGACTTTATGTCTCTGTTGCAAAAACCCGATCGCGAGCTAATCTTAGACATGGCTTACAAACTCACAGAAATCCAGCGAGGCACCCAAACAATTAATACCGCAACGGATCGAGCATCAAAAGTCGTCTTTGCTCTGAAAAATTATGCCCGACACGACTCTTCAGAAGTGATGATTCAATCGGATTTAGTTGACGGCATAGAAACCGTACTTACCCTTTATCAAAACAACTTGAAACACGGGGTAGAAGTATTGCGAAACTTCCAAGAAATTGAACCTGTACTCTGCTACCCCGATCAACTAAATCAGGTGTGGACAAATCTCATCCACAATGCCCTGCAAGCGATGGATAATAAAGGTACATTAACTCTGGATGTTTTTCAAGAAAGCAATCGTGTCAAAGTGGCTGTCACGGATAGCGGTAAGGGAATTCCTGAAGAAGTTATCTCGAAAATATTCCAGCCTTTCTTCACAACTAAGCCACCGGGAGAAGGCACAGGTTTAGGGCTTGATATTGTCAGAAAAATCATTGAAAAACATTGCGGTACAATCGAAGTTGCATCGGTTCCTGGCAAAACGACTTTTACCGTTTCTATACCCGTCAATCCCGGATAACCTCTTTGAGGGTAGGCATTGCTCTTATCGCTTCTGCAACTTGCGTTATGCGTTTTTTTGGGGACAGTGCCTGCCCAACAAACTAGAGGATACACTCAATGGCAAACAAAGAACGGCTGAGAATAAAAAAGTATGTCTAAACCTGTTATCCTGTGCGTTGACGACGAAAAAGTAGTTTTGAAAAGTCTCAAAACTCAACTCAAATCAGCCTTTGGCAATACCTACGTTTATGAATTAGCGGAAAATCCCGCCGATGCTTTAGAATTGATAGATGAATTTAATGATGATGATACAGCGATCATCTTGATTGTTTCTGATTGGTTGATGCCGGGAATGAAAGGAGATGAATTCCTAATTCGCGTTCATCAAAAATTTCCGAATATAGTTAAAGTGATGCTGACAGGTCAAGCAGATGAAGATGCTGTTCAAAGAGCATTTGACGAAGCTGATTTGCACCGTTGCTTGCACAAACCTTGGTCGGAAGAAGAGTTAATTGAAACCATTAAAACGGCTTTATCGCTATGAGCAAACAAGTGATTATTTGCGTCGATGACGAAACTACGGTTCTGAAAAGCCTCAAAGCTGAATTAAAAGATGCTTTAGGCAATACTTACCGGATTGAAATTGCGGAAGGAGGTGAGGATGCTCTAGAGTTAGTTGCCGAACTTATGGAAGACGGAGAAGAGATTCCTTTAATTATCTCCGACTACGTGATGCCTGATATGAAAGGAGATGAATTATTGAGGCGGGTTCATGAAATTTCTCCCAAAACTCTCAAGGTGATGCTAACAGGGCAGGCGACAATTGAAGCTGTGGGAAGTGCGATTAAGCACGCGAAACTCTACCGCTATATCGGCAAGCCTTGGCAAACTGAAGACTTGAAATTGACCGTGACAGAAGCCGTTCACAGCTACAGTCAGGATAAAAAACTAGCAGCACAAAATGCCGAACTGCGAAAAGTGAATGAGAGGTTAGAAATAGCCTTGGAACTGCAATCACAATTAACTAAGGCTGCCAGACGGTTTGTGCCGAATGAATTTGTCTCGCTACTAAGCCGTGAAAGCTTGGTTGATATCAAACTCGGCGACAGCGTGGAAAAGGAAATGTCTGTCTTGTTTTCTGATATTCGGGATTTTACGACTCTTTCTGAGGGAATGACTCCTCAGGAAAATTTCAAGTTTATTAATTCTTATTTGAGCCGCATGGAGCCAACGATTATTGAAAATAACGGTTTTATTGATAAATACATTGGCGATGCAATTATGGCTTTGTTCGGTCACAGTGCCAGCGATGCTGTGAATGCTGGAATTTCTATGCTACACCGTCTCGACGATTACAATCAACACCGCGTTAATGAGGGCTTTGCACCGATTAAAATTGGGATCGGTATCAATACGGGCAACCTGATGCTGGGAACTGTTGGGGGAACAACGAGGATGGATAGTACGGTGATTAGCGATGCGGTGAATTTAGCTTCCCGCGTGGAAACGATGACGAAAAGTTACGGGGTATCGATGTTAATTACTAACAATACTTTTTTACAGTTAAATGTAAGTGAATACCAAAAATATGCAATCAGAAATATTGGTCGAGTTAGAGTTAAAGGCAAATCTGAGTTGGTGACGATTCATGAAGTATTTGATGCCGATCCGCCGGAAGTTAAAGATGGCAAGTTAGCAACTTTTAATATATTTATAGAGGCTTTGTGGAACTATAGTGCGAGCAAACATAAGGAAGCGGCACAACTGTTTGCTGAGTGCGTTCGCAAAAATCCGCTCGATCGCGTAGCACAGAATTACCTGAAACGTTCTCAGGAAATGCAGTCACTATTAACTGAGGGTAAGTCGGATTTTTTTTGATTGTTTATTAGTCCTATCAAATGCGGTTTGATCGTTCGGAGTTTAGTCTTTAAATCCCAATACGCTTGGGATTATAAAGTCCGATCGGCAAAATGAGAGTGAAAAACAGATACGCTCGATTGCTTCGTTCCTCTCGAAGGACAAATCCTAAGCCAAGCGTATTGCCCTTAAACCCAAGTTTGTAGAACTTTTCCGGCTATTTGCTGTCCCAACCAAGGTGTGTTTGCCGATCGCGATTTCAGACTGCGCCCTTCAACCGTCCAAGTCATGAGCGGGTCGAACAAAATCAGCTCAGCAGAGGCTCCCAGCGCCACCTTCGCGGGGGTTTGACCGAGACAAACGGCGGGGCCTGTACTCAACACTCGCCACAGTTCTAAAGCGGAAAATTCACCAGTTTCTACGAGTCCGTGCCATAACAGAGGTAGCGCTAATTCCAAGCCGATCGCCCCTGGGGGACTATCCGCAAAAGCCACGGTTTTTTCTTCGTAAGTACGAGGATTGTGGTCGATCGCGATCGCATCAATCACCCCATCTTTCACAGCTTGAATTAAGGCTAATTGGTCGCTCAGATTGCCTAACGGCGGTTCGAGGTGTAAATTCGGATCGTAGGGAACCGAAGCAGTTAGAGCATTTTTGCCAGCGGAATCTTGAGAGTTTCCTGAGATTGCGCCGACATTTAACAGCAAGTGCATCCAAGTTACACTCGCAGTCACCGGTAAATCCCGCGCTTTGGCATCTCGAATCAATTCCACGCTTCGGGCGGTTGAAACGCGCATGATGTGCACTCTTGTTCCCCCAGATGCCACTAACTCCAGGATTGCCGCCAAAGCCGATGTTTCTGCACTTGCGGGAATTCCTGGTAAACCCAAGCGCACGGAGACTGCACCTTCCCGCGCGGCGCCATTTCCGGCTAAAGTGCGATCGCACGGCCACAAGGCGATCGACTTATGCAAGGGCTGGATATACTCAAGCAAACGCCTCACCAGAGCCGGATTAGACAGCGGGAAACCGTCCGCAAACCCTACTATTGGAGAGGAGGCAAGCTCCCCCAACTCGGCCATCTGCTGCCCTTTAACGCCCGCTGTCAGCGCGCCCCAAAAATACAAGCGGGGTAGGGAGGGCGATAAATTGCGGATGTGTTGTTGCAACAAGGCTAAACCGGCCAAGTTGTCCACAGGTGGGGATGTATCGGGCAAAATTGCTAGGCGGGTAAAACCGCCAGCCGCCGCCGCCTGCATTAAGGATTCTAGGGTTTCTCGTTCCTCAAAACCCGGTTCTCCGCTATGACTGTAGATATCGGCTAATCCTGGCCCTAAAATTAGGCCTCGGCAATCCCGGACTTCTGTGTCGGCGGGAATTTCGGTGATGTTTTCTTGGATTGCTGCGATCTGATTTTCGGTAATTAGAATGTCAGCGGTGCGATCGATCTTTGAAATTGGATCGATTACTCTTATGTTTTGTAGCAGTTCGCGATTCATATAGAAGGAAGAGGGAAGAAGGAAGAAGGAAGAAGGAAGAGGGAAGAGGGAAGAGGGAAGAGGGAAGAAGGAAGAGGGAAGAACGAACCGCGAAGACGCTAAGGACGCGAAGCAAGAGGGAAGAAAGGCAAGGGTTTCTGCAATTGATGTTTCGTGGTTGCTATTAAAATTCAGACTTTTGTCCGGCGAAGCGTGGGGGAGGGTATTGGTATTCGTGTTAACTTAAGCTTTAAACGTGCTATCAATCTACTGTTTGATAATTAGGCCTTCGATCCCCCCGCATTCTTGCCCCCTACTCCCTCTTAAGAAGCAGGGCGGTTTTATTGTCCGAAAAATAAATCTGAAACTACTGAAAGCATCGCTCAAACGTCGGGTGGCGTATTAGACGCAACTGTCATATTAATCAAGGTACGTAGTTGGGCTTGGGCCCTCTTTATAAATACGTCTAAAGAGGGCTGAAGCCCAACTACGTACCTATTTCTATGATGACTATAAAACCACCCTGCCTACTCCCCCTTAAGAAGGGGGGAACCGGAAGCACTCTTGCAGCCCCCGGATAGTCTGAGGACTTTGATAAGGCTCTTGTCCCCCCCCTTAAGAAGGGGGGTTAGGGGGGATCGAGACTACGCTAACACCGAGATTAATCAAGGATTTTAGACTTAAGTTAACACCTGAAAAATTACAGTGCTCCGGCTGCTGTTTGATCGAAAACACCGCCACTTAAATGAGTTGTGATATTCATCGCCTGCAATACTGGCAAACCATCGGGGCCGTGGGGATAATCTATTACGCTAACCGCGCCGTTTCCTTGTTTGAATTTCCAGAAATGTTCGGGTTCTAAGTTGAATAGGTGGCAGAGAAGGGCTTTGTTGACGGCATCGTGGGCAACTACAATTCCTGTACCGCTAACTGATTTTACAATTTCTCGCCACGCTGCGATCGCCCTTGTCCAAACTTGCTCTAAATTTTCTCCTTCTGGCATTTGCACTTTTTCGGGAGATATTTTCCATTCTTCGAGCAAACCTGGATAGGATGCTTCTATTTCTGATTCAAATTTTCCTTCCCAAAGTCCGTGGCTAATTTCGCGCAATTCGTCGCGGAGTTCGAGTTGCAAATCGCCGTGATATTTGAGAATAATTTCGGCAGTTTCTTTCGGGCGCAGCATGGAACTGCTGATGGCAAAATCTAATTTTACATCTTTAAGAAATTCTGCGGCTTGCCGAGCTTGTTCGCGGCCGTTATCGTTGAGTGGTACGTCTATTTGTCCTTGAAATTTACCTGCTCTATTCCAGTCTGTTTCGCCGTGACGCACTAGCAACAAGCGCGGGCCGCTGTGTCCGTCCCTCGGTTTGGGGAAGATTTCTCCGGTATGGGCGGTTAAATTCAGCGATTCTAATTGAACAGCAATTTTATTGTTGGACTCTGTTTGTTCATCGGCAGATCCCAAATTGATGACACTAATTCCGCAATTTGATTGTTGAATTGATTGATAGTAATCTGGGGCGATTTCTGAAGCTGTGGCGATTAGGGCGCGGTTGATTCCGTTGTGACCTACTACTAGAATTGTGCCAGAAGTGTGGCGTGATAAAAGTTCTTCCCAAAACTTGCGGGCGCTAGCAAAAACGGCTAGTACCGGAAAGTGTTCGATTTCTCCTTCGGGGGAGGGGATTTTCATGGAAAATTTGTCGGGATGTTGTTGCCATTGCTGATATGCTTCGGGGAATTGGTCGATCGCCTCTTGACGCAGCATTCCTTCCCACAATGGCAAATCGATTTCCATCAATTTATCAGTTGGCTGGAGTTGTGGCGGATTTGTCAAGCGCGACAGGATGATTTCGGCTGTTTCTTTGGCTCGTTGCAGGGGACTTGTATAGGCGGCATCAAAGGTGATACTGCTCAGGATGTCGCCTACTTGCTTTGCGCCGGCGCGGCCTGCTTCTGTCAAAATTGATTTATCAAGGCGGCCTTGGATGCGACGTTCTTGATTGTATGTGCTTTTGCCGTGACGGACTAAGATAATGCGGGTCATTCGATTTTAGATTTTAGATTTTAGATTTTAGATTTAGCCTGTTACTGAGTCCGTGGGTGCTGGTGCGTACCTTACCCAGTCTTCGGGTGCGAGGCGAGTCAAAAAGATTAACCAGTGAAATTTTACCAGGTGGCGGGATACTCTCGGCTGCAACGACCTATGATTAAAGATGGGAAAGAGTTAGACACAGATTTGCGCGGGACGGAAAACCAGGAATGACACTGAAGCGGATAATTTTAGGTATTTTAACGGCGATCGCGATCGCTCTGGTCGGTTTATCTTTACTTGCTAGTTGGAGTGAACCCCAAATCCAAAGCCGGCTGGAACTCTATCAGACAAATTTGCTGCTGCACGCCTCGGAGTGGCAAGGAGAAAATAATCAGGGTGCTAATTTAAGTTCGGCGCGCAACAATATTATCGGTTCCGATCCTCTAAATACGGCTTTAACGCAGTATAAAGACGCGCGAGATTCGACTCAAAAAACTCTCGAAACAACTCAAGCACAATTCAAACAAATTCCGCCGACTCTCGTCTCAAAGTCGGAAAATTCTGCTCTCAAATCGGCACAACAAAAGGCTGTGCAAGAGTTGACAAGCCAACAGTCAGCGCTGCTAAACGAACTTGACTTGCGATTGGGAGTTTTGCAGGCAAGCAGCGGCAAAACGAAGGAGGCGATCCAAACTTGGCAGGGTTTAGTTACGCGGTACAAAACTGAAATTGATGCCGATCCTTCCGTGGTAACTGCTCAGGTTTTAACGGGAATTTGGAGCAATCCGCCTCAACTTTTGCCGGATGCTGAGCCGCGCATTCAAAAGTCTTTGGATGGGTGGTTTCGCTATCGCGCTCTAGCACAACTTTACAAGCTGCAAGAACGTTCTAAAGAGCTGGTGGCGCTGCAAGCAGCAGAGCAAGTAACGGCTGAGCAAGCTATAGAAAAGTTGGCAATTGTTGTTGGCGTTCCGGCTATATCTCTTTGTATCGGCACGGTTTTGCTGGTTGGTTTGAGCGTGCAGTGGCTGTTGCAGCGCCAGCAGTTAGATAAGGCAGGTTCGGGGCCGCTGTTGGCGCGCAATGCCAGCTTGACTTGGGATGTGCCTTGGGATGGCGAGATTGTTTGGCAGGTGCTGGTGGTCGGCTTTTTCTTTGTCGGGCAAATCTTGATTCCCTATTTTTTGCTGCCAGTTTCTCTAGCTGTTCTTAAACTGAACCCTGCTACTTTTGACGGGCGCGAAAAGGCTTTTTATATCTTTGCTACTTATTTGTTGCTGTCGGCTGGCGGGCTTTCGGTACTGTATTTTTCGGTCAAGTCTTTTCTACCTTTACCTGATGGTTGGTTTCGGATAGATTGGCGGGGAAATTGGTTTTTGTGGGGGTTTGGCGGCTATTTTGTGGCTTTGCCTTTGGTGGTTGTGGTGTCGCTGATCAATCAACAATTATGGCAGGGACAAGGCGGCAGCAATCCGATTTTGCCGATCGTCCTTGAAGGTAGGGACAACGTGGCTCTGGCGGTGTTTTTCGGCACTGCTGCGATCGCCGCTCCGGTTTTTGAGGAAATCGTGTTTCGGGGCTTTCTACTGCCTTCTCTGACTCGCTATTTGCCTGTTTCTGGGGCGATCGCAGCTTCGGCTTTTTTGTTTGCGGTGGCTCACTTGAGTGTCTCTGAGATTCTGCCTTTGGCGACTTTGGGCGCGGTGTTGGGGTTTGTGTACACGCGATCGCGCAATCTCCTCGCCCCCATGCTTCTCCACAGTCTTTGGAATAGCGGAACTCTCTTGAGTCTGTTTCTTTTGGGCGGCAGCGCGGGTTAATTCGGGCGGTTGTTAATAATTGTGAATAAACCGGGCTTTTGTGACATCTATCGGCATTGTCTGCTGAGGTGGAATTTGGCGATCGCCCGGTCGCTGACTTTAACGGAAAAACTTGCTTTAACATTGAAGTAATATCTTGTAGGTCGATCGATGTCAGGTTAGCCCGGGCGATCGCACCCAACCGAGCGTGACCATTCTGCTAATTTTTATGTTAAATTTAAGTAAGGATGAGGTTTCAAACCAATGAGCAATTTCAACAGCCACAAGTTAGAGAGAACGCCAAGTTGGATGCGTTTCGCACCCTACGCAGCCCTAGGCATTTTAATATTTTCTGTCAATTCCGGTAGCGAACTCAATTATTTCTTGAGAGGCTACTCAGTCATTCTACAGGCTCAAGCCGGTATAGTTCTGCTGTATTTTGCGATGTCCAAGTTTCGCAAAAACCCAAATAAATGAGTAAAAATTAGAATTAGTAATATTGCTTGCCTCGATCGCATTCGTTGTCTATCGCGTTCGTTAAAATAAAAAACTGGGGAAAGGGAAAAATGGTAAAAGATAAAACCGTAGCAGTTGTGTTAGCTTTCTTTATCGGAGGTTTCGGAGGCCACAAATTTTATTTGGGCAACAATGTAGCAGGAGTATTCTATTTGCTCTTTTCGTGGACATTAATTCCCTCACTGATCGCATTTTTCGATTTCATTGGGCTGCTGCTGATGTCGGAACCAGCTTTTAATGCACAGTACAATGGCGGAATGTTGCCGTCTGGGTATGCCCTCAGAGGGGCAAAAGATGTCACAGGGGCGATCGCAGAATTGAAAGGACTTTACGATATGGGCGCAATTACCGCCGAAGAATATGAAGAAAAACGCCAAAAACTGCTGCGGGAATTGTAGTTAAGAAGGAAGTTAGGCAACGGATTTTGTAACGGATGTAACGGATGTCAGAAAGAAGGGAAGCCACTGTGAAAGAAGTGGAATTTAAATAAGAGTCAAATAAAGTCGAGCGAGGATATAACTAAAGTGTCTCAAGATTTATACTGGCTGCGTCAAACTCCAAACTGGGTGTGGTATTCTTTTATTCCGTATTTTGGCGGATTGGCGATCGTCTATGCAGGGCAAAAAACAAATATTCGCAGTTGGATGGGATGGGGTGTTTGCTTTACTTTAGCAGCACTAGCGCTATCTTCTTCAGCTAATTTCGGCACCCTCGTTTGGATAGCTCAAATTGTCACAGCCTTTGCTTTGAAAAAGCGCTATCTGATCAAAACCGCACCCAGAGGCTTGCTGGTTCCTGCAACTGCGACAAATGCCGAAGAACTAGCCAACGTGCGCGGCAAAATAGATATTAACGAGTGTACCAAAGATGATATGGTCAGAATCTTGGGTTTGCCGATCGTCTACGCTAACGATATTGAATCTTTGCAAAACGAAGGCTACCTTTTTACCCACGCCGAAGAGTTATCGGAAATCGCCGGAGTACCCGAAAGTCACGTCAGACGCATCGCCCCGATGATTTGCTTTAGCTACAATTATCAAAAAGAATCGCAGTTTACTTGGAAGCGGTTAAACATTCTTTCGCCGTCAGAGTTGATCGAAAGCGGTTTAGATGGGGTTGTGGCTGAAAAAATAGTTAGAGAAAGGCAAAGCAAAGGCGCGTACAAATCAGTTGTTGATGTCAAGCGGCGGACGGGACTGCCTTTTGATTCCTACCGCCATATTTGTTGATTTGTTAATTGGTAGTTGTTAAGCTGTTGTGGATTTAATTTTTATTTTGAGGGCGGGCGAGAAGCCCACCCCACAAGAGTTTGATGCACGCAGACCTCAGAAACCCGGTTTCTGACTAGATTTCTTGTGACTCGACCCAAAACTCGTAGAAACCGGGTTTCTTGCTCCCCATGCGTCAGCAATGAAAGTGTCCAAATTGTTGAATTAGGAACAGCTTATGACAACAAAATTAGAAGTTGACCGACATAAATTGTATGATACCGATTACCTCAGATGGATTGAAACCACTGTGGAAAAGTTGCGGTCTCGCGACTACTCAAATATCGATTGGGAAAACTTGATTGAAGAAATAGAAGACATGGGCCGAAGTGAACGCAGGAGTTTGGAAAGTAATCTTGTGGTAATTATCCTGCACTTGCTGAAGTGGCAATTTCAACCCGATCGCAGAAGCGGTAGTTGGAAAGCTAGCATTGCTGAACACCGTAGACGTATTCGCAAAGCTGTGAAAGATTCATTAAAGTCGGCGACCCTCTCACGAGAGCCGCCGCTCTCCAAAACCGTGCGTGAAAATTTCTCTTCACACGGCTCCTCAGTGACTTGGTGCTTGTCACG
>RDXX01000049.1 GCA_004292955.1 Oscillatoriales cyanobacterium | reverse complement strand
TATTCCTGTAGTTTTAGGACTGTGGACTAAAATTACTAACGTAGATGTCTAACATTGACTACTTTTGGGTAGCTTTGTCCATGTTTTTACGAGCGGTTAGATGTACGAAAAGACGGATCGCAGCCCTAGAACAGAGTTAAAAAACTCAGGTTTAAAAATCTGGAGTGCCTAATCAATGATTTTTTTGGCAAAACTTAATATTTTCAGGGAATAATTGGATTTGTTTTTACGATAAAATATGGCAACAATTCGGTTAATAGGAGTTGGCAATCTAATATCGGGATCAAAAAAAACTAGGAAAAGGCACGTCAGTCAATGGACTTATCTAAAAAAATCTCTGTATGCTTAGTTTGAAAAGGCTTGATGAATCATTTGATTTTCAGGAAATTAATTTCTCGCTTCATTAAATAATTGACCTGCTAACAATAGACAGGAAAAATGGCTCTAGAAAAAAATGGTAATTGACAAAGAAAGCATTCACATTTTAGTTATTGATGACCAGCCTAACAACCTTCGGTTTATATCAAATATCTTAACGAAAGAAGGGTATAAAGTTCAGCGGGCTATTTCTGGAGGAATGGTTGTAAATGCTAAATTTACCGTTCTACCAGACCTGATTTTGCTAGATATTGCCATGCCCCGAATGAACGGCTACGAAGTATGCGAAAAACTGAAGGCCAACGAAAAGACTCGGGAAATTCCGGTAATTTTTCTGAGCGTTTTTAATGAAACTTTTCATAAGGTAAAAGCTTTTGAAATTGGCGGTGTTGACTACATTTCTAAGCCTTTTCAAGTGGAAGAAGTTTTAGCGCGGATCGAAAGTCAATTGACTATCCAGCAGCTATCGAAACAATTAAAACAGCAGAATGTCCAACTGCAACGAGAGGTAGAATTTCGGAAGCAGACAGAACAAGCACTCCGGGAAAGCAAAGCGCGGTTGCAGAAATTGGCGGTTAATATACCGGGCGTTATTTACCAATTAGTGCAAAATCCACAGGGAAGTTATAAGTTTGAATATATCAGTTATGCTTGTCGGGAAATTTACGAATTAGAGAGCGAAAAGATTTTAAAAGATGCTGGCTTGGTATGGGATCGAAATCATCCAGATGACCGAGAATATGTGATGGAAACGATTGCAGAAAGCGCTCGAACTTTAGAACCTTTTGCCTTTGAATGGCGGATTGTTACGCCGTCGGGAAAACTCAAATGGCTGCAATCTAATTCTCGACCAGAAATGCGCGACAATGGCGATATAGTTTGGTATGGCGTGCTTTTTGATATCAGCGATCGCAAGCAAGCAGAAATAGAAACTGCCGCAGCTAAATCTGCTTTAGAACGGAAAGTTCAGCGAGAGTTGCTGATTGCCAAAATAACTCAAGAAATTCGATCGAGCTTGCATCCAGAACAAATTTTTCAAACAGCCGCAACTCAAATCGGTCAGACATTCTACGTCAATCGCTGCTTGATTCATACTTACATTACTACTCCCCAAGTCGATATTCCTCTGGCGGCGGAGTATCTCGAACCCGAGTGGGAATCTATTTGGAACGTACCCATTCCTATTTGGGGAAATCCTCACATCGTACAAATGATGATACAAGATCGGCCGATCGCCTCCCACAATGTTTACTCAGACCCTCTTTTGCAGGCTGTGAGACCGATTTGCCGCGAGATTGGGTTAAAATCGATGCTGGCAATTCGCACTTCCTACCAAGGCAGGGCAAATGGCGCTATCTGCTTGCACCAGTGCGATCGCTACCGGGAATGGACGAAAGATGAAATCGACTTGTTAGAAGCGGTGGCGGCTCAACTAGGGATAGCGCTGGCTCAAGTTCAACTGATCGATCGAGAGAAAAAGCGAATTGGGCAGCTCGATCGGCAAAATAAACAGTTGCAAGCAGAAATTCGCACCCGCATCCTCGCCGAGCAAGCTCTGCAAGAGTCAGAAGCAGAATTGCGGACTATTTTTGCTGCCATGACTGACATAGTTTTAGTGAGAAATGCAGAAGGGCGCTGCATCAAAATCGCACCGACATCAGCGACGAATTTTGCCAAACCTGCCAGCGAAATGATTAACAGAACCGCCCATCAAGTCTTGCCACAATCTGTAGCAGATTTGGTATTAAATACCATCCAACAAGTTCTCAAAACGAAGCAAAGCATCAATGTTGAATATAGCTATACAGTCGGAGATCGCGAAGTTTGGCTAGATGCTAAAGTTTCTCCGCTGTCAGCAGAATCAGTAATTATGGTAGCGCGAGATATTACCGATCGCAAACAAGCAGAATCTGCACTCCGAGAAAGCCAGCACTTCATTCAGGCGATCGCCGATTCCAATCCCAACCTATTGTACGTTTACGATTTAATTGAGCAGCGGAATGTCTACACCAACCGCCAAATTGCGACGATCCTCGGCTACGGGGCAGAAGAAATACAAGATATGGGTAAAGCCATGCTCCAAACTCTGGTGCACCCCGAGGATTTATCGGCTTTTTTTCAACATATTCAAAAGTTCGATCGATCCCAAGGTGGTGACATCATCGAATTTCAATACCGGATGAGGCACAAAAACGGCGAATGGCGGTGGATGCACAGTTGGGATACAGTATTTCTGAGACAAGCTGATGGTAAACCGAAACAAATTCTCGGCACGTCTAATGATATCACGGATCGCAAATTAGCCGAAGAAAAACTGCTAGCATCGCAGCAAAGAATCTCATTTTTATTGCAGCAAACGCCGATCGCAGTGATCGAGTTAAACCTGAGTTTAGAAATTATCACTTGGAATCCCGCAGCAGAAGCTATTTTTGGCTACAGCGAGCAAGAAGCCAAAGGGAGAGTCGCCACCGATTTGATTGTACCTGAAAGCTACCGCCAACAAGCATCTGAGATTTTCGATCGTGGCTTGAGTGCCAAATCCAGCGGCACTTCCGAAAATCTGACCAAAGACGGCAGAATTATCATCTGCGAGTGGTACAATACTGAGCTAATTGACGAGAATGGCAAAGCAATCGGTACGGCTTCAATGGCTGTAGATATTACCGAACGCAAGCAAGCAGAAACCGAATTGCAAGAAAGTGCTTTGCGCCAAAGAGCGATCGCCCGCATCATTGAAAGAATGCGGCAGACTTTAGATCTCCGAGAAATTTTTCACGCGACAACCCGAGAATTGCGCCAAACCATGAAATGCGATCGAGTCGGGCTTTACCGTTTCAATCCTGACTGGAGCGGCGAATTTGTAGCCGAATCCGTTGACAGCAAGTGGATTTCTTTCATCCAAGCACAGCAAATAGACCCCAACTTCACAGAAGGCGCCTTAGAAAGCGAAAATTGCCTCGTCCAAAAATTCGATAGCACCTCACAAGAAATCTGCGATACTTATTTGCAAGAAACCGCAGGTGGAGCCTACAGTAGAGGTAAAACTTACCTTTGCGTCCAAGATATTTACAAGCAAGGCTTCAGCCCTTGTTACATCGAATTGCTAGAAAGATTTCAAGCCAAATCCTATATTACCGTCCGAATTTTCTGCGGTGACAAGCTCTGGGGATTGCTAGCATCCTATCAAAATTCAGCTCCCCGTCAGTGGAGCGAAGCTGAAATCAACGTTGCAGTTCATGTAGGCACCCAGCTAGGAGTAGCATTGCAGCAAGCCGAATTGCTCGCTCGCACTCAAAGGCAGTCAATGGAACTGATTAAATCCAAAGAAAACGCGGAAGTTGCCAACCGCGCCAAAAGCCAATTTCTCGCTTCCATGAGTCACGAATTGCGGACGCCTCTCAATGCCATTCTCGGTTTTTCCCAAGTCATGGCTCGCAACATTTCTATCACACCAGAACAAAAAGAATACATAGAAATTATCAACCGCAGCGGCGAACATTTGCTAGAACTCATCAATGATGTTTTGTCAATGTCCAAAATAGAAGCAGGTCAAATTACCATTAATGAAAGCCGCTTCAACCTCTACAACATTCTCGACAGCCTCAGAGAAATGCTGCAACTAAAAGCCAACTCCAAAGGCTTGCATCTAATCTTTGAAAATATCGGCGATTTGCCGCAGTACATTCAAACAGACGAATCTAAATTGCGGCAAGTTTTAATTAACTTGCTCGGCAATGCAATTAAATTTACTCAACACGGAATTGTTACTCTGCGCGTTAGCAGCCAAGCAGAAACCAACGTGACTGAAGAAAATCAATCTCAATTGCTGTTTGAAATTTCCGACACCGGCCCCGGCATTTCCCCCTTGGAACTTCCCACATTATTCAAGCCCTTCGTACAAACCGAAACAGGTCGAAGATCCATGCAGGGAACCGGGCTAGGATTGCCGATCAGCCAACAGTTTGTCAGGATTATGGGAGGTGATATTTCTGTGGAAAGTCAACTCGGTCAAGGCACAACTTTCACGTTTAATATCCAGGTTAAGTTAGTAACAGAAAGCGACGAACAAGAAAAAACGACGGCAAAACAAGTTATTGCTTTAGAAGCCGGACAGCAAATTTATCGGATATTAATAGTTGAAGATGTAGCCGAAAATCGCCAACTGCTGCTTAAGTTGCTCGCACCGCTGGGATTTGAAGTCGAGGAAGCAACTAACGGTCAAGAAGGAATTGCTTTACAGTCAACTTGGAAGCCGCACCTGATCTTAATGGATATGCTGATGCCAGTGATGGACGGGTACGCAGCAACCAAACTGATCAAACAAACTCCAGAAGGAAAAGAAACCATAATTATTGCCCTGACTGCTAGTGCTTTTGACGAGCAGCGACACATAATTTTGTCTGCTGGTTGTGATGATTTCATTTGTAAACCGTTTCGGGAAGAGGTACTATTTGAAAAGATAGCTCATCACCTGAACCTGCGGTATATTTATGAGGAAGAAAACTCATCTACTTCTGGTTCGGCACCGCAACTGCTGAAAAGTTTGACCGCGGAGGATTTGAGTGTAATGCCCAGAGACTGGGTAGTCGATTTGTACCAAGCAGCACTTTGCGTTGACGACAATCGCATTCTCCAACTGATCGAGCAAATTCCCGAAACTGAAGCAAATCTCGCTAACGCTTTAAAAGATTTGGTCGAGAATTTTCGGATAGATATCATTATTGATTTAACTCAATTATATTATGATGAACGACCAGCCACTACCAGCGACTCCTAGAGACATTCTGATCGTTGACGATATGCCGGACAATTTGCGACTTTTATCCACTATGCTCGGATCCCACGGGTATCAAGTCAGGAAGGCGATTAACGGACAACTGGCTCTGCAAGCGGCACAAATGTCTCCTCCGGATCTAATTTTACTAGATATTAATATGCCGAAAATGAACGGCTATGAAGTTTGTCAGCAGTTAAAAATAATTGAAAATACTAAAGATATTCCGGTGATTTTTATTAGTGCGCTAGATGACGTGCTGGAAAAAGTTAAAGCTTTTCAAGTAGGAGGAGTAGATTATATTACTAAGCCTTTTCAAGTAGAAGAAGTTTTGGCC
The DNA here is from genome assembly GCA_004292955.1 of Oscillatoriales cyanobacterium. Taxonomy (GTDB): domain Bacteria; phylum Cyanobacteriota; class Cyanobacteriia; order Cyanobacteriales; family Microcoleaceae; genus Microcoleus. The sequence goes on along the minus strand of RDXX01000049.1, from coordinate 49,459 downwards.
CGCGTCGAAAACCAACTTTCGCTGCGATCGCTGCAATCGAAACTGCAACAGCAAGCCAGGGAATTGCACGATCGCAATTCGAGATTGCAGGAAGAAATCGCGGAACGGCAGCGGGCTCAAGAATCAATCCGGTTTTTGCTGGAAATTACGCGGGCGATCGGCGAAGCTGTAAACTTTGACTCAGCTTTAGAAGTAATTCTGCACCAAGTTGGCGAAACAATCGGATGGGATTTAGGAGAAGCTTGGATTCCCAATGCAGAAAGAACTTTCCTGGAATCTGCCAGGGGTTGGTATGCGGGCAACGCCAGCATGGACTGGTTCCGCAGGGAAAGCAAAAAACTGACATTTGCCAGGAATATTGGGCTACCGGGACGAGTTTGGGTATCCAAGCAACCGGAGTGGGTAGAAGATATTACCCAGGGCTACCCGCCTTTTACTCGAAGTGCAATAGCACAAGCAACCGGATTTAAAGCAGCTTTTGGTGTGCCGATTGTGGTAGGCGATGAACTCTTGGCAGTGCTGGTTTTCTTTAAAATTTTGCCAGGTAGGAAAGACGCGCGATTTATAGATGTTTTTGATGCTGTAGGCAGTCAATTAGGTTCTTTGATTCAGCGCAAAAAAGCCGAAGAATTACTGCGAATTGCTGAAGAAAGATATCACAGCATTGTCGAAAATGCGATGGAAGGCATTTTTCAAAGCACGCCTTCAGGAGGGTTTATTAGCGCTAATCCAGCTTTAGCAAAATTGTATGGTTATAACTCGCCAGCAGAACTGATGTTATGTATTAAAAATACTTCTCAAGTGTACATTGAGCCGGAACGCCGCCAGCAATTCGAGGCGGCTATGGATGCACAAAATGCTGTGTTGGGCTTTGAATCTATGGTCTATCACAAAGACGGCCACCGGATTTGGGTATCAGAAAATGCCCGAGCTGTTAGAGATGAAAAAGGTGAGCTGATGTATTATGAAGGTACTGTTTCTGATATTACAGAGCGTAAATTAGCTCAAGAAGCGCTCAAAGTTCAACAGGAACAAAGCGAGAAGTTGCTGTTAAATATTTTACCGAAACCAATAGCTGAACGTTTGAAAGCGGAGCAAACTACAATTGCTGATAGTTTTGCAGAAGTCAGTGTTTTATTTGCTGATATTGTTGGCTTTACTGAACTGTCGGCGAGAATGTCTCCGACGGAGTTGGTGAAGCGATTGAACGTGATTTTTTCGCACTTCGACCAGTTAGCTGAAAAGTACGGTGTGGAGAAAATTAAGACGATTGGTGATGCTTATATGGTAGTTGGGGGATTGCCGACGCCGAGAGACGATCATGCTGAGGCGATCGCCCAAATGGCCTTGGGAATGCAGGCAAAAATAGCTAAGTTGTCGGCCGAGACAGGAGAAAAACTGGCAATTCGCATCGGTATCAATTCCGGGCCGGTGGTAGCGGGAGTGATTGGTGTGAGCAAGTTTACCTATGATTTGTGGGGAGATACGGTGAATGTGGCGGCGAGGATGGAAGTTACGGGATTTTCCGGCAGCATTCAAGTTACTGATGTCACTTATGAGCTTTTGAAAGATAAGTATTTGTTTGAGAGGCGAGGGATGATTCCGGTAAAAGGTAAGGGGGAGATGATGACTTATTGGTTGTTGCAAAAAAAGTAAAAATTGGGAATGGGGCATGGGGCATCGGGCATGGGTCATGGGGCATGGGGCATTGGGCATTGGGCATTGGGCATTGGGCATTGGGCATTGGGTATTGCAACTGACAACAAATAACCAATCACCAATCACAAATCACCAATCACAAATCACCAATCACCAATCACCAATCACCAATCACCAATCACCAATCACCAATCACCAATCATTAATCATTAATCATTAATAATTCATGACTACTGACTACTGACTACTGACTTCTTCCTTCTGCTATGATGAAAGTAGTTAACGAAACTTTACATAATAGCCGTGACTGCACAACAATTAGTATCTGCAACCAGCTTTGAAAAATTAATTTGGACTTGGAAAGGTCACAAAATCCAATATACCGTCCAAGGCACGGGCCGCCCTCTGATTTTGATTCATGGATTTGGGGCTTCGATCGGGCATTGGCGGCAAAATATCCCCGCACTCGCTGCCGGCGGCTACCGCGTATTTGCCCTGGACTTGTTGGGATTCGGGGCTTCCGCGAAACCGGCCCTCGATTACACCCTGGAATTGTGGGAAGAATTACTCACCGATTTCTGGGCAGATTTGGTACAGGAACCGGCGGTATTTGTCGGAAATTCGATCGGCGCATTGCTAAGTTTGATGGTAGTCGCCAACCATCCAGAAATCTCCGCCGGCGGTGTCTTAATCAACTGTGCCGGCGGACTCAACCACCGACCCGAAGAACTGAGTTTTCCCCTGGGATTAATCATGGGGACTTTTGCTAAATTAGTTCGATCGCCCATCATCGGCCCCTTTGTCTTCAACAACATCCGCCAAAAACACCGCATCCGCAACACCCTGCGCCAAGTCTACGGCAATCGGGAAGCCATTACCGACGAACTCGTAGAACTCCTCCACGCGCCCTCCTGCGAGCCCGGAGCTCAACAAGTATTTGCCTCGATTCTCACGGCCCCAGCAGGCCCTCAACCGTCGGAATTGCTGCCAAAGGTCGATCGTCCGTTATTGGTACTTTGGGGCGCAGATGACCCCTGGACGCCGATCGCCGGTAGCCAGATTTACCAAGAATTGGCCACCAACGGTAAACCCGTCAAATTTGTCTCAATTCCCAACACAGGCCACTGTCCCCACGACGAACGACCAAATGAGGTGAATACTCTGATTTTGGACTGGCTGGTTGAATTCAAGTAAATTTTTTCGGCTTGGATGGATGTGCAGGGCGATCGGCTAAACCCTTGCATTACAAAGGTTCTGCCTCGATCGCACGCACCCGCAGCAGACTCAAAAAAAAACTTTTGTTAAAAGTATTGACACAATGTACTGAGTTAGCTATATTAATGGACGTGTGAGGAGCGAACCAGAAGAAGCACCGAGACGAAACACGGCCAGTCGTCGGTGCTTTTTCTGTTGAAAGACATTTTTAAAATTATAGGGACACGGCAGTGCCGTGCCCCTATAATTTTGGGAAAATTATTATTGCTACAAATATCAGCGATCGCCCAAAACAAATTGTTCGATCGCCAACGCCACCCCATCTTCCTCCACATCCGGCGCCACCCAATTAGCAACAGCCTTCACCCCATCAGGAGCATTCCCCATCGCCACGCCCACACCCGCGTAGGAAATCATTTCTAGATCGTTAAAATTGTCGCCGATCGCCATCACATTCGCCGCCTGCAAACCCAAAAGTTCCTCCGCCAAATACTTCACCGCATCTCCCTTATTCGCCAAAGGATGCGTCGCTTCAAAAAAAGTAGCAACGGATCGAGTTAAATAAAGCTCCGCAGGCGTGTAACGCTCGCGCATACTAATGAGCAAGCCGTCGAGTACCTCCGGATTCTGGCACAAAGCCAAGACTTTCGTCGGTTCCCCCGGAATATCTCGCCGCAAATCTTTAATTACATTTGGTTCAATACCCGATCGTTCGGCATAAAGTCGGGTAGCTGTGGTAATTTCCGGTACATACAGTTTATCGTCAATGTAGAAATGGATCGACAGGAGCGATCGCAATTCCGGTACTTCAAAATGCTCTAACAATTGCAAAGCCCTTGGTATCGACAGCGGTAAGTGGCGCAGCCGCTTTTGACTCGCGACATCTTGAATCCACGCGCCCTGGTAGCAAATCAGCGGCAGAGTTGAGCCGATATGCGAGTGGAAACGCAAAGCAGACTGGTACATCCTGCCCGTAGCGACAGCTACTTTCACTCCCCGCGACTGGGCTGCCGAAATGGCCTGCTTGACCGGTTCTCGGATCTGATTTGACAAACCTGCGATCGTCCCGTCGATATCCACTACCAGTAGTTTAATGTCTGCGGTGCCCAAAGCGCGATCGGTCGCAGTAGCTGGATTTGAGGCAGTTATATTCTGCATGATTGTTTTGAGATTTTACCTGTTGATTTGCACGCACCAGTTTATTTTGGCACTGGCGCGATCGCAAAATACAATTTTTGATTTTTTGAATACTACAATATAGATAAGTATTACCTGAAGTCAGGACACGGCAGTGCCGTTTCCCTACGATTAATCTGGTGTAGAAATCAGGACACGGCAGTGCCGTTTTCCTACGATTAATCTGGTGTAGGGACTAAGGCCAAGCCGTCTCCTCTCTATCATTCCAGCCCAGCCGAAATTTATATAAAACTTCAATTTTTAAATCACTCCCAAACAGCATGATTACTATTCCAGGATACCGCATTGACGGAGAACTTTATACAAACCCCCACACAGTTATTTATCGAGGGATGCAGCTTGAAGAACAAAAACCAGTTATCCTGAAAACTCTCACACCGACCTACCCTACCCCAGGGCGAATAGCCCAACTCCTGCACGAAGCAGAAATCCTTAAAAATTTAAATTTACCAGGAATAGTCAAACTTTACAAGCTTGAAAAATACAATCACTTTCCTGTTTTAATTTTAGAAGATTTTGGTGGCATTTCCCTAAAAGATTTTCTCAGCACCAACCAGCTAGAGTTACAACAATTTCTCCAAATAGGCATAAAACTAGCAGAAACTCTCGGACAACTCCACGAAAATCACATCATTCACAAAGATATTAAACCCAGCAATATTATTGTCAATATCCAGACTGGGGATGTCAAAATTACTGATTTTGCGATCGCCTCCCTGCTACCAGGCGAAAACCCCACCCTGGCCCACCCCCATTTACTCGAAGGAACCCTCGCCTATCTGTCTCCCGAACAAACGGGACGCATGAATCGGGCGATCGACTACCGCACCGATTTTTATTCATTAGGTGTCACATTTTATGAAATACTCTGCGGCGAATTGCCTTTTAGTGCCACCGATCCAATGGAATTAGTGCACTGCCATATTGCTAAAACGCCCATTTCTCCTGGCGAAAATAGAAAGCAGAAAGTCAAAAGCAGCATCAATCAAACAGAAAGCGACGAGATTCCTCTAGCCATTAACGATATCGTAATGAAGCTATTAGCAAAAACAGCCGAAGACAGATATAAAAGTGCTTTCGGACTTTTGTATGACTTGGAAAATTGTCTCGCTCAACTGCAAACAAGCGGCACAATTTCTCACATCACCCTCGGCGAGCAAGATCGGTCAACTCACCTGCAAATTTCCCAAAAACTTTACGGACGAGAAGCCGAAGTTAATCTACTTCTCAATACGTTCGATCGCATGAAGCGAGGCTATACAGAAATCCTACTTATTTCCGGTTGTGCCGGCCTTGGCAAATCGTCGCTTGTCTATGAAATTTACCAACCCATACTCCGGGAAAATGGGTATTTTATTGACAGCAAATTTGAGAAATTCAAGCGCGATATTCCCTACGCTTTTTTGCTCCAAGCTTTTCAAGACTTGTTGCAGCAAATTCTCACAGAAACAGCCGCCAAAGTGCTAGTTTGGAAACAAAAAATTTTAAATGCTCTCGGTAGCAACTGCCAAGTAATTATTGAAGTTATTCCCGAAGTAGAACTGATTGTCGGGTCGCAGCCTTCTGTGCCAGATTTAGGATCGAATGAATCTCAAAATCGCTTTAATTTAGTATTTCAAAAATTCATCCGCATCTTTACTCAAAAAGCACACCCGCTGGTAATTTTTCTCGATGACTTGCAGTGGATTGATTCAGCCTCGCTCAAGTTAATCCAACTGCTAGCAACTGACATGCCCAGCCAATACTTATTAATAATCGGAGCCTATAGAGAATCAGAAGTAGATGCAAATCATCCCGTAATGCTAGCCGCAGAAACAATTAGGAAAGCAGGCGGGAATGTAAGTACGATCGCCCTTTTGCCTTTAGATATTAACAGCGTCAATCAACTCGTCGCGGATACTCTGAGCTGCGCCCCAGAAAAATCGCTACCTTTGGGACAATTACTGTTTCACAAAACCGGAGGAAATCCATTTTTTATAGCCCAATTGCTGAAGTCTCTTTACTCCCAAAAAATGCTACAATTTAAATTTGTAGCCTCTGAAAATTCGGTCGATCGAGCCGAACCTCACTTGTCTGACTTTGCCGAACAAATCCCAGAACAAGCTGTGAAAAAATGCAAAATCACAGGCGAGTGGCAGTGGGACATTGAGCAAATACAAGAAATAGGAATAACTGACAATGTTGTGGAATTAATGATAGACAACATTCAGAAACTTTCAGGTAATACGCAGGAACTGCTAACATTAGCCGCTTGTATAGGCAACAAATTTGATTTAGCAATTCTCTCCCAAATCAGCGAACAACCTCTGACTTCCGCAGCAACACACCTCTGGGAGGCAGTTCAGTCCGGTCTGATTTTGCCCGTGAATAACGCTTACAAAATTCCGATCGCACTAGCAGCAAGCACAGGGTTAACAGACCAAATATCTAGAGACGTTACAGATGAATTGTCCCTACCAGTTGCTGATGCTGGTAGCGCAACTTATAAATTTTTGCACGAGCGAGTTCAGCAAGCAGCTTACGCTTTAATATCCGAATCTCAGAAACAAGAAATTCATCTCAAAATCGGCAGATTCTTGCTGCAAAACGCGCATCCAGAGCAATTAGAAAACCATATTTTCGATTTACTCAACCAACTAAATGCAGCCCAACCAATCATCAGCAGTGAATTAGAAAAACTTCATTTATGTAAATTAAATTTAATGGCGGGCCGCAAAGCAAAAGCCAGTGCAGCTTATGAACTCGCTGTCAAATATTTGGCCGCAGGTATTGCATTGCTTCCCATGCAAAGTTGGCAAACCGACTACGACTTGACTCTTGCACTCTACGAGTCAGCAGCAGAAGCAGCTTACCTCAATACCGATTTTGAACAAATGGAAAAATGGGCAAAAATTGTCTTGCAATACGCCAAAAATGAACTAGACAAAATCAAAGTTTTTGAAATCCGAATCACAGCTTGTGCGATGCAAACCAAACTGCAAGAAGCGGTAACAATTGGTCGGGAATCACTCACAATGTTAGGAATAAACTTTCCAAAATCGCCAACTCCCCTCCACATTCAGCAAGCACTTACCAAAACCTCAGCTTATTTAACAGGAAAAAAGATAGAAGATTTAATTGACTTGCCTATGATGACCGAGCCGCGTAAATTAGCAACTATGCGCGTGCTTTCCAGTATGTTGTCGGCTACCTCGATTGTTGAACCCATACTGTTGCCGTTGATTGTCTGCGAGCAAGTTAATTTATCTATAAACTACGGAAACTCTGCTTTTTCTGCCTTCGGTTATGCTAATTACGGAGCAATTTTAAAAGGAATAGTTAGAGACATTGAATCGGGCGAGCGATTTGGTCAATTAGCATTAAATTTGATCGCTCGGCTAAATGCTTTAGAATTCAAAAGCAAGACTCTTAATTTAGTTGCCTTCATTTTGATGCACGGCAAACATCACGTTAAAGATACTTTACCTCTGTTAGAAGAAGCCTATCAAAGCGCGCTCGAAAATGGTGATTTAGAATCGGTTGGATATTCTGCCGTAAATATTTGTCAGTCCTTGTATTTTATTGGTCAAGAATTGCCGCAACTGGAACGAAAAATGGTAAATTACAACCATTTGCTATTTCAACTAAAGCAAGAAACGGTATTGACTTGGAATCAAATATATTGGCAAACAGTTTTGCAATTGATGGGGAAAATGGAAAGCCCCGACATTTTATTACGTGAAGCTTACAGCGAAAAAACATTATTGCCGCTGCTGTTGAAAGTTAACGATCGAGTGGGACTTCAAACTTTTTACTTACAGAAATTAATATTAGCCTATTTATTTGGCAATGTCGAGCTGGCGCTAGAAAATGCAGCGCAAGCCGAAGTTTATTTAGACGGAGTTGTGGGGTTTATTAATGTTCCTGAATACCATTTTTATGATTCTCTAGCCCGACTCGCAGCATATCCATCGGCAACAAAAGAGGTACAAGAAGAGCATCTTTTTTACGCAAACACCAACCTAAAAAAAATGCAAAAAAAAGCACTTTCTGCGCCGATGAACCTCCAGCACAAATGTGACTTGATTGCCGCTGAAAAAGCTCGAATATTGGGAGATATTGTGAGAGCAATGGAATATTACGACTCCGCCATTGCCGGAGCGCAAACAAACGGATACATACAGGTACAAGCACTAGCAGCAGAATTGGCAGGAGCATTTTATTTATCGATTGGACGAGAAAGAATTGCGAAAACTTACTTGACAGAAGCGCGTTATTGCTATCAGCGCTGGGGAGCTAAAGCGAAAGTAGCGCATTTAGAATCAAAATACTCGCAGTTGCTGACTTCACCCTCGATTTCAACGAATATCGAAACTCACAAATCTACGAGTAGCGCTTGCACTACGAGCGACGGTGCAGGCGTACTAGACTTGACAACAGCAGTAAAAGCATCGCAAACCTTAGCGGGCGAAATAGTTCTAGACAAACTGCTGGCAAAACTGATGAAAATTGTTATTGAAAATGCCGGGGGACAAAAAGGCTTTTTAATACTAGAAAAATCTGGTCAATGGGTGATTGAAGCATCAGGCTCTGTGGATGTCGAGCGGGTTAATGTAATGCAATCAATTCCGATAGATTTTGTATGTGAGGATCGAGAAGTAACTTTGCTGGCAGTTTCTGTTGTCAACTACGTCGCTCGTACCCAGGAAAGTATAGTTTTAAATGATGCCACCCGCGAAGGACAATTTACTCGCGCACCTTATATAATTGCGGTTCAACCTAAATCAATTCTTTGCACTCCCTTAATCCATCAAGGCAAACTCAGTGGCATTTTATATTTAGAAAACAATCTGACTACAGGCGCTTTTACGCCAGACAGGTTGGAACTATTAAAACTGCTGTCTTCTCAAATTTCTATCTCGATTGAAAACGCCCAACTTTACATGAACTTGCAGCAATTCAATCAGAATCTTGAAAACTTAGTTCAGCAGCGTACCTGCGAATTGTCCCAAACTTTAGAAGACTTAAAATCGGCTCAAAATAAACTGGTAGAAGCGGAAAAAATGGCTGCTCTCGGAGGGTTGGTTGCAGGTGTCGCCCACGAAATAAATACTCCCATCGGCGTAGGTATCACTGCCGCCTCGCTACTGGCTGAAAAAGTCACCAAATTTTTGGATCTTTACAGCAAGGGACAAATTAAACGATCGGAGCTAGAAAAATTCCTGGATACGGCGCTGCAAAGCAGTAATATGATCTTATCCAACCTCACGCGGGCGGCAGATTTGATTCACAGTTTTAAAGAAGTGGCTGTAGATCAGTCGAGCGAATTAAAACGCACGTTTAACGTGAAAAACTATCTAGAGGAGATTTTGACATCCTTAAGCGCCAAACTCAGAAGAACTAAGCACAAAGTAGAGATTAAGTGCGATGAAAATATTGTACTGGACAGTTACCCCGGTGTGTTCTCTCAAATTGTGACAAATCTGGTGTTGAATTCCCTAATTCACGCTTACGATGGAGAAAATGGGGGGATTCTGGCGTTTGATTTGAAACTAGAGGGCGATCGGCTAATATTTGAATATGCCGATAACGGCAAAGGAATTACCCCAGAAAATCTCAGTAAAATTTTTGAACCATTCTTTACGACAAAAAGAGGTCAGGGCGGCACAGGATTGGGACTGCACATTATTTACAACCTTGTCACGCAAAAACTAAAAGGCAGAATTCGCTGCGAAAGTCAAGTACAAAAAGGCACAAAATTTATGATAGAATTTCCTGTTATAAGAAGAAATTAGTTATTATACTGTCAGTTTTAATATAATTCTATTTAGGAGAACGATAAATGTCAGAAGCTAGTAAAAATGTGTTGGCTGCGGGCGATGACGAATTAATAGTGGCAGGCGACGATGAATTAATATTTGCCGACGAAGACGAGACGGAAGACAAGCCGATCGCAGGCAGTTGGAAAATATTGATTGTAGACGATGAAATAGAAATTCATAATATTACAAAACTCGCTTTAAATGAATTTATATTTGAAAACAAAGCGATCGCATTTATCAGCGCTTACTCAGGTAAAGAAGCCAAAGAAATAATCGAAGCCCATCCAGACATAGCCTTGATTTTACTCGATGTAGTCATGGAAACAGAAGAGGCAGGCTTGGAAGTAGTAAAGTACATCCGCGATATTTTAGAGAATCAAGTAGTACGGATTATTTTGCGTACCGGACAGCCAGGACAAGTGCCAGAAGATGTAGTAATTGTCAGCTACGATATTAATGATTACAAAACAAAAACAGAACTAACAAACAAAAAGTTATTTACCACGGTAGTGACAGCACTCAGAGCATTTCGCGCCCTGACTCAAATTGAAGCCAGCAAAAGTGAACTAGAAAAAATAGCAGCAGCGTCAGCGCGCTTTGTACCCAAAGAATTTTTGAAATTCCTCCAAAGAGAAAGCATAGTTGATGCCAGATTGGGAGACTCTGTACAGGCAGAAATGACGATTATGTTTGCTGATATTCGTTCATTTACAAGTTTGTCAGAGAGTATGTCTCCCCGAGAAAATTTTGAATTTCTCAACTCTTACTTAAGCCGAGTTGGCCCAGTTATCCGCCAGTACAACGGTTTTATAGATAAATATATTGGCGACGGGATTATGGCTTTGTTTCCTAACTGTGCTGAAGATGCTGTGCAAGCGGGAATAGAGATGCAGCAGCAAGTTAAAATTTATAACAAACACAGACAAAATTGTGGATACAAACCTATTTCTATAGGGATTGGCTTGCATACTGGAACTTTAATGTTGGGTACTATTGGCGAGGCGGAACGGATGGAAAGTACAGTCATTTCTGATGCTGTAAATTTAGCCTCTAGGGTGGAAGGATTGACAAAGCTTTATGGAGTTGGTATTGTTGCTAGCGTTCAGACTTTGTGCCGGATTGACGACCCCCAACATTATAAGTGCCGATTTCTCGATCGCGTTCAAGTAAAAGGAAAACAAGCGCCGGTGGCTGTGTTTGAGATTTATGACGGCGATTCGGATATGATGATCGAACTAAAAGGAAAAACCCAAACTGATTTTGAACAGGGCATTTTTTTTCACTACCAGCAGCAATTCGCGCAAGCGAGGCAAATGTTTATGCGTGTCTTGCAAGTGAACAAGTATGATAAGGCTGCATTGTTTTATGCAGAACGCTGCGATATGTTGATGAAGAATGCACTGATTATGACTTTGGAAGGGATAGAGATATAGGGCATGGGGCATGGGGCATGGGGCATGGGGCATGGGGCATGGGGCATGGGGCATGGGGCATGGGGCATGGGGCCGAAAAGAATTAGGAAATGGGCATCAGCTAAGACAGTGAACAGTGAACAGTGAACAGTGAACAAATAACTTAATTTATGCGATTAAAATCTCTTGATGTTTTTCGCGGAATTGCGATCGCCTCAATGATTCTAGTGAACAACCCCGGCAGTTGGAAACAGGTGTATCCGCCGCTAGATCACGCAGAATGGCACGGGTGCACCCCGACAGACTTGGTATTTCCCTTTTTTCTGTTCATCGTTGGCTGTGCGATGTCCTTCTCGCTGTCAAAATATACTGAAACTACTACAAAAATAGAAACAAATATTTATTGGCGAATTGCGCGGCGGGCGGCGATTTTATTTGTATTAGGATTGCTGCTAAATACATCTTCGATCGCCCTTGACGTACTTTTGAACGGCGCCCCAGTGGAAAATTTCGGTAAAATCAGGATTATGGGAGTATTGCAGCGCATCGGTTTAGCGTATTTCATTAGTGCGATCGCGATTCTGAACCTTTCCCCCCGCAATCAAAAACTGCTCGCTGTTGCGGTGCTTTTAGGCTATTGGGGCGTATTATTCGTATTTGCTGTAGGGGGGTACACTGAATACGCACTGACGCCAGAGGGATATGTGGGTGGATATGTCGATCGGCTAATTCTGGGTAGCCAACACCTCTACAAAGGCGGCCCCTTCGATCCTGAAGGACTGTTGAGTACGTTACCAGCAGTTGTCACAGTTTTGTCTGGCTATTTTACAGGGGAATGGCTGCGCGTGCAGCCAATCAAAACCCGGACGAGTTTAAATTTAGTAATTAGTGGATTGTGTTGCTTAGTAATTGGTCATTTGTGGGGATTTTTATTTCCGATCAACAAACAATTGTGGACGAGTTCCTATGTAGTTTTTACCGCTGGTTGGGCTTTGCTTTTGCTAGCAGCTTGCTACGAAACAATAGAAGTGCGAAAGTGGAAATGGGGATGGCCGTTTGAAATCATGGGATTGAATGCAATTTTCTTGTTTGTGGCCTCTGGTATTGTCGCTAGACTTTTGTTAAAAACTCATATCGGCATTGGTAAAACTGCTCCAACAACTTACACTTGGATTTATGAAAACTGGTTTGTGCCTTGGGCTGGGCCGTTGAATGGTTCTCTGGCTTTTGCAGTGACGGCGGTATTGTGTTGGTGGTTGATTTTGTATGGAATGTACCGTCGAGGTTGGGTGATTAAAATTTGAATTGTGGCTTGTTAAACAAGTGAGTTCGTTGATAAGTTGTGAACAACGAGTCTTGACAGTCAAAAGCTGTTTGTAGTATAATAGTTGTATATTTTTTTACGGTTTTTAACGTGGATATTCTAATTGAGTCAACAAGGGAATTTGAGAAAGATATTGCGCTGCTAAATGAAGATGAGAAAGCCGCAGTAATTCAAAAAATTAATTATTGTGCCAGCCTTTTTCCTACTCAAAAATCAAATGTGTATCGCAAGCTGCGTCGTCTCCCGCTATCGTCAGACCTGAATGGTTACGAGTCTTCGCTTTATACGCTACGAATTTCTCAAAAACTAAGAGTGGTTTTGGCGGTTGACGAAGACCCTATTTTTGGGCAAGCTATTTTTACTCTTTTTCGAGCAGTTCTACACGACGAACTCGATCGAGCATATAACGATGTAGCAGAGTCTTTGTATCAAGACCTACTTCAGGGCGATCGAGAAACTGCCTAGATATCATCAGCTTGGTTATGGCACAAAATCTTACTCTATGCGATGAATATGGCATTATTTACGAAGCTATGAAAATTTTGCCAGATGATGAGCTAAAGATTAGTTTTCTGGAAGCTTTAGCAGAACTTGAAGACCAGGAATGTCACAGAACGAGACAATTTCCCAAAACGAGACTGCATAAAGTTAAAGGTGTGAAGCAGGCAGTTTATCGCGCTGATATTGATAAAGTCTCAGGCTGGCGCATCCACGTTCAGTACGTCAATGGACAGATTCATCTTAAGGATATTATTGAAGGGCAAAGACACGACAATGTAATTGAGGTGATAAAATCCAAGAAGTCACGCTACCAGTAACTCTCAATTTTACCAAAATGTTTTTACTGAAGACAGCTAAGGAGAAGAAACAATGATACAGCCAGTGATTTTAGAAAAATTAGAAGAACTACCAGAGTCTTTTCAGACAGAGGTGCTTCATTACATCGAGTTTTTGATTGAGAAGTACGCTCAAAAATCTCCTCAAGAAAAACCACCGAAAAAGCGTCGTGTTGCAGGAACGATGGAAGGTATGATTATCATGGCAGATGATTTCGATGAGCCGCTTGAGGAAACGATCGACTAAAAAACCCTCAAAGGACTGCTCCATCTAGTTGTTGTACCCCTGGAACACACCAATCGTTTCGCAAAATTGCCCACAATGCCACGTCCTCAAACATCCCCCATTTTCGTACTCGTTGGCGCAGCATCCCTTCGTACACAAGCCCATTTTTTCGCAAAACTTGCCCGGAACTTGGATTTCTAATCATGTGGTAAGCGTAGAGTCGATTGAGTTCTAATTCTTCAAATCCAAATCGCAGCACTGGTTTTAAGGCTTCGCTCATATATCCCTGTCCCCACGCTTCAACGGCCAACCAAAAACTCAATTCAGCCTGAGAATGCTCTCGTTCAATGTCTCGAATTTCAATGATTCCGTTAAACTTCTTTTCAAATCTCTGCTCCATGACAAAGGTGACAGAATGCCCCGCTTCAAACTCAGCCTTTTGTCGAGCAATGTATCGCTCAGCTTCGCCATCGGGATAGGGATGAGGAATTGAAATCATGGTGTCAGCAATCTGACGAACACTAGCAGCAGCCTGGATTGAGGATAAATCTGCGCTAATGAGCGGACGCAAAATTAATCGATCTGTCAGTAGTTTAAATTGAGCGCTCATGAAACTATCCAACTGTGACTCTTTTCTGTTATGGCACCCATTTGGGATCTGTTCTTAAAATATCAGGCCCAGGGTCAATCCGTCTTAACTAAATACCATTTATAAAAAGTCTTGTTACACAACAATTTTTTGGGTTGTTTGTTGAACGATTGTGTAAGGTGCGTCGCGATCGAGATTGTCGCTCTTTTCTTAGGGATTTTCGATCGCGACACACCCTACGAATACTTGACTGCGGACCGATCGACTAAAATCGATATATAGCCTTTCTCACATTCACGAGGTACAAGTCTTGACCTGAAAAGCTTTACGCTGTAAAGGTTCCAACATATCTTGGCATACCTCATCTTTCTAAAAAAGGCTATATTCAAAATACGTAAGCGATGATGAACCCCAGATTACCTATACCGATCGTTCATAGCGACCCCGACATTTTAGGCGGAACTCCTGTCTTTATCGGCACTCGCGTCCCGATGAAGACTTTGCTTGATTATCTCGAAGCTGGTGATTCGCTCAACGAGTTTCTCGACCATTTCCCTAGTGTCAGCCGCGAACAAGCGATCGTACTTCTCGCCACGATCCGATCGCCGCACAACAACATTTAACATTGATTGATGTCCGCTTCCTCAAGATCGATCGCCCGCCCGATCGGAAATCCGATCGCCCGCCCGACACATTTTCCACAAATTAACAGCCCAACCCTGCCAAACTCAACGATTTTAGCGATTTGCCGATCGCCCGCCACCGCACCCTAACTATAAATGAGCCCAAATCGCTAAAATAAAAAAAAGATACGTAATAGGCAGGCCCGTTCAATGATCCCAACAGTTATAGAACAATCCGGTCGCGGCGAACGCGCCTTTGACATTTACTCGCGACTCCTGCGCGATCGCATCGTCTTCTTGGGCCAACAGGTTGACTCCGACTTAGCCAACCTGATTGTTGCTCAATTGCTATTTTTAGACGCCGAAGATCCAGAGAAAGACATTTACCTCTATATCAACTCCCCAGGAGGATCGGTAACAGCAGGTATGGGCATTTTTGACACGATGAACCACATCCGCCCCGACATTTGCACTATTTGTCTTGGTTTGGCCGCCAGCATGGGCGCTTTTCTGCTGAGTGCGGGCGCTAAAGGCAAGCGCATGAGTTTGCCTCACTCCCGGATTATGATCCACCAACCTCTGGGCGGAGCTCAAGGACAAGCTACCGATATTGAAATTCAGGCGAAAGAGATTTTGTACCACAAACAGCGCCTGAATCAATTTTTGGCAGATCATACCGGTCAGCCGCTTTCCCGCATTGAAGAAGATACCGAACGCGATTTCTTTATGTCGGCTGAAGAAGCAAAGGACTATGGTTTGGTCGATCAAGTGATCGATCGCCGTCCTTCTGCTAGCCGCCCGATCGCTGCTGTGGCGTAAATAGTCCTAGACGCACGGGTAGTCAGAAACCGGGTTTTTTGCGAAAATCCTTCGTTGTAATCCACAGATTAAGTAAAAAACCCGGTTTCTTTGACCCGGTTTCTTTGGCCGGAAGCATCTCAGCTTTGCAAAAAGCATTTTTTTTTATAGTGCTGTCCCCGCTCGCGTATTCTACAACTCGCGAGCGGGGACAGCACTATAAATGCCAAACTGAGATGCCCCCCCTTTGGCCTCAATTCGTCCAGAACTGGTAAATTAAAAATTAAAAATGGAGAATATTTCCCTGTTTTTAATTTTTATTTTTTATGAACCGCTCAATTACTGTTAATAAAAACAGTTTATAGTGATTCACTAAAGTCCGCAAGAAAGAAGGACTGAAGTCCTCACTACAAACCTGCAAGAAAGAAGGACTAAAGTCCTCACTACAAACCTATTTTCCTGATTGTTAAGGTAAAGATTCGAGATATTGCAGGAAGTCGAACAATTCTTCTCTATTTAAGAAATGTCGTGCTTCTTTGCCGTAACCTTGTTTGAGATAATCTTTTCCTTGGTTGGCTGTCCATCCCAATCTCTTGATTTCTTCGGTGGTTCTGCTGTAGATTTCTAGATATTCTAGGAAATCTGCCAACTGTTCGCTAGCAAGTTCTCTCTGCGATGACTTGCCATAATTTTGTTCGAGACAGTCGGTTTCCTGTTTTTTTGTCCATCGCAGCCGTTTGAGAATTGCGTCTATTTGGGCGATCGTATCAGAATCATCTTCGATCGCATCGCTGGGAATTCCTACCGCGATCGGTTGCAATTCCCGGACTTCGGCCGCACCTTGCGACAGTTCGCTTTGGCTAGTATTTGGCACTTCCAATTCTGGAAGCGGTTCGCCGTAGCTGGAAGACAGCCAAGCGTCCGAGTCTAACTGCTTCGGTACAAATCCCACCGCCGGAGGTAAATCGACTGTTGGCGGCAAAGGTTCCGCTACAGGTGCGATCGTCGGCTCTGCATTTAATTTGGTTTCCCTATTGACAAAATTGCTTTGATGTGGTATGTCAATTTTGTCTGGAACAGGCATTTCTAAAACCGGAAGCGGAGCAAGGGCTGGCCCAACGGGAACGGGAACGGGAACAACAGGAGGGGGGGCTACGGGAACGGGAACAACCGGAGCCGGAGCCGGAACGGGAACAACAGCAACCGGAGCCGGAACGGGAACAGCAGCAACCGAAGCCGGAGCCGGAGCCGGAACGGGAACAGCAGCAACCGGAGCCGGAGCAGCAGCAAATGCGAGGACAGCAATCGCTCGCGATCGGGCGCGGTCTTCAGCATCCTCAACAGACTCAGCAGCGGACATACCAGTAGCGAGAGTTTTGCCGTCAACCTGAACCAGACAGCGAACCACAAACTTACCGTGATGAATAGTCAGCAACTCACAGATCAACTGTCCAGCGGGATAAAGGGCGCGAAATTCAGCAAACATAATTTTTTGACCCCGAAACCAGAAGGGGCTGATGACTTAAGTTTAGTACAACCCAGAGAAAACATTTTTCTGAAAGCACATATTCAACATACAATAAATGTAAGGTGAATCATCCGCGCAACCTTTCACGCGACTAAACCCTATCCCACATCCGGCGGTTTAAGCTAACAAGCACCGGGCGTCATTTCTACCTATAGGAGATGACACAGCAACTAGGCAAAAGTAGTAAAAGTCTCCGGTTTTGTGTACCTTGCACTTTCTACAGCACAGATTGCTCCCTACCCTGAATTGCACCTCCGTCCGCAAGGGCAGAACGCTTGCAAAAACAGGGGTATCGCAGCGGCGAGCTACTAGCAATTTTGCCTTGAGACGGTAAAATCTTTGGCTTTAGCACAAGGCAAGAGGCACTTCAAAAAGCAGAAGAAAGCAGGAAAAAGGCAGAAGGAAAAAGGCAGGAGGCCCAAATGCAAATTTTCTCCCTCTGCATCTCTCCATCTCCCGATCCAGGACTCAACCCGTCGCTTTCAGCATCGAGTCATCTTTTAAGAACCGACAGGGGCTTTCTACTTCGCGAAGAGCTCGGCGCTGCAAGCCAAAAGCAAAGGAACCAACGCTAAAAAATTGTATTGGGGAATAGGGTATGGGGTATTTGTCTGCACCATCATCTGTCATTTGCTGACAGACAGCAGACAATTAGCGACTGCTGGTGTGGGGAAATAATCTGAAAAAATCCCCGCGCACGGGTAGCACCGACTGTGCTGGTATCTCCACCTACTAACCCGCGCATTTGTTGGGAAGCAGGCACAGCGAGGGCAAAAGAGGGTGCGGCTGATTTCGCCAAAATTAGACTAATTGCTGGAAACAAGAGGATCGATCGCTACATGGAATTTTCTATCGCTGCACTGCTGGCAAATTTTACAGAAGACAAATTAGTGGCTCCCAAAGCACTAGAAAAAAAACTCGACTGCAATGATGAAACCAGTCAACTCAAACTTCAAATCGCATTAGAAGCTCTAGAGAAAATTGGCATATTAGTCAAAGACAAAGGCCGCTATCGTCGAGTAGCTGAAGATGACGTGGTAGAAGCAAAACTGCGCTGTTCGAGCAAAGGATTTTGCTTTGCAATTCAAGATGCTGAAGGTTCAGAAGACGTTTATGTGCGGGAAAGTCACCTCTCGACTGCTTGGAATGGCGATCGAGTTTTAGTGAAAATTATCAAAGAAGGTAGCCGCCGCCGATCGCCCGAAGGCGAAGTTATGCTGATCCTCGAACGCGCTAACCCCTCGGTACTGGCGCGAGTCAAGCAAACCGCCACCCCCACCGGCCGCGTCAGCTACAGAGCAATTCCCCTGGACGATCGCCTGTTGTTTGAACTAGACTTGCTCGCCAACGGTACAAATCTCCAAGAGGCGATCGACCATTTAGTACACGTCGAAGTCAAACGCTATCCCCTGGGAACCCACCGCCCAGTCGGGAAAGTAGTACAGGTACTCGGTTCCGACGCCGAAGCCGCCGACGACCTCGACATCGTATGCTGCAAGCACGACTTGCCGCGCTCCTTCCCCGCAGCCGTCATCAAAGCAGCCGAAAATTTGCCCAGCAAAGTCAAAAAAACCGACATCAAAAAACGGCTAGATTTGCGGAACATCTTGACTGTTACCTTCAGCAGAAATGAACCGATAGAAACCAACGGCGAAAATGATGCCCCGAAAACTCAGCAGGAAAGTTTCTCAGACGACGCAACCGAAAACGAGTTTGACCCCACCTCATTCCTCTCAGATCCGCCAATAGAACACGCATTGTCGATCGAAAGTCTGAAGTCCGGCGGCTGGCAAGTTGGAATCCACGTCACCGACGCCGCCGAGTACGTACAGCCCGAAACTCCCCTAGATCGCGAAGCCCGCAAACGAGGCACAGCAGCCCATTTGGGAGAAAAAATCATCGCCGTAGTGCCAGAACTCCTCAACGAGCGCTGCTCCCTGCTGCTAGACACCGAACGGCTGGCATTCAGCATCATGCTCACCCTAGACGAATCAGGAGAACTCCTAGAATACGAAATTCAAACCAGCGTCATTCACATTGACTACCAGCTAACCTACGAGCAAGCTCAAGCAATTATCGAACCAGGCTCCGATGCCGAAGATCCCGCTTTATCCTCCGCCCTCCGTCCTTTCCTCGCTCAAATCTCCGCAGCCTCAAAGGCTGCCAGACAGGCGAGGCTCAAGCGGGGAGCTTTTGAACTAAATTTGCCAGATGCTAACTCTCACTTCGACGACGAAGGCGAATTAGGAGCTTTTGCAACGGCTCCCGCCGCCCAGTCGGCTGTCTCGGAGTTGGTCGTACTTGCCAACGAAGCTGTCGCCACTCACCTGCAAGCCTTGGGAGTCCCAGCAATCTACCGCGTCCAACCGATGCCAGATCCGGCAGACATTCAAGAGTTCATCAAACTCTCCAACAACCTCGGAGGCGAACTGTATCTCGAAAACGAGGAAGAAGTTCTGCCCTTTGACTTCCAGCGATTTACCCAACAGTTTGCCGGCCTCAAGTCCGAAAGAGTTCTCACCTACCTGCTCGAAGACACGATGAAGCCCGCTGTTTACAGCACAACTCCCAAGCCGCACTTCGGTTTGGCCCTGTCAGATGGCTACACGCGCTGCACTTCGCCGCTTTCCCGCTACGCCGATTTGCTGGTGCTGCGGGTGTTGCACGCTGTGTTAGAGCAAGGCCGCAGCAGCCGCACAACTCGTGCGAAAGAAAAAGTCAACCTGCACCATTCCTCCTGTCACGGTCAAATTACTTGGAATGTCCTGCCGCCAGACTTGCACCACGAGTTTGAGACAGAGTTTGCAGCGGCGGTGGTACACCTGACGGAACGCGAAAGGGTTGCTGAGGATGCCGAAAGCGATTTGCAGGGATTGAAGAAAACTGGATTGATGAAAGAGCGCACCGGTCAAACTTTCCAGGGTTTGATTACAGGGGTGCAGTCTTACGGTTTCTTTGTGGAAATTGAGGTGCGGCCGCCGGAAAGTGAACTTTTGCGAGTTGAAGGGTTGGTGCACGTTTCTTCGCTGAAGGATGATTGGTATGAATATCGATCGCGCCAGCAAACTCTAGTTGGTCGCAAAAACCGCAATCAGTACCGTTTGGGCGATCGGGTAGAAGTTCAAGTTAAGAGCGTTGACTACTACCGCCAACAAATTGATTTAGTTGCTGTTGGCGGCGGCAGCCAAGCTTTTGATGATGAGGAATAGTCAGGTGACAGTTGACAGTTGACAGTTGACAGTTGACAGTTGACAGTTGATTTTCCTCAATACTTAGTTGTCATTGTCTAGCAACTAAGTATTGATAAATTGGGAGCAAACTATAGTCATAAATCATCCAAAAATAATTAACAACAGTCAACAGTCAACGGGAGCATCTCAGTTTTGATTTTATAGTGCTGTCCCCGCTCGCGATCTATCCAACTCGCGAGCTCTTAAGCTCGCACTGTGAAGAAATTGCTTTTTTGCAAAAGGTGAGATGCTCCCACAGTCAACTAATAACTAACAAATAACAACTAACAAATAACAAATAACAAATAACAAATGACAAATAACTACCCGCTGATTGTAGGAGTGACTGGAGCATCGGGACTGATTTACGCCGTGCGGACTTTAAAATATCTGTTGGAAGCCGATCGCGCCGTCGAACTGGTAGCATCAAAATCTACCTACATAGTTTGGCAAAGCGAACAGAACATCCGAATGCCCGCAGAACCGACTTTGCAAGAAGAATTCTGGCGAGAACAAGCAGGAGTACCCAATTCTGGCAAACTCCGGTGTCATCCCTGGCAAGATGTTGGTGCTAATATTGCTAGCGGATCGTTTCGCACCGAAGGGATGATGATTATTCCCTGTAGCATGAGTACACTAGGCAAGTTGGCGGCTGGCTTGAGCTCGGATTTACTCGAAAGAGCGGCCGACGTTCAGCTCAAGGAAGGGCGAAAATTGGTACTTGTACCTAGAGAAACCCCTTTTAGTTTGATTCACCTGCGGAATTTAACTACGTTGGCGGAAGCTGGAGCTAGAATAGTGCCAGCGATTCCTGCTTGGTATCACAATCCGCAAACTATTGAAGATTTGGTAGACTTTGTTGTGGCTCGGGCTTTAGATCAGTTGGGGGTTGATTGCGTTCCTCTCAAACGCTGGAAGGAAGAAGAGTAGTCAGTTGGCAGTTGGCAGTTGGCAGTTGGCAGTTGATAGTTGATAGTTGGCAGTTGGCAGTTGGCAGTTGGCAGTTGGCAGTTGATAGTTGATAGTTGGCAGTTGGCAGTTGGCAGTTGGCAGTTGATAGTTGATAGTTGATAGTTGACAATAATCAATAATCAATAACCAATAACCATTACCCATTACCAATTACCAATTACCAATTACCAATTACCAATTACCAATTACCAATTACCCATTACCAATTACCCATTACCAATTACCCATTACCAATTACCAATTACCCATTACCAATTACCAATTACCAATTACCCATTACCAATTACCCATTACCAATTACCCATTACCAATTACCCATTACCAATTAAAATTTGATATGCGTCCTGTATTATTGCTCGTGATTGTGGTAGGGCTAACTATTTTTGCCTTACAAAATGTGGAGCCGGCATTATCGCTGGTATTTTTGGGAATTCGATCGCCCGCTTTACCCTTATCTATCTGGATTTTGCTCAGCATGGGGACGGGAGTTGTCACGTCTTTATTGATTTCTGCTTTGCTTTCCTTTTCAAATTACCTATCTCAAACACGAACTCCCAGCGGGCGCAACATTCGCAGCCGTGAGGCTGTCTCAGCAGACAGGAGAACAGCTTACGCGCCTCCTCCTCCCAGAAAACAGGAGATTGACCCCGATTTTGAGACAGAAAATAGCCAAACTTCCGATCGAACTGAGTACGGGACACCGGCAGGCTACACTCCGCAGACTTTCCAACCAGAAACTCCAAACCCTGCTGTTGCCAAGAATTACAATCAACCGACAATTATTCAAGCCGCAGATGATGAAGATGATTGGGTTTCAGATGGCTCAAAATCGGTCTCTGGCGGCAGCGATGATGATTGGGGGGACGATCGCGATTTTGCCGATCGACCGCAGGTAAATGACGTTCCAGCAGCAAATCCGAGGGCTTACGAATCGAAGCAGGAACCAAAAAGCAAGTCTTGGGCTGGCTCAGTATACTCCTATGGCTATCGAGATCCCAGCAAGTCGGGGGTGGGACAAACAGAGTCTGTCTACGATGCAGAGTATCGAGTGCTGGTTCCCCCGCAAGATCCCATACCTCCAGGGGGTGGCGCCCAAGTACCCCAAAATCCTAGTGCAGACACAGAGGATGATTGGGGATTGGATGAGGATGATGTCTTTGATGAGGACGACTCACGTCCCAGCGACGGCCCGATTAACCTGAAAAAATAGCAAAATATTGGAGGATTTGACGGTGGATTTGTTGAGGGGAGTTAATATCTATCTCGTCGGGATGATGGGTGTGGGCAAAACCACGGTGGGGCGGATTTTGGCAAGGGAATTAAAATACCGTTTTTTTGATACGGATGAACTAATTGTGCGAGTTGCTAATCAGTCAATTGCTGAGATTTTCGATCGCGAAGGCGAAGAGGCTTTTCGGGAATTAGAAACGAAAGTGCTCGGCGAATTGGCTGCTTATCAAAATTCGATCGTGGCTACGGGCGGCGGTATTGTTGCCCGATCGAAAAATTGGGGTAACATGCATTACGGTATCGTGGTGTGGCTGGATGTACCTGTAGACCAATTGTACGATCGACTGCGATCGGACAGCACTCGGCCCCTACTGCGGGAGGGAGACCTCAAATCTAAGCTACAAAGCCTTTTGAGCGAACGAGAGCGTTTCTACGCTCAAGCAGATGTCCGAGTTAGCATTTCAGGAGGCGAAAGGCCTGAAGAAGTTGCGCGTCGGGCGATCGAGGAAATCAAAAAAGTTCTAGAGGAAGGAAGAAGGAAGAAGGAAGAAGGAAGAGGGAAGTCGGAAGAAGAAAGCAACGGTTTCGACAATTAAAAACGTCCTAACCCTCTGGCTCGGTTGCTCGATCGGATCTAAAACAGAGTCTGATATCAATTGAGACAGTCATAAAGCGGGTTTCTGGGAAAATAGCCGATTTTTGATGACTTGTGAATTCCGTAAAAATACTGATTTCTGGGTGAGTGTGTCGGTTTTACCACCGAATATTTGGGAATCAACCGGGTTTGAATAAATGTGGCGCGTAAGTTTTATTAAGTGTGAGGATTAAGCGATGGAGCTTTTGTGCAAAAACTAATGGCAGACTCGTCTGATGCGTTAAAGTCGGCTATTGAGTTCTCTCTAAAAATAAAATGGCCCCACCGCTGAAGGGCTGTAGGGCGCAAGGACAGTTAAACGCTAACCTCATTGTCGGAAAAATTAGCATTGATGTTATCCTCCTGTGTGACGATTTTGCGATCGTCCATTCACTCATCAATGCTCTCGTATCAAAAAATGTAACCCAAGATCGATCGAATTCAACCTGTCCTATTCTAAAAACAATACCTCATGCATTCTGACGAGCAGCTCCCTAAAGCTGCTTTTTTATTGGGATTTAGTTTTTGGCTGCCGGATTTACGGATCTTGGGAATAAGATTTTGAACAACAGTCGCTACAGATTGATATTGCCATAGTGGTTTTCAGTTGCACTCCAGGTTCATTAATTGGTAATGGGGAATTGGGAATTGGTAATTGGTAATTGGGAAGCTCTACCTCATGAAATTTGAAAACTGCTAGAATTAAGGCCCGAAGACCTTAGTCGGGGGCGGTGGGTATTGAAAAAAACGATATGTATTTATTGATGAGCGATCGCATAATTTTGCGCTAAATACCCATTGCCAGTTGTAGAATTTGGTTGGGTGAATTGCCCGTTCCGCATTACGGTAATACTAGCCTGCCTGTTCTTGACAAAAACTCGATCGCTCCGCCCACCCCCAAACCAGTTAAAGAAATAGTAGCTAATATCGCAAAAGTCCGCCATCTTTGGTGCCCAAACATTTGAATATCTAGTCTTGCCAAAGCTCCGGCTGAAGTCAAGACTAAAACCGTCACAAAAAGGTGCATCCAGGTAACAACTATAACTGCCAAAAAAGCTCCTACAATAATCGAAATAAAAGCCCCACTATCACTCGAAAACCAGCGCATGAGCCATCTTTTTATCTCCTTCAGCGGGAATGACAACGCGATAGCTAACACTAAAACAGCAGCCACGGCGAAAAACCAAGTCAGGTGCGGGGGAATATCAAATTCAGATAATTTCCAGCCAAAAATGAAATAAGTAACAAAAAGTAGAGTTAAGGAAAACCAAGAATTTAGTTTCATTCGATATACAAATTAGGGGAACCAAGCAACATAAAGATGACCCCGCCCAAAAACGGTTATTTGCTTGCCGGCACTCATAATGGTCGATTCCAAAATTTTAGACTCATGCTTAAACTTCCAGATTCACGGCGCTACGAGTAAATCTAAAATTATTCAATCTAAAATCTAAAATCGGCTGACCCGATAAATTTGTGTGCGGGCTTAGAGGTTAGTAGAAATAGCTTGCACCGGACAAGTAGGGATGCACTGCTCGCAGACGATACAGCGCGATCGAGCAAACGTTAGTTTAAAGCTTTCTGGGTCAAGGGTCAAGGCTTCTGTCGGGCAAACCCCCGTGCACAAGCCGCAGTGAACGCAGGTATCTTCGTCGATGAGTATTTCCCTGCTGGCTAGGGAAACGCCGATATTTTGCGATCGCATCCAGTCGATCGCCGCTTCTAGTTGGTCAATGTCCCCTGATAACTCTAGCACCAGTTTGCCCACTTGATTCGGAGCCACCTGAGCGCGGATAATGTTGGCTGCAACATTAAAATCCTTGGCCAGTCGATAGGTGACAGGCATTTGGATCGATCGTTGTGGAAACGTCAGCGTTACCCGTTTTTTCACTGTTACCTCGGTAATTTACAAACACAATCTTTCTTATCTTATTGTTTTAGCGCACTTGCTCTAATTACTGGCCTCAGCCAATTTTTTGATGAGATTGGTCTGATTATCTCAAAATGTGGTATAATTTAAAGTGTTTATTAAAAATAAAAACATAGAAATAAGATCCCAATTTATTTTATGAGTCTTAATTCGCCCAACTCAACTCCTGCACCCGCAGATTCCGAAATAAATGCCGCCGCGCGCGTCAGAAACTTATTGATCGTATTAGCAGCGATCGCCCTTTCAGTATCCCTCTTCTTAGGAGTGCGAACTCAAACGCCATCAAGCAGTCTCACCGAAATGGCAAAAGCCTCCGCACCGATAGCAACAGCCTTAACAAACGGCAAGCCAACACTCATGGAATTTTACGCTGATTGGTGCGGTAGCTGTCAAGCAATGGCTAAGGACTTAAGCGCCATCAAACAGAAATATGCCGAACCAATGAATTTTGTCATGCTGAATGTAGACAATGACAAATGGCTGCCAGAAATCAGCAAATATCGAGTAGATGGCATTCCACACTTTGTCTATTTGAATAATAAAGGCAGCAGCGTTGCTGAAACGATCGGCGAAACACCGCGCAGTATTATGGAAGATAATTTAGAGGCTTTAATTGCAGGAAAACCAATACCGCACTCGCAATCTTCCGGTCAAGTTTCTGATTTTACTCCCGCCACAGGCCCTGTAAAAACAAGCAGTTCAGACCCGCGCGCCCACGGAAGTCAAGTACAGTAAATTAAGGAAGAAGGAAGAGGGAACAGGCATCTTGCCTGTTGCTATTTGTGGGAGCATCTCAGTTTTGCATTTACAGTGCTGTCCCCGCACAGCAAAGCTTGTACAAGCTTTGCTGTGCGGGGACAGCACTACGATAAAAAATGCTTCTTGCAAAACTGAGATGCTCCCCTATTTGTGATAATGCAAGATGCTTGTTCCACAATCAATAAACATTCTTGTGGAACAGGCATCTTGCCTGTTCCTATTTGCGATAACTTACAGAAATTCAACAGCCGATCGCAACTTATGTCAATTTCGGTTGAGGGCGACTACCTCTAAAGGAATATTCAAAAAAACTTTATTTACATTTTATTGAATTTTATTATAATTGCAAAAAGTGGAGTGTAAATAGTCGATCGCTCCCAATCAACAATAAAATGCGATCGAAAAGAAGTTGGTCGCAATCCCCCGATTCATGCCTTCGCAGGCCGAGTGAGACCCTAAACTTTTCAATCTAAAATCGAATAATCCCCAATAGTCTAATCTAAAATCTCTAATCTAAAATCGCATGACAGCCGACAAACCCGGATTCAGCATTAGCAGCATCTCAATCCGCCGCCACATCGGCACTATAATGCTGACATTGGCGATCGTCGTAGTGGGCATTTTCTACATCACCCAACTGCCCGTTGACTTGCTACCCTCCATCACCTATCCCCGCATCAGCGTGCGCCTAGACGCACCGGGAGTCTCCCCAGAAGTCGCAGTTGACGAAATTACCCGCCCCCTCGAACAAGGACTTTCCGCCACAGAAGGAGTCACGCAAGTGTTTTCCCGCACCCGCGAAGGACAAGTCAGCGTCGATTTATTCTTCAAACCCGGCGGAGATATCAACCAAGCCCTCAACGACGCCACAGCCTCCGTCAACCGCATTCGCAACCGACTTCCCGATACCGTTGCATCCCCCACTCTATTTAAATTTGACCCTTCCCAACAGCCGGTTTACGAATTTGCGCTGACTTCAGACTCGCGCCAAGGCGTAGATTTGCGAGTATTCGCCGATGACGAATTAGCCAGGGAAATTAATGTAATTCCCGGAGTAGCTTCCGTTGACGTTTCCGGCGGCGTTCAAGAAGAAATTCAAGTTAATATTGACCTGAACCGGCTGCAAAGTTTAGGAGTTAATCTTAACGATGTTTTTAGTGCTTTGCGCGATCGCAATTTAGACACTTCCGGCGGTCGACTGCGCCAAGAATCCAACGAACCGCTGACTCGCACAATCGGTCGATTTAAAACAGCCGCCGAAATCAACAACCTTTCCTTTCAAATATCCGGTTCCAACCCGCCAAAACGAGTTTACCTGCGCGATTTTGCCAAAGTCAACGACGGCACAGAAGAACAGCGAGTCAAAGTTTTTCTCAATCAAAAACCCGCCGTTAAAATCAGCATTTTGAAACAGCCGGACGCCAACACAATTACTGTTGTAGACGGCGTAAAAAATCGCCTCAAACAAATGCAGGAATCCGGCTTAATTTCGGCAGACATGAAAGTAGTTACTACCTTAGACGAATCCCGCTTTATCCGCAATTCCTTAGCCGATGTAGCGAATGCGGGAATTTCCGGGGCCGTCTTGGCTGCGATCGCCGTTTTGTTCTTTTTAGGTTCCCTCAGACAAACGCTGATTATCTCTCTGACTATTCCCCTGTGTACTTTAGCTGCGATTATTTTAATGCGGCTGTTCGGCTTGTCGCTGAACTTGTTTAGTTTGGGCGGTTTAGCCTTGGGAATCGGTCAGGCAATTGACACCAGCGTAGTTATTTTAGAAAATATTGTAGTCGGTTTAAACAGCAACCCCGACCTCAAAAAAGGCAAAATCAAAAATCGCAAAGAACTCACAATAGAAGAGTCGGTAATGCGAAGTCAAGAAGTAGAATCAGCAATGGTTGCTTCCACGGCGGCGAACTTAGTATCGGTGCTGCCATTTTTGCTGATTGGCGGCTTTTTTTCCCTGCTATTTAGCGAATTAATTTTGACAATTTGCTTTGCAGTAGCAGCATCTTTGCTAGTAGCTGTAACTGTAGTACCGATGCTGACTTCTCGCTTGATGGGAATGTCTTATTCTAGTGGCGTCAGTCAATTCGGGCCGATAAAACATTTCAACCGCGGCTTTGAAAACGGCACGCGGGCTTACGGTGCGGTGCTGTCAAAAGTGCTGGGTTTGCGCTTAATTATCATTCCACTGGCTTTTATAATTTTAGGCTGCGGAACTTGGGTGATGGCAAGTCAAATTCCCCAGGAAATATTGCCAAGAATCAATACCAGCCAAGCCCGATTATTTGCTTTGTTTCCTCCCGGTACTAACTTGGAAACCAATCAAAAAGTAGTTGCAGCCGCCGATAAAATGCTGCTCGCACAGCCAGAAACCGAGTATACTTTAACCACAGCCGGAGGGCTGCTGTTCGGCAACAATACGATCGAGAATTTGCTCCGGGGAAGCAGCACGATTACGCTGAAAAAAGGCACAAATACGATCGCCTTTACGGAAAGAATGACTGAGGAATTAAGGAAAATAGACGTTCCAAAAGGCACTCGCCTGCGCTTAGTCCCAGAGGGAATCAGGGGTTTAGTGTTAACGAATTCCCCAGTCAGGGGCGGCGAAATTGATGTCATACTTCAGGGCCCAACCGAAAAATCATTGCAAGAAGCAGGCCGTAAGATATTAAAAGAATTGGATGAAAAGGTAAAATTAGCGCGGTTTCGGCCGGATGGAGACGCGCCGCAGTCGGAAGTGCAAATCCGTCCTGACTGGGAAAGAGCTTCTTTGTACGGGCTCAGTGCCCGAGACATTGGGGAGACGGTTCAAACAGCAATTGAAGGTTCTGTTCCGACTCAAGTGCAGCGGGGAAACCGTTTGGTAGACGTGCGCGTGCAGTTCGATCGCACTTCTGTCAAATCGATCGCCCAACTCGGACAAATTCCCTTATCTGGCAATAATAGCATCGTCCGTTTGAGCGATGTGGCAAAAATTGCGATCGGCCAAGCGCCGGGAGAAATTCAGCGTCTCAACCAGCGGCAAGTTTTCTTAGTTGTGGGAAACTTAAATCGCGGTGCAAGTTTGGGCGATGCTGTCAAACAAGTCGATGCAGTTTTATCAGAAATAAAGCTGCCGCCAGGAGTTACAATTGTGCCGAGTTCGGCTGCGGAAACCAACCAGCAATTGCAAACTTCTCTGAAACTTTTGGGCGGATTGGCGACTTTTTTAGTGTTTGTCGCGATGGCGGTACAGTACAATTCTCTAGTCGATCCGCTGGTGATTTTGCTGACAGTGCCGCTGGCGTTGGCTGGGGGTGTTTTCGGGCTGTACGTGACCAAAACTGCGATCGGGGCGACGGTGATGATCGGGGCAATTTTGCTCGTAGGAATTATCGTGAATAACGGCATTATTATGGTAGAATTAGCCAACCAAATTCGGGAAGACGAAAAGGTCGATCGCGCGACAGCAATTGTCAGGGCGGCACCTCAACGTTTGCGTCCGATTTTGATGACAACTATTACCACAGTTTTGGGTTTATTCCCCCTCGCTTTGGGGATTGGAGAAGGTTCGGAGTTTCTGCAACCTTTGGGAGTTGTCGTATTTTCTGGTTTGTCGCTGGCGACGCTGCTGACGCTGTTTATTATTCCGTGTTTTTATATTTTGCTGCACGACTTCTTCGGGATGTTTGGGGCGAAGAAGAAACCGCAAGCGGTTGCTGTTCCCGTGCAGAAGGCGGGGGGGAAAACTACGAATTGATGATAATTTAGTGCCAGCAAATACGCGCTTTACCGCAGTCCGGCAGGGGTTTAAACCCCTGCCTCAATATCTACAGTCGGTTTTTAACCGACTGTAGATATTGAGGGAAAGTGCGATGATTTTAGTTCTCTTCCAGAGGACTTTTGCTATGAGACAGGGGTTGAAAACCCCTGTCGGACTGGGAAACTTAGCAACAATACCAATACAGCATTTGATGTTAAGCGCGATCGCCCTTCACAAGATTTATCATCGCCCCCTATCATATTTCAAGCCTTTAAGCGACACCCCAGCCACCCCAGCCGACGCCCCACCAGTACCCCACAGACTGATATTTTGTAGCCTCAGTCTCATAAAGTTACATTCCGTTACAATAGAAAAAGTAAACAGAACTTGCAGGCGAGCTCAAAAATCAATGCGCTTAATCTTAATGACCGGAAAAGGCGGCGTCGGGAAAACCTCCGTAGCCGCTGCTACAGGGCTGCGATGCGCCGAATTGGGATACAAAACCCTAGTGCTGAGCACAGATCCCGCCCACTCCTTGGCCGACAGCTTCGACATGGAACTCGGACACGACGCCCGACTCGTAAAACCCAATTTGTGGGGAGCAGAATTGGATGCCCTCAGAGAATTAGAAGGCAACTGGGGAGCAGTAAAACGCTACATTAGTGAAGTTTTGAGAGCCCAGGGACTTGATGGCGTACAAGCTGAAGAACTAGCCATTTTGCCGGGAATGGACGAAATATTCGGTTTGGTGCGGATGAAACGGCATTACGACGAGGGAATATATGATGTTTTAATTATCGATTCTGCTCCCACCGGCACAGCATTGCGGCTCTTGAGTTTGCCAGAAGTTGGCGGCTGGTACATGAGAAAATTTTACAAGCCATTGCAAGGCATATCAGCCGCCCTCAGACCTTTAGTTGAACCAATTTTTAGACCAATTGCGGGCTTTTCTTTGCCGAACAAAGAGGTGATGGATGCACCTTATGAATTTTACGAGCAAATCGAAGCTCTGGAAAAGATTTTAACTGACAATACTGTAACTTCGGTCAGGTTAATTACTAATCCCGAAAAAATGGTAATTAAAGAGTCTTTGCGCGCCCACGCTTATTTGAGTTTGTACAATGTTGCCACAGATTTAATCGTAGCAAATCGGATTATTCCCGAAGAAGTAACCGATCCCTTTTTCAAGCGCTGGAAAGAAAACCAGCAGCAGTACAAGCAGGAAATTCACGAGAACTTCCGGCCGCTACCAGTGAAAGAAGTGCCGCTTTATTCCGAAGAAATGTGCGGTTTGCCAGCCTTGGAACGCTTGAAAGAAACGCTTTACAAAGACGAAGATCCCAGCAAAGTTTATTACACAGAAAATACGATTAGGATTGTGCAGGACAACAATCAATATGTTCTAGAACTGTATTTGCCGGGAATTGCTAAGGATCAGATTCAGTTGAGCAAAACTGGTGATGAGTTGAATGTTCGGATTGGGAATCACCGCCGCAATATGGTATTGCCGCAAGCTTTAGCTGCACTGCAACCTTCCGGGGCGAAGATGGAGGATGATTATTTGAAGATTAAGTTTGCTTAATTTAACAGGACTTACGCAGGCACAATATAAATAGTTTGCCTGCCTAAGCTCTGTTGAATAGTTCTCTACCGATTCCTTGCCCAGCAAATTCTCTGCGGACGAACAACAACGACAGATGATTCCCTCTCCGAAATGCAATAAAACCAACAACTATCCCATTCCATGTAGCGACTAGCTTTTTCTCGCTACTAAAGATTCTTGCTCTTAATTCTTCTAGGTCAGAAATCTTTTTCCATTCGGCAACGCTTTCTGGTGTTCCATCTGTGAGCTCCCATAGATCCGCAGAAGCCCACATACAAGCACTAATTTCTTGTTCGTCCCCAAGCTGCGGAGGTCGATAGGCAATTGAATTCATCATTGTGGTGCGATCGTTGAAATGGTGTACGCTGATGAAAGCGAAGTACCCAACCGCTGGTTGTTCGCGACCAAAGAGAGTTTCTGCGTGTATTAGTGTTAGTCTGCCGATCGCAACAGACGAGTAAAACCCTCTTGGTCAAAGTGTCTATCAGTGGTCAAGGCTTCCAGAATACCTCGATCGCGCATCAACACAAAAATTATACCCTTATACAGAGAATAAGTTCGATCATTTCGCTAGACCTTCCTGTTTGATTTCGTATCCCAATAGTCTAGAGAAGTAATCGAAAGTTTCTTGATGTCTGTCATACATATGTATGACCGAAGCCAATTTCCCATCTACAGTGAATACTCCATCAGGACAAACTTTAAAGCGATTCAAGGATTCGCCAGCAATTGTTAGTACAGGGCCTACGGCATTTTCATGAACTTCAAACGGAATATTATTAAACCCATCAGTATAGAAAAGATGATTAAAGACTGATTGCTCGATACCAATAAAGGGAGTTTTCAAAATTTCTGCACATAGAACTTCAAGGAAAGCATCGACTCCCTTGAAGCTTCCCATAATTGTGCCAATGCAAATAGCTGGTTTGCCTACCACCTTTTGCAAAGCCTTGGAACCGTAGCTATCGCCATACCACTTTGTATCCCAGTAATCGTCACCTCCATATTGGACATCCTGCTTAAAAAAGTGTAATTCTGAGGAATCTACCTTATCAAAAAAGGGTGACTGAAAAGCTACATCTTTTACATCTGACATAAAGACTTTCTTATACTGTGGATTCGTTTTTAGGAAGTCTCTGTAAGTGAACCACCGGACAAAATGAGGATGATGCCATAGCTTCAATAGTTGAACGTACATTTCGTAAAATATAATTCTTAATGACGGTATATTTTGAGTTGATAGTGCCAGCCATTTTGTTGGGTAGAGTATGCTTCTATTTAGAAGCTTCGAGAACTTATTTACACTAAAGGAATAGGTATTTGGAGTGTATGAAAATGTTACCGAATACTCTTTGGAAATTTCACAAAGCTGATTGTTAACATTATTCGTGCAGATGACTAAGTCGCATACTTGAGGAGCATAGACGCTACGAAGAGTTTTTGCAAATACCTCTAGTCTCTCTGGATTTAGATTAGTTGCAAATCCAAGGACAACATTCTCAATTTGGTAATCAGACATAGTTATAATCCTTCCTCAAAACAGATAAAACCTAACTATAGCAGCCCTAAATCAGTCGAAAAATTGATGGATGCCAGAACCTTTGCAGTGTAAGCGTTTTACTAGCGTATAATGCCAGCAAATCATTTAGGATTGGTATATCTAATATTACAGGCCGTTTAGGCTGATTGTCAAGTTTCTGGCTAAACACCCTATATGGGTTCAAAAGCCGAAAGTTTATGCCTAAAATCCCTATTTTATCTGATTAGACCGAAAGTTTCTGCCCAATCACCCAAATCGTGGTGTTATGTGGAAAATTTCGGGCATTATTATTTAGACCTGCACGCGATCGAGTGCGGGTCAAGCATTAGTCGTAGGGAGTGATTAGTCCGCTCGATCGCTAGCAAGCAACATCAAGTCAGCGCCGATCGCAATCTATTAGGTGATGGATTAATCGTCACACCCACGCTGAGGATCGCAAATTAAATAATTTACACAAGTTTGTGGGATGGGCGGGAGAGCCCGTTCTTTCTGGACGGGTTCTTCTGGCCCATCCCACAATAATCATCAAATTATAAGTTATTTAATTCTCATTCCTTAGTGCGTCTAAATTAGGCATTCTCACTGTTTTTGAATCAGGATTACTCCAATCAGCAATAATGCAGTTCCTAAGATGCGAGACACGCTGAGAGAAATCTGGGTAACACCAAATGCGCCAGTAGAATCCAAGACAAGTGCCGCAATCATCTGTCCGGCAATCACCAATGAAAAAACCACCGCCACACCTAATTTCGGGATTGCGATCAATGATGCAACAAGATAGTATGCTGCAAAAACCCCACCGAACCAAGCCCATTGTGGAAGAGAATTGAATGCGGGAATGGAGCCCCGATTAGTCGCTCCGCTGGCCCACACTAAAGCGAGTGAAAGCAGAGTTACGAACACTGAGATCATTGTGGTGAGAACCGGAGAGCCGGTTGACGATCGCAAACGCGCATTCCAAGCCATGTGGTGGTAGTGTGTCAGCATCATTTTGCGATCGTCTGCGTTCATAAGACAGTGACTTTTGTAATGAGATGCCGTGTTGTGTTATATCACCACAAGCCATAACTCTTCGCAGACTCCAACGAAATGTCTGGGAGATTGCGAGGCATATCATCCCATTTATTCTGT
The DNA here is from genome assembly GCA_004292955.1 of Oscillatoriales cyanobacterium. GTDB lineage: Bacteria > Cyanobacteriota > Cyanobacteriia > Cyanobacteriales > Microcoleaceae > Microcoleus. The sequence goes on along the minus strand of RDXX01000049.1, from coordinate 15,474 downwards.
CCTTGTAATGCTTCTATAACGACTTGAAGTGGCTTTGAGAATATGGCTGGAAAATCCGCCTCTTATGGAAACTGAATCTTAAACGCTAACTGTTCCTGAGGTGGAGTGAATTGAGCGTTGACTCCTTCTTTATTACCTCTGGCATCAACCCGATACCAGCCAACTTCAGGTAAATGGATAGCATTGAAACCGTGCAAACAGTAAGGCGCACCTCGATCGTCAATACTCAACCGCTGGTAACAAAGACCGGCCGGAATGTCATTTGCTCTTAGTAACGCTGCTAACAAGTGACTTTTCGCATAACAATAACCTGTTTTGTGCTGAAGAACATCGGAAGCTCGACAGGTAACAGGACTCATTTGATAGTCATAACTGTGACGAATTTCATCTCGAACCCACTCAAAACACGCTTTTGCGATCGCCCTTGGTGTCTCATGTCCCGATGCGATTTGTTTAGCACATTCCATAATTTTGGGATGTTGCCAATCAATAAATTCACTCACTCACTTTTAAGTATTCTTCCATTTCCATGACTATTACTCTATTAACAGGATTTAGCACGAAGGACTTCCTTTAATGCCTCATCAATCACTGCATCACTGACACCTCGACGCTTCAAACTTGCGACTAGGGCTGTCACTGTCTCGCTCTCAAATCGTTCTAAATCAACGCGCAAACCTTGACCAATATAAGCACGAATTAATGGCTGATAACCCGAAAAACCCAACAATGGTGCAACTTTCTTCAGGTCTTCCACAACATCTTCGGGCATACGGATAGTCACGCTAGTCATTGGACGGTTGCGGTTTAATCGCTGCTTTAATGCTTCAACTTTCATACTCTGCCCTCTCTTGACGAGTTGCTTTACGTGCTGAAATAATCCGAATGACATTCTCTTCACGCTCAATGTGAACCACATACAATAGATTCCACCGACTATCTAGCCCAATCACAGCATCACGCGCTTCGTCATTGCGGCTGGCATCAACGACAACTAGAAATGGGTCAAAGAAGGATTCAGCAGCTTGTTGAAAAGTAATCCCATCATGATTTAGGGGATTAATCCGCGCTTTTCCGTCATCCCATACAAAGGTAATGCCATTGAGCATGAAGTATACATTCATACTCCTTAGTATAGGTAAAATGTATTTACAATGTCAATACGTTATCATAGTACGGTCTGGTGCAGTGATTTCTTAGACCATATTTACTTTGCGGAGTTCTACGTTGCCTCCTTCAAAGACTTGAACCACGATCGGCATTGGCGATTCCTGGGATCGTACAGATGTCTTGGTTCGTCCACCGAATCGGTTAGGATGTATCCGTTCAACCTTAAACAATTGAGAAATAATGGCTCGGATCAACATTTCTGCTGACCCCAATGCACAGGGTACGGATAGTGATGATGTTATCACTGACACTGATAATGGTCGTCGCACCTTTGGCCTCGGTGGCAATGACTTCATCAATGGCTTTGGTGGCAATGATGAGCTGTTCGGGAATCTTGGCCGTGACACGCTACGGGGCGGGGCAGGTTCCGATACGATCTATGGTGGCCAAGATGGAGATGAGCTCTCCGGGGGATTGGATAACGACTTGATTTTCGGCAATCTTGGCACAGACGATCTGACTGGCGATCGAGGTGACGATCGAATGTTTGGCGGACGAGACAACGATCGGATCTCTGGAGGTGATGGAGACGATTTCTTGTCTGGTGATGGGGGGTTTGACATTTTGACAGGTGGCCCCGGACGAGACACCTTTGTGGTTCAAAATGAGCTAGCTACCAACTCTTTCGATCACTTATTTGACTTCGTTCTCGGTGAAGACAAGATTGCTCTTGGCGGTGGTTTATCGTTCAACGACCTACAAATCTCAACTATACCAAGAGAGGTTGCTAATAATCGGGCAAATAATGATTTACTTGACAGACAGTTTGCTCCGTGGTCAGGAGCAATCGCTATTAACAATGATCGCGATCTACTGATTACACTCAGATCAACGGGGCGGACGATCGCTCGTGTGAATAATCTACAAACAGGACAATCTCAAATTACACCAGCCAGCCTGACAGCAGAAAATTTCATCAGTATTTAGGACTTGGTTGCTCATCTACTTAGGAACTTATCCGCTGGGATAAACAACCCGGTTTCGTCAATATCTCTTGATTTGATGTAGGGTTTTGATCGGAAACCGGGTTGTTTGCGGCATATTCTTGAATCTCTGCACCGATGTCATATCAATTCCGGTTGCACCGATGTCATATCAATTCCGGTTACACCGGAATGATAAGAGGAGACGGCTTGGCCTTAGTCCCTACCGTGATTAATTGTAGGGACTAAGGCCAAGCCGTCTCCTCATTTCGACTAAAATTATACTCCGTTTCCATGACTATTCCTATTCCTCTCCCTCTTCTTTTCCATCCTCTGTGCTCTCTGTGTCCTCTGCGGTTCCTTCACTCTTTCCCGCATTAACCTCAATCTTTTGCTGATGACGTTCCGACGCAGTTGTTTGCAGCATTTTCAATTTTTCTGGGTCGGAATCCGATCGCCAAAACAAGCGATGACCCTTGATTTTGACGCAACTTTCCTCCAAACTGTTCAGCAATTCCCGCTCCTTAAATCCACCGGACTTATCAAAAATTCCCAACTTTTCCTCTTGGCGACTGAGCTTCGCAAACTTCTGATAATGCGGATAACTAGATGATACAAAAGCTTCTTTTCTAACTAAAATTGGCGGATTAGACAAATTAGAATAGTCTTGATAGCCGACAGAAAGACCGCGCAAATTGATGTGCATGGAAGTGTGAAGAACTGGATGTGGATCGGTATCAAAATCGGGATAAAATAAATAGGAAATTTTCGGTTTATTAGCATAAAATTTGATGATTGTCGCGCCGTCAAGTCTGCCGATTGTCCGGTTGGCACAGCCTTCGTAGAGTCGCAATAAAGGGTCTAGTTCTTCTAATGCAGAGACGTGAACCGAAAGGGAACCGGGGAGTTTGTAGCCGATCGCACTATCCTCGCAACAGTCCGCCACAATATCCGGTTTGCTCAGGCTATATAGCATTAAATCTGCCAAAGTGCAAGCCCTGTGATAACTGTCAAACAAACCCTTGATGTCATTGCGGATTTGAGCCGGAAGCCGCCGCATCGGAGGGCGATCGCCTAAACCGTTGAGAGCGAGATATACTAGCAAATCCTGGCGGCGCTTGTCGGCGATAGTCTCCCAATCATCCGCATCCGTTGCTTGCAAAATCACCCGCCAAGCGCGGTTAAAACTGTGAAATTCTTCCTTGATTGGCGCTTCTTCGGCTAATTCGCCCTTCACCGGGAGGCGGCCGCGATCGCTCACAAACGCCATCAAAGGAGCCAGCATTTCCTCGTAATCCTCAAAGCGCTTGACTTGCGATCGCACTCTGGGAGTCGATAAGCGCGATCGAAACCGAGAAGCCCGAAAACCCTCACCCTCCGCCGCATCCCGAAACACAAAATAGATCCCCAAAGCCACAGGAATCGCATCAACATTCAAAACTTGATCGATATAAACCTTCAACTCTTCCTGCTCGTAATACTTCTGAAAAGTATTGCGAGAAGTGATCACCCCATCCCCGTAAGCAATTTGACCTCTATCGCCATCATCAATCAAAACCTGAGCCGCCACCACCAATAAATTCTTAGTTAATTCCCAAGCATTTAGCAAAGATTCTCGGCGTTCCGCCAAAGATTCAATCACATTAATTACATAACCAATATTCACAATATCCGCACCAATTTGCGGAGTATCCGGCTGATAGTATGGGTCCCAACCCGCAGCAACATAACCCTCTTGGGCAATATATTTAACATCGCCACCGTAGCCACAGCCGTAATCAAAAAAAGTCATTCCATCAACAAACAAATCAGATTCCAAAACTAGACGCACAGGTTTAGAAATAGAGTTGCGTACCATCGCAGCTTTGTGCCGCTCAATCTTGGGAATTGATAACTCGCTATTCTCCTGTTTCAAACGCTCGACAACAGCATGATCGTGGATTTCAACACCGCAATATCCCAAATATTTAAGCCAACCATCGCGAGTGCCGATCGCGCTTGTATTGTCCAGCAGTCCCCATCCTTCCTCGCAGCGAGTCAGTCGAGCAAACTTCTCGTAATTGGGATAATCCGGTGTCACAAAAGTTTCTTTGCGGTGCAAAACCGGGGGATTTTCACTGTTGCTGTAATCGAAATATTTAACTTCCGCTGTTTCCAGATTAATTTGGATGCTGGTTTGTAAAGCAGGGTGAGCGTCTGTATCGAAATCGGGGTAAAAAAGATAAGATATTTTAGGTTGATTGAGGGAAAACTTAACTAAAGTTGCTTCATCAATATTTTCGAGATGGCGTCTGGCACAATTTTCGTAAATTACCAAGACAGGATTGAGTGCTGACAATGCCGAAATGTGAACGTAAAAAGCCGTTGGTAATTTTTTGCCTATTTTGCTTTCCCGACAGCACCGAGCTATTTTGGCCACCAGACTATCAACAGAAAATTCATTGATTTCTTCGGGCGCACATGGCACAGCATTTACATAACTTTCCCCAGCAAGAGGATTGTTTTCATGTAATAAAACTTCCCGAGCAAAAGCCATCAAAGGCGTTAGAATTTCTCCATTATTTTCTAATGGTTCGCTATGTGAAACAGGGTTTGTATCGGTATCGTAAGTCATAGGTTAACTCATCGATTTTTTCTTAAAGACTGGGCGGTTGAAACCGCGTCTATACAGACAAAACCCGGATGGTGCGCGGGTTGAAGATAATTAGACCGTGCGGTTAAAATTACCTTGTTTTCTTGAGTCAGCCGAGGTGTTCGGCGAGCGAAGTCGAGTCGCGGACATCGTTTGTTTGGCGTGCGATTTTAATCGCCGACTATAATTGCCGACGTATCTAACAACTTAAATATTAACCAAACATTCGAGTTTCCACAAACTCTTGAACTCTGGCTAAATGACTGGACAAACTCGCTAATATGCTTTCAACCCTCTCAATAGTTGACAATCCCGAAGCTGGCGGTTGAGATTGAAAGCCTCGCGCCTGATGCTCCAATTGTGCTGCTAAATCCGACATCTGAGCAACTCCCACATTTGCAGAAGTTCCCTTGAGACGGTGAGCTTGATATTCCACAGTTGACCAATCTTTAGCTTCTGCGGCTATTTTGGCAGCAGCCACATCAGCTTGTGCGTTTCCCACAAATGCTTGCAAGAGTCGCTCGGGCAATTTGACATTAACCTGTCCGAGTTGCTGCAATCTGCTTTGGTCGAACAGTCCGTCGCAGTCTGCGTGTTCCCAAGCTTGAAGTTCGTGAAGCGAAGCTATCCCGCAGGGAATCGCCCTTGGTGCCGGCACAGCCACAGGCATTGCTGCTTCCAAAACTTCTGGATAATTTGTTTCTAATTGAGGATTTTGTACCAAATTAATACCTTTAACTCCATACTTATTTTTAAACTCAACATTTTGGGATTCATATTTTTTCAGCGCCACGGCCAAAGTATCTAAATCTACAGGTTTGCTGAGATAATCATCCATCCCCGCCGCCAGACACTTTTCTCGTTCTCCCGGCATAGCGTGAGCCGTTAAAGCAATCACAAAAGTATGCCGATCGCCCTTTTCTCGCTCCCTTAACTTTTTTGTCGTTTCATAACCGTCAAGTATTGGCATTTGACAGTCCATAAACACCAAATTATAGCTTTTTTGTGCCAGCAAGTCTAGCGCTTCTTGACCGTTGGAGGCGCAGTCAGCATGATAGCCTAAAGCTGTCAACTGTTCGACAATAACTTGTTGATTGATCGGGTGGTCTTCCGCCAGCAATATTCTCAGAGATGAGGGTGAATAGGGAGTAACATATCGAGAATTGACTCCTAGTAATTTGCAAGTATTAGCAGCCTCCAAGCTGTCAAACTCTCCCGTTCCCTTAACCGATGCCAGCAAAGCTTCAAGCAAGCGGGAAGGCCGCACCGGCTCGATTAAATAGCCGCTAAAACCATGACAGCAAAGTGCTTCAGCTTTCGGCTGTTCCCGCAAAGCAGTCATGGCGATTAACGAGGCAAATGTCGAGGTCGATCGCACTTTCCGGGCAAATTCCTCAGCATCCAAATCCGGCATTTGCAAGTCCACCAGCACCGCATCGCAGCTTTTTTCGCCTTCCTCTGAATGCCCAGAAATGCTGCTATTGGCATTTTTCAACCAAGTCAAAGCAGCAGCAGCGCTTTCTGCTTCGTAGCAGCGGGCGCCCCACCTTTGAGCGAGCGATCGCACCGCCGCCCTCTTCAAAGCGCTTCCCGAGACTACTAACAGCTTCTTAAGAGCAAGTTCGGCAGTCTGAGGCTCAACTTGCAACTGTTTTTCCAAAGGTACAGCAAACCAAAATGTCGAACCGTTGCCGAGAAAACTGCGAATCCCAATGGCACCTCCCATCATTTCGACTAACTGCTTGCAAATAGCCAAACCCAAACCCGTCCCGCCGTAAGCCCTAGTTGGAGAAGCGTCTACCTGAGAAAAAGATTGGAACAGTTTTGTCTGCCCTTCCGGCGAAATTCCAATGCCAGTATCGCGCACCGAAAATAGCAAACTTTCTCCTTGTCTGCCGTCTGCCAATCGGTTGCCCCGTTTCACAGTCACGTGAACTAAGACTTGGCCGCGATCGGTAAATTTGATCGCATTTACCGTCAAATTGAGCAATATTTGCTTCAACCTGCCCGAGTCGCCCACCAACTTTTTAGGCACCGCACTGTCAATTAAAAAATTCAATTCAATATTTTTTTCCTCAGCCAAAGGTGCAACCATTTCTATCACCGATTCCAGGCAGCTATGCAAATCAAAATCTGCCTTTTCCAGCCGCATTTCTCCGGCTTCTATCTTAGAAAAATCGAGGATATCATTAATCACGCTCAGCAAATGTTCAGCACTGCGGTAAATAGTCTGAGCCGACTCCCGCTGTTTTGGTTCCAGAGGAGCGCGCAGCAGCAATTGAGCCATGCCCAAAACGCCATTCATCGGAGTGCGAATTTCGTGACTCATGTTCGCCAAAAACTGCGACTTTACCCGGCTCGCTTCTAGGGCAGTTTCTCGGGCTTCCACCAACTCATTAATCTTGTCGGCTACCATTACCATTCCCCCCACTTGGCCGTCGGGATTGTACCAAGGGTGAGCTGCCCAGCGCAGGTATATAACAGAGCCGTCTGCTCGTTCCCAAGCATCTTCGCTCACAGAAATTACCTCACCCTTTAACACTTCTTGATACATCATTTTCCAGCGATTTGGCGTATCTGGAAACAATTCGTAATGACTGAGATTTGTCAGGGACTGCCACTCGAAATTAAATTGAGTCAGCCATTGGTGAGAGTTAGCTAAATAGCGCATTTGGGTATCGAACATCGCCATTGCTACCGGCACGCAGGTAATAATTTGTTTCAGTTGCTGCCGTTCTCTTTCTAGCGCGTCTTCGGCTTGTTTGCGATCGGTAATATCGCTAATCATGCCGGCCATCCGCAGCGCTTTTCCTTGGGAATTTCGCTGGGCTTTGCCCTGGGAAGTGCAGTAGCGGTAAGCTCCTGAGGAGTGCAGCAGCCGGAATTCTACATTGTAGTCGATCGCTTGTTCTAGATGAGCTGCGATCGCCCGGACGATGCCGTCCTTGTCATCGGGGTGCAGGCGGCTGTAGAGAGCATCCATCGTGCTGCCAAATTGCTCTCGCGGCAAACCGATAATTTCCAAAAGGCGATCGTTCCAATAAACCTCATTTTTACTTAAATCCCAATCCCAAATTCCGTCATTTACACCCTCTAAAACTAACCTGTACCTTTCCTCGCTTTCCTTAAGTTGTTGACTGGCATGAAACGCCTGAGATTCGGCGCGGTAAACGCGAAGGGCATTCTGCAAACTGCGCGACAAACTCTCAGCAGACATCTTGCCTTTAGCGATATAATCAGAAGCTCCCGCCTTCATCAATTCCACAGCAATTTGTTCGTCGCCTTGCCCGGTAAGTACAATTAACGGAACTTTCAGCCCAGATTCCCGTACATTTTTTACCAAACTCAGTCCGTCTCCGTCTGGCAAGCGGTAGTCTAGGAATACGCAGTCAAATTTGCAGTCAAATATCTGATTTAATAGCAGCGAATTGTCTGTTTCCTCAACCTCGCTTAACTTTTGAGATTTATCTGGATGCGAGAGTTTCGCCGCTGCTATACTAGAACTTTTCCTCACCAATAATTTTGCCAGAGCATCGGCGCAGTCTTCGGCTTCAGTAACTTCTACCGAAACCCGAGCAGACTTGAGCGAGCGTTTGACCGCCATGCGATCGACTTCATCGTCATCAACTATCAGAATTTTGATAAGTTTGTCCATAACAACCGAATTGTGAATTAATCTGAAAAAAACTGCGGCATCCCAAAAGTATCTAAAACAAAGGTATAGCCTTTCTCAGAAAGATTCGCGGACGATTGGGCATAGGGCATAGGGCATAGGGCATAGGGCATAGGGCACGCAGGCATACCTCACTTTTTTGAGAACCGCTATACCGCTCCCAAAATCACAACAGCCATCTTGAAATTTTGCTGTTCTCTTTTCTATGGCTTAGGGAATTTCGCTCAGCATCCAGTATTTGTTGAGGGTAGCCATAACTTCCACAAAGTTAGAAAAAGTGACGGGCTTAAGAATATAACCAGCTACATTCAAATTATAAGCTTCTACCTTGTCTCTATCTTCATTAGAAGTAGTGAGGACGATCACTGGAATCGACTTCAACTTTTCATCCAGCCGCAATTCTCGCAAAAACTCGATGCCGTTCATTCTCGGCATATTCAAGTCGAGCAAAATCAATCGGCGTGCTTGAGGCATTGCAGGCTCTGTTTTGCTTTCTTGGCGCAATATATGCAGAGCTTCTAATCCGTTTGCAGCCAAGTAGAGGGGGTTAACAATGTTATTTTTTTTGAACGCTCGCCGGACGTTCATCACATCCACCTCATCATCTTCTACCAAGAGGATATGAATTTTTTTGTCTTCCATAAATCAGCCATTTTACAGATGTTTTTTAAGCGCCAGTCTGTATGGTGAGCTTCATTCAGCACCGATCGCGAACCCAGCAGGTCTAATCTCTATTGTGCTTTGTCAAGAATCATTTATGCCTGGGCCGATCGCAGTATATATCTGGAGGCTTCCACAGTTGACAGTTGACAGTTGACAGTTGACCCCCAGAGAGCGACCTCTACGCAGAAGTCCGAGGATTGAAGTAATGAATAGTCTGATTTTAATTTCTCCCTACAAGGGTTCCGGCTTTAATCCAATTCTTTCTGGTAACAATACTTCGGACAGTTTTAGATCTAGTCGAGCCTCCGAAACCCTTACTGACCATATGCTGGACTATTTTTTCAATGTTTAAGTTCAGCCCTAAGTTTCAGAAAATGCGTAAAAATGGCAGGGCTTACTCGCTCTCGGCTTACACGGCCGTTAAAAAACTGTCCGAAGTATTGTGGTAAGTAAGCTCTAAACCTATACACGATCGGGCATTCCCTATCTAAAATCTCACATCTAAAATGGTATAATTTGCGATCGAGCTACGGTAAAATCTCAAACTCATCTATATTATTAATCGCCATGTCAGCCGATCGCAAACTCTACGAAGGCAAAGCCAAAATCCTGTACTCCACCGAAGACAGCGAAATCTTGCTGACCCACTTCAAAGACGACGCCACAGCCTTTAACGCCCAAAAACGCGGCAGCATCGCCGGCAAAGGCGAAATTAACTGCGCCATATCCGCCCACCTGTTTCGGATGCTAGAAGCCAAAGGCATTCCCACCCACTTCATCGACACGCCCGCCCCCAACCAAATGCGAGTCTGCCGCGTCGGCATCTTGCCCTTAGAAGTCGTCGTCAGAAACATTGCCGCCGGTAGTCTTTGCAAACAAACGGGAATCGCCCTCGGTACAATTATCAATCCGCCGCTGGTGGAATTTTATTACAAAAACGACGATCTGGGAGACCCGCTGCTAACCCGCGGCAGATTGCAGTTAATGCAGCTAGCTACCCCCGAACAAGTAAAGCAACTGTCGATCGCCGCCCGTGAAATTAACGAAATACTCAAAGAATTTTTTACCCTGTGCGGCATCACCCTGGTAGACTTCAAACTGGAATTTGGTATCGACCAACATCAAAATCTGATCCTCGCCGACGAAATCAGTCCCGACACTTGTCGCCTCTGGGACAACGCAGAAACTGACCCCGACGCCCGTGTGATGGACAAAGACAGATTCCGCCGCGACTTGGGATCGGTAGAAAGCGCTTACCAACAAGTTCTCCAGCGGGTTTTAGCTCAGAAAGTATAGAGGCTGGAAATGCGCTAGAATTGCACAGTTTGTACCCCTTCTGCCTTTAATGTCAGCAATCAGCGGTGAACAGTCAACAATTAAGTAGTAGTTCCGAATTAATTACACGAAATTTCGACTGAAACCCTTGCCTAGCAAGGAGTCTTTATGTAATTATTTTTGTGTGGTTATTTAGCGGTCAGTCGATTTTAAATTTTAGATTTACTTCACAAATGAATCTGGGAGGTTGAACTCTTAGTCTAAAATTTGGGGGCACTACGACAGCCCTGCGGGGGATAGATAAACAGTTGACAGTTGACAGTTGACAGTTGACAGTTAACTAATGACTCATGACTAATGACTAATGACTAATACCCAATGCCCAATGCCCAATGACTAATGACTAATGACTAATGACTAATAGACTTCTTGCAAAAATCGGAAAACACCCTGAGATCATCTGCGTTTATCTGTGTTTATCTGTCTGATATCTGCGGTTGAAGGATCGCTCAAAGACTTATGCAAGAGGTCTAATGACTAATGACTAATGCCCAATGCCCTGTTTGCCCAATGCCCTGTTTGGCCAATGCCCTGTTTGGCCAATGACCAATAACTAATGACTAATGACTAATGACTAATGACTGATGACTAAATAATGTCGTGTGTGTGATTGCCCAAAAGAGTGAACAAAAATGCGTTTATCTGCTGTATTGGTGGCAGTTTTTACTGTCTCAGCAACCTTCGGATTATCAAATTCGGCAAGTGGTCAAACATCCTACTCTGAATCAACAGAGGAAGCTTTGGCTGCCGTTCCTTCCGCCCCGTCGATCGAATTACCCGATCGCCCCGTTCCAGAATTAACCCAAAATTCTCCTCAAAACCGCACAGCCGCTAACAGCAGCCCAGCGGCAGCCCTAAAAATAGCGGCGGCCCCTCGCAGAGGAGAAGACGATCGCGAACCCCCAAACCGAGTCACAGACCCAGTAACCCCGGTTTCGCCCGCACAGGTGCAACTCCAACCGGAGATTGCATCCAATCCCGTCGCCTCTAGCAGCCAAAATGCCCTGCCAGAGGCACAAGTGGCTAGCCCGCTCCCCCCCTCGGAGACGGGTGTTTCGCCCACCTGGGTTGCCGTAGAGCCTCGGAAACAGGACGAATCAGGGGCGATCGTCCAAGACCTCCAAGTTTCTCCTAAACCAGCCCAGGATGAATCAGGGGCGATCGTCCAAAACGCCCAAATTCCCCCCAGACCGGCCCCGGCTAGACCGGCCCCGACCAGACCGGCCCCGACCAGACCGCCGGCTAACACCCTTCCGACATTGCCCTCGGGCCCAGGAACACCGCAGCCCAGACCAGCCCCCGCACCAGCCGGGGCAGCAGAACCGCAAGTGCTAGTTGCCGAAGTTACCGTTACCGGGGCAACCGGAGACCTGGCAAGCGAGATTTACCGAGTCATCAGCACCCAACCGGGACGCACGACCAACCGCAGCCAACTGCAACAAGACATCAACGCCATTTTTGCCACCGGCTTTTTCAGAAACGTGCGTGCAGTCCCGGAAGACACCCCCTTAGGCGTGCGGGTGAGTTTTATCGTGCAGCCAAATCCGGTGCTGCGGGGAGTGACAATCACCGGTCAGCAAGTGCTGCCCCAAAGCGTAATTGACGATAGCTTCCGCGATCAGTACGGCAAAATTCTCAACCTCCGCCGCTTTGAGGAGGGAGTGAAAAAAATTAATGCCTGGTATCAAGAAAACGGCTATGTTTTGGGCCAAATTACTGATGCGCCACAAGTAGCAGACGACGGCACTGTCACCTTGGTAGTGGCAGAAGGCCAGATCGAATCCGTTGATGTCCGCTTCCTGAACAAGGAAGGAGAGGCAACGGATGCGACCGGTCAGACGATCGGAGGTAACACCCGCCGCTATGTGATCACCCGTGAAGTACAACTCAAGCCCGGAGATATCTTTAACCGCACCAAGGCGGAAAGAGATTTGAGGCGAGTGTTTGGTTTGGGGATTTTTGAAGACGTGCGGCTTGCTTTGGAACCGGGAACGACTGACCCCCGCAAGGCAAGGGTAATTGTCAACGTCATTGAGAAAAATACAGGTTCTCTGGCTGCGGGTGCGGGTTTGAGTTCCGCGACGGGTTTGTTCGGTACGGTGAGTTACCAGCAGCAAAACTTGAACGGTAGGAACCAAAAATTGGGGGCTGAAGTACAAATCGGGGAACGCCAAACCCTGTTTGACTTGAGTTTTACCGATCCCTGGATTGCGGGCGATCCTTACCGAACTTCTTTCACGGCTAATATTTTTAGAAGGCGATCGATCAGCGTGATTTTTGACGGCGGCGAGAGGGAAGTCAGATTGGCAAATGACGATCGACCCCGCATCGTCCGCACCGGTGGCGGCATCAATTTTACCCGTCCCTTGTCGCGCGATCCTTTTGCAGATTCTGAGTGGACAGCTTCACTCGGTTTGCAATACCAGCGAGTCTCAATTACCGATCGCAAAGGCCGGCGCGAATCCGAGGATGCACTCGGCAACCAGCTAAGTTTTAGCAACTCTGGTTCCGATGACTTGACAACCATTCAAGCAGGTGCTGTGCGCGATCGGCGCAACGACCCCCTCCGCCCCACCAGCGGTTCCCTGCTCAGATTTGGCATGGAACAATCAATTCCTGTAGGTTCCGGCAGCATCCTGCTCAACCGCCTGCGCGCCAGCTACAGCTTTTATCTACCAGTCAAGTACACAAACTTTACCCCCGGCCCCCAAACCCTGGCATTTAGCTTCAAAGCCGGCACCGTATTCGGAGATTTGCCTCCCTACGAAGCCTTTGCCTTAGGTGGTGCCAACTCTGTGCGCGGATACAACGAAGGCGAAATCGGAGCCGGCCGCAGCTTCCTAGAAGGCAGCGTGGAGTACCGTTTCCCGATTATTTCGTTTATCGGCGGAGCGCTATTTTTGGATGCAGGCACCGACTTGGGCACGGGCAAAGATGTCCCCGGCGACCCGGCTGGTGTTCGCAGAAAGCCCGGTAGCGGTTACGGTTACGGCCTCGGCGTGCGGATTCAATCTCCTTTAGGCCCGATCCGGATCGATTACGGTATCAACGACACTGGTGATAATCAAATTCACTTTGGGATTGGTGAGCGATTCTAATTGAAGAGTCATTAGTCAGTAGTCATTAGTCATTAGTTAGGAGTAATTGGTAATTGGTAATTGGTAATGGGTAATTGGTAATTGGTAATTGGTAATGGGTAATTGGTAATTGGTAATCGCTAATTACTGATTCTCCCTCTCTCCCCCTCTTCCTTCTTCCCTCTTCCTTCTTCCCTCTTCCTTCTTCCCTCTTCCTTCTTCCTTCTTCCTTCTTCCTTCTTCCTTCTTCCATGACTCAAAGTACCTTAAAATCTAAATTTGAAGTGTCGGGAATTGGTTTGCACAGCGGCGAACAAACTCGCGTCCGAGTCTTGCCCGCTGCGGTTGGAGAAGGCCGCTATTTTGTCAGAATTGACTTGCCCGGTGCTCCGATAATTCCGGCAACAATTGAGGCGGTTTGTCAGACTGCACTTTCTACTGAATTGGCTGGTGCGACAGGTGATCAAATTCGCACTGTAGAGCATCTATTAGGCGCTTTGGTGGGGATGGGAACGGATAATGCTCGAATTGAGGTTGATGGGCCAGAAGTACCGCTGCTGGACGGTTCGGCTCTGGTTTGGGTAGAGGCGATCGCCCATAGTGGCCTAATTCCTCAAGAATGCCAGGAAGAGCCAAATCCCTCATTCGTCCTGACTGAGCCGATTTGGGTGCGTCACGGGGATGCTTTTGTCGCCGCCCTACCGTCGGCTCAAACTCGGTTTAGTTACGGAATTGATTTTGAGGAACAGGCGATCGGCAATCAATGGTACAGTTGGTCGCCAGAGGTAGAAAGTTTTGCCAGCGCGATCGCCCCAGCCCGCACTTTTGGACTTGCCCGCCAAGTTGAACAATTGCGACAAGCAGGTTTGATCAAAGGTGGTACCCTAGAGAACGCCCTAGTTTGCGATCGATCCGGCTGGCTCAACCCGCCCTTGAGATTTGCCAACGAACCAGTGCGGCATAAAATCTTAGACTTAGTAGGCGACCTCAGCCTGCTGGGAACTTTGCCAAAAGCTCATTACTTGGCTTACAAAGCCAGTCACAACCTCCACGTCCAACTTGCCAAAGCCCTGAACTCCCAAGCTGGGAGCATCTCATTTTCGTAAACAGCATTGTTTTGTTTGAGTGCTGTCCCTGCTCGCGTATTGTATAAGCAAAACTGAGATGCTTCCTCCAAACAGAGGCCGTGCTACAGACAAGTTAGAAAAGCTTCCAGCTTGTCCGTAGCAGTTACAATTCACAAACCTAGACGCGATCCCTCGCGTTTTTACCACACTCAAAAGTCTTCAAGCAATGTCCACGCTGACTGAAGTTAACACCCTCAATACTGCTAATTCCGAATCCGTTTCCACAGAAAACGGTGAGAATTCTCCAGCGGTTAAATCTACTTTTACTCTCGAAGAAATCCAGAAAATATTGCCTCACCGCTATCCTTTTGCACTCGTAGACAGGATTGTTGATTACGTGCCGGGAGTGCGGGCTGTAGGAATTAAAAATGTGACTTTCAACGAACCACATTTTCAAGGGCATTTTCCCGGAAGACCGATTATGCCGGGTGTCTTAATTGTCGAAGCGATGGCTCAAGTTGGCGGTATGGTT
Source organism: Oscillatoriales cyanobacterium (assembly GCA_004292955.1). GTDB lineage: Bacteria > Cyanobacteriota > Cyanobacteriia > Cyanobacteriales > Microcoleaceae > Microcoleus. The sequence goes on along the minus strand of RDXX01000049.1, from coordinate 402 downwards.
CTCGGTCAGTTACCGGACATTGAGCAAGGATTGTGGATGTTTACCGGCATTGATAAAGTCAAATTCCGCCGTCAGGTTGTACCGGGCGATCGGTTGCTGATGACTGTAGAATTGCTCTGGGTAAAACGCCGCCGCTTCGGAAAAATGCAGGCGATTGCAGAAGTGGACGGACAAAAAGTTTGTGAAGGAGAATTGACGTTTTCGATGGTAGATTAAATTGTTATTGGTTATTGGTTATTGGTTATTGGTTATTAGTTGTTGAGGAATTTTTATTTGTTCCTGATGACAACTGAAAACTGACAATTGACCAAAGAGCGAGACGCAAGCCCCTGGCTTTAGACATGGGGATAAGTCGGTAGCGGTTTCAACCGCCTTCTGTATTTAACAAAGCTTAATAAAGAA
>RDXX01000144.1 GCA_004292955.1 Oscillatoriales cyanobacterium | reverse complement strand
GGCTCGGAAGTTTTTGACTACTTCGTCTTTGAGGTCTTCTGAGGTGCTGTTCCAGGTGTCGATTACTTTTTGGAAGCGTTCGACTTCGGTGATTTCGCCTCTGGTGTATTTTTGTTCGGTGATTCGGATTTCTTCTTCGGCTGCTTCGAGCAGTTGTCGTTTGATTGGCGGTACTTGCAGGTCGTCTACGCTAATTGAAACTCCCGCTCTGGTCGCAAACCGAAAACCCAAGTCTTTGAGTTTGTCGGCCATTTGCGCCGTGCGGGCCGTTCCATAGTTCATGAATGACCAAGAGATTAATTTTTTGAGCTGACCTTTGTCAACAACTCGATTGCGAAAAACAATTTCCTTATTTTCCTTATTTTCTGTCATTTTTCTGCTGTTAGTAATTTAGTCATTGGTCAGAAGTGCGAGCTTAAGAGCTCGCGAACCTTGTCATTAGTCATTGGTCAGAAGTGCGAGCTTAAGAGCTCGCGAACCTTGTCATTAGTCATTGGTCATTGGTCATTGGTAATTAATAGAATTTCAGCAGCCTAACATCGATATTTAGGGTTTGCTTTGTCTACCTTGCCGCTAAGTCGCACCTCATTTTTTTCGCCTTTAGGACTTACCAATTACCAATTACCAGAAAGAATTGGTTGAAAGCCCCAAGTCTTTGAGGGAGAAATTAAAATCAGACTATTCATTACTCCAATCCTCTTCCTTCTAGGTAAAGGTCGCTCTCAAACTGTCAACTGTCAACTGTCAACTGTCAACTGTTGAACAATTACCCAATTCCTAATTGTTAATTACCGATTCGATCGTTTGGTGATAAATAATCCTGCCCGGAGTAGTCCGAATAAACTGATTGATCCTCTTACCCTCTGCATCTTCCCGAACGCGGCGGAACTTGTATTCTTTCGTCACAGTACCGTCAGTCGATCGCTCCACCTTCAGCGGTTCACCTTCGGGTTCTGTGTTTTCGATCGCGCCTTGAAACCTCACCCACACGTAGGAGTGCAAGTCCACGACTCCTTGTTCGTAAGCTACAACCGCATCATTAAGATTAGAGAAGTAATGACCTGCTCCTTTTTGACCGTTAGGATTGTCGGCTGTCAAGTAATAGCAACCGAGCACCATATCTTGAGAAGGAGTGACGATCGGTCTTCCAGTTGCCGGCGACATAATGTTATTAGAAGCCAACATCAGCAAGCGCGCTTCAGCCTGAGATTCCAGAGACAAAGGCACGTGTACCGCCATTTGGTCGCCGTCAAAGTCAGCGTTAAAAGCCGGACAGACTAGCGGGTGAAGCTGAATCGCCCTCCCGTCCACCAAAATCGGCTCAAAAGCTTGAATCCCCAAACGGTGCAGCGTAGGAGCCCGGTTCAGCATGACAGGGTGTCCTTCAATTACCTCTTGCAGCACGTCCCAAACGCTGGGATCGTTGCGTTGAATCAGTTTTTTGGCTGCTTTGATGTTGTTGACGAGTCCTTGGCGGATCAGGCGGTGGATGACGAAGGGCTGGAAAAGCTCGATCGCCATTTCCCTCGGCAAACCGCACTGATGAATCTTCAGTTTCGGCCCCACCACAATTACCGAACGTCCAGAGTAGTCAACCCGTTTACCCAGCAAGTTTTGCCGGAAACGACCTTGTTTCCCTTCAATAATGTCCGACAGCGACTTCAGCGGACGGTTGTTTGCGCCCACCACAGTCCGGCCACGGCGGCCGTTATCAATCAGCGCATCCACAGCCTCTTGTAACATCCGCTTTTCGTTGCGAATGATAATTTCCGGCGCCAAAATTTCTTGCAATCTGGCCAAGCGATTATTGCGGTTAATAACTCTCCGATAAAGGTCATTAAGGTCACTGGTTGCAAAACGTCCACCGTCTAGCTGTACCATCGGCCGCAAGTCTGGGGGAATCACCGGAATCACATTGAGTACCATCCAATCGGGATGAGAACCCGTAGCGATAAAGTTGTCAATTACCCGCAAACGTTTAATTAACTTCGCGCGTTTTTGACCTTTAGCATTAGCAATATCTTCCCGCAGCTTTTCCGCTTCGCTTTCTAGCGGAATATTTTGCAGCAAAACTTGCAAAGCTTCCGCACCAATGCCTACTTCTACGCCTGTCAGCGTGGAATCTTCACTGTAAAGTTCATCTTCTATTTCCAGCCAAGCATCTTCGGTGAGCAATTGCTTGTATTGGAGCTTTTCAGCATTACCAGCATTCAGCACAACATAGGCATTGAAATAGACAATTTGTTCGACATCTCGCAGGGGCATATCTAACAGAATTGCCATGTAACTGGGGATGCCTTTGAGATACCAAACGTGAGCTACTGGAGCTGCTAATTTGATAAATCCCATGCGGTGGCGGCGGACGCGAGATTCAGTGACTTCCACACCGCATCTCTCGCAAACAATGCCTCTATGACGCACTCTTTTGTACTTACCACAATGACATTCCCAATCTTTTGCAGGCCCAAAAATGCGCTCACAAAACAAGCCGTCCATTTCCGGTTTTAATGTTCTATAATTTATGGTTTCTGGTTTGATGATCTCACCAGTTAGCTGACCATTGGGTAAAGTTCTCTCTCCCCATTGTCTAATTCTTTCTGGTGAAGCTAACCCAATCTTTACGTAATCAAATCGTTGTTCTATCTTAGCCATTCTTGACTCCACTCGATGATTTACTTGAAATTGTTTGCTGTAATTTATCTGTTTTGATTGATTGTTTTGCAATTAAATCAATGTCAAACTCCTTTATATGTGACATTATTTTTAATGTCATGAATAACACTTCTGGATACTTCAAATTCCAGAGCTATCTTAGGAATAGATTCTCCAGCTTTAATTCGTTCTCGCACATCCTGTGCTTGAGCCAAAGTCAGTTTGCGATCGAGATATCCACCCATACGAGGAATCGGAACCTCTTCGCCTTCTTCCTTCCAAGTCAGGTGATACTTAATATTGTGTATAGTTATCGGATGTACGCTGTATGCTTCAGCTAAATCCTTCATTCTTTCTCCTGCTGCTAGTTTTTGCCGGATTTCTCGCACTTTTTCCCAGTCTAATTTGGCATTGGAAAGGGGATGACTTTTTCCTTGGGTGCGTCCTTTTTGGGAAGCATCTAATAAATTCTGAGTGCGAGTACCAGCCCAGAGGTGTTCTGGATTAATACAACTGGGAGTATCGCAAGTATGACAAGCATCCATATAGGTGGGAAGTTCATATCCTAATTTCTCTGCTAAAACAGCACGAGTAACTGATTTTAATTTCCCATTTTTGAAGTATCTGCCATAGCCTGAACCATCTTTTGCGCCTTGGAAAATTATGCAGCCGTTGTCTTGAATTTCTCCTAAAAAACGTGGGGAAAATGTGGTGAAGTTATCGGGAATATTTGTCTGAACGATCTTAGTAATAGTTTCATGTTGTACCCCATACTCTTTTGCTAGGTGGTTCTTGACTTTTCCCGATAAATATTTAGTCTGAATTTCCCGCAGTTGTGCGATCGACAATTTATCAATTCCCGCAATGCTTTTTCGTCTGGGAGTTTTGCGATCGCGCCCCATCATCTGTCCGGTATTCTCAGCAGCAGACCCCGCTACGAGATGTTCCGGGTTGATGCAGCCTGGATTATCGCAGGTGTGGCAAGCAAAATAACTGGAATCGAGGAATCCTGCTATTTTCGATTCGAGGACTAATCGGTGGACTAATACCGTTTTGCCATCGATCCACTTGCGCCCATAACCGTTACCAAACTTACTGCCTTGCCAATTAATACAGCCTGTCTCCAGGTCTAATTCTCCTTCAATTCCAGGGATAACTGTTACAATAATCATGTCAGCGTCTCTCCTTGTTAGAGCGTTGATTCGCCTCAGCAGTGGTACGAACACTGTTGAGGCATTTTCATTTGAGAGTATCGATTAAAGATTTTAGATTGAATGTTGCCAAAAAATCTAAAATCTTTAATCCCTAATCCTCGTCGAGTTCGTCGCGAGAAAGCGATTCGTAGGTAGGCCTGGAGGGCGATCGCCGCCCACCAGCATCCGCCATCAAATCGACTTCTACGTGCTCGCTGCCTTCGTCGTTCGTATTCACCTTGTGCACGGCAATGTCCAAGCACAAAGACTGCAACTCCCGCATCAGCACCTTAAACGATTCCGGCGTACCGGGGCGCGGGATGGCTTTGCCTTTGACGATCGCATTCAAGGCTTCATTTCTACCCTGCATATCGTCCGACTTGACAGTCAGCAAC
>RDXX01000048.1 GCA_004292955.1 Oscillatoriales cyanobacterium | reverse complement strand
ACCCCCAGATCCCTTGAGCAAACTCATTGCAAGAGGCAGACATCAATGAACATTTTTTGCAGGATAATTGCCATTCAATCAGAAGCGAGATCCCCAATGGCTCCTACACAAGTAGTTACTTTTGTCAAATTTCTTGTTAATAAAGATGTTTATAAAGCATAGCTTTTTAAGGGGGATGCGAGGGGGATCTCCGGCGCATAAATAGTGTTAAGTAAACCGTATTGTTATATAACCACTTAAACAAAGAGGGCTCGCATCCCAACAACGTACCTAATCTATCTGAGAACCGCTATAACAAATAACAAATAACAAATAACAACTGTCAACCGTCAACTGTTGAACTGGTACCAGTTAAATTCGATCGCACGGGAATTTCAATCAAAAACTCCGATCCCTCTCCCAGTGTCGAAATACAGGTCAATCTGCCGCCGTGGCGATCGACTACAATCGAGTGAGAAATCGACAGTCCCAAACCCGTGCCCTTGCCCACAGGCTTAGTCGTGAAAAACGGGTCAAACAGCCTCGATCGCACTAGCTCCGGTATCCCCCCGCCGTTGTCCGCAATAGATACCGCTACGAAGCCCGCAGCAGCCTCATAAGTCCGAATCGCGATCGTACTGGGATGTCGATCGCACTCCTCGATCGTCCGCCCCTTGTCCCGTTCCTCCAAAGCATCGATCGCATTAATCAAAATATTCATAAATACCTGATTCAACTCGCCCGGAAAACATTCAACTTGCGGCAATAACTGGTAATCTTTAACAATCTGAATCCCCGGACGGCTGCTGTGAGATTTCAAGCGATTTTGCAAAATCATCAAAGTGCTGTCAATTCCCTCGTGAATGTTCGCCGACTTACCAGCAGACTCGTCCAACCGGGAAAAATTGCGTAATGATTTGACAATTTCGACAATTCGCTCGGTTCCTACTTGCATAGAAGTAAACAATTTCGGGAAATCGTCAGCAATATAATCCAAGTCTATTTCATTGAGTTTATCTAACACTTGAGCCGGAGGATTAGGACAGTAATCTTGATAAACTTTAATCAATTCCAACAAATCTAAACTGTAACGGCGAGCCGGACTGAGATTGCCGTGAATAAAGCTAACTGGGTTATTAATTTCGTGAGCGACACCAGCAACTAACTGACCCAAACTCACCATTTTTTCATTTTGAACGAGCTGAGCTTGAGTGGTTCTGAGTTTGTTAATAGCTGCTTCCAACTCTCGCGCTTTTGAACGTTCGCGCGCTTCCGATTCCTGCAAAGCTGACTCCGCTTGTTTGCGATCGGCAATTTCAGTTTGCGCTTGCTCAAACAGCGTCGATTGCTGGATCGCGATCGCTAACTGCACGCTAATTTGTTTGAGACACTCCACCTCAATTTTTAGCCATTGGCGGCAGCCAGCGCACTCGTGAGCAATCAACAAGCCCCACAACTTCTCACCTTGCAAAATCGGCACTACCAAATTAGCTCGCACCTGAAATTGAGCTAATAAATTAATGTAGCACTCAGAAAGACCGGCTTTGTAAATATCATCCACAGCTACAGTGCGACCGTTTTGGTAAGCAGAACCATAGCTGTCTTTAAAGCAAGAATCGTTAATATTTATTCCCTGAAGCGACCGCCAATTTTCAGCCACCGCCTCAACTGCTACAAAACCGCTCCAATCGGGATTAAACCGATAAATAATTGTCCGGTCTGTTTGCAGAAAATGCCGTATTTCAGCAACAGCTTTTGTCAAGATTTCTTCTAAATTTAGAGAAGAGCGAATGCGTTCCAGCATCCCTACCACCAAGCGTTCTTGTTTTAATTGCTGGCGCAAGATAGACTCGGCAAGTTTGCGGTGATTAATATCTTCAATCACAGCAATTCCGTAGCTTGGTTCCCCAAACCCGTCCCGCACTAAAGATACAGTCACATTAGCCCAAACAAATGAACCGTCTTTGTGCACAAAGCGTTTCTCAAGTGAATAATTCAAAATTTCCCCAGCTAACAGTCTTTGGGCAGACTCGACATCTGCTTCTACATCTTCGGGGTGAGAAATCTCCCAAACATTTCGTGCTTTCAGTTCCAATTCTGAGTATCCGATAATATTGCAAAAGCCTTGATTGGCATTCAAGAAACTACCTTCGGGTGACACTTTAACAATCCCGATCGCCGCTTGTTCAAATACAGCCCGAAATCGCTGTTCGCTTTCTTGCAAAGCAATTTCTGCTTTTTTGCGATCGGTAATATCGATTTCCGTGCCAAACAGTCGCACCACCTTACCCAAGTCATTTTTAACAGCTTGTCCTTTACAGTTAACGTGCCGGATTTCTGCTGATAGAAAACATATGCGGTGGTCGATGTCGAAAGCTATCCCTTCATTCACCGCCTTTTGCAAAGCTTCTGTAACGCTTTCTTTGTCATCGGGATGAATTTGCTCTAAAACTTCTGTCATTGTCGGCTGCCAATTAAATTCTCTACAGTAAACTCGAAACACTTCGGCAGACCAATTAACAATACCGGTCTCTATATCGAATTCCCAAGTTCCCATGCGGGCAATTTCTTGTGCATATTGCAATTGGTCGGCAAGTTCTTGTAGAGATGCGATTAACTGCGTTTTTTCGGCTTCGGCCCCAACGCGGGCGCTGATATCTTTGTGAGTACCCGTCATCCGCAATGGCGCACCCCATTCGTCGTACTCGACTACTTTGCCCATACCCAAAATCCACTGCCAATTTCCGGCTTTGTTGAGGATCCTAAATTCAAATTCATAGATCTCGATGCCACCTTCAAAATATAAATTTAAAGATTCTCTTGCTCTGATTCTGTCTTCGGGATGCAGCAAATTTTCCCAACCTTGGAAGTTGTTGTCAATTTCAGTGTCTGCGTAACCGAGCATTGATTTCCACTGCGAGTCGAAATAAGTTTCGCCAGTAGCTATATTCCAATCCCACAGCCCCAAAGAGCTGCCTGAAACCGCTAACTGCAATCGCTCTTGACTGAATTTTAATGCCGATTCGGCGCGTTTTAGGTCTGTAAGGTCAGCAATGATTGCCATCATTCCTATTGGTTTGCTGGCGCTATCTTTAATGCAGTCAGCTCGCAATTGAGTTTCGATAATTTCGCCGTTTTTAGCCCTGAGTGCAATTTCATTGCTCCATGACAAACCTTTCCGCAGGACTTTAAATAATTTTCTTAACTCTTGAGATTTGGCGTACATTACTGCTGGGCCGCCGGCATTATTTAGTTCCTCAACTGTATAGCCGTAGCGTTGAATAAATGCTTGATTGTGATAAATTGAATAGCCGTCTAAATCTGCGATCGCGATTGCATCGCTAGCGCTGTCTACAGCTTGAGTTACCAAACACAGGGTATATTCGGCGTTTTTGCGATCGGTAATATCAAAAATCGCTCCGTCAAGCCACAAAACCAACCCTTCTGGATTGTAAGTCGCCCTACCCCTTTGGGACATCCAGCGCACCGACCTGTCAGCGCGCACAATCCGGTATTCTACATGATACGGCTGTTTCGAGTCTACCGCCGCTCTGATTTGTCGATCGAGCATTTCCCTGTCTGCCTTATGGATGATGCTAGCAAAACTCAAGCGGTTGTTGTGAATAAAATCCCCAGCAGCATAGCCGCTAATTGCCTCAAGTTCGTCACTCACAAACACCATCGTCCAATCAGCATCGTATAAGTTGCGGCAGATAGCGCCCGGAATATTCTCAATTAGCGATCGAAATCTGGCTTCACTCTCCCGCAAAGCCGCTTCCGTCTCTTTTAAATCAGTAATATCCAGTATCATCCCTTCCCAAACAATATCGCCTTCCGGCCCTATAAGCGTCGTAAAATTAACTCGTTCTGGTCTCGAAACACCTCGCATCCATTTAAGTTTTCCAGACCGCATAATCGCGCGCCATTCCTGCTGCCATGGCTGCATATTTACCGCCGAATAAACAATAGATTCTTGAATTTTTGGGAGGTCGTCTGGATGAATGCAACTGAACATAAGTTCGGAATTCTCCTGAATATCTTCAGGTTCCAATTCATATAAATCGCGGCTGCCAGAAGAAATGTAAGGAAAACATTGTCTGCCGTCACTTGAGAGGCGGAATTGATAAATTACTCCCGGCAAATTGGCAGCTATTTGCTGGAGTCTAGCTTGGGTTTCTTGCAGGGCTAATTGTTTCCGCTTATCCTCAGTGACCTCTCGAATTATTCCGACAAGTATTTTACTGCCGTCGGTATTTTCAAATACGGTTTTTTTTGTAGACAGAATGTGCTTAGCACCGCTGCCATCCGTAAATATTTCCTCGCTGTCGTTTTCTTCCCCGGTTCTAAACACTTCTTCGTCTTTCTCCCAAAAAAAATCAGCTTCTTCTTTGGGGAAAAAATCGTAATCCGATTTACCTAGCAGTTGCTCGCGCTGCTTGCCTATCAGCTTACAAAAAGCATCATTTAACAGTATCCAGCGGTGCTGTTCATCTTTGACAAAAATTGGATCGGCAACTGCATCGATCGTATAATTCAAAAATTTTTTATTAGCTTCCGCTTCCTCTCTGGCTAAAATTTTATCCGTAATATCGTTAATAGTTCCAGTAGTTCCCTGCGCCGCGCCGTTTTTGCCAAAAATCAAAAATTCCTGAATTTCTACCCAGCGAAATTCGCCATTTTTGGTAAGATATCGCATTTGATAGCAACAGGATATTTCTTGATTTTCAGTCGAATTTTTAGAGGAATTTAAATATTGGTGTTGGTCGTCAGCATGAATGTAACTCAAACAGGAATTTCCCAAACTTTCATCAACCGTAAATCCGGTTATTTTCGTCCAAGCAGGATTGAGAAAAGTCCAATTGCCCGCAATATTTGTTTCAAAAACTACTTCTTTGATATTGTCAACAACCTGGGGGTATTTTCCTTGACTTTTTTGCCATTCTGCTTGTCGCTTATGGCGGGCGATCGCGCACTCGATCGTCCGCACCAGCAGTCGGCTGTCTAATTCTTTTTTTATCAGATAATCTTGAGCGCCGGCGGCAATTAAATTGACAGCCAATTCTTCTTCATCCGCCCCTATCAAAATGACGATCGGAATATTGATTCCGCCATCTTGGAGGCGAAAAAAATTATTAAATTTCGGGCTATCAGGGAGGGTTAAATCTAATAAAATTACATCAAAAACATCGCTGCTTAAAATTTCTATCGCTTCCCCGATGCGAACTACATTGGTCGTCTCAATTGATGCTCTCAGTTCGCGATCGTCAGACAGCAGTTCTTGAATTAGTGCTGCATCTTGGGCACAGTCTTCTACTAAAAGAACTTTCAAGCAAGCAGGCGTTAAAGTTGATTCAAGAACAGAGGTCATACCATTTTAGATTTTAGATTTGGGATTTTAGATTTGGGAATTACTGATGAGTCTCGGGTTTCGCGCTTGTCTAAAGTTGCATTCTTTTTTTCGAGCGATATCAGTTTGCTACTTTTTATTTATCCAATAAAAACTGCTGCGGATGCAGCTACCTAGCTCCTATCATTTTATATTAAAAATTTAAAAAATTGAATAATTGGAAATGGTGGATGACTCTCATGGTTGGGAGTACGGCGAGTTGCATTCTTTTGAGGGAATGGCATCATTTTTGGGAAACTTGAACCGCAGGCTGTAGGGTGGCTGGGTACTTGCAGACGCCCGAGATTTATTGGTATGGCTTGACAGTTGACCGCTTGACAGTTGACATTTAAGTACGGGAATCAAAGCGTTGATTCATAAACAAGTCTAGGCTTTATTGATGAGGTTATTTACGTCCGCGCCCGATGTGGCGGTTACTATATAATTGAGCTATTTGCTGCAAGTTGTCCGCCTCACTCCAAACCTAGTGACCCAAATTTATCGTAGTTTTAGCGATCGTGCAAATCCACTCTATTTTAATTTACAACCTTTGGCAAGGAAATAGCAAGAGACCGGGCAAAAAATCGCGGATCGAGAAGGACTAAATTCCTGACTGCGAAGCTAGGTCAGTTACAGTGAATTTACGGAACATACTATCAAATGGTCTCGGTTGAATTACTGACAAGTAACGCCCGTTTGTAGTGAGGACTTTATGCCTATCTTTGGGATAAAGAAGGACTAAAGTCCTGACTACGAACCTGATAAAGAAGGACTAAAGTGCTCACTACGAACCTGATTCCGAACTTAATTCAGGTTTTGTTACCGGAGGCGATTTTACTGATTTGAGTCGATCAATTTTTCGGCTGTTTGGGCAGCACGACTGTAAACACGCTGCCTTGACCGAGATTGCTGCTAATAGCAATCTCGCCGTTAAAAGGTTTTAAAAGTTCTATACAAGTATAAAGTCCGAGACCAGTTCCTGTTGGTTCCCCTTCGATTTGTTCTTCGCCTTTAGGCGGCTTCGACGTATAAAAAGGGTCAAAAAGTTTTGACAAATCTTCAGGTGCTATGCCGCATCCCGTATCTGCAATATCCATGTATATGTTCGAGTTGTCTTGCCGAGTCACGATAGTTATTTCCCTGATTTTTCTTTCCCACATAGCATCCATTGCATTATTTATTAAGTTATAAAATACTTGAGAAATATAGGAATAAATTAAGGGAATATTGGTTATTGTTTCGTCATAAAAGTATTTTTTTCTAATCTTATTCTTGAAAAACATATTTCCTTCCAATAGTTGAATTTCTCGCTGTACTAAATCGTTGATATTTACAGGATGCAAATCTTGGTTTTGTTCTTTCCTGCTTTTCATCATCAGAGTATCCATAATCTGATTAATTTTTGAGACAGCTTGAAAGATGTATTTGGTATAATTGAAAAAAGAGTCTTCTTGGATTTTTGTGGCTTTTGTTTCAATCAAATCGACGCTAGTCTGGATCACTTGTAGCGGGCTTTTGAGGTTGTGCACCATTCCCTGGGTCAAACGTCCGATGATGGCTGTTTTTTCCTGGTCGATTAATTGCTTGGTTTTTTGTTCGACAAGTCTTTCCAGATTTTGGTTGAGCTGGGCTAGTTCTAGGTTTTTTTCTTCGAGTTTTTGTTGCAAGTTGCGGATTGTCAAGTGAGTTTCTATGCGGCTCAACACTTCTTCGTGCTGGAAAGGCTTAGTGATGTAGTCAACTGCTCCTGTCTGAAAGCCTTTTACTTTATCAAGGGTCTCGGAAAGGGCGCTCATGAAGATGATTGGAATGTCTCGGGTTGACGGGTCTGCTTTCAAACGCAGGCAAGTTTCAAAACCGTCAATTCCGGGCATCATGATATCCAAAAGAATCAAGTCGGGATGGATGTATTCAATTTGCTCGATCGCACTTTCGCCGTCTAGAGCCACTAATACTTTAAATCCGTAATTTCTTAACAACTCGAAAAGTACGTCAAGATTTGTTTGGTTGTCATCGACAATTAGTATGATGCTTCTTTCGGAATTCTTATCGTTCATATTTAAGGGAAAAATTAAAATGATTGAGTTGTGAGTTGTCGGTTGTAATTTTACATGAGATTCAAGGGATTTTCGGTGCCTCTAGAAACCCGGTTGCTCGGTAGGTGCCGACGTTTGCAATAGCCTCTTTATAGGGCAATACTGTTCAGTTAACAGTGTTTATTTTCCGGATATCCCCCTAAATCCCCCGGATAGTCGGGGGACTTTTAGAAGAATCCTGTCCCCCCCTTTGTAGGGGCGGTGCCCCCGTGCCTGCCCTCTTGGCTAAGGGGGGATCGGGTTTAATCCAAGCGTATTGCGTTATTGACAATCACGATCGGGGCGTGAGATTTAACTGATTTTAATTTATCGGTTGGCTACCCTCAATTTTAGGGCAAATGTTGCTTCAAAAAATCTCGAATTTGCCTGAGCTGAAATCCTTTAGCAAGTTGGCGAACGTGCTGAACAAAAGGGACTAATGTCGGGTCAGAATTTTCTAGTTTAGCAGTTTCCTCCAGGATAGCTTCAATATCGCCCATAGCAGCCAATCTTAACAAGACAAAGACTGACTCTGAACCAGGAGACACTATTGTTGAGTCAGCAATCGCAATCTCCGATAATGCTTTGGGAGTTTGAGCTTTGCGTTTTTTGGTTTCCGATCCCTCTTCGTAAATCCATTCTAGTCTCAAATGCAGGCGCAATAATTCTAAAAGGTCGTTAGTTTGAATCGGTTTGGTGACAAAATTATCGCAACCTGCAAGTATGCTTTTTTGCCTGGTAGTCTCGTAAACGCTAGCGGACAAAGCAAGGATAACCGCATCTTTTAATTCCGGCAACTGTCGCAGCCGCCTGGTGGCTTCCCAGCCGTCCATTACTGGCATCAGCAAGTCCATTAAAATTAGATCCGGTAGAAATTCCTGTGCTTTGTGCAAACAGTCTGCGCCGTCTATCGCTTCTGCAATTTCAAAGCCCAAACGAGAAAGCAGTCTGTGCAGCATGGCACGATTTACTTCGTGATCGTCTACGATCAGGACTTTCCGGTGGCTGCCTCTAAAACCGATAAGCCGGCGTTTTTCTTGGGTGGAGGGGGTTTCAGAATATTCGGCGACTGCGGGCAAGTCTATATCCAACCAAAATATGCTACCTTTGCCGGGGGTACTTTGGACGTGAATGTCGCTGCCCATTATTTTGACTAATTTTTGGCTGATGGAAAGTCCTAGTCCGGTACCTTCGACGAAATTGTTACGATCGCCTACTTGATGAAAAGGCAAAAATATTTCTTCTAGTTTATTCTGCCGGATGCCGATGCCGGTATCTTCGATTTGAAAGCGAATTTTAGCGGTTGGGGCCCGATCGCCAGTAGTTGTGGCGATCGCTTCGGGCGCTTCTGTGGTTTCCCGCGGGGCGATCGACTTTTTCGGATTGTCTAAATTCGCAGTCCAATTGATTGTTTGAGTAGAAACTTCGGCTGTCAAACTCGAATTTGTGCAGTGGGTTTGAGGATAATTTTCTGCGTAACCGACTTTGAATGTCACGCCACCGCTCACCGTAAACTTAACCGCATTGCTGAGCAAATTAATCAAAACTTGGCGCAATCTGATTTCATCAACAAAAACGTAGTCTGGCAGCGCCGACACCTGCTCGTAATTAAACGCAATTCCTTTTTGATGCGAGCGCATCTGGAACAGATCGACAATACTTTTAACAAAGCTGGGAAAATGCAGATTTGTCGGTGACAGTTCCATTTTACTAGCTTCGATTTTCGAGAGGTCTAAAACATCATTAATCAGGGTTAGCAGGTGGTTGCCACACTGGTGAACGTTGTTGAGACTTTCCTGTTGCTCCGCAGTTAAATTCTTATCCGGTTTGAGCAGTTGAATGTATCCTAAAATCCCGTTCAAAGGCGTCCGCAATTCGTGGCTCATGTTGGCGAGAAAGTCGCTTTTAGCGCGGTTGGCAGATTCGGCGGCTTCTTTGGCTAATTGCAGGGCGGCTTCTGCTTGTTTGCGATCGGCTATTTCGGTTTGTGCTTGTTCAAATAGGGTCGATTGCTGAATGGCGATCGCCAACTGCACGCCCAATTGTTTCAGGCACTCTGCCTCCAATTTTTGCCAGGAATGCGGGCCCGTGCAGTGGTGGGCTATCAACAGCCCCCACAAGTTTTCGCCTTGCAAAATCGGCACTACCAGACTCGCTCTCACCTGGAGGCGAGTCAACAAACTCAAGTAACAGTCGGCGATGCCGGCATTGTAAACATCTTCTGTGGCTCTAATTCGGCCATCTAGGTAAAGAGGAACGTAGGCTTCTCCAAAACAGGGATCGTAAATTTCCATTCCTATAATTGATCGGGTATTTTCGCCAACCGATTCGACTGCGACAAACCCGCTCCAATCAGGATTGAATTGGTAAATTACAGTTCTATCTACTTGCAAAAACTGGCGGACTTCTTCGACTGCTTTGGTGAGAATTTGTTCTAAATTAAGAGAAGAGCGAATGCGTTCCAGCATGGCTACTGCCAACTGTTCCCGCTTTAATTGCTGGCGCAAAAATGCTTCTGATTCTTTGCGTCTTGTGATATCTGTAATCACGGCAATTAACCCGACCGAATGGTCATTTATGTCTTTAATGCTATCGGCTCGCACCAGAGCGGTAACAGCTTCATCACTCTTGGTTCGCAGGGCAACTTCGCCGCACCAAGAGCGACCTTTGCGAATGTTTTTATAGATTTTTTTGTAACTTTTAGGCCGGATGTAAAGCGCGGCGCGATCGCCTAGCTCGTTGAGTTCTTCCACTGTGTAGCCGTAACGCTGAATGAAGGCTTGATTGTGGTAAATAGACCGCCCTTTCAAGTCAGCGATCGCGATCGCGTCGCTGGTACTTTCCACAGCTTGAGTGACCCGCAGCAAAGCTAATTCTGCTGCTTTGCGATCGCTGATATCGGTCATCGAACCCACCATCCGCAGGGGGTTTCCGGCTTCGTCCCAGACTGCTTGAGCGCGGGCGAGCACCCACTTGTAGCTGCCGTCTTTGCACTGCAAGCGGTATTCGGCGGCGTAATTGGGGGTTTGGCGATCGAGATAATCTTGGATTGTGGCTTGCACTCGATCGCGATCGTCTGGATGGATGCGATCGATCCATTCGCTGTTGCTGCTGTCGATTTCGCCGTCTGCGTAACCGATAATTTCTTGCCAGCGGGCAGATCGAAAAGCTTCATCTGTTTGAAGATTCAAGTCCCAAATTCCGTCTTGATTGCCTTTAAGAACTAACTGCCAGCGTTCTTCACTTTTACGCAATTCTTCTTCGGCTTGTTTGCGCTGAATGTGAGAACCCAACTGAGTCGCTACCGCATTGACCAATTCTACTATACGCGGTTCCATAATTGATGGATCGCGCTTGCAGAACAGTAAAATTGCCAGCACCTCTGAATTGGCGCGAATCGGCACTCCGAAACAAGCTTTCAATCCGGCTGCTGCCGCCATTTGCGATCGGGCAAAAAATGCATTATTGACTACAGAAACATCTTCAATCCATTCTACCTTTCTGGTTGACCAAATCCGTCCCGGCACTCCCAATCCCGGCGCGAACCTAATTTTCTTACTTTCCTGGCCAAACCTATCTAAATCGCGATCGCTAGCATACCAAGTTTCGCTGTGTTCCAAAACAGTACCATTAGCAACTGGTATCCAAGCTTCAGCAAAATTCCAGCCGATCGCAGTGCACAGCAACCGGAGGATATCAGGGAGAGCGCTGTGAAAATCTACCGACTTACTAATGGCTTGAGTTGCTGCCAGCAACAGCTTAATTTCATCTTCTGCTTGCTTGCTTTCTGTAATATCAGTTCCCGTGCCGAGAATTTGTTTTAACTGGCCCTCTGCTGTTTTTGCAAATACAGTATCTCGGCTGACAATCCAGCGCCAAGAACCATCCTTGTGCCGGATGCGGTATTCAATTTCAAAGATCTCTCCTTCTGTACCCGTTGCGACTTGCTGTAAATAATCAGGCATTTTGATGGCATCTTCCGGGTGCATTAAAGTTAACATCAACGGCCCCATTGCCTGAATCTCATCTACTGTATAGCCAATAATCTGAGAGATAGAAGCATTCGCATAAATATTTTTTTGTTCTATCAAGTCGTAAACATACAAAATATTAGGACTTGCCTCAGCAATGCGATCGCCGAACCGCTTGCTATCTTGCAAATCTGCTTCTGCTTTCTTTCTCGCAGTAATATCGCGAACAATGCAAATTATTTCGCCCTCCGGCAAAATTGTCAGCGAGACTTCTTGAGGGAATTGAGAGCCATCGCGGCGGCAGCCTACTGCTTCTGTGCTGCAATAACCTTGGTGCGCTAAAGTCGGCATAATTTCCCGCTCAAACCTTGCGAGTTCTGCACCTTCATAAAATATTTTCCAACTTTTGCCCAATATTTCTTCGAGGGCATTGTAACCGTAGATTTTGAGTTTAGCTGCGTTGGCATAAATCACATCTCCGCTGGCATTGACAATACCTATGCCTTCGGAAGCGGCTGCCATTGCTGCTGCTTGTCGCTGGAGTTTTGACTCAAAACGTTTGCGGCTGGTGATATCCCGGACGATCGCAATAATTTCGTCATCGGTGCAGAAGACAATTCTCGCTTCAAAATCGCACAGTACATCCTGAATTGGCAGTTGATATTCTACAACTTGAATCTCGCCGGTCTCGATCGCTTGTTGATTGCCGGACAATATTTTTTCAGCAAAAGCAGCAGGCAAGATGTCTTGTGCTTTTTGACCAATAAATATGTTTTCCGGTACCAGGGTTTGGATATCTTTTGCGGGTTTGAAGTCTACAAAAGTGCCGTCGGCGCGACAGCGAAATATCATGTCGGGTATCGCGTTTAAAAGAGCGCGATTAGTGGCTTCACTTTTACGCAATTCAGCTTCAGCTTGCTTGCTCAATGTAATATCTCTGGCAACTGCATAAATTAAACTTTCTTCAGCAAAAGGTGATGCCGTCCACGACAGCCATTTATAAGTACCATCTGGGCAAATACAGCGGTTTTCTAAGTTAATAACGGGGTGAGAATTTTGAAGTTTTTCTAATTCAGCTATAGTTATTTCTCTGTCTTCTGGATGCACGAATTCTATAAAAGGTTTGGCTAGAAGTTCGTCTCGGCTGTAACCTAATACATTTGACCAAGCAGGGTTTAAGCGTTTGAAATAGCCGTCAAAACCTGCAATGCAAAGTAAATCTAGCGAAATGCTAAAGAAGCGATCGCGCTCTTGTTGTGTTTGTTTTAATTCGGTGACATCGATCACCAAACCATCCCAAACTATATCGCCGTTGGCCTGCTTGGAGGGCTTAGCCGCGCCTTGCAGCCATTTCACTCGTTCTCCCGTAACTTGCCGCCACTGGTGGTGCCAAGATTCCTGAGTCACTGCTGAAGTTGCGATCGATCGATGCAAGTCTGAGATGTCATCGGTGTGAACTGTAGCAAAAGCCAAGCTGGCATTTTCTTCTATTTCTTCAGGTCTTAAATTGTAGAGCTGCCAACTCCCAGAAGAAACATAAGTAAAAGATGTTTTGCCATCCACATAAAGCCTGTATTGATAAATCATTCCCGGCACGTTAGCGCTGATTATTTGAAATCGATCTTCGCTTTCCTGCAATGCTATTTGCTGGCGCTTGTATTCGGTCACATCTCGCATGATTCCGACCAACATTTTAGTGCCGTTAGCTTTATTAAAAACTGTTTTTTTGGTAGATATAATGCGTTCTTGACCTGCGCTATCTGTAAAAGTCTCTTCCGTTTGTTTGGGAATACTTCTTTGCAATACTTGCTCGTCTTGTTGCTCAAAAACTTTGGCTTGTGCTGCGCCCAAAAACTCGTATCCCGACGTACCTATAAGTTCCGATCGCCCTTTTCCCATCAATTCGCAAAAAGCATCGTTTAGTACAACCCACCTATGTTGCTCGTCTTTGACAAAAATTGGGTCAGGAGTAGCATTAATCGTGTGATTTAAAAACTCTTCTGATGCTTTTACTTCGGCTTCGTAGCGATAGCGGTCGCTCACGTCCAAAATTACTTTAATCATCCGGTCGATCGAGCCGTCGCGGCCCCGGATGCAGCGCAGGGAAACCCGAGTATAAACTATTTTTCCATCTTTTTTGCGCCATCTTTTGTCTAAAATATAGCCTTCGCTCTCCCCGGCAAAAATTTTATTTAACTGCTCTAAACTAGCCTGCCAGTCTTCAGGATAGCCCCACTGTTCCCAATTTCCGTGCAAAAGTTCTTGGCGCTCGTATCCCAGCAAATTGCACAAAGCATCGTTAACTTCCAACCACTGGCATTGTGTGGGTTCTGAGAGGGAAACTGGAGGAGCAATAATCGCAATTCCGACGAGGGAATTTTCGACTACGGAGCGATATTTTGCTTCACTTTTTTGCAAAGCTTCTTGGTTGTGCTGCCGCTCAACTGCGTAGCGGAGCGATCGCATTAACACTTCGCTGTCGATTTTTCGCTTGACTAGATAATCCTGAGCTCCTGCTTGGATTGACTGCACGGCGAGTTCTTCATCGTTGTGCGCCGTCAGTACGACGATCGGAGTATTGAGGCTGTATTCTTGTATGTTAACAATTGTACTTATGTCTTGGCTGTCGGGCAGCGAAAGGTCAAGTAAAATCACATCAAAATGTTCGCCGAGCAAAATTTGCTGCGCTTTGCTGAGACGGTCTGTACAGCTTACTGACAGCCTTTGGGTTTCGGCTCGGCTGACATTTGTTTCTAATAACAATTCTTCGATTAGATCGGCTTCGGCTTGATTGTCTTCGACCAGGAGAACTTTAAAGCCGTTTCGCTTGGCGGTTGGGCTCAAAACTGATATCATATACCTTGTTAATTATCGTAAGGCAGTCGAGCTAATTATTATAGCATATAAATAATTGAATGCCAAAATAACGCTGGTAAAAAATAAAATTGCTTGCGTCCAAAAACTACAATGTTCTACATCGACTGTGTTTTTGCTCTAAGTAGGTCAACCCAATCAGAGGTAAAATTTTTACGGTTTTGAGAATCTGGGTTGCTGGAGGAAACAAAACTGCTCGGTGTTGTGTTTTGTGGGCGATCGCCGCGATCGAATCGCTTCACCGTCAACAGTCAACACAATTTGAGCGGTATCCCCGCACCGCTGCGCGATCGGCGCCAATAAATCCGTGGAAATTATGTCTGACATTGACATTTTTACAATTTTTTTTATGATAGCTTACCTAAACTCCCCGCTGCCATTTCTTTACTTTTTGCAATTAAATAAATCTTCCCCAGGGGTCTTGCCATTTAGCAAAAAAGTTATAAGATAGAAATAGAGGCAATTAAAAACTAGGCCGGATACAGACGCGAAAAAAATCTGAGCTTTTGGGCAACAAAACTACATTTAAAAATTGACACTCCTTTGTTTACTGTCCTTTAACCGAACTGGTCTGAATGTGAGAGGAAAAAAGCAATGCTAGACAAATTAGCAATTCAAGAAAAACAAGTTTTAATTCCCAAAGAAAAAGCCTTAATATTGTGGTTTGATGAAGTCGGGATAGCCGACATCCCATTAGTAGGGGGTAAAAATGCTTCATTGGGGGAAATGATTCAACAGTTAACCCCCAAAGGAGTCAGCGTCCCCAATGGATTTGCAACTACAGCATACGCTTATCGGTACTTCATCGAGTCGGCGGGTTTAGAAGCAAAATTGCGCGAAATTTTTGCCGATTTAGACGTAGAAAATCTCCAGAACCTCCGCATCAAAGGGAAGCAAGCGCGGGCGTTAATTCTCGATACACCGTTTCCGCGAGACTTGCAAGTGGCGATCGCAGATGCTTACGATCGACTGTGCGATCGCTACGGCGACAGTACAGACGTAGCAGTCCGTTCGTCCGCCACCGCCGAAGACTTACCAGACGCCAGTTTCGCCGGACAGCAAGAAACCTACCTCAACGTCCACGGTTGCACCAGCGTCCTCCAATGCTGCCACAAATGCTTCGCCTCCACCTTCACCGACAGAGCGATTTCTTACCGCCAACAACGAGGTTTCGACCACTTTGAAGTCGCCTTATCCGTCGGCGTGCAGAAAATGGTGCGATCGGACTTAGCATCCTCCGGCGTCATGTTCAGCATCGACACCGAAACCGGTTTCAAAAATGCCGCCCTAATCACCGCCGCCTACGGATTAGGAGAAAACATCGTTCAAGGAGCAGTAAATCCCGACGAATACCTAGTTTTTAAACCCACATTAAAACAAGATTTCCGCCCAATTCTCGACAAACGCCTCGGCACCAAAGACATCAAAATGGTGTACGATCTCGGCGGTTCCAAATACACCAAAAACCTCTCGGTAGCCCCAGCAGAACGCGGCAAATACGCCCTTAACGATGAAGAAATTCTGCAACTAGCACGTTGGGCCGTACAGATAGAAGAACACTACTCTCAAGTCCGCGGCACCTACACGCCGATGGACATCGAGTGGGCAAAAGACGGCAATACAGGCGAACTATTCATCGTCCAAGCGCGGCCGGAAACAGTACAATCACAAAAATCTGCTACAGTTTTACGCAACTACAAATTGCAAGGTTCCAGCGCAGTTTTGGCAACAGGGCGTGCCGTTGGTGAAGCTATCGGACAAGGTAAAGCCCGCGTAATTTTAGACGTTCACCAAATCGCTGACTTTGAAGCAGGGGAAGTTCTTGTTACCAACAAAACTGACCCGGATTGGGAACCGATCATGAAAAAAGCCAGCGCGATTGTCACCAATTCCGGCGGCCGTACTTGCCATGCTGCGATCATTGCCCGGGAAATGGGAATCCCCGCCATTGTCGGCACCGGCGACGGTACTAAAGTCTTGCAAAACAATCAAGAAATTACTGTTTCTTGTTCCGAAGGAGACGAAGGCAAAGTTTATTCCGGTTTAGTTCCTTTTGAAATTCAAGAAATTGCGATCGACAATTTGCCCCGCACCCGCACTCAAATTTTAATGAATGTCGGAAACCCAGAAGAAGCTTTTGGTTTGTCAGCAATTCCTTGCGATGGCGTAGGGTTAGCGCGGCTAGAATTCATCATCGCCAACCACATCAAAGCGCATCCCTTGGCACTGATTCACTTTGACGAATTGACCGACACATCAGTCAAGCGCCAAATTGCCAAACTCACAGCACTTTACAAACACAAACCCGATTTCTTTACCGACAAATTAGCCTGCGGAATTGCCACCATCGCCGCCGCATTTTATCCCAATCCAGTCATCGTGCGGATGAGCGATTTCAAGAGCAACGAATATGCTAATCTGCTGGGAGGGCGGCAGTTTGAACCGAAGGAAGAAAACCCGATGATCGGGTGGCGCGGCGCTTCTCGTTATTATGACCCGAATTACCGCGAAGCTTATGCTTTGGAATGCAAGGCATTAAAGCGAGTGCGCGACGAAATGGGCTTGACAAATGTGATTCCGATGATTCCGTTTTGTCGCACGCCGGAGGAAGGGCGCAAAGTGTTGGCCGAGATGGCGAAACACGGTTTAGTCAAGGGTGCAAATGGCTTGCAGGTGTACGTGATGTGCGAATTGCCCAGCAATGTCATATTTGCTGACGAATTTGCCCAGGTTTTTGACGGATTCTCGATCGGCTCTAACGACTTAACTCAGCTAACATTAGGATTAGACCGGGATTCTGCCTTAGTCGCCCACATCTTTGACGAACGCAATGAAGCTGTGAAGCGGATGGTGGAAATTGCCATTAAAGCCGCTAAGAAGTACGATCGCAAGATAGGTATTTGCGGCCAAGCGCCCAGCGATTATCCTGAGTTTGCTCGCTTCTTGGTTGAGTTGGGAATTGATTCGATTAGTTTGAATCCCGATTCGGTTTTGAAGACTTTGTTGGATGTTGCTAAGGTGGAGGCTTCGAGTGCGGTGATGGATTTAGCGGCGCAGGTTGCTAAAGTTTAAGGGAGTATCTCAGTTTTGAATTTTTTCATTTATAGTGCTGTCCCCGCTCGCGTATTATACAATACGCGAGCGGGGACAGCACTCAAATAAAAAAATTCTTTTTACAAACATGAGATGCTCCCAAGTGTAACCCCTCTCCCGTTCGTAGCGAGGAATGCAAGTCCTCTGATTTAGAAAGGACTTGCATTCCTCACTACGAACCTATCCACAACAACCCTTACCAGCAAACGGTTAACGCACGGGCGGCATAGTTTGAGATTTCACTGGGAACTTTCCTGATTGAAAACCGTCTGTTACCCGATGATTTTAGCTTCGGGATTATGTAAATAAAAAACAAGATTATTCACAAAAGCTCTGAAAATGTGTTTACAGTTCTCCTGATTATTGTCATAGGTTTGGCTCCGTCGCTGGTGTCTTTGTGGGTGATGCGCTCTGCCGAGAGGCAAGTCAGCGAGAGAATTGCAGCGGCCAGGCGGGCGGTAGCAAATAGACCCCTGCCTACTCAACTAGCAATGGGCGATCGCATTTACGTAGAAGGCCTGGGTTATCCGATCGGCGATATCACTTGCGAGTATAACGCTCGCTCTAATTACATTCGCTGTGCTGTGAATCCTTCTGGGCCCTGTCAAGATTGTCGGTACTATCAAGCCAGAACTCTTGACGTTCGCGCCCAAAAGATATAGGTTGTATTGGGGTTGTTGTATGCGAATATTTGCTGAGGTAGTAATCCATCAGTTAATATGTACTTACGTGGAAGGGTTGTTGTTGAAGCTTTTTGGGGACTAGCCGCGCCCAAACTAAGTAATTAAAATCTAATCGAGCAGTATTGCTAGGTTAAATTGGCCCTAACTAGCGGATGACGATCGGTGTTTTTCTAGTTGATGACTTGCGCTCAGAAACCAGATTTAGATTGTAAATCTTGGTTGGGCTGCAAAAAATCTAGGAATAAATCGGGTTTCTACTCTCTTGGGCGTAACTGGGGGAGACCCAGGAAAATCGCAAGTAGCTTACCAGCAAATCTGTAAATCGATTTCTCCAAAACATCATGAAAAATTCAGCACTAACAATTGTCTCCAGCATTTACCTTAAACAGAAATCCGCTCGAAGACTCTAAGTTGAAATTTTGAGAAGTTGCTTGTGGGTAACAATATTCTATTTTTGGCGATCGCAGATGAACGCAGTCTCAAACCTGGATTGTTGTCACTAACTAGACTGCAAGTCATAAATTTTTAATCCGCCTCGTCGATACAGGGTATGCCGATTTCAATTAAATTACACCGCCCAAAAACAATGCAGACAAGCCCCCGACTCAAGTCGCGAGCAGCCCAAAATTTTAGACTTTAGACTAAAGTTCAAGCTCCCAGATTCATCTGGCCAGGAAATCTAAAATCTAAAATCTAAAATTGACTGACATAGATGGGAAACTGCCACCCTAATTTCGTTCATCCAACCAAGTGTTAGCTTTCAGAAATGGTAAATTTTTTCTGCCCATAAAGTGTATTAGACGATCGACAGAAAACCTCATCAAGTAATTTTTTGAGGCTCGCTGTTATTGTCTGCTGCGGGAGGTAAGATATCTCCTTGTTAAAGATACACCCGCTCACAGAAAGCCGAAGGCAAAATATCACCCGATAGATAGATTATTACCATTAAAACTGTCCTGTCTCAGCCCTCGCGCAGGCGATACAGCACTTTTGCTGGTTAATGAAGTAAAAAAAGTGATTTCGCTCCGAAACCGTCTGTTTGTCAGGGTTATGACGTGTTTCAGAAGTCTAATCGGCCGACATCAAATCGGCTGTATTTCCAATGCTATCCAATAGCAAGATAGCAGAAATTTATGCTGATGAAAATCGGCATATTACTCTTTTTAACAGAATACGGTTGAGTTAAGATCGATCGCCCTAACCTCCATTTAAAAAAAAGGGGGATACAAGAAATTCTCTTTCGTCCCCGCAACGATTCGGGGGATGGGAGGAATCTCCGGGGAAGAAACAGCACTAACTGAACCTTATTGCTTTCTAAAAGTCAAACAACAGAGCAACTCAGTCTCAATTAAGCCTTGTTAAGAGGTGATAATTATTACCTCTTAATGGGTATATTGTATACAATCAGCAAGGTATCAGACAATGAAAAGCATTGGCAACAAACCAATTTTCCTGACTCAACAAAAAGCAGTTGACACCACAAGCATTGGCAGGAAAAACTCCCGAACTACCGCAACTTATCCTCAGGAAAGACAAATAAAACAAGTAAAATCAGACTGGTCTTTCCTGTCTCCAAAAATTGGTGGTGGCGCGGAAATTGAACACCTAGAGAGAGAATTTTTGCGATCGACCGAGTCGGTAGGCCCCCGGAATGTAAAAAATATACTGTTCATCGATGCCAGAGTAGAGAATAGTGACAGCTTGGCAAGAGGAGCAACAGCGGATACAGAGGTATTTTTACTGGACTCGATCGCGGATGGAGTCGATCGAATTACTAGAATTCTTGCTAATTACAGCGATTTAGACAGCCTTCAAATAGTTGCTCACGGTCAAGAAGCCAGAGTACAACTGGGGTCAGTAGAACTGTGCAGCGACAACTTAGAAACCTACAGCCATTTGTTGCAGCAGTGGGGAAACTCCCTCAGCGAGAGAGGAAATATCTTATTATTGGCTTGCCGGGGAGCAGCCGGGGAAAGCGGCCGGGCCTTCGTGCGGCGACTCAGTGAAATTACGGGTAGAGAGATTGCAGCTTCCACAGGCTTGGTAGGGAGTGCGGCGCTCGGTGGCGATTGGGAATTAGAATTTGCGACAGGAGAAATAAGGGCCAGGATTGCCCTTGAGCAAAAGGTGCTGGAGGCATACAGCGGAGTCCTCGGTACCTTAGTCAACGAAACATTTAGGAACGCCACAGTCAGGGGGCCTTGGCTCTACCGAGGACAAGACGGCAGGGTATTCGACCCCAGCTCAGTCTTTGAAGCCAACAGGCAAAGGATTCCCGGTATCACCGGAGGAAGTTCATCTGGGATACTTCCCGGTTTGGGTGGCGATGTACCACCCTCTGGGGCTTTGCAATTGACGACCAACGGTGTGGGACTGCCAGCCTTTGTTCTCTACGACAACCCCATACCCTCCACAGAGGGTCTGAAAATTACCTTCGATTTCTTTGCTTACAACGGCACTACTCTCCAAGGCCCAAACGGTTTTATCAGCCCGCAGCCAGGGGACGGCATTAGCTTCTTCCTGATTGACGGGTCAGCTAGCCCTACAGCAGCAGGAGGCTTTGGTGGTTCTCTGGGGTATGCCAACAACACCAATGGCAGCCAACCCGGATTGGTGGGAGGTTATTTGGGCATTGGACTCGATGAGTTTGGGAATTTTTCTAATGATACGGAAGGACGTGTTGGTGGAGCAGTAAATGGTACCATTCCTGGTTCAACTCTCGAAGGCTACAGACCTGATTCCATCACTCTCAGGGGTCGTCAAGCAGATAGTTATCGATTTTTAACAAACGCGATCGCCCCTTTAGGTATCGACAATATCCCCAAAAGTATTGACTTTTTAGATGCTGGGGGTACTTATGACTTCGACAATACTGTCACTACCAGTCGAGATGCAGCGAAAAGAAGCATTCAAATTACCCTAGCCCCCTCAAATTCAGCAACGCCCAACAGGCTCACCATTGCCCTAGACCTGAATAACGACGGCTTGTTCACCGGCGCGGGTGAAACTCTGATCGATATCCCCAATCTAGCAACTGCAAACGGAGCGATACCGCCTAATTTCAAATTTGGTTTTGCCAGTTCGACGGGAGTTGCAAGCAACTTCCACGAAATTCGCAACCTCGCAATCGAGACTGTCAATCCTACTCCCACCATCTCTGCTGATGTGGCCACCATCAAAAGTGGCCCGCAGTTCATCAAAACAGGTGCTGGCAGTATTACCTACACCATCACTACTACTAACAAGGGGACATCGCCGGCTGAACAAGTTTTGGTTCAAGACGAATTGCCTCCGGAACTCGTTCCTGTCGGCGGAGCCAATCCCATTCGCCAGATCAGTGGGGGTGGCCTTTACTCAAGCACGACGCGGAACGTCACCTGGCCGAAAATTCCCGTTCTCGGTGTCAATCAAAGCGTCACCTACACCTTGTCAGTTGCTTTACCCCCAAGTCTAAATCCTGGCAGCAGCTTAACCAACACCGCATTCAGCAGTGCCAGCACTTTCGACCCCGATCTCAGCAACAACGACGGTTCAACGTTCATAGGCCAACAACAGACTACTATTTCCCCTACTGTTGCCGATCTCGTTACTACCAAAAGCGGCCCCGTCACTTCTGTGGCCGGGTCAACGATTACCTATACCCTGACCACAGCCAACCTGGGGCCAGACCCGGCTCTCAACGCGACTATCACTGACAGCATTGTTCCCGGTTTGACTGGAGTCAGCGCATCGGACAATGGCACTTACAATCCGGCTACAGGGATTGTCACCTTCCCGGTGCTGACATCCCTAGCCATCAGTACAACAGTTAACCGCACCGTCAGTTTCGTTGCTCCACCGACCCTTACTTCAATCAGCAACACGGCTCGCAGCAGCTCGGAGACACCCGACCCCTTTCCCCGCACCAACGACGGCAGTACCACCAATAAAGACGGCACTCCCACGAATTCCACTGTTGTCACGACTATTACGCCCAGCGCTGATGTGGTAACAATTAAGAGCGGGCCGACGGGTGCGCTGCCTGGAACCCCTGTCAGCTACAGAATTACGACAGTCAATAACGGGCCGAGCCAAGCAGAAGCCGTCACGATCGCTGACAGCATCATTCCGGGCTTGACGGGAGTCACGGCATCGGACGGTGGCACCTATAACGCAGTTACGGGGATTGTCAGCTTCCCTGCTGTTGCGATCGCCAGTGGCATTACAGTCAATCGGACGATCGGCTTTGTGCCCCCAGTCGCCCTCCCCTCAATCAAAAACACGGCAACAAGCTCCTCGGCGACTCCCGACCCCACCCCAGGAAACAACAACGGCACAAACCCTGAGTCCAGTGTCAGCACTACGCTCGGAGCTATTGCCGATGTTGTTACCACCAAAAGTGGGCCCACAGCTACTACGGCCGGTCGCACAATCAGCTACACGATCGCCACAGCCAACATCGGCCCGAGTCAGGCAGATGGCGTCACGATTACTGACAGCATCGTTCCCGGCTTGACGGGAGTCACGGCATCCGACGGCGGTACGTACAACCCAGTTACCGGGATTGTTACATTCCCTGGGATTGCACTCGCCAGTGGCGCATCAGTCAATCGGACGATCGGCTTTGTCGCCCCAGGTACCCTGACCTCAATCAGAAATACGGCTCGGAGCTCCTCGACGACTCCCGACCCGATCGGCACCAACAACGACGGCAGCACCACCAATCAAGACGGCACTCCCACCAACTCATCTGTTGCCACCAGCATCACGCCCAGCGCTGATGTGGTAACAACCAAAAGCGGCTCGACGCTCGCCATTCCCGGTGCCACAGTCAGCTACACGATCGCCACAGCCAACAACGGCCCGAGTCCGGCAGAAGGCGTCACGATTACTGACAGCATCATTCCCGGCTTGACGGGAATCACGGTATCCGACGGCGGCACCTACAACGCGGCTACAGGGATTGTCACTTTCCCGGGTATTTCGATCGCCAGTGGCGTATCAGTCACTCGGACGATCGGCTTTATCGCCCCAACAACCCTGACTAGCGTCAAAAACACGGCAAAAAGCACCTCGACGACTCCAGACCCAGCCCCTGGCAACAACGACGGCACAAGTCCGAATGCCACTGTCAGCACTTCGATCGGTGCTGTGGCCGATGTGGTAACTAGGAAAAGTGGGCCCGCGAGCGCCAATCCTGGAACCACAGTCAGCTACACAATTAGCACGGCCAACAACGGCCCGAGTCAGGCAGAAGGCGTCACGATTACTGACAGCATCATTCCCGGCTTGACGGGAGTCACGGCATCGGACGGCGGCACCTACAACGCAGCTACAGGGGTTGTCAGCTTTCCTGCTATTGCGATCGCCAATGGCATTACAGTCAATCGGACGATCGGCTTTGTCGCCCCAACAACCCTGACTAGCGTCAAAAACACCGCAAAAAGCACCTCGACGACTCTTGACCCCACCCCGGGAAACAACGACGGTTCCGATCCTACTGCCACTGTCAGCACTACCCTCGGTGCTGTTGCCGATGTCGCAACAACCAAAAGCGGGCAGACGATCGCCACTGCTGGAACCACAGTCACCTACACAATTAGCACAGCCAACAAGGGCCCGAGTCCCGCAGAAGGCGTCACAATTACTGACAGCATCATTCCCGGCTTGACAGGAGTCACGGCATCCGACGGCGGGGTTTACAACCCAACCACAGGGATTGTCACCTTTCCTGCGATTGCGATCGCCAATAACCTTACAGTCACTCGGACGATCGGCTTTGTCGCCCCAGCTACCCTGACTAGCGTCAAAAACACGGCTCGGAGCAGCTCAGTCACTTCTGACCCCACTCCGGGAAACAACGACGGTTCCGATCCTAATGCCACGGTGACCACCACTGTCAGCACGACGCCGCGCCGCAACATCCCCCCTACAGCAGAAAACGATAACGTCACTCTGGGGCGTAACAGCGCTGCCAGGCTCGCGAACTTGGGAGGAACAGACACAGACGGCACTGTGGTTTCCTTCACGATCGACACTTTGCCTCCAACAAATGAAGGCGTCCTATTTTTGGGCGACCCAGCTAACGGTGGAGTAGCGGTTACAGCCGGTCAAGTCCTGACGGCGGCTCAAATCAAGCAGTTGTTCTTCCGATCCACAGGCACTTTTACAGGGGCAAACTTTACCTACAGCAGCACGGACGATCGAGGAGATCGGAGTCCCGCAGCTACCGTTGCCCTAATTCCGCCGCAGTTCAAGGAACCGCCGGTACCAGTCAATACCAACTCTCCTGTGGCGCCGAACGCCACCATCAACCTCACGGGGCTGATAGCAAACGACCCGGATAGCCCGATCGCTTCTTACAAGATCGACACTCTGCCCCCGGCAGACCAAGGCGTCCTATTTTTGGGCGATCCGGCTAACGGCGGAGTGGCAATTACACCAGGTCAAGTCCTCACCCCAACGCAAATCAACCAACTATTCTTCCGGGCCACAGGCGCGTTCAGAGGGGCCAGCTTTACCTACAGCGCGACAGACACCACCGGGTTGCCCAGTCCGGCCCCCGCTACTGCCTCCCTGTTCCCGCCTCCGGTTAACCTACCCCCGGTTGCTAACAACGCCAGCGTCAGCTTGCTGCCCGGTAGCGCTATCAATATCCCCGGACTCGGAGGATCAGACGACGGCACTGTGGTTTCCTTCAAAATTGAGACTCTGCCGCCAACTAATGAAGGTGTGCTGTTCTTGGGCGATCCGGCCAACGGGGGAGTACGAGTTACAGCCGGTCAAGTCCTGACACCAGCTCAAATTACTCAGTTGTTCTTCCAGGCGGGCACCGATTTTAAAGGGGCAAACTTCACCTACAGTGCCACCGACAACCTCGGCGCTACCAGCCCGGCCGTTGCTACTGTCTCCGCACTGCCGATCGTACTTAACCAACCGCCGGTACCATTGAATGCCAATACCTCGGCGGCCCCCAGCAGCACGATTACCGTGCCCGGACTAGCAGGCCGAGACCCCGATCCGGGCGATACGATCGCCTCCTTCGACATCAAAACCCTGCCACCAATAGCTCAAGGTCGTCTGTTCTTAGGCGATCCAGCCAGCGGCGGAGTTCCAATTACGATCGGTCAGATCCTGACGCCTGCTTCGATTAACCAATTGTTCTTCCAGGCATCGGGCAACTTCACCGGTACTACCTTTACCTACGGCGTCACAGACAGCCGCAGCCTAGGCAGTCCCACTGCGGCAACTATCTCAATTTTGGCCGCACCCGTCCCGCCCACACCCACACCGCCCACACCCACACCGCCCACACCCACGCCAATTCGGCAACCGACGCCCACACCTACCCCGATACTGGTACCCACGCCCACACCAGTACCCACGCCCACACCAGACATCCCGCAGCCACCGACACCGACACCCACACCAACACCCCCGCCTATTTTCGGGCCAGTACCCGAACCTGATACGGGCTGCGATTGCACGCCCTTACCCCTGCTGCCTCCGATTACATTTATCCAACCGCAGGCAGGGCAAATACTCAACTTCGACTCTAACGCCGTAGAACTCACCGACATCCAAAACACGATCCTCGGCACTCCCGAAGACGACTATTTAAGCGGGAACGACACTAACGAACTGTTTCTTGCCGAAGCTGGGAACGACATAGTTTTAGGTGAAGACGGCGCTGATATTGTCTTCGGAGACCAAGGGGCAGACTTCATCGCTGCCGATAAGGGCAATGACATCGTTTACGCGGGCAAAGAAAATGATGTGGTGTTTGGAGGGAAACAAAACGATCGCATTTTTGGCGATCGCGGTGCGGACTTATTGTCGGGCGATCGCGGTGACGATACGATCGTCGGCGACAACGGCAACAACATCGACTTGACTGGTAACGAGGCCGATCTGATTTTCGGTGGCGAAGGAAGCGACGCAATTGCTGGCAATCAAGGCAACGACATCATTTTCGCCGGCAAAAGCCCAGACATCGCCTACGGGGGCAAAGAGGACGACGCGATCTTCGGCGATAAGGGCCGTGATACCCTCTACGGCGACAGCGGGAACGATTCCCTGTTCGGTGGCGTCCTCAACTCCCTAGATAGCGACCCAGACGGGCAAGATTTGCTGTTTGGAGGCAATGGCAATGACTTACTATTCGGCCAAGAAGGCGACGATACTTTGCTCGGTGGCAACGGCCGGGATTTGGCCTATGGAGGCAAAGGGGGCGATCGCATTTTTGGCGAAATTGCTTCCGACACACTCTACGGCAATCAAGGTTCTGATACCCTCGTCGGCGACTACGGTACTGCTGTTGGCACCACAATTGCTACTGATGAAGGCGACTTAATTTTCGGCAACGATAGCGGCGACATCATCGGCGGCGGCAGCGGTAACGACAGCATTTTTGCCGGCAAAGGCAATGACTTAGTTTACGGCGGCAAAGACAATGACCTGATTTGGGGCGAACTCGGTTCCGACACCCTTGTCGGCGACGAGGGAGAGGATTCGCTTTACGGCGGCTTGCAAAACGAATTCGTCAGCGACGCTAACGGCCGCGATTTGCTGTTTGGGGGCAACGGTAACGACTATCTCAACGGCGGTGAGAGTTCCGACTCTCTCGGCGGCGGTTTTGGTAACGATACTCTTCGCGGCGGCAAGGATGACGATTTGGTGCACGGAGATGCCGGCGATGACTTGATGTACGGCGATGGCGGCAGCGATATTATGTGTGGCGATGATGGCAACGATACCATGTATGGCGATCGCGACGATAACCAGGATGTCTCGGTGGGTGCTAACGGCCAGCAAGAGTGCATGAGTGGCGGCAACGGTGACGATCTTCTCAACGGCAATGAAGGCCAAGATACTCTCAACGGCGATGACGGTAACGACACTCTCTACGGAGGGACAGATAACGACATTCTCAACGGCGGTTCTGGCGATGACTGGCTGTTTGGCGGTGCGGGCGAGGATACTTTAATTGGAGGTACTGGGAGCGATCGTTTTGTGTTAGATAGCAACAGCGGTATCGATACTGTCCTGAATTTTGAAGTAGGAATCGACAAGTTTGCTTTAGCTGGCGGCTTGAGTTTTGCTCAGTTGCAAATTAACTCGACGGCGAACGGAAGTGTCCTGCAAATAGCCTCTACTGGGCAGGTTGTAGCTAATATTTTCGGAGCCAGTAATGCTGTTACTGCTCTGGATTTTGTGACTTTTTCCCAGTAAACAGCACCGCGCATTTAATGCGCCCAATTTGACCTAATATTGAGAAACCCGGTTTGCGAACAAACCGGGTTTCTCAATATTTAATTCGAGATTTGAGATTGGATATCAAATCCGGTAGCATCGGAATTATTACCCAAAGCCAGGACACGGCACTGCCGTGTCCCTACAATTAATCACGGTAGGGACACGGCACTGCCGTGTCCTCTATATGATTCCGGTGCAACCGGAATTGATATCATATCAATTCCGGTTGTATCGGAATAATTTAACCGCAGAGAACGCAGAGGGCGCGGAGGCAGAGAATAGAGAGATGAATGATTCCGATGCTGACGGAATTGATATGAGATTTAAGATTTCACAATCCCCCATCTAATTTAATTTCACATCGATTACCAAGGACTACCAATCATTGTAAAAGCAGACCAAAAATAGGGATGAGTGAGATTTTGTGCAGCGAAGCTATCTTCCCCTAATGAGTTCCCGTTCCCCGTAGGGGTTCCCGAAGGGTAGGGTAGGGAATCGCCATTACCTGCCATTTCTCGGATGGCTTGCTGGCTATTTTGCCCTCCCCGTTTGGCTGCAACAAAAGGGCCCCACAAGACTCCATTTTCGATCCGAACTTGACCTTGGATCATAGCAATTTGCGCTGCTCTGAGAGCTTCAGCTTTGATCGGAGCTGTTTTTAATTGATGGTAAAACTCGCTCATCAATGCTAACGTACCTTCATCAGAAACATACCACAAACTCGCTAAAGCCGACTTAACT
Source organism: Oscillatoriales cyanobacterium (assembly GCA_004292955.1). Lineage (GTDB taxonomy): Bacteria > Cyanobacteriota > Cyanobacteriia > Cyanobacteriales > Microcoleaceae > Microcoleus. Next base: position 5,734 of record RDXX01000048.1, on the reverse strand, counting down.
CCTGCTTGAAATGCCAAGCCAGCAAAACCCATTTCCGTTGTCTCATCTCCGAGTGCTGTGCGGCAAGCTGATAGTACCAATAACTCCACAGGTGGATTGTTCCACCCCAAATTTCTGAGTTGATCTAATTGCAGTTTTCCATCCCACAGTTGAATAAAAGAGTTGCTCGCTGCTCCCGGTTTAAACTCGCCGTGAGTTGCTAAATGAATTATTTGATAAGGATTTCTACTGCGTTGGAATTTCAGGTTGTTCAGGGTAAATTGTTCGTTCAAGAAAGATTTCCCCTGCCACAAATCTACAATAGTAGATAGTTCTATTGGCACTGCTGGTAGGGGATCTAACCGATCGAATTGAGCGGCTCCCATTGCTAAAACAGAGGCATTTTGTAGCGATACATAGCGGGTATCGTTCAACAGTTGACAGTTGACAGTTGACAGTTGACAGTTTGAGAGCAACCTCTACCTAGAAGGAAGAGGATTGGAGTAATGAATAGTCTGATTTTCATTTCTCCCTCAAAGGGTTCCGGCTTTCAACCAATTCTTTCTGGTAAGGGAAATAGCGGGTATTAGACTGAGAGAATATTTTTCTACCAGGAATTGTTTGCCGTCATAAAGAGCAGATAAGGGGAGACTCCGCAAACCGGTATCCAGTGAAAATAACAGCGTATTGATATTTTGTTCCTGCAAGTCTGTTTCTAAAGGTGCAATCAGCAAACTATAAAGTTTTTGAGCGGATGCTTTGTAGCTGGTGGTGTTCAGATTCCCAGGATTCAAGATTTCTGCGCGGAATTCCGTTGCTAGTTTGATGATGCTCTCCCGATTGGCTTCCGGTACAGTTTTTCTAATCGCCGAACCTTCGGGAGAGAACAGTAATAATTCTACTCGATCGCTAAATAAGTTAATATAAATAATTGCCGATCTCTTGCCTGTTTGCGAGGCAACTTTGAGCAAAGTTTCGCGGATATTTTCAGCGCCGAGATTGGGATTGGTAAAGCCATTCCCAAAATAATCAGCATATTTCTCAGCTCGGTTTCCATCTAAAGATAGCATGGAATTGATGTTAGCAATTGCCTGCATATTTGCCGAAGGATTCGCTACACCACTGGGAATATTCGGGACGCCGGGGGGCAGATTCTGCCCGAGGCGGGCCCGCATTTGAGTTATATTGGGCGCAGCGGACATCGGGGGATTCCCGGGAAGATTGCGAGCATCAATTACCTGAATGTTGGGAGCCAGTGTTGGAGCTTTGTTAGGATTAATCTGTTGGTTGATAATAAAATTTGGCTGGCTACTGGTAAAAATGGAAGTGCGATCGATATTCCCATTTATCGGCAGGTTATTAATAATCTGGCGCGCAGACAACAGCTCCATATTATTCATCATTGGCACGGAAAAACCTCTAGGAATAAGCTGTTGATTTATAGGAAAATTTGGCTGGATATTGGGTGCCAGAGCATTTTGCAGATTGTTACCCTGTTTCACAATTTGAGCGGCTAAATAGGGAGGAACCTGAATATTATTAGGAAGATAATTTAAATTACCCGTATTCGGTTGTGGGGACATCACAACATTAGTATTATTAGGAGTGACATTGAGATTTGCGGTATTAAGCTGTGGAGGCATATCGTCCTTATTGTCATTAACAGGCGGATTGGGATTGCTCGTATTAGTAGTTTGTGGAGCGCTGGCGCCATTATTAGTATTAGCAGCCGGATTGGGATTGTTGGTATTACTAGGTTGTGGAGATGTTTGAGCTGTCCCGCTGTTATTTTGTCTTAAATTATTAGGAGGGAGAGTTTGCGAGGCAGATCTGGTTAATTGAACGCTACCGTCACTATTAACAGCAACATCTGAAGCATTATTAACTTTTTCACCCTTACCTGTCAGCAATTCGGGAAGAGTTGCAGATGAGTTTTCGCTGGATGTATTGGGATTTTCCCCTTGAGAATTCAATGCTTGGCTGCTGACTTCTATACTGAGCAAATATCCTGGTTGGCTGATACGGACAACACTTGGGCTTGTTACTGAAAGGATGTTAATTGTACCTCCCAGTGCTGTAACTTGACCTGTATTTGTAACCCTGCCACCGAGTAAAGTTATATTTTCCCCTGGTTTTACCGCCAAGTTGCCGCGATTCACAATGCTGGCAGGTGTCACATCCGAAAATACAAAACTGCTGGGATTTCCTGTTAAATTCAGATAGTTGTTAGAACCGATCGCGTTCAAAAAATTATTGCCAAAACCCATGCTATTAGCAGTGGTAGCAGTAAAGGATGCGGGTACATTTAACTGAGAATTACTGCCAAAAATAATACCCGCTGGATTGATTAAAAACAAATTGGAATTGCCACCGCTAACTTGGATCGAGCCATTAATTATAGACGGTTCTCCGCCAACAACTCGCCCTAAAATATTTTGGATGTTAGGATTGGAAATAAAATTCGCTGTTTGATTTTTGTTCAAGCCAAACCGTTGGAAACTCTGGAAAAGATTAACCCCATCTCCCGATAGTTGACCACCGCTAATATCGATTCGATTTCCTTGAGGGACGATGGTAGTACCGGTGCCGTCATTCGCGGGGATAACCGATTGCCCGAAAGCAGCCGTTTCCCCGAGGAATAAGCAAAATGATAAAATTAAAAACAGCTTTTTTGCTTGACTTTTTGCTTGATTGTTGGCGATTTGGTACAGTAAAATCATTATCCAGAACCTTCCACTACTAAACAAACATTTCCGGGCATCCAGTCGCTGACTAATTTAGAGATTGTCTCGGCTAGATCGAAGTCTTGTTGTGTCAGCGCCTCTGCATCGTGAGTTGTGAGACTTATCGTGACGCGGTTGTAAGCAATAGCAATATCGGGATGGTGGCCAGCTTTTTCTGAGGGGGAAATCAGACAATTTACAAAACTGACAGCTTCGACAAAATTTTTAAATTCGTGCGTATATTTAATAGTTTTACCTTCTCTAGTCCAATTAGGCAAATTTTGCAAGCGCTGAGAAACTTCCTTTTCGCTTAAGGGTTTGAGTTTGCTATTTTCATAATTTTGTGCTACGAATTTAGAGGATATTGAGCGATAAGCGGGTGCAACCTGTTCGGCTGTTGGCGGGATTCTATCAGACGAAGCAAGAAGCAAGAAAGACGAAGCAAGAAGGAAGAGGCAAGAAGGAAGAGGCAAGAGGAAAGAAGGAATCAGGAAGTTTAGCAATGATTTTGTAATCGATGTCAGTGATTGAAGGAAGATGCAAGAAGCCAAAAAGACGAAGGAAGAGGGAATCAGGAAGTTCGGCAACGGATTTTGTAATCGATGTCAGTGATTGAAGGAAGATGCAAGAGGGAATAAGTAGGCTGCGTCGCTACAAGAATTCTGGCTATTTACAATTATGGCATAGCGGCGCACCTTACTAGGATACTCTCTCGGAAATGACGATCGCAACTAATGACTGCTGACTAATGACTAACAGACATCTTCAATAACTCTCAATATCTTTCCCCGCTTGGTTTCTGGCGGTTGGTGCTTTAAGGGATCGATCGCCAGAAACCAACGCTTCAATACTACAAACCGTTTTTTAAGTAACCGGACACAATTAATTGCACAATCAAAGGCCAGAAATTACTAATTTACAAGCTTGGCGAGCGATCGTAGTGTAATTAATTTTATCATTAATAAATAAAGGTACGTAGTTGGGCTTGAGCCTCCTTTATCTATACGTCTAAAGAGGGCTGAAGCCCAACTACGTACCTATCTCTCTCTCCCCATAATAAAACTACCATGCTTCGATCGGGGGATGCGAGGGGATCTCTTGAAATTTCTTATTCAAAGCGTATTGCAAAAACAATCTTAGTGAGAAAGGCAAGTCCGCATCCAAGAGAGGACTAAAGTCCTCACTACAAACCCAACTAATGTTTGTTTAAAAAATCTAATCCTAAAAAAATAGCTGCGATGCTTCCAGCTACACAAATTTCTCGATTGGTTATTTTCAACAAAACTTCTGAAATGGGTACTAAAACTACTTCAATATCTTCTGTAATATCCAATTTAATTTGGCTGGCAAGCTTGACATTTTTACCAAGGTATAAGTAAATAGAATTAGTGTCTTTTACGGGATTGTCGTATAAAACTGCTAGTTCCAAAATTTCTTCAGCAACATATCCGGTTTCTTCAGCCAGTTCTCGGGCGGCAGCAGCTTTGCCACTTTCTTCGGCAGGATTGAAACTCCCAGCCGGGAGTTCGAGTAAAATTTCGCCGACGCCATGCCTGTATTGACGCACACATACAAGTTCTTGCTGTTCTGTTACCGCAAATATTAGGGCGATATTGGGTCGGACATTAATAAAAAAGTCGTCGATAATTTGTCCGCTTGGCAATTCTATTTCATCTTGTCTGACTTGACACCACTTGTGGTTAAGCACGAAGCGCGATCGCAGTAATTTCCATTTAGTTAAATTTTTCATATTATTGAATTCTTCATAAAACGCGCACGACTAATCTTTCTTCGGCTGCTTGTGGTGTAACACTGTTCTGATCGGAGATTATTACACGGAAATTCAATGAAAAATAGACACTCTTGTTTGCTTCGTTCCTCTCTTCGGACAATCTTGGTTGAAGGGTAAGGAAAAGAAAAGAAGGATGAATGCGTATCTGTTGGCATTCGGGATTAGGCAGAAAGTGTTAACTTCCAATTTTTCAATTACCCATTAATGCTAAACTTTCAGCGTTAAGCTACCCTTGCGGTTAGTTGTACTGCCGATCGCACATATCCCGATCGCAAATCGCCCGCAACACCTCTACCAAAAAAAATTATCCTCAAAGCTAGTTAAAATCTCAACTTTTACACAGCCATGCAATACAAAAAATTACCGCTGAAATTTTGGACAGACTTAGACCAACTGACTGCTAAGTGTCTGGTACGCTCATTTTTAGGCTCTGTGTCGATCGCCCTGAGCATAGCAGCAACCACCACAGTTGCGACACTCCAAATCGCACAGCAACCAGCCAATGCTTCTACAGTCACGAGTTGGCGGTTCGATCCAGCTACAAATCAGCTAGAAATTACTCTCCCAGAGGGCAAAACTCCCACCTATTCCCTACTCAACCCGTCTCAAATTGCTGTGGATTTGCCCAATACTCCGATCGCCGTTGATGCAACTCAACTATACCCGCAAGGCAATGTGCGTTCCGTGGCGATAATTCAACTGCCATCAGGAAACGCGAGAATTTTGGTAAATTTGGCTCCCGGAGTGGCTTTCAACGGTGAACAAATTAAATTTCAAAGAGTCGGGGTAGAAAATCGCTGGGTGTTGCGTCCCTCGATCGAGCCTGCTTCCTATCAAGCAACTCTCGAAACCCAAACACCGCCTGCAATCCCAGTACCACCTAATCCGCAGTCAGCCGATTCTAACTCAACTCCTGCCAAAGCGTCTGTCCAACCTGCCTCGGCTGAGGTTATAACTTACGAGCAAAACTCTTCGGGGATGTCAACTCCAAACGACCAAATCCGACCGATAAATGTGCCTTTGGTCAGGGTTCCGGTTAACAGACGGCAGGGGGTAAGTTCTGCCCCTGTACGCCGTCCTGCTGCTTCCTGGGAGCGGATTATCGATTTTGGTCAACCGCTTCGCTAATACTCGCTTGGAGTCGATCGGTACGCCTCTAATCATCGATTTAGCGGACAAGAGTGGAAAACCCATACATATAACCATCATTGCGGTGAACAGTTTTGCAGTATTTGTGACG
>RDXX01000047.1 GCA_004292955.1 Oscillatoriales cyanobacterium | reverse complement strand
CATCAAACATCAAGCTGACAAAAATGGTTCGATTGTTGTTGATGTGTCAGAAGCCTATACGTCTAAGACTTGTGGAAATTGTGGTCATATTCATCGAAAACTTGGCGGCTCTAAAGTGTTCAAATGTCCGAATTGCCAAACGGTAATTGGGAGAGATTTGAACGGCGCACGTAATATCTTGTTACGTGCTTTGTCGGATTCGACCTGTTCTGTCAGCCATGACGGAATTGCGATCGTTACATCTCCAGCATTGCACAGCTATGTAGAGAAATGTTCAGCGTAAAAGAATCAGCCGCAGTTTCAAGAACTGTCAACTGGAATTGGTGCAAGGCCCTCATGGAAAGAATATTAGTAGTTGACGACGAAGCAGACTGTCAAACAGTCTTGGCAATGTATCTCGAAAGCCAAGGATACCGGGTTGAATGCGCTAATTCAGGAGTTGAGGCGCTCTCAATTTTTGAAAATGCCCCCCCAGATTTGGTGATTTCAGATGTGATGATGCCGGAAATGGACGGGTTTGAGTTTTGCCGGCGCTTGCGTACTACACGTTTGGGACAGTTGGTGCCGTTTATATTTTTGTCTGGTCAAGGCGAAATTGAGGCAAAAGTTGAAGGTCATGCGATCGGCGCTGACGATTATCTGGTAAAACCTTTTCAGTCTGAAGAAATCTTGGCTAAGGTGAAAGCTCAGTTAGAGCGCTCCCACCGCATTCACGCCGAGATTGTCCGACTGCTGCAAACTTCTACCGCCCTGGCGGTGGAGCCCAAAGTTGTCGCAGTATTGCCACCACTAGCACCTTTGCCTCTAACACCAGCCGAGGAAAGAGTTTTTTGGGAGGTGATCCAGGGTTATACTAACAAACAAATTAGCGATCGACTGTTTATTAGCCCCCGCACCGTCCAAGCTCATTTAGGCAGCATATTCAGCAAACTACAGTTAGAAAATCGCGCCCAGCTTGTGAGATTTGCCCTAGAAAGGGGATACAAACCACCTCAAACTTAGCTCCGGTCTCAACTTACGGTGTACCAGCCCTTAATTACCCGCAATAAAAACGGTTTGTAGTGAGGACTTTAGTCCTCATAATCTGAGGACTAAAGTCCTCACTACAAACCCATCTGATTGTCGTCGTTCGAGAGAACCTGATATTATTCCAAATTCAAAACACAATAAGGAAAACTCGTCGTCACGCAAACCATCGGCCCCAAATTTGTACCCCGCAAATTTGCACGTTCCAAATCAGCCTGCCGCACGTCCCTCGCCGCATCGATATTTGTCCCGGTCAATTGAGCTCTAGGAAGCCTGGTATTTGACAGAATAGCATTCTGCAAATTAGTATCGCGCACGTCAGCAAAAGACAAATCAGCCCCGCTTAAATTCGCGCGATTCAAATTCACTCTAAACAGCAGCGAACGTCGCAAATCTGCATTCGACAAATTAGCTTGCAGCAAATAAGCTTCGCCCAAATTAGTATTAAAAAGCTTAGCACCGCGCAAATCAGCTCTCGTCAGATTGGCCCGCCCCAAAAAAGCATTAGACAAATCCGCATTTCGCAGATTAGCGCTGTCCAAGTCGGCACCATACATTTCAGCATTAACCAAGTTAGTATTTGCCAAATTAGCACCACTTAAATCTGCTTCTAGCAAATTAGCTTCGTAGAGATTAGCTCCGCTTAAATCAGATCCTCTTAAATTAGCTCTGTACAAACTCGCCTTAAACAAATCAGCATTTCTCAAATCGCAGCCCTCGCACTCCTTAGTTTCTAGCAACTGTTGGACGTGATCGGGATTTTGAGCTTTCACGGGGGGTGCCAGCAAAAACGGCGCTAAAACTGCTACAGTTGCCGTTACACTTGCCAAGATTTTAAATTTCACAAACAAACCTCACTGCCACTTCAGATCGATCGTACTCGCAAACAGTAAAATTTCAACCCATTTCCCTCACTCTTTTCTCCCTCTCTGCGTTCTCTGCGCTCTCTGTGGTAAAAAAAATAGCATTCGCCGCAAGGCGGGCAACAAAGCCCGCCCCAGTCAACTTAATTAAGCCTCATCTAAAGCCGCAACACCAGGCAATTCCTTACCTTCTAGCAGTTCCAAACTAGCGCCGCCACCAGTAGAAATGTGGCTCATTTCTGGCCCCAGATTCAACTGTTCCACAGCCGCCACCGAGTCACCGCCACCGATAATCGTGGTAGTACCAGTCTTAGTAATTCCAGCTAAAGAATGAGCAATTCCTTCAGTTCCCGCAGCAAACTTCTCCATCTCAAACACGCCCATCGGCCCGTTCCAGATTACCGTTTTGCAATCAGCCAAAGCATCTTGGAAAGTTTTCACAGAATCCGGGCCGATGTCCAAACCCATCCAACCGTCGGGAATGCTCTCAACGGAGACAGTTTGAGTGTTGGCGTCAGCAGCAAACTTGTCAGCAACTACCACATCAGTAGGTAACAGGAAAGTAACTCCCCGTTCCTTTGCCTTCGCTTCCAAAGACTTAGCCAGTTCGAGCTTGTCATCTTCCACCAAAGACTTGCCAACGTTCAAACCGCGAGCTTTGTAGAACGTGAACACCATGCCGCCACCCAGCAGCAATTTGTCGCACTTTTCGAGCAGTTTTTCGATGACTCCAATCTTGCTGGAAACCTTAGAACCACCGATGATAGCAGCTAAGGGACGTTGCGGATTGTCGATCGCACTACCGAGATATTGCAACTCCTTCTCCATCAAAAACCCAGCCACCGAAGGACTCAGATACTTAGTCACACCCTCAGTCGAAGCGTGAGCCCGGTGAGCCGTACCAAAAGCATCATTGACATACAAATCAGCAACAGAAGCTAACTTCTTGGCAAATTCTGGGTCATTTGCTTCCTCTTCAGGGTAGAAGCGGACATTTTCCAGCAAAATCACATCGCCATCAGCCATCGCCGCCACAGTAGCAGCCACTTCATCACCAATACAGTCGTTAGTCTTTTTGACTTCCTTCCCCAACAATTCCGACAGCCGCTTAGCAACCGGAGTCAAGCGCAACTTCTCCGTCACACCCTTGGGACGCCCGAAGTGACTGCACAAAATGACCTTAGCGCCCTTCGACGCTAAATCCTGAATAGTCGGCAGAGCAGCCCGGATGCGAGTATCATCGGTGATATTGCCGTTGTCGAGCGGCACGTTAAAGTCCGCGCGCACCAATACCCGTTTGCCCGATAAGTCCGATGCCGATAAATTTGCTACAGTTTTTTTTGTCACAGGATTAACCTCCTAATATTTGTGTTTTTGTCTAATTCCGTTGAAATGGCGGCACTCGTCACTTGCACTTGGGGCCTCGGGCGCATTCAACCGCGCCCGTACAAAAAACGGAAGATGAAACAAACGGCACTGATTTGGCTCAACGTAAACATTTTATCGGAGTCCGTGTCCGGGAAATGCGAACTATGTTCAAGACTGTCTTATTTCCTGTAGATCAAAGCCGAGAAGCCCGCGAAGCGGCGGAAAAGGTTGTCAATATTGTGAAAACCTACGCTTCTCGTTTAGTTATTCTGTCGGTAGTCGAACCCCCAGCCGAGGAGGGTGAGGCACCGCGAGAGGTGATGAGTTCCCCCGAAGCAGTCGCCAAACTGCTGTCTGAAGCCCAGTCGATGTTTTCCCAGCAGGGAATTGAAGCTGAAATCATCGAACGAGAAGGCAAACCTGCTTTCACGATTTGTGATGTGGCTGACGAAGTTGGGGCTGATTTGATTGTGATGGGCTGTCGTGGGATGGGTTTAACTGATGATGGTGCGTCTGACAGCGTTACCAGTCGGGTGATCAATCTGTCTCCTTGTGCAGTTTTGATTGTGCCTTAGTCAGTTGACAGTTGACAGTTGACAGTTGACAGTTGGCAGTTGACAGTTGGCAGTTGACAGTTGACAGTTGGCAGTTGACTCCGAAAGCAGTTGACAGTTGGGGCGGTGCCCCGCCTTGCTCGCCCTCTTAGTTGACTCCGAAAGCAGTTGACAACTAACAACTGACAACGAACAACGAGAGCATCTCAGTTTTGATTTTGTAGTGCGAGCTTAAGAGCTCGCTTGCTGTTAAAACCAAGCGAGCTCTTAAGCTCGCACTACAACAAAAAAATGCTTTTTGCAAAAATTGAGATGCTCCCCGAACAACTGACAACGAACAACGAACAACTGATAACTGACCACTAACAACTAACAACTAACTAATAACTAATAACTAATGAAAATTCACTGGTATCCCGGTCACATTGCCAAAGCTGAACGGGCATTAAAAGAACAGCTAAAGCGGGTAGATGTGGTGCTCGAAGTCCGAGATGCCCGCATTCCACTAGCGACTTACCACCCCCAAATGCCTACCTGGGTGGGCGGTAAGGCGCGAGTGTTGGTCATCAACCGCATGGACATGATTACGCCTAGAACCCTCGATGCGTGGGAAACCTGGTTTGAATCTCAGGGCGAAACTGCTTATTTTACTAACGCCGAGCACGGTCAAGGAGTACACGATGTTTCCGATGCTGTCCAGGAGGCTGGGGTGCAGCTAAATAAACGCAGATTCGATCGAGGAATGCTACCCCGTCCAGTCCGCGCCGTGGTGATGGGCTTTCCCAATGTCGGCAAATCTGCTTTAATTAATCGCCTTTTAGGGCGCAGAGTAGTAGACAGTGCCCGCAGAGCTGGAGTAACTAAATCGCTCCGATGGATTCGCATTTCTGACGAAATTGAGTTACTAGACGCCCCCGGAGTAATCCCCACCCGGATTAACAATCAAGAAAATGCCATAAAATTAGCTATTTGCGAAGATATTGGCGAAGCAGCTTACGACAATCAGGTAGTAGCAGCAGCTATGGTTGATTTGCTCCTCGGGCTGGAGGCGGCTGATGACACATTGATATCAGTATCTGGTTTCAAATCTCGGTATAAATTAGATATAGGATCTAGCAATGGTGAAGATTATTTGCACGAAGTAGCAAAAGACAGGTATAAAGGAGATGTCGAACGAACGGCGCGGCAGATGTTAAACGATTTTAGAACTGGTGTGTTGGGTCAGCTTACTTTGGAGTTGCCGCCAGCTTTATAAGACTTGTAGGAGATTTGATCTGATGAATTCAAGTCTTATCAAAGCCTTGAAAATTCAACAGCGGTGCTGTCTATGAATGAACTGAATCTGGAACTTCAAATTAATGGAATCATCGAAAAAACCGTGCCTGTCGAAGGCGAGCAATTTATTATCGGTAGGTTGCTAGAATGCGATTTGCAACTGCCTTTTTCTGACATTTCCCGGCACCACACCCGCTTGTTTAAAATAGCTTCAGGGGAGTGGCTAGTTGAGGATATGGGCAGTACCAACGGGACGCTACTAAACAACAGTCCCCTCAACCAACCTCACTTAGTCAATCAGGGCGATGTGATTTATCTGGGACACCGGATTAATTTGATTGTCGTTTTGCCCGATCGCTCTGACCCCCAACTTCCTGAAATCGGCACCATGCCCGAAGGAGTGACTATCCTCGGCAAAGCTAAAGAACTGCAAAAACAGTGGATAGAACCAGACACAAAACTTGAAAAAAATTACGAACAAGCTATCTCGCGTTTAAAATACTTAGTCGATATTGCGAAGTATTTGAACACCGCTGAATCCATCGAAGCAATTTTCGATCAAGTCCAGCAAATCGTGTTCCGCGATATCAAAAATATTGAACGTTTGGCACTATTAATAGACTTCCAAAATAACGGCGAACTGGAAGTAGTTAAAACTGCCGCCAGACCCACTGCCAAAAATAAATATATCCCCGCTGACGGCAGTTGGATCGGCCGGACTATTTGCCGCAAAGTATTAGACGAACAAGTTGCTCTCAAAACTGCCGACGCTCAGTTTGACGAACAGTTTGACGACAATATAAGCATGATCGATAAAGGAATTCGCACGGCGATAGCTGTTCCTCTCTGGGATGAAAATACAGTTTTTGGAGTGCTTTACGGCGACGCTCAACTGACTTCTAGAGAGTGGTATCTGGGCGGAGATGAAGACTTGAGCTTTTTTTCAGCTTTAGGAAATATCGCTGCTTCTAGCGTGCAGCGGTGGCTGCTGACACAAAAACTCCGCACCCAAGAAACTATGCGGCAAAGATTGGAACGCTATCACTCTCCGGCTGTGGTGCAGCATTTAATGAATACGGGGACTTTAATTGACCACCGCCTGCCGCCTGTGGAACGCGAAATCAGCATTTTGTTTGCAGATATTGTGGGCTTTACTGCGATGTCTGAACGCTTGAGGCCCCCTGAAATTGCCCGGTTGCTGAACAATTTCTTTGAGGAAATGCTGCAAGAAGTTTTTGGGGAAGGAGGAACTTTAGATAAGTTTATTGGAGATTGTATTATGGCATTTTTTGGAGCGCCGGAACCTCAACCGGATCATGCCGATCGCGCGGTGGCTGCTGCTTTGGGAATGCTCAACCGTCTTGACGAACTCAATGCAAATAAGAGTTTGGGCGAACCGCTGCAATTGCGGATTTCTATTAACAGCGGCAAGGCAATAATTGGTGATGTCGGCAGTTCTAAAAGAGTTGATTATACTGTGTTGGGTTCGACTATTAATCTGGCTGCTCGGATGGAGGGAATTTGTCAGCCTGGGGAATGCGTGGTGAGCGAAGCTACTTACACGTTGCTGCGATCGCCCCAAAGTTTTGAGCCGATGGGAGATTTCCGCTTTAAAGGAATTGACAGACCGATCGTGGTTTATAGTACCAACAGAAATTTAAGGTAATGGGGCATGGGGCATGGGGCATGGGGCATGGGGCATGGGGCATATTGATTTGGACTAACGGAGGACACTCCAAAAGCCGTTTCCCTACCCCAAAATAATCGTCATGCTTGCAAGAGATGTAACTAACGCCCACTTAATTGTAGGGAAACGGCACTGCCGCGTCCTGACTCTGGGTAATATTAATTCCGGTGTTACCGGATTTGATATGAAGTCATCATAAAACTTTTATAACTGATCGGGAATGGTATTAAATAGGGAGTTTTTGACGCTGAGGATTTGAACTTCATCTCCTATGTGTACTATTTTTCCGGCTGATTGAAGTGGCACTCGCGTGTTAACGAGCAGCCGACTAAAGTGATTGAAATGCCCTTTTTTTTGCAATTCAGGCATGATTTCATTTTGCTTGGCTGTTAGCATAGTTTTCAAGTTTGGATAAGCTTCTTGAGCAGCAGAATTTCGGTTGGATTGCAGACAGGGCTGACCGGGATTAATACCTTCAAATATTACTGGCCCTATTTTAAACCTGACAACTTCATCGGCTGCTCCGAAAAGTCGATCTTCCCAAAAAGCCGGGACATCTCCTATTTCAATATTAGCTCGCAAGCGATGGCGCATTTCGTTAACGCAAACTCTGGGAAACCAAGATGCTACTTCGGCTATTGTTGCGGTACTGATAATGCTTGGCCCGGGTGCTGCGGTATCATCGGGAAAGCCTGCGAGCAAGTTTTCAATTAATTTGACCGGGAAACCGAAGTAGTTGCTCAACCAAGATTCTATTGCGGGGCGTTCTCTATCTACATGAAAAAATATTTCTTGTTCGGTGTCTTGAATTTTCAGACCGGCGATTCTCTTTTTTATGTCAAATGATAGGCGCAGAAAATGGACTCCGCTGTTGCGCTTAGCGTTAACAAATGCTCCGGAAAGATCGCAGATGGCAAAAGAGCGATCGCCTGCTAGAGCTCCGCTGGCAAGAATATTAGCTTGACTGACAGCTATGCCGTCAAGGGACTTGACCGGATAGATATGAATGCTGGCGACGTAAGACATTGTGATTCATTGATAAATAATTGTTGTTTTAGATACACTATAGCATCCTCCGCAGGCAGAATGATGACCGCAGTTAATTCCATGAAATTACAAGGGGCGATTTTTTATTAGTTTATATTTGGCAGCTACTTGTAAAGAAAAAGTAAAGAATTTTTGCTGGGCTGATGGCAAATATTATACTAATAAATATAAAACAATTAACCGAGTTGCAAGCAATGACCGACTCAAAAAAAATAGGCAAGATGTCGAGGCGGAGTGCGATCTGGATGTCAAGTGCAGGGGCGCTGGTGGCAACCATGGCCCCAGGGCTGTTCAAAACTGAACCGGCCTATGCAGAAGGAGTAGTCTCAAACATCACTCCTGAGGCCGCACTCAAGAAATTGATGAACGGGAATCAGCGGTATATTCACCAAAAACGGACATTTCCCGACCAAAGCCGATCGCGAATTACCGAAGTAGCAAAGGGTCAACATCCGTTTGCAACCATCCTTGCTTGTTCTGATTCGCGGGTAACACCCGAAATTATTTTCGACCAAGGATTGGGGGATTTATTTGATATCCGAGTAGCTGGAAATTTTCTCGACGACGGGGTTCTCGGAAATATGGAATATGCCGCATTAGAATTAGGCGTTCCGCTATTAGTAATTCTGGGTCACGAACGCTGCGGTGCTGTGAAAGCGGCTTTGGATGGTAAAGCTGTGCCGGGTCACATTAGCACTTTGGTGGCGGCGATTAAACCAGCCGTTGATGCTACAAAAAATCAATTGGGCGATGCTTGGGATAACGCAGTCAGAGCTAATGTAAAAATGAATGTAAAAAAGTTAAAATCTGCGTCGCCTATTTTGGCTGAAGCAGTGAAAGCGGGAAAGCTTAAAGTTGTTGGGGCGCGCTACGATTTGGACAGCGGCAAAGTAGAGATAATTGCTTGATTTTGTTGGTATTTTTCGCAATTTGTAGGGTTAATGCCAAGAGTGCTTACCCCTCTGGGATCGATGGGAAACTACCGACGATTGCCCCTACAAATGACCTACTTAACGAGAAAGTAGATATGCAGGTTTAGATTAAACCCATTTCTTGCAGTCCGCGGCGCAGGCGTTCTGCTTCAAAGGGGCGGCGCTGTTCGTGAAGGGCGATCGCTCTTTTGAATTCTGCTAAACTTTCGGGCATTTTGCCAATTTTCAGCAGCGCTACTGCCAAGTTTTGATGGGCTTCGGCGTGTTCGGGATCGATTTTAATGGCTTGTCGGTAATAGGCGATCGCATCTACCAAATTTCCGGTTGCTTTCAGTGTGAGTCCTAAATTGTAGTGACCTGGTGCAAAATTGGGATCTATTTTTAAAGCTGCTTTGTAAGCTTTTTCTGCTGCTGGCAAATCTCCTTCATCTTTGAGCAAATTGCCCAAATTATTGTAAGCACCTAATTTGAGCGCCGGGAAAACATCTGTATTAATTGCGAGTTGATAGTGTTCTTTGGCTTTGGCAAATTGCTGTTGCTGGCGGTAAGCAATGCCTAAATGATAGTTAAGTTCGTAAACAATAGATTCATCAATTGTCGCCGCAGTCAATCCCCTAGTTAATAAATTAATGCCCCGCGCGATTTGCCCGCTTTCTACGTACAGCGCGCCTAATTTGCTGCACGCATAAGCATCGTTTGGATAATAAGCTATATAGCGTTCCATTGCTGTTTGAGCTTTTTGGAATTTGCTTTTTGCTGCGATCGCATCTTTGTGATAACCAGAGTGCCAAATCGCCACATCGGGGAGAGAAGCTATTTTCCACTCTGGTTCGCGCTGCAAAATCTCAGCCACGCTGTCGTCTACCATGGCGTGGTAAGGGCGAGAAAAGCGGATGCCGGGGCGATTGCGAAACAAACGCGACACTAGGGAATAGGGTGATTGAGATGCACCGATTTCTTGGCGGATGAGATTGATTAGCAACAGTCGATCGCTCTTAATTGCCTGCTGGATCTGAGGTACAATCTCCGGTACCAGCACCTCATCGGCATCCAATACCAAAATCCAGTCGCCCTGGGCGTGCTTCAGAGACTCGTTGCGCGCCGCTGCGAAGTCGTCGCACCATTCAAAGTCATAAACCCTCGCCCCGGATTCTCGGGCTATTTCACGAGTGCGATCGCGCGAACCGGTATCTACTACAACTATTTCATCTACAACACCCTTCACGCTGTCCAAAGTCCGCGACAGTGTTGCTTCTTCATTTTTCACGATCGTGCACAGTGTCAGATTCATCGGGGGCCAACTTTCCTAATTTGACTGAATTATTGTAATTTTTTTTACCAGTAAAACACAAAAAGTCCCAGAAAAATTTCTCCTACTTCCCTTCGGCTTTGAGCATAAGTAGCTTTCTTCCTTAGAAAAATTGGGTTATACCAACCGCACCCAACGGTTAGAAGGTTCTGAAATAGCACTTTCCATGAGTAGTCGATTGCTTCTGTCCTAAATAAATAAAGCCTTCTATCCTAGATAATTAAAGGCTTCGTTCTTAGTTGTGCGTTCTGCGTTCTGCATTCTTAGTTGTCCGTTCTTCAATAACTCTTTTGACATATTAAAAAGCCTTAAATTAGGATGATTCATGAGAAATTATACCTCTTTCGGTTCATCCCTACGGTAGAGGAAAGGACGGGATATCAGTTGCTATTCTTAGAACATAAGACAAGGCAGACAAAAGTTAAGGACTCAGGAGAAAAAGAAATGGGAATTATTGCTTGGATCGTTTTAGGACTGATTGCCGGTGCGATCGCCAAAGCCATTTATCCGGGAACTCAAGGTGGCGGTTTTGTCGCAACAACAGTTTTAGGAATTATCGGCGCGCTGGTGGGAGGTTATTTAGGCCAAGTCTTTGTGGGGACTAGCGCGGGAGCATCCTTCGGAGCATTAACTGTACCCAGCATAGCTTTTGCAGTCATCGGCGCGATCGTGGTACTTTTCATCTGGGGATTGTTGACTCAGCGTGCTGCATAATAAATATTTCCAATTCCCAGTCGATCGACTTAAAGGGTATTCATAAACCCGGTTTCTTGAGGAAACCGGGTTTTTCAATATCGGAGTCGGCGGTTGAAACTCGGCGGTTGAAACTCGGCGGTTGAAACCGCTTCTACACAGACAAAACCCGCCGACGCGGGTTGAAGAGTAAAGACAAACTCGGCGGTTGAAACTCGGCGGTTGAAACCGCTTCTACACAGACAAAACCCGCCGACGCGGGTTAAAGAGTAAAGTTAATTAATCCGCAAGTCGAAAGGTAAGCGAACGTAAATCCCTTGCGGGTCATTCATCGACTTGATAACAGCCAATTCATCCTGCATTTTCTTAACTTCTGCACTCAGCGGATCGAGTTTGGTGGCTGGTTTCAAAACGCGAACGCCGGATATTCTTTCCAAAATTTGCTCTTCCAAACTGCGGCGTTTTGGATATTCTTCTAACTGCCAATCGTCGCCTAGCTTAGCTTGCTTAGCTGCTTCTCTAACGGCATCTTCTAGGCCGCCAATTTCATCGACTAAGCCCAACTGTTTCGCAGCCGTACCAGACCAAACTCTGCCTTGAGCAATTTCTTGCACCTTGTTTTTTGGCAGTTTGCGGGAGTCGGCGACTTTGGTGATAAATAGATCGTAAATGCGATCGACTATTCTCTGAATATTCGCCAATTCTTGAGGATTTTTGGGGCGGGAAACCGTGTTAGTATCCGCAAAACGGGCGGTTTTTACCACGTCCCAAGTTATGCCGTTGTTAGCAGCCAACTTTTCGGCATTGAATAGCATCCCAAAAACGCCGATGGAACCAGTAATCGTACTGGCTTCGGCAAAGATTTTGCTAGAACCCATCGAAATCCAATAGCCGCCGGAAGCTGCTAAATTGCCCATCGATACGATAACTGGCTTTTTTTTGCCTGTCAGCGCGACTTCGCGCCCGATGACTTCCGCAGCCGTCGCGCTGCCTCCAGGGCTGTTGACGCGCAGAACTACTGCTTTTATGTCGTCATCTTCTCGGATTTTACGCATTTCTTCAGCGATGCGATCGCCCCCTACTTGAGTCGGGCCGCCTTCGCCGTCTACAATCTCACCTTCAGCGTAAAGGACAGCAATTTGGTTTTTCTTGTGAGCGCGAGTAGAGTTTTTACTCTCAGCAACTCTTGCGTAGTTTTTCAAACTTATTTGCTTGAAAGATTTATCTTCTGCATCGGTTCCTGTTAGTTTTTTCAGTTCTGTTGCAATTTCATCAAAGTAGACAACTTTATCAACTAACTTGCCTTTGAGAGCTTCGTTAGCCATCAAAGTTCCGCCATTATCTGCAACTGCTTGCAGTTGGGGAACGCTCAATTTGCGGCTCGGCCCGACAGTTTTTAAGTATTCGCCCCAAATATCTCCCAGCAATTTTTGAGTTTGCTGGCGATTTTCCGGGCTCATTTTTTTGAGCAAAAACGGTTCGACGGCTGACTTGTATTTACCGACGCGAGTGACTTGCACTCCGAGGCCGTATTTCTCGAAAGCACCGGTTAAGAACATTGCTTGACTGCTAAAACCGTTGATTTCAAGAGATCCGTAAGGATTCATCGCAATTGTGTTAGCAACTGAACCGAGGTAATAATCTCGCTCATTCCAGTCCATTTCGTAAGCAAAAATGGGTTTTTTGGCATCTCGGAAACGCTGTAATGCCGATCGAACTTCTTTGAGATTAGCAAACCCGCTGCTGCTGGAATCCGAACTGCCTTCGAGATACATCCCCACGATTTTCGGGTCTTTTTTCGCAGATTCGATCGCATCTAAAACAGTCCGCAGCGTCACAGCATCCCCGGATTCATCCGAAAGTGCTTCTTGAATCGCCGCGCTCGTGCTGCGGCTCGGTTTGCTATCGGTGATATTTAGAGAAAGGTCTAATACCAATACAGACTTATCTTTAACTTGCGGGCCTGAATCTTTAGACGACGATGCCGCCAGAGCAATTAGCAGTACCAGTCCTCCCAATCCGATGCCGCCCAGCAGCAACAATCCCAGGAAGGTTCCCAGCAAACTTGCACAAGTATATTTTAGGAAATCTTTCATTTAGATAATTAGTCAGTTGACAGTTGACAGTTGACAGTTGACAGTTGATAGTTGATAGTTGACAGTTGATGGTTAACAGTTACAGTTGGTAATTGGTAATTAGCAGTTGGTAATTAGCAGTTGTTATTTGTTATTTTTGAATCTCTCCCAATAATCAGTAACTACTGACTACTGACTACTGCCAACTGCCAACGGGAGCATCTCATTTTTGAAAAAAGCATTTTTTATATATAGTGCGAGCGTCCCCGCTCGCGAGTATTATACCGCTCGCGAGCGGAGACGCTCTATAAATGCAAAACTGAGATGCTCCCACTGCCAACTGCCAACTGCCAACTGCCAACTGCCAACTGCCAACTGTCTACTGCCAACTGCCAACTGACATACTTTTATCTTAACCTTTCCAAAACCCCAGAATGTTTTAACTCATCTAAGTTAGCGCAGCCCGTACAAAACATCACAGTAGCGATTTCTGCAATTAAAACCTCAGCTAGAACACCTGCTGCTGATTCCGATGCTGCGGCTGCTTCCAGAAACGGCCGCGCCAGCCCCGCCACATCCGCGCCGAGGGCGATCGCCTTGGCTGCATCCAAGCCGTTTTGCAAGCCCCCAGAGGCAATCAGGGGAACATCTGGCGCTACGGCGCGGGTGCTGACAACGCACTCGGCTGTCGGGATTCCCCAGTCGGCAAAGGTGGCGCCCAACCTCCGCTGCTTGCCGTCTTTGGCTCGCTCTCCTTCTATTTTGGCCCAAGAAGTGCCTCCGGCTCCGGCAATGTCGATCGCGCTTACCCCAGCCGATCGCAATTTCTGTGCCATTTTTCCAGAAATACCGTTGCCTACTTCTTTCGCAATCACCGGTACTGGTAATTTATCGCACAATTTAGCAATTTTTTCGAGCAGTCCTTTAAAGTTAGTATCGCCTTCAGTTTGAACGCACTCTTGCAGCGGATTGAGGTGTAAAATTAGGGCATCTGCTTCCAGAATATCGATAATTTTTTGACACTCTTCCAAACCGTAATTGTAGTTTAATTGAACCGCTCCGATATTAGCAAATAGCAGAATATCGGGAGCGCGGCGGCGCACTGCAAATGTAGGAGCAAGTTGAGGGTTTTCTACGATGATGCGCTGGGAACCGACTCCCATCGCCAGTTTGTATTCCTGAGCGACATCGGCGAGGCGATAATTGATTGTCTGGGCTAGTTCTGTGCCACCTGTCATTGAGGAAATTAGCAGCGGAGCGCCTAGTTTTTTGCCGAGAAATGTGGATGTGAGATCGATTTGGGTGCGATCGATTTCTGGCAAACAGCAGTGAGTAAAACGGTAGTGTTCCAGTCCGCTGGTAGTTTCGCGAAATTGTACGTCTTCTTCGAGACAGATCCTGAGGTGGTCTGCTTTGCGGGTTTCGGTTTGCGAGGGCGAGGTTAATGGCAAGTTCACAGTGGCTGTTGGGGGAAAGAGTTATTAGTTGGATAATACAGGAATCTTATTTTACTATTTTATTGTTATCCTGGAACGGTCATCGGCATTCCATTATCCGAAGGTTTCAATTTCAGTAAAAAAGGCACTGCTTTTTGCACCCATGCTTTGACAGGCGTATAACTTGCCGCGTGTTCTCCGAAAGAAATTTCCAGCATATCGGTGTGAATTATGCCCGGATTCAAAGGAATCGCTGCCATGCCTCGCGGGAGTTCTTGGGCGAGCGATCGCGTCAATCCTTCGATCGCCCACTTAGAAGCGCAATAGGGCGCGACTTCCGGCGAAGTTGACCTTCCCCAACCCGAACTAAAGTTGACAATTATGCCACTTTTTCGAGCAATCATTGCCGGGACAAAGTGGCGAATCACATTAGCTGTACCTTTAATATTAACATCAATTACCTCAGAAAACTCTTCATTACTGATATTCCACAGAGGCGCGGAATAATTAGTTATAGCTGCATTGTTAATCAGCAAATCTGGCAGTTGCTGCTTTGCCAAAATTTCTGTAGCCCAAGCTTTGACTAGCTCGTCGCTAGCGACATCCAAACAAGTAAAATGATGGGGCGCGCGATATTTTTGTTTTAGTTTTTCCACTGCTTCCGAAGAGCGGGCGCATCCTAAAACTGTGTGTCCCAATTCAATAAACTTTTCGGTCATCGCGAGACCGAGACCGCGACTGACTCCGGTAATTACAATTAATTTTGTCATAGAATTGGTGCAATTTTTAGATTAAGTAATAGAATACATATTGACGGAGCATTTAACAAATCATCCCAGGGGGAAAGCATGAAAGTAAAAGCAGCAGTTGCTCGCAGTGCCGGCCAACCTTTGACCATTGAAACGGTCGATCTAGATGGGCCGCGAGATGGTGAGGTGCTGGTGGAAATCAAAGCGACGGGTGTTTGTCACACTGATGCTTATACTCTTTCCGGCGCCGATCCCGAGGGTTTGTTTCCGGCAATTCTCGGCCACGAGGGAGCCGGGATTGTCGCGGAAGTTGGGGCGGGAGTGACAAGTGTCAAAAAGGGCGATCGGGTAATTCCACTTTACACTCCCGAATGTCGCAACTGCGCGTATTGTTTGAGCGGCAAAACGAATCTCTGTCAAGCAATTCGCCTCACTCAAGGGCAAGGCGTAATGCCCGATGGCACGAGCAGATTTTCAATTAATGGCGAGAAAATTTTCCATTACATGGGAACTTCTACCTTTGCTAATTATACAGTATTGCCAGAAATTGCGGTAGCGAAAATTCGCGATGACGCTCCCTTTGACAAAGTTTGTTTGATTGGCTGCGGCGTTACAACTGGCATCGGCGCTGTCATCAATACTGCCAAAGTAGAACCAGGTTCTAATGTCATAGTTTTTGGTTTAGGCGGCGTGGGTTTGAATGTAATCCAAGCAGCGCGCCTGGTGGGAGCCAACATGATTGTCGGCGTAGATATGAATCCCGACAAACGAGCAATGGCGAAAAAATTCGGCATGACTCACTTTGTAAATCCCCGCGAAGTTGAGGGCGATTTAGTGCCTTATTTGGTAGATTTAACCAAAGGCGGAGCTGATTACACTTTTGAATGTATCGGCAACGTTAATGTGATGCGCCAAGCTTTGGAATGCTGTCACAAAGGTTGGGGTGTGAGCGTGATTGTCGGAGTAGCGGGAGCCGGGCAAGAAATTAGCACCCGCCCGTTTCAATTAGTAACTGGTAGGGTGTGGAAAGGCACGGCTTTTGGTGGCGCGAAGGGCAGAACCGATGTTCCGAAAATTGTTGATTGGTACATGGATGGTAAAATTGATATTGATAGTTTGATTACCCAGATTATGCCGATCGAGCAAATTAATGACGCCTTTGATTTGATGCACCAAGGAAAAGTAATACGCACAGTTTTAACATTTTGAACAAAAATATTTCTCTCTTCTCTCTTCCTCTGCGCCCTCTGCGCTCTCTGCGGTAAAAAAAATCTAATTCACAAATGAAATAAAATTAACATGATCTCAAAATCCCTAAAACTGGAAAAACAATATAAAAGTTTGGGTGGCAAACTCGGCTTTTATAGCCATCAATCATCCGCCTGCAACAGCGAGATGAAATTCACTGTCTACCAGCCACCACAAGCCGAATCACAACCCGTACCAATCCTCTATTACTTGTCAGGATTAACCTGCACGGAAGAGAATTTTATGGCAAAAGCGGGGGCGCAACAATGGGCAGCAAAATATGGGTTAATGCTGGTGGCGCCCGACACTAGCCCGCGCAATACTGGCATTCCTGGGGAAGCGGACAATTGGGATTTGGGAAGCGGCGCGGGTTTTTATGTGGATGCGACAGCCGCACCTTGGAATTCTCACTATCGAATGTACAGTTATGTGGTTGATGAGTTGCCGAATTTAATCGCGTCAAACTTTCCGGTGATACGTGAAAAACAGGGAATTTTCGGGCATTCGATGGGCGGACACGGGGCTTTAATTTGCGCGTTAAAAAATGGCGATCGCTATCTTTCTGTTTCGGCTTTTGCGCCTATTTGCGCCCCTGTCCGCAGCCCTTGGGGACAAAAAATATTTGGACACTACCTCGGTGGCGATCGGGAGAATTGGAAGGCTTGGGATGCTAGCGAATTAGTTTTGGAACAGCAATACAAGCGCCCGATTTTGATTGACTGCGGTACGGATGATTCGTATCTAGCTGACGGGCAATTGTTGCCGGATGCGTTTGCGGTTGCTTGTGCAAAAGTGGGACAGATGCTGACTTTAAGGATGCAGGAAGGTTACGATCACAGCTATTATTTTGTGGCGAGTTTTATGGAGGATCACATTCGCCATCATGCGGCTGCCTTGTGCGAGTAAAAAAGTGACTCGGCGGTTGAAACCGCGACTACACACACGAAGTCTGCCTCCGCAGACTAAGAGATCGAGGGGGTATTTAACCGGATTTGGTATTTAACCAAATCCGGTTAATTTACTTCATGGATCCTTGAGTATCGGGTTAATTCAGACTAATCGCAAATACCCACTCTTTGTACTTGCTATCGCGATTTTCGATAATCCCCGTCAGTTTGTCCAAAATCTTTTCGGTGATGGGTCTGTTTTTAGGCAATTGATAGTTTTCTACTCGGTTAATTGGCGTAATTTTGGCGGCGGTTCCGCACAGAAAAATCTCGTCTGCAATCAACAGTTCTGATTTGTCAACTGGTCTTTCTGTGACTTCAATCCCCAAGTCTCTGGCGATGGTGATTACGCTGTCTCTGGTGATTCCTTCGAGAATATCTTGCTCGAAACCGGGAGTAACTAATTTGCCGTTTCTGGCGACAAATATGTTCATCCCAGAGGCTTCGCTGACTTTTCCTTGGGTGTTCATCATAATCGCTTCGTCGAAGCCGGATTCTACTGCTTCTGTTTTAGCTAGGGCTGAGGTGATGTAGGCGCCGCTAATTTTTCCTCTTAAGGGTAAGCTGCGGTCTTCTTGACGGTACCAAGAGCTAATTCTACAGTTGACTCCTTCTTTGGGTAAGTAGTCGGAAAGTTCTAATCCGTAAACAAAGAAGTCTGTGTCTACGTTGTGCAGTCTGGGGGCTATTCCTAAACTTGATGTGTAGATAAATGGACGGATGTAAAATGATTTTGTTGGCTGATTTTTTTTAACAAAATCAGTGATTACTTGTTGGATTTTGTCCGGGGGAATATCGCAGTGGAGGAAGCTGGCACTTTGACTTAATCTTTGACAGTGGCGGTCTAATCTAAATAGTAAGATGCGATCGCCATTTTGGGGGTCGGGAATTCCTCGCAACCCGCCTAAAACTCCGGTTCCGTAGTGCAGGGCGTGGGTGGCTATGGAAATTTTGGCGTCGGTAAAGGGGAGAAATTGGTTTTGAAAGTAGGCTATGGGGAGAAAACTATCCATGATTCAAGCTGGCGATGAGTTTGGCAGTCCGCGAGGAATGGTGATTTTGGTTATATTACCATAAGTTATGCGATTTTAAATTTGGGATTTGGGATTTGGGATTTGGGATTGACTGATGAACTATGAGTTTTGAGATGGTCTGCTGTTGGATTGTTTTTTTTGAACTGGGATGATTGTTGTGTTGCGATCGTGATTTATAAAATAATATAAATTGCGGTCGGTTTGGTTGATAATTGTTTTGAGAAAGAGTGCGCTCGACTGCGAGCAAAAATCAAGGAAGGAGTAACTGTGGCACGTAAATGTTTCATCATTGAAATGGGGATGGGTATCGACCAGCACGGGCAGGAACCGACTGTCGCGGCGGCTAGGGCTGTACGAAATGCGATCGCCAATAATGCTCTGCTAGGCGTCTGGGAAGTGGCGGGTTTGACTGACCCCAATCAGATGATTGTTGAGGTAAAGGTGGCTGTTCCTTACCCGGAACAAGTGCGGCCGGATGATGTGTTGGCGGTGCTGCCTTTTGGTAGCAAAACTCTGATTGTGGAGCAAGGGGGCATGATTGTGCCAGGAAGGGCGATCGCCTCTCTGAATGATAAAAATGATGAAATGTTAATCGCTGTGGCGGCTGTGACTGTTTTTGTGGACAATCAGCAGTAACTAATAGTGTGTTGTTTGAATAAATCGGCGGGCGCGCAAGTGCGATCGCCCGTCGGTGAGAAAATTATTAATTTAGCCTAAGTTTAACAGCAGCAAAAATAGAGTCCGATCGCGTGCAAGTGCGATCGGACTCTAGCTAATTATTGCGGCTGAACGGGCTAGAAGCCCATCCCACAAAAATCTTTTTTCTTGTGGGATGGGCTTCTAGCCCGTCCCAAAATTTGGTTAAAAGGATTTTTGCAAGAGGTCTATTCTAGTTGCTGGGGCTATTGCGAGTGTTGCTAGGGCCGCCGGCATCGTTATTGTTGCTGGGGACAGTAGAGTCGAAAGGACGGCCGCCCGGATTGGTATTGTTGTTCGGATCGCTCACAGGAGCTTCCGAAGAACGATCGGGATTGTTATTGTTGCTGGGGCTATTTGTAGAGTCCGAAGGACTGCCCCCCAAATCGTTAGTGTAGTTCGGATTAGTCGAGTCAAAAGGACGGCCGCCGGGATTGGTATTGTTGTTGGCGTCGATCGCAATCAAGCCCGCAGAATTAGAATTGTTCGAGTCGTTAGTCTGGCGGTTCAATTCTGCGAATCCGGGCACGGCGAGCAAGGAACTAACGCCGGCAATTCCGGCAACAGTAACCAATTTTACGAACAAATTTTGGCGATTTGGTGAAGTCATGAATTTCTAAGCCTCTATGTTTTCAAGTTTTCAATAGTACGCGCGTGCGAATCTATCCCGAGCGTGAATCGCCCGAAACTACCGACGAACCGACGCTGCATCGTCTTTTTTGCGAAACAAGTTGAGCAAACCTAACGCGCCCAAGGCACCCAGCCAGCCCAGATTGTTGGGGCGATCGCGCCGATCGCTCAAAACTCCAGAATTAGTCTCAGTCGGCGCCGAAGTTGTACCGCTGGTACCGGTTGTACCTGTCGTACCGCTAGTACCCGTGCCTGCACCGCCTCCCGACTGGGCAGAAGCAGGCACTGCTAAGGAAACCGTTGCTAAACCTAAAGTACAAGCCCCTGCTAAAACAACTTTCAACAATTTAGAAGATTTCATGGTTATGCTTGCTTTTGCCTTGTAGAGTCCTGCGATCGCTTTTGATTGCAAAACCTTATGGTCAAATTGACAACGGAACGTACAACTCTTTTCATATTCGCTACGGGATAATGAAGGTAAGAGAGCAAATTTAGTCCCGTTCCCTTGATTGTTTTTCCAATTGAAACTTACCCCACAGACTCAATAGTTTCTAAGCTATTACCTTTGGTCTACGGCGCGCTGGAAACAGTCGCTACCATCGGCCACATTCTAACTACAGGAGCGGTTTCCAGCGAAAACTCCAAACAACTGATTCTGTCCTTGATCGAAGTTGTAGATTTGTTTCTGTTAGCCACAGTATTTTACATTACTGCCCTCGGACTTTACGAGCTGTTCATTGACGAGCGCATAAAAGTACCCCACTGGCTGGAAATTCACAGCATCGAGGATCTCAAAACCAAGCTCACCAGCGTGATCGTCGTTGTATTGAGCGTATTGTTTCTCGCTGAGGTAGTTAGGTGGAAGGGCGATCCGAACATCCTTCCCTTGGGAGGGAGTATCGGTTTAGTAATCGCTTCGCTGACGTATTTTCTAAGTTCGCAGGTGAAAAAGCCGAAGTCAGATTTATAGCTGTGCGATCGGCAAAATTACCCAAATTCCGTGCCACCAGCAACGGCAAGCAAGTTCCTTTTTCTGAAACTAATAAATTTAAGATTACATCGGTCTTCGGACTGAGATAAATGCTGTCTTAAATTTGCTTTTAGAGAGAGGAAGGTAGTTGTTTATTCTATATAAAATAGCATTTATGTTAAAAAAAAGGAGACCATTATGCCAGAACAACAATTTGACACATTACCTTCAGAAGCACAACAACTCCCCCAAGGGGCGCAGAATATTTTTCAAGCGGCTTTTAAGAGCGCTAGCGAAGATGGAATGAGCCAAGATGCTGCTACTCGCGTTGCTTGGAACAGCGTAAAATCAGAGTATGTTCAAGGCGACGGTGGCACGTGGCATCACAAGGGCGACGATACTAACCAAACCCGCAAATCTGTACAGTCTGGTGGCAATTAGTCATCAGTCATCAGTCATGACTCAGAAGTGCGAGCGTCCCCGCTCGCGAACGTTATCAGTTCTATCGTGTCCGCTAAAATAACCTCGATCGGGTTTGAGCGTTGGGACTTGAGTCATCTCTCGTCTGATGAGGAATGAATTCCCAACGATCGAACCAATATGATTGAGGTTCGATCGTTTGGAATTAAGTCCGCATTTTCCGAGGAATTAAGTCCGCATTTTCCGAGTAATGATCAAAAAGGTGAGGTATGACTGACAGGTTATATAACCACTGAAACCAAGAGGGCCCAAGCCCAACAACGTACCTCATCTTTCTGAGAACCGCTATAATAAGCATTGACGATCGCAGCAGATAAAATAGCAAGAGAGAGATTTAAAAAGTTTATAAATAGCTCTTGCGACAGATGGCTTCACAATTATTTATTAGATAACTTTAAAAAAGTAAACTTTGTTACAGAATTTATGCTCACTTCATCCCATCCTCTAAAACAGGTATTTCATTGCCCTGAAGAATCTGATTTTTACTCGCACTGCTTGGAAAGTTTAGTGTTAGATACCGCTGACAATTCTCGACTTATAGTAGAATTTGGTTCCGGAGAGGGAAGTCCAGTTATTAAGTCTTTGGTCAGAACTAATTTTGACGGAAAAATACAAGGATTTGAGTTAAATAAGGTTGCGTCGAAAATTGCTGAGTCTCAAATTAAGCAATATCAACTGAGCGAACAATACACTGTCCAAAATTGCTCTTTTTTTGATTCGCCTTTATATCAGTCGGCGAATTGTATAATTTCAAATCCGCCTTACTTGCCGGCGGCGGATGACAAGCTCTATCAGCCGCTGTTGCACGGCGGGACTGATGGTTCTACAATTGCTAAAAAACTTTTATCTTTGGGCTGCGACAAAGTTTTGCTGATGGTTTCGAGCTATTCTAATCCTGTGGGTTTGATCGATGATGCCTTGGATCGAGGCTACTCGGTGGCGAATTTTGAGATTGCACCTCTAACTTTTGGCTATTACAGTTCGGAACCGAAGGTGAAAAGCGCGATCGCCAATCTGCAAAAACAGGGCATGGCTTTTTATTCGGAAAATATCTATCTGCTGGCGGGAGTTTTGTTTCAGAAGCAGCAAAAGTCGCCCAGAGATTTGTCGATCGAGCTAATTCAGTTAATGACAGCCTTGTAAAATACAGCACGGATCGATCGTTCGTTGTTTTATCGGTGGGGGCGGGTTGATTAGATTGTGGGTTGAGTGGCAATTATTGTCTGTGAACCCGCCCCCACCCAACGGCAAATCCCCATCTACGTGTCAATTGTGTTCTGCTGCTTGGATCGATCGCACTACAGCCAACGCAGCCCGATCGCCGATCGACTTCTCTTGATCGTAGCCCAACACCAATTCCCACCCATCCTGCGGGTATTTGTCAACCAGCGGGATCGCCACCTCATCAAGCATCCAGCGCCCGTGACGCTCATCTTCTCGGATGTGGAGTTCCCAATAACCCATCGCAGCCTGGGACAACCCCAGGCGCTGCGCGGCGCCTAGATAATTGCGGTAAGCGACGGGCCCAGCCACCTCAAAATAAGTGAGTCCGCCGTTGTAGCGCAGAAAGTGGCGCTTGCGTTCGGTAAGCAGGAAGTTGTGGTTGATGCTGGAGAGCACTTCCCAAGGTACTAAATCGAAATACGCCTCCGGTTCTGTGCTCATCCCGAATTCTGCCATCATTTGGGCAAAATAGGTCGAGTGCTTGCGGGGTAAGCGACCGCCGCCGTATTCTTCGATCAGCACCCGCGTCAGGGTTGACTGAATTTCGTTGCCTGCCCCGCCGAGGATGCGGGAAAGACGGCTGGCTTCCACTAAACCGTCGAAGGAGGCGAT
The DNA here is from genome assembly GCA_004292955.1 of Oscillatoriales cyanobacterium. GTDB lineage: Bacteria > Cyanobacteriota > Cyanobacteriia > Cyanobacteriales > Microcoleaceae > Microcoleus. Next base: position 85,698 of record RDXX01000047.1, on the reverse strand, counting down.
CGCCAGCAGGTGTCTGTATCCCGCTGCTGTCATCTCTTCTCGCAGGTAGCGATCGATCTCAGACAGCGGAGGATCGACATCGACGGCTGCACGATCGCGCAGGGCTTGCTTGACATTCTCGATGTTTTGCACGGCTGCAACGTCGATTTGGGCGATTTCCCACTGCTGCCAAGGTTCTTCGATGCGATCGCGCACAGAACGCAAATAGTGCGATCGTTCGTTGTTGTAGCGGCGCAAATCGTCGTACCAAAACAAGTTGAGGCGGTTGATGCGGTACAGTACGCGCTGCAAGAAACGGTGCGCGGCCTCATCGCCCTCCGGTTGCTGATATGCCGATCGCAGCGCCACGGCGATCGCGCTTTCAAAATCGCTAACAAGTAACGGTTTTGCAGCCACCGTCTTGTCTAAATCATCCACTAGCAGCAAATTGACAAATTGGCGATCGGCTGCTTCGTAATTTGGAAGTGCGGGTTGCTTTTTAGGAAGACTCGGCGAGTCAATTTTGGGGAGTAAATCTGCGGTATTTTGCATGGAATCAAGTTATGTTAACTCAGATTATTGTGCAGCCTGCCAAAACAGCCAACCGTTGCAGATTGCTGAATATTTTGGCTGCTTATTTTCAAGATACCGAATCATTCAGCCGGACACACCTTTCTATTGATAGATATTTGTGAGTTTCCCTTCTTCTCTCCTCTTCTTTCCTCTTCTTTCGTGTCCTTCGCGCCTTCGCGGTTCGTCAAAAACAAATCCCACCAAAGTTATAATTTTTTATAACCCCTGTTAATATAGCTATGTTTCGATCGACTATAATCTAAGAACTAATTAGAGGAACGGTAAGTTATGGCTGTGCAGTTGCTCAAAAGACTTTTCACAGTAGAAGAATACCATCTGATGGGTAAAGCTGGGATTCTTTCGGAGGGCGATCGCCTAGAATTGATAGAAGGAGAACTTGTTGAAATGGCCGCTATTGGAACTCGTCATGCTTCCTCTGTGAGGCGCTTAGCCAGACTGTGCAGCCAAATTCCCGAAAATTTGGCTACTTTTGACGTGCAGAACCCCGTTCAGTTGAGCGATCGCACTGAGCCGCAACCTGATATAGTATTGCTGCAACCTCGCGCCGATTACTATTCAACCGCCCACCCCCTCCCATCGGAAGTTTTACTATTAATAGAAGTAGCTGACACTTCCATAGACTATGACAGAGATGTGAAACTTCCTATTTATGCCCGATCGCAAATTCAGGAAGTCTGGATAGTCAATTTACAGGAAAACTGCTTGGAAGTTTACCGCCAGCCGACTGTTAACGGTTACAGTTTAATGCTGAGGTTTTGGCGGGGCGATCGAGTGTCGCCGCTGGCTTTTCCCGAATTTGTAGTTAGTGTGGATTTGGCGATCGGCTAAATCAGGATTATACCATTTTAGATTTGAGATTTGAGATTTGGGAATGACTTAGTGGATATGGGTTTTAAGTTTGCTTGCAGTTGCATTATTTTTTGAATTCAGGATTATTTGCATTCTAGGCGAGCGCGAAAATACTCCTCATAAAAATTGCAGATCGCACTGCAATAATTGCCGCTCGCCAATTCCAGCAACCGCCACCTCTGCGACGGGATTGAAAGTCGATCGGGCGATTTGAGATTGTAGATTGTAGATTTACTCCGAGGAACCGGGTTTCTGCCTAAGTCTTGATATGCTTAAATTTGGTAGCAGGTAATAAATAATAGGTCAGGGCGATCGGTGTATTCAACTCTAGAGCAAAAGTACCAGCGCCTGCAAAAACAGTTAACGGGCGGCATCATCGCCCTTGGCGGCATTTTCTGCACGGGTACTCTTTGGTATTGGCTGGTGGAAAAATGGCCTTTGCTCGATGCCGCTTACATGACTGTATTTACTTTAGCAACTGTCGGCTACGGTGAAATTCACCCCCTCGGAAGACGCGGGCGAATGTTTACCATGTGCCTGATTTTGATGGGCGTGATGGTGATTGGTTATATCGTCAACCGCTTTACAGAAGCGCTGATTCAAGGATATTTTCAAGAAGGAGCAAGAATTAGGCAGCAGCGGCGTTTGGTGGATTCTTTGATCGAACATTACATTCTTTGCGGTTTCGGGCGCACGGGGCGACAGATTGCCTTGGAATTTGAGGCAGAAAATATTCCTTTTGTGGTGGTAGATTCGGCGCTACAGTCGGTGCAGGCTGCTTTGGCGTTGGGGTACACGGCGGTGCAGGGAGACGCGACACTCGATGAAATTTTGTTGAATGTGGGGATCGATCGCGCAATTTGCATAGTAGCAGCTTTGCCGTCGGATGCTGAGAATTTGTACACTGTGCTGTCGGCGAAAACTCTGAATCCGAAGGTACGGGCGATCGCCCGCGCCACCACAGAAGAAGCCGTAAAGAAGTTGCAGCGGGGCGGCGCCGATGCCGTTGTATCCCCCTACATTACGGGCGGCAAACGGATGGCAGCGGCTGCTTTGCGCCCTCAGGTGATGGATTTTTTAGACGGCGTATTGACGGGTACGGATAGTTCTTTTTATATGGAAGAATTTCTGGTAGATCCGAATAGTTGTGTCTACGTCGGAGAAACTTTGAGAAATGCCAAATTGCGATCGCAATCCGGGGCATTAGTGTTAGCAATTCGACGGGCTGGCGGCACTTTGATTGTCGGGCCAACTGGAGAAACTGCGATCGAAGGAGGAGATATGCTAATTTGTTTGGGCACCGCCGAACAATTGCGCGCCCTCAATCAAATCCTCAGCCCCCTAAGTTTTCGCATCCCCCGCCCTCCGAACTAAATTGAAGGACTAAAGTCCTCACTACAAACGGGTTTGTCGTCAAAAATGCCAGTCCTCTTTTGGGGCGGTTTCGGCGGGCGAAGGAGTTAACGCCGACGATCGTTGGGGAAGTTGGCGGGGTTGGGAGGTGCGATCGCTTTGGCAGATTTCACCTACGCAGGTTGGGAATGTCCCAATTGTGGGCCCAGGTTTAAGATTTCTGCTTTGTGGGTGCATGGCTGGTGTCAGCACTGTTTTATGAGGTTTGGGCAGATGAGCAATTTCCAGAAGTCCATCATTTTAGATAATATTTTATGTAGATATATAAATATAAGTAACTTATTTTCAGTTAAAATATAGATAAAAGGATGATTTATGATGGTAGTCTATTTGGAGGGAATTTGCTCTGACCTTGGGACAATTGGTTAGGGAATAAGGAATTCTCTATCATTGGCGATCGCTATGTCCATATAACAAGTATCAGGAAATAGATGAATCAAGTTGTCATTGAAAATCCTATTATTAACTCTGCCTTCTTGGAACCCAAGTACCACTTTCGCTTTGACGATGATGGTATTACCGATGAAATTCTCGAAGAGCGTCGCATCAGCCATTATTTTATCCCGATCGCCCAACCGAAGAAAAAAAGCAAGCAGTTTCAACAACTAGAGCTAAATCTAGGTGAATGGACACAAGACAGAGTAGCAGAAAACAAGTTTATTAACCAAATTCGCGATCGCGTTAGCCTGTGGAGACGTGGCGGCTATCTCTACGTTACCCCTACCACTAAAAAATTGTTGGCATATTGGACTAACCCCGATCGCGAACGTAAATTATATTTTTGCCAAATAGAAGCTTTAGAGACAGTTATCTATATCACCGAAGTTGCAAAAAAGTGCGGCGATAACTGGATTGAGAATCAACTCCGACAATTCAATGAAGATGCGAACCCGCTGCTGTTCCGCATGGCCTGTAAAATGGCGACAGGAAGCGGTAAAACAGTAGTCATGTCAATGCTGATGGTGTGGCATACTCTTAATAAAGCCGCCAACCCTCAGAACAATAAATTTAGCGATGCTTTCTTAGTAGTAGCACCAGGAATTACCGTGCGCGATCGCCTGCGGGTACTCCAACCTAATGATGCTGAAAATTACTACAAAAAACTTGACCTAGTACCACCAGATTTAATCCCAGAATTAGAAAAAGCTAAAATTGTTATTACTAACTATCATGCCTTTAAACTGCGAGAACTTAATTCAGCAGCTCGGTTAACTAAAGATATTCTCGCCCAAGGACAAAAAAGTGCTTTCACTGAAACCCCAGACCAAATGGTAAGGCGAGTTTGCAAAGGTTTAGGAAACAAGAAAAACATTATCGTGATTAATGATGAAGCTCACCACTGTTACCGTCGTCGCGTTGGTGATGACGATGCCAAGCTCAAAGGTGATGACCGCAAAGAAGCAGAAAAACGCAACGATCAGGCACAACTTTGGATTTCTGGCATTGAAGCTATAAAGTCAAAAATTGGGGTCAAAGTAGTTTATGACTTGTCAGCTACACCGTTCTTTTTAAAAGGTTCTGGCTATCAAGAAGGCAATCTATTTCCTTGGGTAGTTTCTGACTTTTCCTTGATTGATGCGATCGAATCAGGCATTGTCAAAATTCCCCGCGTCCCCGTATCTGACGACAATATGAAAGGCGAATTGCCTGCTTATCGCAGTATTTGGCCATTAATTCGCGATCAACTCCCCAAGAAAGGACGCAGTACCCAAGATGAAAGTAAATCATCACCCGAACCAAAACTTCCTAAAGAGTTAGAGGGAGCCTTAGAAAGTCTCTATAGTAACTACAAAAAAGCTTTTGAATTATGGGAACAGGACACAGAAGCTACTGACAGAGGACAAACACCGCCTGTATTTATCGTTGTTTGTAATAATACCAATGTCTCTAAATTAGTTTATGACTATATTGCTGGCTGGGATACTGGCAAAAAATATCCTGATGGTAGACCTGTTTTAGCTCCCGGTAAACTACCATTATTTAGTAACGTCCAAAACGAAAACTGGACAGCTAGACCTAACACGATTCTGGTAGACAGCGAACAACTAGAATCAGGCGAGGCGATGAGTGCTGAATTCAAAAAAATTACAGCACAGGAGATTGAAGAATTTAAAGCCGAATATCGACAAAGATATCCAGGTAAAGATCCCGAAAAAATCACACCAGAAGAGTTACTGCGCGAAGTATTAAATACCGTTGGTAAACCCGGAAAACTGGGGGAACACATTCGCTGTGTAGTCTCTGTTTCTATGTTGACTGAAGGATGGGATGCTAGTACCGTCACCCACATTTTAGGGTTAAGAGCTTTTGGCACTCAGTTGTTGTGCGAACAAGTTGTTGGACGGGGACTGCGACGGATTAACTATGCAGTGAATAAAGAGGGAATGTATGAACCCGAATATGCCGAAGTTTACGGTATTCCCTTTGCTTTTATCCCCTGTGCAGGTTCTAATAAAACACCCAAGCGGGGAACACTCCCTACCCGTGTTCGAGCTTTAGCAGAACGAAATGAATCTGAAATTACTTTCCCTCGATTGACGGGTTATCGCTACGACATTAGCAGGGGCAAATTAACAGCTAATTTTACAGATGTTTGTCAATATGTTATTTCTACGGCTGATTTGCCTACTCTTACAGTCAATGCTCCCATTGTTGGTCAATCCAGTATTCATACATTGGATCAATTGAAATCCCACAGAGAACAGGAAGTCGCTTTTTTGTTGGCAAAACTAACCTTAGAAAAGTATTTTCGATGGGATGGGAATCAGAAACCAGAAAAAACTACAATACATTTTTTTGATGCAGATGTACAAGCTTGGTTGTTTCCCCAAGTTTTGCAAATAACTAAACAGTGGCTCAAAGAATGTGTCCGTTACAAAGACAATACCTATCCTCAGTTGTTAATGCTGACTGAATTTGCCCACGATGCGACAGACAAGATTTATCATGCCATTGTGGAAGGAGAGTTGCGAAAATCTTTAAAGCCAATTCTCCGCCCCTATGATACTTTTGGTTCGACTCGCTATGTAGACTTTGACACCGCCCGTGCGGTTTATACGACTAACCCTCATAAATGTCATGTTTCCCATGTGGTACTCGATAGTAATTGGGAATCAAAGATGGTGCAATCCTTAGAACAAATGAATGAGGTTATCTCCTATGTAAAAAATCACAATTTAGGCTTTACTATTCCCTATACTCTCAATGGGGAACAGAGAAATTATTTGCCTGATTTTATTGTGCGAATTAATGATGGGCCAAAAGAACTATTGAATTTAATTTTGGAAGTATCGGGGGAAGCGAGAAAGGACAAAGCCGCTAAGGTGGCGACTGCTAGAACTCTTTGGATACCAGCAGTAAAAAATCACGGGGGATTAGGGCGTTGGGATTTCTTAGAAATATCCGATCCTTGGAATGCCGAAAAATCTATTCGGATGTATTTGTCTAAGCAGACAGCACAAACGGACACGAATATTAGTACCATTCAAAAAACCCCTGGTGTTTGTGGAGGTAACGCTAGGATACGCAATACACGCATTCCTGTCTGGACAATTATTTCTTTTTACAAACTGGGGGCATCTGATGAGGAAATACTGAGGAATTATCCGGGGTTAACTCCCGCAGATTTAAGATTAGCTTCGTCATACTACGAACAGCATCAAACAGAAATCGATCGAGTAATTGCTGCCCAGGATGACGATGATGAAGATAGCTAGGCTTTACTCTAACGAAAATTTCCCCCTAGATATCGTCAACAAACTTCGTTATCTCGGACATGATGTGTTGACATCCTATGACGCAAAACAGGCTAATCAAGGAATTCCCGATGATGATGTTCTCAAGTTTGCCCATCAACAAGAGCGGGCTGTGATTACGCTCAATAGGCAGGATTTTATTGAACTACACAAGCTTGTCAAAGAACACAGTGGAATTATCCTGTGTAAAGAATGTCAAGGAGATTTTGATTATGAACAACAAGCCTTAAAAATTCATGAATTGATTTTAGATTTCAGTGAATTGAAGTCTCGATTGTTTCGAGTACAAAAGCAGAATGTCAAAGGCTGTAAAATTCAAACATTTATCTATAAGGAAATAACTAATGCCTAGGAAAAAGAATGACAAATCTACACCTATTGATAGTGTGAAACATCAGGATAAACGGGCTAATATTCCTACTGAAGAGTTGCGTGATTTTATGGCTGACGACGAGAAAAAACCTCAAAAAGTTCTCTATCCCCGCGATCCATCTTTAGATCCGCAGTTGGTGTGGCAGGGGAAAGACGAACAGGACAGTCAGGATTTAGAAGTGCCTGCTGTGCCGATTTATATTCAGGAGAAAATACACCCCCATGCGATTATTGAGGATTTTAAGAAGCAGGTTAAGAAAGAACAGCCAGCGGAACAATTAAGTTTATTTAGTGATTTCAATGGGTTAGAGTTTGACCAATTAATTGACTTTTATCAGCATAAGGATGGGGTGAAGTGGGCTAACCGGATGATTCTGGGTGATTCGCTGTTGGTGATGAATTCATTGGCGGAGAAGGAGGGTTTAAAGGGTAAAGTGCAGATGATTTATCTTGACCCGCCCTATGGGATTAAGTTTGGTTCTAATTGGCAGGTTTCGACTCGGAAGCGCGATGTTAAAGATGGGAAGGCTGAAGAAGTAACAAGGCAACCGGAACAGGTGAAAGCGTTTCGGGATACTTGGGAGTTAGGGATTCATTCTTATTTGAGTTATTTACGCGATCGGTTGGTTGTAGCAAGAGAGTTATTGACGGAAACTGGTAGTATCTTTGTGCAGATTGGGGATGACAATGTGCATTTGGTTCGGTGTTTGATGGATGAGGTTTTTGGGAGCGAAAACTTTATTAGTCAAATTTCTGCTACTACTAAAGTTTCTCTAGGCAGTAAATACATCGCTGGGGTTCAAGATTATATTATTTGGTACTCCAAAAACAAAGAAAGTGTTAAATATAGACAGCTCTATGAAGAAAAAAATTTAGTAAGCAATTCTGAATTTACTCTAGCACAGGATATTGATGGTAATCATCAGAGATTAACAACTGAAGACAAGCAGGAAAAAAGTCATATTAGCGATAACTTAAAAATTTTTCAACGCATCGATTTACTTGCGACTGGTTGGGGAGCTAGTACAAATTTTCCTATTGATTATCAAGGCGAAAAATTTTATCCATTAAGGGGCAAAAGCTGGAAAACGCATTTGCCAGGAATACAAAGATTAAAATTAGCTAACCGAATAATTAAACTAGGTGGATATCTTAGATATAAATCTTTTTTTGATGATTACCCTGTTAGCCAAATTACAAATGTTTGGGCAAAAACGGCTGGTGGTTTCTCGGAAAGCAAAGTTTATGTAGTTCAAACAAATCCCAAAATAATTGAAAACTGTCTTTTAATGACTACAGATCCCGGTGATTTAGTATTAGATCCAACCTGCGGATCTGGAACCACAGCGTATGTTGCCGAACAATGGGGAAGACGTTGGATTACCATCGACACAAGCCGTGTTGCTTTAGCACTAGCTAGAACTCGCCTCATGTCTGCTAAATATCCCTACTACTTCCTAGCAGATTCCCCTGACGGCATCCAGAAAGAAGCGGAAATCACTAAACAACTGCCATCAACACAACCTAAGACAGACAACGCAATCAAAAAAGGCTTTGTTTATAAGCGCGTTCCTCATGTTACATTGGGATCAATCGCCAATAATCCAGAAATTGATACTATCCATGCCAAATGGCAGTTACAACTAGAACCAGTTCGCACTCAATTAAACCAGTTACTCAAAAAATCCTGGGAAGAATGGGAAATTCCCAGAGAATCCGATGCTAAATGGTCAGACGAAGCTAAAGAATTAATAGCTAAATGGTGGCAACTCAGGCAACAACGGCAGGAAGAAATCGATGAATCTATTGCCCGTAATGCGGATACGGAACTACTCTATGACAAACCTTATGAAAACAATAAACGCATTCGGATAACTGGCCCGTTTACTGTCGAAAGTCTTTCACCTCACCGCATTCTTTCTACTGATGAAGCATACCCAGCCTCAGAACAGGAAGGCGTTACCCAAGCATCAGATCAATTTGAAGTCAGAATCATTGACAACCTGAAAAGGGCAGGAATCCAAAATACTTTAAAAAATCAACGCCTCAAGTTTGAAAATTTAGAGTATTTAGAATCTCATGCGGGTACTTACATTCATGCTGTAGGCGAGTACGCAGAAAGCGATGAAACCATCAAGCGGGTAGCAGTCCACATCGGGCCAGAATACGGCACTGTCAGCGTTGATGATATCAAAGAAGCTGCCAAAGAAGCTGTTAAAGGCTTGGGGAATGATGTATTAATTGTCTGCGGTTTTGCCTTTGAACCTAATGTTAATGAAGAAGCAAAACGTTATGGCAAATTGCAAGTTTTAATCACTCGCATGAATCCTGATTTGTTACTGGGTGATGAACTGCTCAAGAAAACAGGGGCTGGTAATTTATTTATGGTATTTGGCGAACCAGATATTGAGTTAAAACGCCAAAATGGTCAGCTAGTAGTCACCTTAAAAGGTTTAGATATTTACGATCCCACTACCGGGGAGATTCGCAGCAGTTCGCCTGATGATATTGCTTGTTGGTTTATTGACACTGACTACAATGAGGAAAGCTTTTTTGTGCGTCATGCCTATTTTACAGGTGCTAACCAACCTTATGAAAAATTAAAGCGGGCGCTGAAAGCAGAAATTGATGAAGATGCTTGGAGTCAGATGTATTCTACTACTAGCCGTCCTTTTGATTCTCCCAAAGGCAAGAATGGTAAATCGGGAAAGATTGCGGTTAAGGTGATTAACCACTACGGGGATGAAGTGTTAAAAGTGTATGAAAGTCTTTAGAACTTTTGACACTTCACAAAACCCAAAGCCGATGGCGGGATTTGAACCCGCGACCGATCGATTACGAATCGGCCGGGGCTAAGTCTGCGGAAATTGTGGAGATGCTTCGGGGCAGGCGTAGCGTAACAATCTCCTCAGATCCATCAATTGATAGGCCGATCGTGGGATTTAAGCCCACGCCTGTGGCGTTACGAATAATCCACTACAATCTTCACTGGCAATCCAAGTACATTGATGCTATTCGTGGATGTTCGCAAAGTTATATTTTTGGGCCCCACGTCAATGGAATAGAAGAAATTTCCACCCACCCAAGGTGCGACAGCGCCTCCAGGGTGAATGCGTATTTCGCTTATAGTTCCTGGATAAACTGTCGCAAAGGCTGTGAAGCCTTGGATTCCCGCAACTTGCGCGGCAGTTAGATTATGGGGAAAAGCATTCATCCCATTAGCGCTTGCTGGCAGGTTTTGGGTGAAGACTGCCCGCTTGAATTGCGGATAGAGTGCGTTCCCCTCAGTTTGAGTAAGGTAAGTCGGGTGCGGATCTGTTTTTGCCTCATGCGCGGTAATTGCCTCCGTGGTCTCTGTGTCGCGGGCGATCGCAGAGGGAATGTCCGCGTCAGTCAAAGCTGTACCGCTTTGCCGATACCGTCCGTCTCCTTCTGCCTGCGTTAAATAAGTCGGGTGAGGATCTGTTTTGGCTTCGTGGTTTGTGATCGCCTGGGATACTTCAGAATCCCAGGCTAACTCTGGGGGCAGGGCCCCGGAGGGCTGTAAGTTTACTAATGGCATTACACTAACGTCGCTTCGCAAAATTGACAGCTAGAGGCTCCACCGCTGCCCATAAGGCTGATGGCTCCCAGATATCGCGGCTCGCCTGGATCCGGATACCAATAATAGCCGACGGGAATAATTGCTTCATAGAGGGTTGTAGAAACCGTCGGACCTTCTCTCATTAAGACTGGGTTCGGGCCTAAATTATATATAGAAAATGTAGCTCGGTTAGCGTTTGCCGCTATCAGCGGAGTGGTAGGGGGCGTAGGACCAGCGGGTATGCCTATGGTGTTACACACTTTGGCGTTGCGAGTGTCTTCAGCAATATTGATGCTTGATTGAGTTTGTGGATTTAGATTACTAAACGGCATTCTTTGTATACGATAGATAGTAAGTCTAGTATACAAAATTTATACGATACATATGACTAATATCGTACTCCCGACAACGCCCGGGACGGTGACCGCTCCAACTCTAGAGGGGATGATCTTCCAGCTAGCCTGGAATTTTGGGATAGGCGCAGAAAAAGACTCAATAAAAAATCCCAACCAGGTTGACTACGTGAGTGCTACCATTGAGCCCGAATTTGTATATGAGTCTTATCCAGTCGCAAATGCTGGGCGAATGGTAATTGTGGTATCCGGGCTGCCCATTGCTACTGTGGCGCTTCCCTACTCAGGGCGATCGACCGTCGGCTTAAGTGATTATCTAACTGGATCGGGATTTCTTCCCGGCAGCGGCGGGACGCCAACCTTTGCCCTTGCTGCTGCCAATTGGTGTCAGCATTTATGGGATGCCATTTTACTTCTGCATCGGCTCCAGATCCAGCCGGCAAAGAATCCATTAGGATTGAACTTAGTGGCTAGCTGGAACATGGAAGGAGCGGGCACCAACAGCGTCTTAAATGCAGTGGGGAGTGCCAATTTGGAACTCCCTCTGATGTTCGTTAACAATGGTGGATTTCCTACAATTTCGGCGACATCTCCAATGGGCAATTTAATATAATGTTTCAGGAATCGAGACCAGAAATTACTGGTATTTTTCAGACCAATTTCGCCCAAATTGATACCACAATTAAGCCCATAATTGATTGGGCTGCAATTTGGGCTGCCTATATGCCGCCTGTTGGGTGGACGATTGCGGGGCGAGCCTCTGAGATTAGATTTATGCAGGCGATTTACAATCTTCCTAGCATTAGGCGGGCTCCAGTGCCCGATATAACATTGTATGAAGCCGACGAAATCACTAGGAACAAGATGCAGGAGAATTATCGTCTTGCTCCCTGCAAGGCAATTAAATTATCTGTCGATCTAGGTGATGGAATATGGCAAAATAGATCCGAAACATGGATTCAGAATGTAGGGCAAGAGGGCTTCAAAGAGCTCAAGATGCCTTATCTTTCTGACGCTTCTGGATTTTGGGGAGCGAATCAAAAAGTAGGGGCGCAGATTGTTCCCGCAGGATTTCCAGCTAGCGGTGGATTGGGTGCGAATGATTACATAAGGATTCATGGCTCTTACCGAATAATTCCGACACTTGTGCCGGATTTGGGTGCGAAACCCTTCGCCAGCGCTCAGGGATTTTCTGTGAATGTGGGGACTACCTCTCCTGTGCAGGTTCTGCCGCTGCGAAATTCGCGATCGCTCTTGTACCTAACTTCGACTGGGAAAATCTGGTTTTCTTTTGCAAACAGTTCCGCTGGTGTTGCTCCGGCTGGGGCTTGCGCCTTCCTTTCTCCCGGCGGCGCCCTCACTTACGAAAACGGTCGCCTTGCATTTGATGGCGGCCGGGGCGATATTATCTCGCTTAAAAATACCTTGGGATTTCCCCTGTGGGCGATCGCACAGGGATCTACTGCCACAGTTAGCGGTACGGAGTATTTCTAATGGTTTTACCTACAATTGATCCACAGAGAGGAAGGGCTGGGATTGGATTCGAGATTGCTGGAATAGGCAAGGCCGGCATTTCCATCGGAACTGATAGTATTGGCGGCAAGCTTGGGCTTGGGCCTGTAAGCGTGGGAGTCGGCACCGGTTCCGCCTCGGGGTTTGAATCCCTAGAATGGGATTTTGGTGCTGCCAAACAAAAAACTACTCAGGCCGGATGCACGATCACCAGGGAATCGTGGATTGCAGGAGTTGGCATCACCGAATCTGAAATCTGGACAGATCCAAGATGCGAACAAAAAAAAGCCCCGCAGGAGCCCCCCCCCATAACCACTAGCCCCGGCCTTCCCCCAGGGGCTCTTACCCCTAAGCAGATTGATGCTGGAATGGGTTCCAATACTTGCTCTGCTTTTTGTATTACTGGGTATTACAATGATTCTGGAGATGGGTCTTTTAGCAGAACTCATGGATTCTGTTACAAATATCGACCGTTTGTTGATGCTTTTGATAGGCCAACAGGAGGGGGAATTGTTGGATGGAACGATGAGTATATAAATACCCTTTCAGACGCCGAAGAAAATTACAGTTCTTTGGGTGGAATGACACAATACATCAATGACACTAGCGATATAACTATTCTCTATTACACCGTCCCGGATAGAGTTAGGACTCAATGTTTCCCCCCCCCACCCCCCCCACCCGCTCCAACTCCAATTGTAACGATACCAAATACGCCCCCAGAACCCATGGATAAAGCCTGCTGTGCAATGCTAAGTGAAGTTCACCAGGTTCTCGCTGCACGAGAAATGCTCCGAGGGAAATGTACTTTCCCTTGGCGCTTAAGGATGCCGGGCGGACAAGGGGAGGAAGTTATCAAAGATTATGCCAATTTCTTGCGAGCGTTAGCCCAGGAAATAGATCATTTAGGGATACATCCCCCCAAACTCTACATCCAGGATAATAATAATGCTGTAGAGGGCGACCAGACTGTAGATATTCAGTACCCAAGTGCCACATCTGCCTTTGAGGCGATGATGAAGCAGGTGTGGGACGACAACGCAGATGGAGACACCCGTACCAATTTTCTGTATAGATTGGCTTGGATGGGTATCCAGAATTCAGAAATGACACTGAAGTTAAGCGCTAAAGTTCACGCTCTGTGCGAAGCTTTTGGAGTAGAAACAGAAGTAGACACCGCTACCTTTCCAGTACCTTTTAATACTGCTGCTGGAGTAAAGGAAAAAAATACTAGAGGTCAGGGTTTTGGGAAGAATAAAGGAGGGGAGATTGACAAAAGTATTGATGCCAATACAGAGTTGGCGATTGAAGAATTGCTTCCTGATTTCTTGAAATGTCGGGAAAATCAAGTTTTAATTGAGAGGTTTTCCGGCAACAAAGATATGATGGATATGTTAACACTGATATTGACGCACGTTGAAAAATTGAATTCTAAATAGGGATTAAATCAATGCCAGAAAAAATTATAAAAGTTGACGAAAAACAAACGAGTAGTGCTGCGACCAACTATGGAGATGCTGATAATAGCTGGCTCTCCAAAATTAAAGGTACTTTTGATTGGGTGAAAATCCCACAAATAGATCCGGGGAAAATAGCAAACGATATTAAGGAATTAGTGCTCAAGGGTTTAAGGGGGGAAATCCTCAAGGATATTGCTGGATTCTTTACGGAGCATATAAAAAATATGTTTGGCAAAGGGAAGGATTTTCTCAAAAAACAAATTAGCTCCATAATGACCGTTAAAGGTAAAATATTAGGTCAGCTAAATACTGCGGAGGGGCAGGGGCTCGCTATTTTTGGGGCGATATCTGCTGCCGTGATAGGAGGTGGGGTTTTGCTGGGTGCTGGGCCTGAGGTTGTTACTGCTATGCTGCGCCTGTATCAGATTGGGTACACCTTAAATCTTAAGGAGACAGACCAACAGATTGAAGACCAGTTGAAAGGGCAAATGACCTCGTTGTATTCGATGGCGGGCGATGCTTTTGGTACCGGGCTTGCAAGCTTTCTAAGTGGGGGGGTATTCAGGATTCCCCGAATTCAAATAAACATGACAAGGGTTTCTATTTTGTATCGATCGCTGAATGAAGAAGCTAGAGTTCAGTTGATATCCCAAGTAAAAAATATTAGCAGAACTGCCTTTTTTGCTGGCCTCAGAATGATGGTAAAAATATTTTATAGAGATACCAGAAAAATGTTGAAGCAATTGGCAAAAAAACAGCCAAATCACCCCTTAATAAAAGCTATTCCGGGAGGAGCAGAAACTTTCAAAAAGTGGGGCTCGGGAGGGCAGCCCTGGAGCATGGCACTGTATGTCCAAAATAAGCTAGAAAAGCTTCAAGGAAGCTCAGATCCGTTCATTAAGAATATTGGAGTTTTTCTCGAATCGGCTGCCGAAAGTTTTGGAGAGGGGATTCAAGAATTTTTGCCGGATCTGGTTAGACAACCAATAGCTTAAAAATATGGCGAGACCAAGAAATATACAACGACGGCCAAAGTTAACCGAGAAAGGCAGGCTTTTGGACAACCAGCAAATTAGTAAAAATATCGATAATTGGGTGGAGACAGAATTTCAAGATGAATTGCGGATGACGGCATTTCTTGATGTAAATACTCGTCGCCAAATCAGATTGGGTACTGGTGTGGGCGACATGGAAGTATTTAATGAAGAATTCAATAATGGATTTTCTGGAACTTCCCAGTTGTCAACTTCCCAGCAAAAAGGGAAAAAGGGATCTCAGGCTTTTGGGGAACCGTGGAAAAACCGCCCCAAATTAAAAAAAATCTCCCAGGAATACAAGATTGGGTATCGTCCACCATCCAAGCAATAAATGGCTCCTAAATCCCCTAAATCCTCTAAATCCCCCTCTTCCTCTCCTCAAAATGATCCTACTAATTTGGGTAGATTTGAGCGGAAGATAACCGAGGAAATTAACAAGAGAGAAGCCCCCACTTTTGTGGAGGGCAAGCCTATTCCAATCAATATGGAAGAGCGCTCTTTTTTTGATGTTTACGAGCTGGATTTTGGTAGATTAGATGACGAGCCACCCCTAGTGATTGTGGGGAATGATGCTCAAATTGCCCTGCAAGCTTCGCTACTGAGAGCCTTGGATCAGATGCTTACTTCTCGCGGTTTGGGCTTTTTTAATTTCTGGGAATGGGCTAAGAGGTTTGAAGTTGGTTTTGAGGGCTTCGACAGCCCCGAGCTAAAAAAGATGCGAGGTGGCAAAAATAAAGAAGTTTGGCCGGGAGTGAAGCGCGAGGATCGACCCTTGATTCGCGAGCTCAAGCCTAGTGATGTGCTTGGGGATATTGATTTCAAGTTGGTACAATTTTTCCCGAATAGAAGTGAGAAAGAAGAGTGGAAGATTTTTACCGGCTCCTACCGAGAGATATCTCAGCAAATTATCATCTGGTGGAATCAAAAAGAGGCCGGTGCTGGCAGTGGCGGGGTTGCTTCTCGGCTCACTTCCGATATTTCTCAATTGAGTAAGCACCCGTATATCAGTCTTTATTTTCGGGAGCTACCAAATTCTGCTGGGAGCAGGGGTGGCACTCAATTAGAGAGCGAAATCAGCTTCAGGCTCATGGATATGGTGGAGTATGAGGGGCTCATTCCGGGCAAATCTGTAATTTCGATCGCAGATATTAAGCGATTCAAAAATACGATCGAGCGAACTTTTAACGCCACCCCCGACAAGCCGTATCAAATCCAGCGGGGCCGAGGAAGCTACACCTACAACAATTGGCCACTGGGATACAAATTGTGGTTGCTGGGAAATTCGGCTGCCGAAGCGGAGCGGGTGTTTAAGGATATTTTGAAAATCCAAAATCACACATTTGATGAGATTTATATGGGTGTAGGGGCCAGCAGGAACCCAGCTAAGAAGTACCCAATAGCTCAGCCTAAAAAGAAGGTGGTTGGCGAGGACAAATCTTTACCAAATCAGAGGCAAACTGGCATCGTTACTTTTCGGTGGGCAAAATTAATCCTCCCCATGACTAAAGAAACCTTTATACTGGTTTCCCGCGAAACAAGGACAAAAGTCGATGAAAGATTAAAATAAATGCTTTACAAAGAATACACAATTAAATTAATTCAAACTTCTAAGTTGGATGATTATCAGCAAACATAACGTTGATGATACAGCCCAAAAAAATCAATTTGAAATATTCTAAACTACTTACCTATTGTCTGTAACCGCTGCTTGGCTATCTTCTCGTAGGTGAACTGTTTGTGGTTCTTGAAGAAAATAGCTGCCTGCTGGAAGTCTGCTTTAGCTTCGGCTTTGTTGCCAATTTTTTCGTAGGCGTCGCCGCAATTGAGATAGGTGGTGGCGTCATTGGGAGGCAGAATGCCAATTTTCAAGTCACTGTCAAAACAGTCGATCGCATTTTCATATTTTCCCAGAGCCGCATAACTCCTACCAATTTTAAAGTTAGATTCTGCCGATCGCTGTATCAGCAGGCGGTGCTTTTCGCGAAACTCCTCAATTTCTTCTTTGCTGCGAAAAAGGACGTCAACCTCCACGTCCAAGGCGCTCCCATCCCTGACAGACTCATTCAGTAAAGCTGCACCCGCCTCATTGTATTTTCTGATAGCTTCTTGATGCTTCCCTGCTGTTGCCAACTTGTCCCCCACGGCCTCCAGCGCACCGGAATTGCCAGTAATTGCCCGCCCCTCAATTTCAGTGAGACCGTCAGCGTAGCAGGTATTTTTGTATTTTTCATTAAGCTTGGCTTCATCTCGATCGGGAGGTAATGAGGGTGCTGCGGACTCTGTGGGGCTTGTGTCGATCGGGATTGGGAGGGTATTGGTACCGGAACTAGGGTGCAGCCACCACATAAAAGTGCGATCGCTAATATTGCTCGTTTGACAGGCTGCATACTAAAAATCCTAACAGTTTGGCTATGAAAATCTTCCCAGAATTTGGATGCTTGCAAGGGCGATCGCGCTAAATAAATTTATTCAGCACCCACGGGCTAGCTCCGTGCTGGAGATAATTTTGTTTTTTAAGCAATTTTGCTCGGCACCCAACACCGATCGGGACGCCAAACCCCCCACTTCTCCAATACTTAACAAAAATTTACAATTGCTCTTACAAAGGGTAATTACGATTTCGGAACATTTAAATAATCCTATACAATCTGCAACCCCCAAAACCACCTGACAACAAGCGATACAGCCATTGACAGCATTTATGGCGACCGCTAGGGTGAGAAGTAGGAGGAATATTCTTAAATGCCCAACAATAAATATCAAAACAAGGATGAGGTTTCCGTTGCCATGGGCAATGGGTTAGTCTACGTATTTGAGACCAATGTTGACACAAACGAGAGAGTCGCTCTAGGGCATACCGTTATTGGCGCTACAGTGCCGGCCCTGGCCTTTAAAGGTGGGAATAGCCCTAAGCCGCGTAGGGCGAAGCGGCTAACCGCCGATGGCTGGAATTCTTCATTTTGCGCTGAGACGCCGACAACTGTAATTCCAGCATTAAAAACAGCGGGTTGGCAGGTTGGTGGAACGCCGAAAAAGCGGGGAATTGTGACTGGGGCAACTGCCCGCGCTGTGACCGTTTACGTACTTGTTCGTGGAATTAAATTTGCTTGGAATATGCCGAGCGAGACCCGGGCGTCGATTACTGATGCCACGATGACAGCTCTCGGTATCCAAGTCGCAACAGCAGCTGACATCGACACTCTTGTGTGGGGGGCCAGTCTGCCGAGACCGGCTAAAGTGCAATTTAAGAAAACCACCGGGCCCTTGGGCGGTGGAGCCGATATTCTGACAACCTATTGCGGCCAGGCCCAGGAAGACAATTTACCGGCTGGGTGGAAAATCATTCGGCCGCGGCTGAAATTCCCAGGCGATCCGCTAACCCCTTAAGTAAGGCTAACGACCTGGAGATTCCGACCCTCAAATCTCCAGGTAAAAATTAGGCAAAAATTTTGACAACAGTAAAGGGAAACCACAATGGACATACTAAAAGAAACGGACACCAAAACAGGTGAGCCAGCCCTGCCAACTCAGGCAGGGATTGAGGCTACACCAATTTTCAAGGCATTTTGTGATGCCAAAAAGCAGGAAGCTAAAGATTATGTGATGAATGCTTTTGGACTAGAAGTAAACCTAGAGGATTTGATTGTCTGGCGCGATGATGCTGGCTGGCCCGATCCGATGGGCAAAGCCGCTTCTCACAAAATTATTGTCTCCAACCAAAAATACAGGGATAAGGAAGGCAATACTTTAGGTAATTACAATGTTTGGCGCAAACTACCAGCACCAACTGACGCTGAAATGCCTATTAATTCTTAGGTGATCAAATGTGGGCTTCGCTAGGGGAAGTAACGCCTCAATTTGACCTGTGGTTGCCTTTCCCAAGCGATGCTGGCAGCGCCAGTGTATTTCGATTTCAATTTGTTTCTACTGGAAACCCCGAAAACATATTTAGCATTTTGTGGTTTCGTCGGGTATGGCAATTTGGGGCTTTTCGCGAAAAGCAAGTTGAAATTGCCCACCGAATATACCCCCAAATTCACTCAATCATCTTCTACCTGCCAATTCCCGATCCACTGGAATATGCGGGGTTAGTTCCGGCGGGGTATGAGTGCAAATTGGAGCGTAGGTACCGGAAAGGTAACTACGCCGAGCCAGTTTTTTACATTTCTCTGCAAGCTTTTGTACCACCTCCGGGAACGCCAATTTCTGAGGCAGAAATCGACTTGAAATTGAGCGAAATTGATTTTCAAAAGATTATCAATAAGCTTGACAGTTTGCCAGATATTTCTGTACCATAGATTTGCCAAAGTAAAAAACAATCTTCTAAATTACAAAAATGAGCAACTTAACTGAAGTAACGAACAGACTAGCGGATGGTCAGATCGAAATTTACAATGTATGCAAACGCTCGGCCGAGAGAGTTGCATATGCTTACGAATTAATTGCGGCACTTGTAGAAGTGACTAGCCAATTAGAGGCAGCAGTTGGTGATGACCCAACCTCGCAAAAATTCCAAGCAATTGCCGATAAAATTGCTACAGCACAAGAGTCTGCATCTGCGGATTTGGTATCATTCCAAAATATTATTGACGCGTTACCTGATTTTGCTCCCGGTTTGCGGAACATGGCAAGCACGCCATTTAATCAACCCCCTGCGCCAGCAGAAGAGCCTCCGGTAGCATAGTTCATTGGGGCGATCGCGCCCCTTTACTTGTTATTTTATTTTATTTAAACTATGACTTATGGCTACAATGACTGTTACCACGGAAATATTAGGGTTGGCTATTGGGCTCGCGACTCCAGTAAGCGCAGGACTTTGGTGGTTTTTTGGTCACTATAAAAACCAAATTGAATCAAACCTCCGCCGGGAATTCCGACATGAAATCGACAGAATAGTAACAGAACAAAATCACTTGTTCTGTTATCTGGAAGATAATATACCGGGCTACCAGCGACTTCAGGTAAGTGGCGAATACCGCAGCGTATTTTATCAAAATTGCGACATTAGTAAAAGTCGGAGAGCAAATGGGTAAAATTGCTGCTGCTGCCGTAGGCTTTATTTTTATTTTTAGTAGCATCACCTTGGTATTTCTCGCGCTTGCCCATAAAGAAATACCTGATTCTCTTTCTTCTCTTTCGATTTATTCTATGACTTCATTTGTAAGTCTGTGCGTACCATCTCCATTACAGAGGTGAAACATGGCTTTTATAATAAGCAGTAAAGAATTTTTGGTAGCCGAGGGCAGTAAAGTCCGTGGTGCTGTGCTCCGGAAAGGGGACACATCGCTGGCTGAGGTCGTGTTAATTTCTACCTCAAACAAAACCGCAAAGGCGGGCGTAGATTATGACCGTCTGGAAAAAGAGATCAAATTTCTACCGGGAGAGCGGCAAGTGGATTTCGATATCCAAACCCACCGCAATAATCAGCCTGATTTTCAAAAAGAGTTTACCGTCCAACTAATAAGGATTCCCCAAACCCATTTCGGGTATGCGGGTCAGCTAGAAAATCCAAGTCTAGCGGTGGTCAAAATTCTCGATATGGATACTTAAAATGATAAAACTAACCATTACCCATCCTACGCTGCTGAAATCCCGTCCGCTTCAATCTGCAAATTTAGATGCAAGCGAGAAATTTCCGCTTAATCAGGGCACAGAGTATGAGCTAATTTCTTGCGATCGCGATCGCAATCACTGGCGCATTGTATTTCCCCAGTCCGCGAACCGGCCGGGCATATTTTTCGTATATGAAGGTCACTGCGAAGTCCAAAATAAAGTAGTAGACCGCTATGCCCAAGATAATTTGCCAGAGACCGTAAGACTCGAAATTCCTTATCGATCGCAACTAGACAACTTTTACAACCCTACAGGTTCCTGTAACGTTACTTCCATCGCGATGTGCCTGGACTTTTTGAAGGTTCCCCGGCGCAAAAAGACGGGGCAATATGAAGATGAGCTCTATCAATATGCGATTGACCACGGTTATAGCCGCCACAGCCCCCAAGATTTAGCGAGGATCGTTAGAGATTACGGATCTCAGGATAGATTTACTGAGTGGGCGACGATAGAAGGCTGTCAGAAGCATTTGGCCAGTGGGAATCCGTGTGTCTTTCACGGTTACTTCACATCTTTCGGTCACGTTTTAGTTGCCGCTGGCTACGACAAAAACGGATTTCTCGTCCATGACCCCTATGGCGAATGGTTCCCCACTGGTTACGACACAACTGTCAGCGGTTCCTATTTGCACTATTCTTATGATCTGATCCGGCGCACTTGCATTCCGGATGGGCAGTTTTGGGTACACCACATTTCCGCCTAGGCTAGTCTTCGATGGTAAAGCCATCGGGATTTTTTTAAGGCTGGCTTACTGACCAAAAAAGTCTACAGCCCATTGAAATGGGATATTTGCAGCAGACGCAGCCCCTTCATCTTCAGGGCGATCGCCGACATAGAGAATTTCATCAAAGCCATAAAAACTGGCGGCTAGCTTGAGCATCCCCGGATTTGGCTTCCGAAATTGGTCTTTGATCTCTAACTCTAAGGTCTCACAAGAATTTTGGTTGTAGAGAATTCGCTCCTCCGCACATTGCCCCCACAGCCTCCAACACTCGCTACCACCATCAAAATTTGGGCAGAAATATGCTTCTTCAACTTGTGGGAAAAGTTGCAAGCAGAATTTCATTTCTAGGATGCAATTTTGAAGAGATTTGTGTCCAGCCGCCACCCCTCCTTGGTTGCTGATTATTGCCATTTTCCACTCAGCGGCGGCGTATTTTATCAGGCGATCGCCAGTATTTGCCAAAGGCTGTTGATCCCAAGGATCGTTTACGAATTTAGCGCCAGAGCGCGGTGAAACGAGGGTTCCGTCTTTGTCGAGTAGTAGGAGTTTCATCGTTTTTCCCAAATATTTGTCTTTTACGTGGATCTATGAAATGCCTAGGGCTGTCTTAATTTGTTTGACCGTCTGAACATGGATGCCAATCTTATCGGCGAGTACCTGATTGTCTAGCTGTTGCCAGGTCAGGACTTCGATTGCGAGCTTGAATGGTTCGTCAAAAAGTTCATAATTTTCGTACTTACCATTACCGTAAATTTTGTGAAGCGTAGCAGAATTTTCACGGATTTTGTCAAACGTTGTTTTGTTCATGTTGGCTGCCTTTTTTTAGAATTCGGGAACTGATTTTTTATTAATTATTCCCGCATAATTGCGGAAAATGATTTCGGCTGAATTTCCCACCCACTCAGCTACTTGGGTAGGTGCGATTCCCGCTTCGAGGCATTGCGATATGAAAGTGTGCCTCGTGTTGTACTGGGGTCTATAGGTCTCCAGTACACCATCTCGGACAAGTAGTTTGACCACTCCCTCATCTTTTCCCTTGCCGTACCAGGCGGTACGCAGGTCTTGGCGGCTGATCGGTGAGCCACCTGGACGAAGAAAGACAGAGGTATTAGCGATCGCATTTTCGGGCTTGATCGACAGCAACAAAACCCTAAGCTGAGAATTACAGGGAAACTCTCGTGCCTCGGATTGCTTGGTACCTTTTTTCCTTACAGCACCGCCAACGCCAAACACGATCGCTTCCTCAAAGCTGATTGAACTGCAATCTGATTTTGTATGTTTCCACTGAAGCGCGATCGCCTCGCTAGTCCGGCAACCGGTCAAGAATAGGAATTGAATAAGTGGGGCCATGTAACCGAATTTGTTAGATTCTGCAAAGGCTTGAAGTATTGCTGCTTTCTCCTCAACTGTAAATAGACTGATTTTTGGTTTGGATTTTTTAGATTTGATTTTTACCGCACTCCCCTTAAATGGGTTTGTCAACAACATTCCCCGATCCACCGCCCATTCACAAGCAGCATTAGCCTGCACCAGCAGTCGCCTTGCGGTATCCGTGGATTTGTTTGCTACAGCCCAATCCCTGATTTTAGAGGCTTCTTCTAGAAGGTTATAGGGGCAAACAAGGAATTGCCTTAAATGACCTTGATACCCCTTCCACGTGGTCGGAGATACATTTTTTCTGCGGGAGTCAACATATTTTTCGTAAATCTCTGGTAGCGTCAACTTAGCCTTGGGAGCAGGCGTGGGCTCCTTTTGCCTATATTTTTCTAAAGTGGTATCGAACGAGCCACTTAAGAAGTCAATTTCAATTTGCTTGGCTTTTAGCTCGGCAAATTTGCGGTTTTCGGGGTTGTCTGAAATGCCCAGAGCAATTCTTTTGACACTTCTGCAATAAATCCGAGGCAATACCAAAGAAAGAGTTTGCCCCCGAACGCAAACTCTAATTGAATTTTTAGAAGTCCTCATTAATCGTCCTTAATGCTAGTTTGTGCCGTCGGGGTCTTTGTCGTTGGGGTCGTAAAATCCATCAAAGTCGCAGTAATCACACCCGCATCCTTCGCACCGTGGGCATACAGTTAGCAGTGGGTACTCAATCTCAGATAGATCTGCTACTTGCTTAGGGCTCAACTTCTGAATCCGTTGCGGTGGTTGCCAGTTAGATCCCCAGTTTTGACGAAGTTTAGCGAGCGGAACCGGCTGCTCAAATAATTTGGGTAGAAAAACCCAAATTGCCATCGCGGCTTTCGCGTCCTGGTAATAGGCCTCAAACTCACTTCGGGTAACTTTGGCTAAGTGCCCTTGATTCGTCGATTGCCACAAAATTTGTGGCGTCTTGCATTCACATTTACTGACAACCACTACCCCAATTGCTTCCCCAACTGGTAGCGTGGCATAAATTACAATTGTGTCGCCGGGGAGAAGAAGGCGACTAAACCCAGCCTTTCTGAGCTCGACACTCTTCCTGTTACTGGAATCAAAGAAAAGTTCCGCCCATTTTGGGCGGACTGAAATTATGAACGTGCGATCGGGATTCATTTCCACAAGCCTATATTTCTTACTAAAAGTTGCTACCAAATTTCAAGGTCAGCTCGGCAAGTTTTGCCTTGCCATCCGCGAATTTGCGTCCCTTCATTTTGAGAATATTCTCAATGATCCAAGTTTGGGTTTTACCTTCGGAAGTAGCCGCTTCCACTTCCCGCCACAGAAGCAAATCGCTAGGGATTTCGATGGACTCGGCGGAAGTGGAAGCAAGCTCAAATTCTTCTCTCCATTGGGCTTCCAGCGCTTCTCGCGTGGAAGCTACTTCCGCATCGGAAGTTTGCTGGGAAGCTAGAATAAGCTCAGCTTCCTGCCGTCGTTGTTGTTCGGACACGTACACCGACGTACTAATTTCATCTACCAAGTCAGCAGCCACGGCGGCATCTTTCATAGCCTCAAATTCCTCAGCTTTTGCTACTTTCAAAGCACAGCGCCGTGCTTCAAAGCAACACGCGAAACTAAAAACCAGGGCAACACCTTGCATGAAATTGTGCAAAGGGATTCTGCGAGAAAAGATGAATGGCGGTGCTAGCCACAAACAAACCCCAGAGATAGATAGAGCCCAAACTTTTAAGAGCGACACAGCATCACCCCCAGTCCGACTAAGGCCGCGACTGTGCTTGCGACTAGCCGAAAACGAAACTGTAGCAAGTCTATTTTCAAGATTGCAATAATGGCATCGTCCAGCAGCCAAGCAGTAGCGCTGACGATGAGTTTGAGAGCAAAGAGTGCCTGCACGAACAGCAGCAGGGAAGGGTGCAGCGACGCCATCCAGCAGAGGAAGCTGGAGGTGATCGCAGTCAGCAGAAAGTTGTTGCCAAGTGCGATCGCCTTTATCATTCTTTCACCCCGCCCAATAACTTAGTCTTGATGGCTTCTATCCGTGCAGTAGCATCGGTTTCAGCTTTCTCAAGCCCAAAACCTAATCGGGCATAACCAGGACGCAACCCCTGCAAGTGCTTACCTAGACCTGCATCAGCACGTTTCTTTTTTAGTTCGTTGGTTGCGACACTTTTTTCGTACCCGCGGTGCAGCTTATGGACTTTTGCATCGGCTTCCTCAATCTTGGTCATTGCCCCATAAGCGCGTTTTGATTGGCGCGCGCCGTCGGTCTTTTCCTTTGCCAATTCCTTCATGGCGTCCGCTTCCTCAGCGGTGAAGTAGCGCGGGGTATCGCATACTGGCACGGAACGGATAGAGGTAAACTTGCCGGGATTTAGTGGCGTGATGACGCTGGCATCCGTTGGTTTGCTAATCGCTTCTGATTTGTGGCTGATGGCATCGCTACCGCCACCGCCGAATAAGGCTGTCATTGCTCCCATTACTTCCTTCCTAATTCGATTGTGATTCTGACAGGTAACTTGCCAACCAAAGGTCTGAACAGGCAAAGCAAAGATACCATCCCGACAAAAAGGGCGATCGCTAATTTCCACTTAATTTGGGCACGGTCAGACACCTCGATCGCCCTTTTTGGCAGAGGTACTAACTCCTCGCTACCTTCGAGCAATTTTTCCCAGGTTGCCAGTTGCCTCCGATCGCCGTAGAGAGATGCGTAGGGAGTCAAACCCAATTCAGATGCTTGAGATTTCAGATCGTGAAGCGACTTCTTGATTTTTGCCATAAAATAAATAAGCTCCGATTTTTTTTGAATGCCGGCCGATAACTTTTGCACGCGATCGACCGACAACGACTCACTGATGATTTCCTGAAATCTTCAGGGCCCGGAGATGAGCCAAGGTGTCTTCCTTGGCTTTCTCCTCGGCTGAGAAGATTTCCAGTGCTTGAGCGATTCCTCGGTTTTCGGCCTCTTGAACCTCCAGGGTATTCAGCGCATTCGATCGCTGCTGATTGGCTTGATTGCAGAGGGCAATTTGAGTCAATTTGGACTGGATACTACTCCCAATTTCTTGGGAGTGAACGACAGCATTTTGCCTCATGAAAGCAATCTTTTCCTCCAGTGTTGCCACGCGATCCACTTCCACTACACAGAGTGTGGTCACTGGCGGATTGGCAATTTGAATTAGCCGATCGATCACTTCTTCATCTTTAGCCTCGCAGGCTGCAATTAAGGCGATCGCCAATTCCGAATAGCGAGTATTCTTTGCGCTGCCTCGCCGGATTGAATCGACCCGGCAACCTCGAACTCCTAGCAAGTGAGATATTGAGCGCTGGAAGCCGGATTTCGTAAGACCTGTGCGTTTCAGCGCTTCATTTGCCCCCATCCATTTATCTCGAATCGATTCATCAATCGATTCGCTATTTAAGTGAATCGATTCAATTTCAGGGTGAATCGATTCACTCTGAAATTGAATCGATTCACTCATTACTTCAACTTCTACGCTCATTCTTCCTCCTTATCTGCAATCAATTCCTCAATGATAAATATTGCTAATTCGTCCGTAATCCCTAGGGATTCAATCATGAGTCTCAGCGTTAGCTGAAGCTGTTTTTTACTCATCCAAGCAAACTTCAGCGATTCAATCACAAGGGGGTGGTGCTTACTACGATACCGGAGATAGCTGGATAGTTGCCTCCACATATTTCGGTTAAATAAAGTAGGGAAGATTTTCCAGTAGCCTCTAGGCGATCTATTAACAAGCCAGAATGCTTGGTGCAATCCGTCGGAGCACTCAATGAGTTGCGAATCCTCCGCAAGCACATTGAATACTAAAAAGAAAATATCATCGCTTTTGATTCTCAGATTAATTTGACCTGCTGACAAAAGTCGATCGCGTGGAATGCCAGATCGCTCGTCGGAAAAATCTAAAGTCCAGCCCTGCCCAGAGTTGTCACACCTAGAGAACTGTAGATATTTCCACTTTTTATCAATGCTAAATTCCTGCATCTTTTTTTACCTCTAGGTCAGTCAGCAGTAAATCAGCAAATTTGACAGCCATAGCAATCTTCTGATCGTGCGGAATAGAGCGGTTCATGGGGTCAGAAGAAATGAGCGCCGCCAATTGATCTGATGCAATGTGTGCCCTCAGAGTGGCAGATGATGAGATGGTTGTACTATCGCCCTTAGCAGGAGGATTGCAAGGATAGTGATCGAAAGATTCAAGAGCCAACCTAGTCCTGTTGACGCCGTGCCAAGCATCACCTAGCGTCAGGTCTCCAGGATTATAGCGATCGTCCTGTTCAATCTCACAAAAAAGTTCACTAACAAAGATTTCATCAATTTGATTTTCGATGCTTTGCAAGGCTTGTTGCAGTTCCAAAATTGTTTTCATTGAATTTCTACCAGTAAATGACGGGGGATGATTTTGCAGCCACCGCCGGGAAAACAGACCCGGTAAGGGCTGAGATAAACGGGGCGGAGGCGACCAGTTTTTTCGGGGCCGCCCAAAACAAGAACTCTAGCTCCTGATTCAATACTAAATTGGGGCAAATCAAGAGTGAGTTGTACGTGCCAGATGGTTTTAAGTTCCGGTTTGCACTTTTTCATTTTTCTATTCCTTTTTCAATGTTCGGTGGTGAATTTTGCCCGCAGAAATCTCGCCCAAGCATTGCTTAGACTTGTGGATATGCGGATGATCGAAAGATTTGTGCGTGAAACCGACTAGACGACAGCAATATTCGACAGATACTCAGACAAAACTTGGAAGTATCTAACAACAGAATTTCGAGAAATTAACTCACGCTGCATTCGCTCATAAACCCCTCCCTCTTTGGTGATTAGATATCTAGGTGGGATACCGCAAATAGTGTGCCTGGAAACGGATAAAGCTTCGCAAAGCAATTCAATTTCGGTAGTATCACAGCCGACGCACTGAATATTAGAAAGGTGCTCGGAGGGTACTTGATAGTAGATGATTCTTCCGGGATGGGAGGACAACAAGCTCTTGTGATACAGGCTACCGCCGTCGATCAAGCAGGGAGGAATTTGAGTGGTGCGATACTTAGAGTCCGATTTATCGCTCAAAAGGCAAATATCATAAATCTCGGGTTCAACAATTTCTGGCTGAACAGATTCAAGCGGTATTTCTTCGGCGACAGGCTCAATCTCAACTGCTTCGGAAAGAACTTTAGCCACCCAACGAGATAAGGAAACTTTGGAATTTCTTTTCGGGGCTGACAGGGAGGTGGTGAAGGATTTGGCGAGGAAATCTACCATGTGCTTGAGTTCGCAAATCGATCGAGAAATTAGCTCGTCGATCAGGGATTCGGCGTTTTCAGTGGGTAGTCTGAGGTCGGGGAAATTGAGCTTGAACATTTCTACCTTTACTGATACGGCTGTTTTGTATTCGAGAGTGACTTGCATTGATTTGCTAAGGGGAATTGTAGGCCCGTCTCTCCGGGCTGTTACGCCACTTTTGTCAGTAAGTTTTAACATGGTAGGTGTCACCAGTATTAGTTAGTTAGTTAACAGACACGCTTACCGTTTACCCATACATTTTTGCTGAAGCCAATCCCGATCGATTCGATCGATTCTTCAGAAAGGTCTACACCTTCTGTAATTTCGCTGGTAGGGCCGTGATTAACTACTTTCCCAGCAATCCTGACTGTGTTGATATTGGTAATACGGTCAACTCCGATCGTGGATTGCGATTGATCTACGTGAACTTTTCTATTTCTAAACATGATTTTTTTAGCGATTTAGATCAATACTCCGGACAGTTGTCAGGGGTGGACATGACTTTGATTTAATTATCCACAGTGGCTCAAAGTCATAGAGGATAAGTCATTGGGCCATAGAAAAACTGTCCGAAGTATTGTTAGATCAACGCTAGTAAATTTGTAAGAGTGAAAAGAGGTCGCCGTCTTTCCGGCTGTCACCAGCCCACCAAACTGGCATCGAACCAGCAAGTCTTACTTTTTAGGGCAATTATTCAGGCAGTCAATCAGTAAGCTAGCCCTTGTTCCTTTCCGAGTGTCACCCAATCAGGGTTTGATTAAAGCCTTGTAAGCACCGTCGTAGCAGATCTTTCAGGTATCTGAGGCTGCTATCTCTCAGGGGTTTGGGCGGTGTTTGTTGGCGATGAAATCAGTATAGCATTAAATAACGATAAACGCTTGCGTTTATCGTTATTTTTGCGTCATCACCCAAACCCTGAGAAAATTTTGATATCACCACCAGAAACACCTATGCCAGACCTCATTACCAAAGCAGCAATGCTTACGATCGCACTTTCAGCCTGCCACGGCTGCCTAGTAGTGCCTGTTCCAATCCCAATCCCTATTTCAAATCCAAGTGAAGCTAGCCCCAACACCACCCCATCCCAAAAAAGCGCTTCCAGCGAACAGGTTGAAGGAAATAACGAAAAATACAAGAAAACCTGCCATGCAGACGCTCTAACAGAAAGCGAGGGACGAAGAATTACCGAAAATTCTGAAAATCTAGAAACAGCAGGGGACAAGCTAGCAATGTCAGGAAAATACAAGGAAGCTATCCGAAAATACAATGAAGCATCAGCAGCCATGCTCAACGAGGCGATCGCAGATGGCAGCGCGGAGGACATGGAAGTTTCTGCTATTTGGCACAACTGGCGCGGAGAGGGGATTGAGGGCTTTCGCGAAGAGAACCGCGCGCTGCTACAAAAATCAGCAGAATCTAACTTTAAAATCGGCACCAGCTACGCAAAACTTGGAAAATTAGAACTGGCTATTGACTGCTTCAATCAAACAATCAAAATCGGCATACTCCCACCCAATGACGCAATAGCCTACTTAAATCGTGGGGACGCTTACCAAAGGGTAGGGAACAAAGAGAAGGCTAAAGCTGATTTTCAGCAAGCAGTGAATTTATTCAAGAAATACAAATTGTTGTCTTACCAAAAGGATTCAGAGAAACGTTTACGGTCGGTTTCTGTCAATTAAGGGACGGTCGAAACAGCACCAACACAAAAGGCGAGCGCTCAAAGCGCTCGCCTTTTGTGATCAGATTAAAATCAACCCCTACCAACTCCCTTAGCTACCACAACAGCAGAAGGTTCAGACACCTCAACCCTAGGGGACTCAAAAGCCTCAATCAAGTCATCTAGGGTACACCGGTAAATTTCCAGCAATTTTTTCATCTTAGACGGGACAAGATGCGGGGGGGACATTTTTCGTTCCCATTGGGAAACGGTAGATTCCCGAACGTCAAGGGCTTGAGCAACTTGTCGCTGGGTTAAATTAGCTCGCTTTCGTAAAGTCATAGGAGTTAATTGAGGAATTTGTTGATTTTTTGCCTGTACCATATTATAGTAAAAGCTAGCGGTAAACGCAAGCGCTTACCGTTAGACTCCCTCAGTAACAACCAGCGATCGGGCTTTGAATTGGAACCTCAGCCCTTTCGCCACCCCCATTCTCTCAGGCATTCCGGCAATCCGCGAATCCCGGGCATCTACCCACAATCAACCTCTGCCATGGCATCCATGAAAACCCTCTTACCGACAATTATTTGGCTGACACTTGGAACCGGATTCCAATCCGATCCACCACCAAAAAGGGGCGAGGGTCGGCAACTTCAACAGGAGGCACAGATGTAAATCCAAAAACAACAAACAGACTCTTCGCAACCCATATCTTTCTTTCTGCGGCGCCTTCGCCGCTTACTTACCTCACCATCCGAAACATGGATCTCCCAAACTTCGACGACGACGACTTGGACGAACAAATACAAATCATCGCAGCCCAGGACGCAGAGATTTTCGCTCAGATGGAGCCTCTCATCGCGGGCCTAAACCACCACGAAAAGATGGCATTGGCTCTGAATGCGGTGGTGGCGATTGACAGATCTCACACCCAACTCTGCATCGTGCTACCCAGGCACGGAGCTCACCCCCCTCAGTTAAGGGTGGCGATCGCCATGCTGCGACATTTATCCCCTCAGACCCTGTGCGAGCTTGCAACCGACATTATTTCCGACGATTTCGATCTGGGCCTTGATACGGCTTCAAATCCAGAAGGGACAGGCGGCTATTACTTCTGCCCCAATTGCAACAGGAAGACAATGCACGATCTGATGCCGGTGAATTTGCCCAATTACGAGATGGATACGCTCCAAAAAATCGTCCAGGCGGAAGCAGATGTAGTGCCGACCTGTATTACCTGCTTGGAGAGAGCTAATAGATACGAAAGAGAAGAATTAGGCCTTGATTAGCCAAAACTATGAAACCCAGACCCGACCCGAACAAAAAATGGAGCCCCCAGGAAATTCTGGATATCCCAGTGCCTCGCGACCTGGATTACCGGACAAGCTCCCGCAATGCCTGCGCGTCCGCCGCGACCGAAGCGAAGATTTTGCGCGATGGCATTCGTAGAGCCAAGATTATGAATTTTCTTGAGATAAACAAGAGTGCAACAATCTCACAAATAATTCACCATTTCAAACCCGAATCGATCGGAATCAGAACAGTCTGGGGCTGGCTCAAACTGCTTGAGACTGAAGGGAAAGTGCGGCACACTAGCAACACGAATATTTGGCTTTTGTCAAACAGCAGCAAGCAACCAAGAAAATGAAACTCAATGAAATACTTTATCGGGTTCTTGAAGCAGTAGAAAAGTTAGAGGACAACGAATCAGTCAGCAAGCAGTGGATCAAATCCATCAAGGAGATAGACAAATCAGTATCTACTGGCTACTCTTTAGTCGGTACGTTTATCTCGGAAAGCGAGGAATTGGAACCCGGCTTATATCTTATTTTCCAGGAAATCGATAGGCGCTTTTTCTTGAAAAAAACCTTCGTCAAATGGGATGGAGTTGGATCAAAAAAGCGAATGTGCGAGGACGAGAACGGAAATATAATTTTTGAGGCTCGTACAGTCGAAGAAATAGAAACAGCGAGAAGAGCCATCCTATTTGATTTTTCTGGCACCAGTGCAGAACTTTTGCACTGCACCTTTTTGCCTCAAAAATGGGCTAAAAAGCTTTGGGAGCCTATAACTGAATGGCTTGAATCGCAACCTAATCTCGAAACTAAAGTCAAATTCTGGGAGGCGGAAGTTGCAGAGCGTACAGATGCCCTGCGCCAAGCACAGCAACGACTAGAGGCCCTAAAGAGACAAATTGCCTCTGATGCTAAGGAGTTAGATCCTGAGACCAAGAAGTGGCTACAAACTGGCGCAGTTTTAGGTGGCAAAAAAAAAGCAATCGGAGAGCGATTGCTTTAAAGGTCTTAAATTTTCAAAAAAAAGTAACTACATTGTATCATGTTAACAGATAAACATCTACAAGAATTCGCAAAATCTGGCATTTCTAAAGAAATAGCCGAGTCTATTTTTCGCTCAGTTTCCGACCCCAAAGAAATCGCCGCATTTTTGGGGTGGCTAGCTTATCAAGGGCCGCCCGGATGGCTCTACGAAGGGATAGATCCAGTCACAGGCAAATCAACAGGCATTGGCCAATTCAAGCCCGACGGTGGCATCACTTTTCCTGATGGGAGCAAAGCTAAATACCTGAGCCAAAAAGGGGCGGACGGCAAGGGCAAATACGATGCTTGCTGCTTGCCTGTGCCGGGGATTGATTGGCAGGAAGTAGTTAACGATATCTCCATACCAGTGAGGGTTGCCGAAGGCGGCAAAAAATCAACATCTTCTATGCTTCATACCACCATGCCCACAATTGCACTGAGCGGCGTGGATATGGCGACTTACGGCCGCAGCGGACAGCTAACCCCTACGATGGCAGCAGTTGGCAGAGAGGGGCGAATTATCGAAATAGCTTACGATTCCGACATCATTGAAAATAAAAATGTCAGGGCTGCGGCGATCGCATTTGGCAAATCGCTGAAGAAAGTCGGCTGCACGGTCAAGATAAGGCTTTGGCCCCTGGAATGGGGGAAAGGGATTGATGATGCGATTGTAAACATAGGAGTTGAGAAGTTTGATCGGCAGTCCGCGGTGGTGGACTTTGACGAGTGGCTGAAGCCGACCAAGAAAGTCAAAGAGGCGATCGCAAATTCCGGCGAAACCGACGAGCCAGAAGTCAAAGAAAAGAAGATGCCCAAGCAGAGCATCATCGCAAAGGCGATCGCTGAAGCCTACCAAAATAAACTGGCATGGCGACCCACTTACAAGAGGTGGTACCGGTACGGAGCCGAAATAGATGGCTGCTGGAGCAATGAAGAGGAAGATTTTATCAGCCGCTTAATCAGCATGGAACTGAGTGCTAGGGGGCTAGAACACAGCGCATCTTACCTAGCAGGAATCCTTAAGCTAATGAAGGCTTTCTTAGCTGTAAAGGGGTGGGATTCAACTAGAAATTTATTGCCTGCCAAAAACGGAGTGATAGACCTAACAACCCTAAAATTGTCGGCACACTCACCGCACTACAAACTAACCTGGCAACTTCCTTACAACTACGAACCTAAAGCCAATTGCAAGCCGATTACCGACTGGCTGCTGGAAGTCACCAAAGGAAATAATTCACTGCTGGAACTACTAAGAAGTTTTTTATATTCAATTATTCACGGTCGCACGGACATTCACCGCTACCTCGAAATACTGGGCCCCAGCGGTTCCGGTAAATCTACTTTCATGAAATTGGCAACAGCAATTGTAGGCGACAGAAACACGCACATCACTAAACTTAAAAAATTAGAAGGCAATTTCGAGACTGCATCTTTAATGGATAAAAGGTTGGTTTTGATAACCGACTCAGACAGATACGGCGGCACAGTAGAAACCCTAAAAGCCTTAACTGGTGGCGATTCTATACCCTACGAAGAAAAATTCTTACAATCTAAAGAGGGATTTCATCCCGAATGTAAGGTAATCATCGCCTGCAACGAACCAATCCAAGCTCAAGATTATATTGCGCTTGAACGGCGTCGAATTACCGTACCCTTCGATAACAAGGTTAGCGTCAAAAATCAACGTAGCTTGATAGAAGAAGTCAATGGGGAAATGGTAGGAGAGTTCGTAAGTTACCTACCAGGATTACTAAATTGGGTATTAAATACTGGAAAAGAAACGGCAGAAAAGTATCTTAAGAAGACGGAAAAAATGGTTACTGGATACAGGAGGATTGCTATGCAAGCGATCGTGGCAACAAATCCGATTGCCGACTGGGCAGACCAACACTTGATTTACGAACAAGGGACACGCTTGCAGGTTGGCGTTGCCCAGAAAAACAAAGACGGTGGCAGTAGTAATTCCTACCTTAATGTCTCCTCGTGGATGTATGCTTCTTATGCAGAATTTTGCGCTACCACAGGTACACATTTATTGAGTCTCAAACGCTTTATAATGCTGGCAAACGACTTATTTGTAAATCAGTTAAAACTCAATGTCCGCCACGCCAAAGATAGGGTGTGTGCGTTCTTTGAAAATTTAAAACTGCGATCGGAATTTGACGAATGTGGTGGATTAATTAGCGGAGAAATACCGGTGTCTACACCTGAAACACCGGTGTCTACACCTGAAACACCGGTGTCTACACCACTTCCTACACCACCAGCAGATCCAGACTGGGGGAAATTTCCCAGCGCCACAACCGATTCACGTGAAACCCGAAAAAACAAAGCGCTTGCCTGTCGCAATCAATTATTGAAGGCAATGGCGATCGCAAACTGCCACAAGGATTTTGTGCCCTTGCAAAGCCGTTGGACGTGGGGAGAGGTTAGCTGGGTATCGAAAAATCTATTCACCGCCGAGCAGGCACGGAAATTTATGGCAATCATGGAAACCAAACAACAAGAGCTAGATCTTGGTCAATAGGTGTTGACTAACGACTAATGACCAACATAAAGGAGTAAACATAATGACAAAAACACGAGACGAAATTCTTGGTCAGTGGGAAAATCTGATGGGGGAAACTTATTATCTTCAGTGCAGAGTAGGCGATCTTGTGGATGAATTCGACCTTGTAGAAGACAGGCTGGGATGGAGAAGCATGGGGATAGCTTCTTTCATCCAGTCAGAATCAAAATTTATCCCAGGCCAGTCCAAATTCAGCCCAGGCAGACTTTTTAAAAAAACAACGCTATTGTTTCCGGCCGGATTTCTCACAACAGAAGAAATCCAAATTTGCCTGGGCGATCGGCGGATAGGAAAAATGCTTGCTGAATTCACAGATGTTATCAGGAGCCAAATTAGAAAAGCTGCCAGCGGGCGGACGCGGGATGAAGATATGCTCGACCAGCCGCTAATAAGGAATTTGCGAGAAGCTTTTGAGGATGAGCACGGCGAACACCCCGACGCTCAGCTTATTGGATGGCATCAAATTGAGGAAAGGCTAAACCAGTATATTGTGGACATACAAAAAGAATGGCGCAAAAAACTAAAACGTAGGTAGCACAGCACAAACTTACCACCCTTATTAAGGGGACGATGAGCACCACGGTACGATGTGACAAAAAGTTAACCGCCAGACGACTACCTTGTTAGCACTCAGTATCAACTACTAATATGTTGAGGCACGGCTGCGGGTACTATTTGGCGGCCAAGGGGATAGACACCGGGGCGATTCAAGATTATCTGGGACACGCTAATATTAGCCACACAGTCCGCTACACCCAGCTAGCACCGCAGCGTTTTCAAGGGTTCTGAGAGGATTAAAAATACTTTTCTGTAATCCTTGACAGTTACCTAAAAGTTACTTATATTAGTTACATAGTCTTGTAGGTAACGGTTAGGTAACTTATGGCAATTCCATCGGTAGTGCAGGGGCAGGGGACGATCAAGACAGAGGACGGCAAGGTAATTGAGCTAGATTCTCCAAAAGGTTCTACATGGTTGGAGTCGATCGGCTCTTTCAGATTTGAGCCAGTCGGGGCAAACAAGCCCTACACAGTCCGCAAGGAATCGAACAAAGGGGGCGACTATTGGTATGGTTACAGAAAGATGTCGGGCAAGTTACATAAAAAGTACATCGGCAAAACCTCTGAGCTAAGCACAGCAAAGCTTGAAGAGGTTGCAGAGGCGCTGAATACTTTCCCACAACCACGGGTTACAGACAAAGTTACAGATACATCTAACCAGGGAGTTGCATATACGGTTACAGACAACCGCGACGCTGACAGATTGACGGCTTTAGAATTACAGGTGAAAGCGCTGCAAGAATCTGAAGCTTTGAGGAGTGGACTGCCGAGAAAGTTCGAGTCGGGTAATTTTGAAGAATTGCCTACGGCTACAGATAATGAGTTACAGACTGCTATAGGTAACTTACAGGTAACTCTTTTGAGATTAGAATTGGAAAATCAATCTCTAAATGAGGAGTTGGCAGCAGCGCGGGAAACTATCGCGACACAAGCTCTTTTGGTCCGAGATGGCGCGGATTGTGAGTGGAAATTAAAGCAAGATTTAGAGGGTGCTAAGGCGGACTACGTCAAACTTCTAGAATCCAGTAGCCACATAAAAGCCGATCGCGAAAAACAAATCACAGAATTACGGTCGCAAGTTGCGACCGAGCGCGCCGATCGAGAAGAAGTCGAGACACAACTCACCGACTTGAAACAAAATTCAGCCACTGCCAGCAAAGATTTACCAGATGCAGCCGACTTGCTTAACCAGTTGAAAGCTAAGTGGAAAAAGTCGGAAACTAAGCGGAAGGAGCCGAAGGCGGACTTGGCAGACTTAGACTTTGTTTTAGAGATTTTGGAAGGCTGAAGCGACAAAACTTTACAGCCACCGCTTGACAAGGTGGCTGTAGTATCTCCTGGATGCACAGTATAAATTTGCCCCCTTGATAAAGGGGCAACGAGCAGTCCATAAGCTATGGGCTGCTTTTGCATTTGTGGTGGCACAATCAACGCATTTCCGGGATTTGTGGTGGATGTGGCGCGCAAATGCCATGAAATTTAAAAATATAAATTTATAAAATCTAAAATCTAAAATCTAAAATCTAAAATCTAAAAAATATTTACTTTTAATTTAAAAACCCACCACATCCACCACATCCACCACCATCAATAGTTCCAGCCACCACAGTGCCACCACAATCGCTGTAATCCACCACATTCGTCAACCACCGCCGGAAAAACAGAGAGGCCGGCAATGAAGACAAATTGATGCCTGTCATTGCCGACCTCTGTGGTGCTTTTGAGGGTGTTTTTTAGCTTATTTTGAGTCCAGATTTGAGCCAAGTTGTGGCTTTGCCTGTCTCGAAATAGCTGAAACCCAAAGCCGATGGCGGGATTTGAACCCGCGACCGATCGATTACGAATCGATTACTCTACCACTGAGCTACATCGGCAAGACGATTATGAATTATAGCACAAATTCAACAAAAAAGCAATGAGCTGTAGAATTTCATGAAAAACTCCACAACCCAAAACTCAGAACTTGTTAAACCGCAAGTTCTCCGTCATTTGAGCCGCCGCGGGCCCCGGAATAAACCAAGCCACGCTGCATATCCAGCGTCAGCATCGTGCCGTCCCGAATTACCCGCATGGCATTCTCCACACCCACCATCACCGGCACGCCCAAACGCAAACCGATAATCGCGGCGTGAGAAGTCAAACTTTCCTCCTCCGTTACTACACCGGCTGCTTTGCGAATCATCTCTACAAACTCGGCGCTGGTGCGTTCTACTACTAAAATGTCTCCTGCGTGGAAATTGGCTACATCCGCAGCAGTGCGAGCAACTCTGGCCATGCCGCTCACAGATCCCAAACCGACACCGGTGCCTTTGCCTAAAACTGCTGTGACTACCTCAATTTTGATCAAATCCGTCGAGCCGGCAACCCCTTGCTGAGTACCGGCTGTCATCACTACTAAATCTCCGTCGCACAGGAACTCTTTTTCTTGGGCGACATTAATGGCAGATTGAAATGTCTGGCCTGTTGAGGGCAAATCCAGCACCAGTAATGGTTTGACTCCCCATACTAATTGCAGTTGTCGGGCTACGTCTACGTGGGGAGTAACGGCCAAAATCGGTGTTTTGGGTCGGAATTTCGAGACGTTGCGGGCTGTAGCGCCGGTTTTGGTCAGTGTCATAATCGCCGCTGCGTTTAACTGTTCGGAGATTTGGCTAACTGCTTGGCTGATGCCGTTGGTGATCGATCGACCAACATCTTCTACATTTCTAATATTGCCCCTAATTCCTTCCCTCTCCATCCGCACTGCAATTCTCGCCATCGTCGCCACCGCTTCGACGGGGAAACTGCCGACTGCTGTTTCATTGGAGAGCATTACCGCATCGGTTCCGTCCAGAATCGCGTTGGCTACGTCGGAAATCTCGGCGCGGGTGGGACGGGGATTGTTGACCATGCTGTCGAGCATCTGGGTAGCGGTAATCACCGGAATCCCCATGCGGTTGGAAGTTGCAATCAAGCGCTTTTGCAAAATCGGCACATCTTCGGCGGGGAGTTCCACGCCCAAATCGCCCCGGGCGACCATCACGCCGTTGCAAAGGGCGAGAATTTCTTCCATTTGTTCGATCGCCTCGTGCTTTTCGATCTTAGCAATTACCGGTACTTGCTTGCCCGCACTGGCAATCAGTTCTTTAATTTCGAGCATATCCTGGGGATTCCGCACGAAGCTGAGGGCTACCCAATCGACACCTTGGTCGAGGCCAAACATTAAATCTTTGCGGTCTTTATCCGTGAGCGCTTTAATTGACAGGTATACGCCCGGAAAATTCACGCCTTTGTTGTTGGAAAGCGGGCCGCCGACAACGACGCGACAGTACAATTCTCCCGCGCCGCGGTCTACTTTTTCCACACGCATTTCCACTTTTCCGTCGTCGAGCAGAATTACGGCTCCCTCTGGGACTTCCGAAGCTAGGGGTTCGTAGGTGACGGAGGAAATCAGCTCTGTGCCGGCTACCGGGCGGCTGGTCAAAATGAAAGGATCGCCGTTTTTGACAACTATAGAGCCTGTTTCAAAGCGCCCCAAACGAATTTTTGGGCCTTGAAGGTCTTGGAGGATGGCGACCGGCTGGTTGAGTTCAAAGGACGTTTGTCTGATTAAGCGAATGCTGCGCTGGTGGTCATCTTCTGTTCCGTGGGAAAAGTTGAGTCGCAAAGTTGTGGCGCCAGCTTCTATGAGGTTGCGGAGCACTTCTGGGTCGGATGTTGCTGGGCCAATGGTGGCTACAATTTTAGTTCGGCGTAGGGCTTTTGGCAGTTGCATGAATTGAGATGGGGTGGCTGGAGGATTTCTAGTTTAAATTTCGGCTAACTTTTCATCTTTCAGTACAAGCAATGACGCTAGTCTCAAGTCTTAAAAATTTTGATAGTCGTCAAAACAGCAGGCATTGACCAATATATAGAATATCTGACTTTTTACCGATCGGTAATCTTTTCTTGGCGATCGGCTTTTTTAGAAAATATTTCCGCTCCCAGGGTTGACATAAATACAGATATACCCATTTATTAGACTTGAGCTGCTCTGCTATGCGGCTAATCGAGGATTGGGATCGTTTCACAGCAGCAATACTTGGCTTCTTGTGCAGAGGCAACTGTCTGGCGATCGGACTCTGTTTTTTCACGAAACTTTACTATTGGCAGACTTGTATCTTATACTACGCAAGTGTGAAATATTAAGGAGTGTTAACAAAAATGTCGGAGGCAGGACGGCCGCTGACAGTGCCGAAAGAGTTTCTGAGTCCTCCGGGTGACTTGAATCCGACGCTGCTGTTGTTTTTGAGTGCATTAGCGATTATCGCGATTTCCTTTGTGGGTTACTGGTACGGGGACTGGCCGGATTGGTGTTGTTTTTCGCTGAACGTGCTGGCGTTGCACATGGCTGGAACGGTGATTCACGATGCGTCTCACAACGCGGCGCACCGCGATCGTACAATTAACGCTATTTTGGGACACGGTAGCGCGCTGATGTTGGGCTTTGCTTTCCCGGTATTTACGCGGGTACATATGCAGCATCACGCCCACGTTAACGACCCAGATAACGATCCAGACCATTATGTTTCTACGGGTGGGCCTCTGTGGCTAATTGCTGCGAGGTTTTTTTACCACGAGATTTTCTTCTTTAAGCGCAAACTGTGGCGGAAATACGAACTTTGGGAATGGTTTTTCAGCCGTTTGTTTGTGATCGGAGTGGTTTATCTCTCAATTCAATACGACCATTTAGGCTATGTGCTGAACTTTTGGTTTTCTCCTGCTTTGGTAGTGGGGTTAGCCTTGGGCTTATTTTTTGATTATTTGCCACACCGTCCGTTTCACGAGCGCGATCGCTGGAAAAATGCCAGAGTATATCCTAGTCCAATTCTGAATATTTTAATTTTGGGACAGAACTATCATTTGATCCATCACTTGTGGCCTTCAATTCCTTGGTACAATTACAAGCCAGCTTATGAAGCTGTGAAGCCGCTGTTAGATGAAAAGGGTTCTCCTCAAAGTCTGGGAATATTGGAAGGTAAAAAGGACTTTTGGAGTTTTATATATGACATCTTTTTAGGGATTAGGCTGCATCACAAGAAAGCCACTGATTGACAAAAAATCCGGTTTCTTCGAGAAGCCGGTTTTTTTATGTTTTTTATCTAAGCCAATCCCAACCGAAAAAGGTAAGCTAAAATAAATTTATCTGCTGGAGAAGCCTATTTCAATTCAGCCGATCGCAACTGCCATGACCCAAATTACTCTCGACCTCAACCCAATTATCAAACTTACCGAAGAACAGTTTTATTTACTCTGTCAAGAAAACCCAGATTTAAAACTAGAAAGGAACCCTAATGGAGAATTAATCGTGATGCCGCCGACAGGAGGAGAAACCGGAAAACGTAACGTCAAACTGATTGTACAACTGGCAATCTGGAACGAGCAAACTCAACTCGGCGAAGTCTTCGACTCATCGACAGGGTTTACTCTACCAAACAAAGCCGATCGATCTCCCGATGTCTCTTGGGTCGAAAAATCTCGCTGGGAGGCTTTGACTGCACAACAAAGAGAAAAATTCATCCCGCTGTGTCCCGATTTTGTGATTGAAATTCTTTCACCAAGCGATAGCCTGAAAAAAACTCAAGACAAAATGCAAGAGTATATCGACAATGGCTGTCGTCTGGGTTTGTTAATTAACCGCAAAAAGCAACAAGTGGAAATTTATCGCCCCGATCGAGAAGTTGAGGTATTGCAAGCACCTCAAACTGTTTCGGTAGATGTGTTGCCGGGATTTACCTTGAATTTACGGCAAATCTGGGATTAACAACAGACTGTTGCAATCCATAACAATTGCAGCTAATAGCTCAACTTCATCAATACTTAATCAGGACTATACCTGTACATTATGTGTTTTTCAGTTGGCTCGTAAACAATTGTGTTTTTCTGATTTTTCAAAGGCTTAGTGTGTTTGATTTGCGCGTCAACAATTATTAAGGGAATTAGACCTGGATCGAAAGCCGGACAAGTTCCGTCTGCTCGAAAATGTTGGCAGTAGTTACATCCTTTGTAATCACTCATTTTGTTATTACATCTTTTCATTCCTCAGTTAAAAATCAACCCACCATGGCTGGTGGGTTTACTCTTGAATCAATCAAAAAGTGATTTTCTTATTTTTCCGCAGCAACTGCAACGGCTAAATTCCAATCGGGCCGCAAATTTTGAGCTCCGCGCAAATAAGGATGATAAATTTCGGTGTGTGCGGGCCAATTGATGTGAATTAAAAAGCGGATGCAGCGTTCTAATGAACCCTTAACGTACATTTGCTGCACGTCCAACAAAGGAACATTGCACCACCGAGGGCGTTCGCGGGCGATCGCAGCCGGAAAGACAGCATCCAAATCGCGGGTAACAGAAAACGTAACACTAATTATTAATTCCGGATCTAAATTATTTCTTGTTTCTAATTCATCTAACAGTTCTCTCACCGCTTCTCGAATTGCTTCTACCGAATTATCGCTGGCAGTTGTTGCCCCGCGAATCGCCCGCACTTGCCAATCCACGCAAATATTCTCCATTTTTTATCAGTTGTCAGTTGCTAGTTGTCAATGGTTATTGGTTATTTGTTACTTGTTATTTGTTACTTGTTATTTGTTATTTGCGTTGCCATGAGCGGAGTCGAAGGGTTACTTGTTATTTGTTGGTTTGTCAATAACCAACAACCAACAACCAACAACCAACAACCAACAACCAATAACCAATAACCAATAACCAATAACCAATAACCAATGACTAATTTATTTAATCACGGGCGATACAGCCACAGCGGCAAACCGCTAGTAGACAGCTCGAATTCCAGCAAATTCTTGTAAGCCCAAAGCCCGGATGTATCCAGACTACTCCCCAAAACGCGATTTAGGAAAGGTTTTTGTTTTTCTAGCGTGCAGCATTCGGTTTTTTCCGGGTCGAGGCCTGCGAGTTCGGCAGTCCAGCGGCGAGCGTCCTCTTCGGTTCCGAGTCGATCGACCAAACCCAATTCTAAGGCTTGCTGGCCGGTAAAAACGCGACCGTCGGCAAAAGTTTTGACGTTTTCAACGGGGAGTTTCCGGGCTTCGGCGACGGTTTCCACGAATTGCTGGTAGCTGCTGTCGATCAAGTCTTGCAGAATTTGCTGTTCGGGCTCGGTCAATTGTCGATCGAATGCCAAGATATCTTTATAGGGCCCGGATTTAATCACTTGAAAAGAAACGCCGACTTTTTCTAGCAGCCCTTCTAGATTGTTACCCCGGATAATCACGCCGATGCTGCCGGTAATTGTACCGGGATTAGCAACGATATGTTGAGCTCCCATGCCGATGTAAACTCCGCCAGAAGCTGAAATATTGCCAAAACTAGCGACAATTTTGATTTTTTCGCCCAAACGCTTGAGGGCGCTGTAAATTTCTTGGGAATCGCCGACAGTGCCCCCGGGGCTGTCTATCCGCAGCAGCAAGGCGGGAAATTTGCGCTCTTCAACGGTTTTGAGCGCTTCTAGAACTCGTTTGCGGGTTTCTCCGGCGATCGCTCCGGTGACTTCGATGCGGGCGATTTGTTTGCGGTAGCGGGGCTTGAATGGCCAAATCATGGGCAGTTTCGGGCAATGTGAAATTTTGTATCTCACTTCTAGTGTGCCTTATTCATTGGGTTAGATGTTGTGCTTGTGTTCGCAACAGGCAAGATGCCTGT
Source organism: Oscillatoriales cyanobacterium (assembly GCA_004292955.1). Classification (GTDB taxonomy): domain Bacteria; phylum Cyanobacteriota; class Cyanobacteriia; order Cyanobacteriales; family Microcoleaceae; genus Microcoleus. The sequence continues at coordinate 42,994 of RDXX01000047.1, read as the reverse complement.
TCCACAACCAATTTCACTGATTTTGGAACTGCAACAGGCAAGATGCCTGTTCCACAAACAATTTCACTGATTTTGGAATGCAACAGGCAAGATGCCTGTTCCACAACACATTTCACTGATTTTGGAACTGCAACAGGCAAGATGCCTGTTCCACAACACATTTCACTGATTTTGGAACTGCAACAGGCAAAATGCCTGTTCCACAACCATTGCAGAAATTGTGGAACTGCAACAGGCAAGATGCCTGTTCTACAACCAATTTCACAAATTGTCGAACCGCAACAGGCAAGATGCCTGTTCCACAACCATTGCAGAAATTGTGGAACTGCAACAGGCAAGATGCCTGTTCTACAACCAATTTCACAAATTGTGGAACGGGCATCTTGCCCGTTCGATCGCACTTAACCCACCTTCGATATATAATTGTAATAATTGCTTAACAAATCTACATCATTCCCGAGAGCGCCACTCTCATCAATTATTTGGAGCCTCCGCCATGCAGCTAAAACTTACCGATTCCAAACTGCCCTTTGCCCCGCTGTTACTCATTGCGCCGTTTTTCCTGTGGGGAACCGCGATGGTAGCGATGAAAGGGGTGATGCCACACACGACACCGCTGTTTGTGGCTGTCGTGCGTTTATTACCTGCGGGCGTGTTGGTGTTGCTGGCGGCGGCTTTGATGGGAAAAAAGCAGCCGCAGGGTTGGAAAGCTTGGCTTTGGATTTCGCTGTTTGCATTAGTTGACGGCACTTTGTTTCAAGGCTTTTTAGCCGAAGGTTTGGCGAGAACAGGTGCGGGTTTGGGTTCTGTAATGATAGATTCTCAACCACTAGCCGTGGCGATTTTGTGTTTGTGGCTGTTTCAAGAAAAAATTGGTTTTTGGGGCTGGTTGGGCTTAGTAATTGGCGTTATCGGTATCAGTTTGATTGGATTGCCGGATGGCTTTATTTTGGGGCTGTTTCATCCTGAAACCGTGCAGGTTTCTGCGGGTATCGAAAGTGTGTTTCAGGGCGGGGAATGGTTGATGCTGTTGGCGGCTTTGTCAATGGCTGTGGGTACGGTTTTGGTGCGCTGGGTTTGCCGTTATGTCGATCCGGTGGTGGCGACGGGCTGGCACATGATTTTAGGCGGTTTGCCGTTGTTGGCGCTTTCGGCGGCTACTGAGTCTGAGCAGTTTGTGAATATCGATTTGTCGGGTTGGATGGCTTTAGGGTATTCTACTGTGTTCGGAAGTGCGATCGCCTACGGTTTATTCTTTTACTTTGCTTCAAGCGGCAGTTTGACGAGTTTAAGTTCTCTAACGTTTCTGACTCCGATTTTTGCTTTGCTGTTCGGGAATTTGTTGTTGGGCGAAGTATTGAATCCGCTGCAATCGATGGGAGTCGGGCTGACTTTGGTAAGTATTTATTTGATTAATCAGCGGGATACTTTGGCTGAGAAATTGGGGAAAGGCCGGAATGGTGCAGCGAATTCTGAGGAGGAAGTGCAGTTATTAGAGTCGTCGGAGTTGAATGCAGTTGAATTTCCCGTGCAAGTGCGGGCTACAGAATTGGAGCCGGAGGTTTAGACAGAATTGGTTAACTCTTCAATTAACTGATTGGGAGTGACAATTCGAGGAGTTGTCACCGGAAAATCTCGCGGGTTGCGGGTGACAATGGCATCAATTTGATTGACTACGGCAGTGCTATACTGAATCGCATCTTCAAAATCCTTGAAGTTGGAAATTAATGCCATTGAAATAGCAGAGCTATCGACAGTCGCCACTTGACAAAATGTGGCTATATATTTCAAAAACTCAAGCGTTGAATCTCGACCTTTAACTTTACGTATGATGTAGTAAATATCGCCAAAAGTAGAGGCTGAAATATAACCTTCTACTTGTGCCTGTTCAACAAAGGACAAAACTTGTTCGCTTTCACCAAAAAATTGCTGTCGTTCAAGGGCGATATCTAAGATGATATTGGTATCTAGCAAGATTTTCATAGCTTGTGTTTCTCCTTCAAAGCTTCCCATCTAGCTTCCTCTGCATCGAAGTCAGGCGGGACAGGCTGAGTATTCTCAAACCAGGCTTGCAAAGCCTTGATTTTAGTTTTCACTTTTCTTTTAAGGTTAGCTTCTTCTGACTGGATTACTAGCTGTGGGGAACTGACAACCGCATCAGCCACCGGCCAAACGATGATTTCCACATCTCCGGCTGGCATATCCAGGGATTCCAAAACTACCAAATTCCCAGCCTCATCTATTTTACCTCTAAGTTTGTATGCTTGCATACTAATCTCCTAAGCTTTGTCTCTATTATAGGACATAAAAATTCGGTAAGTCCCTTTGTAATCAATCCAAACTTAATCATATTAAAAATTTTCAGGAAGTCCGCCGATATAGCCCCTCAAAAATGCCTCTGATAAATCTACAGGTTCTTGTCCATCCAAAGGTTCCGGGTTGAGAATACGTCTAGCTTTAGTATAACCTAATTGGTTGCGGGAAATCACAAACAACCGCTGTTCATCATCATCTAAATCTAAGCCGTCCAAAACAGCGGGGTTATGAGTTGTCAAGATGACTTGTTTATCGTTCTTTTTTGCTAGTTCGACTAATTCTTCGATTAATCTGCGACATAATCGAGGATTTAAGGAAGCGTCAATGTTGTCAATTGCAAAAAATTTAGGTGTGATATCGCTTATGAACAAGGTAAAGTAAAACAGTAAAAACAAAAAGCCTTCATTCGAGCTTCTTTGGTCAAAGTAACTTAAATCTGTATCTAAGTACCTATCTGTAATTTGGAGAGAAGTTTGCATCGCTGATAGATTGTGAGGAATTTCAAAATCTTTAAACCAATCTATCAATCGCAGCTTGTCTTTGATTTGATTGAGTTTATCTGGGTTATCTGCATTTAAGATATTTATAAGTTTAAACAAGCCTTGACCATTAATGCCTAATGGTTGAATTTGCCCTTCTTTTTCAAAGGTTCGTAAAGCTGGGTTTTCAGGGGAGTAAACAATAAACTTATTTAGATAATATAATTCAATAAATGAGTCTACATCCTTGTTGAATATTGATAATTCTTGTTCCGTTAGTTGAGTTGCTCCTTTTAAAATTGATAAAAGTTTGTCTTGTCCCCCGTATTGCTCAACAAAAAGTTTAAGAGCATTCTCTGTAGATGTTTCAGAATTACCAAAAAATTTTTTACTAATCCACTGAGAATAGGGAGAATTATCATTTTGTAAAATACAACTAAATTGTTTTTTATCATTCTGTCTTAATTCAATGCTGATATCTTTAGTAAGATTATCTTTTTCAAAAGCCGATCGCATAAATCGAGGTTCTGTCACCCGAATCCCCCGTGCAGCAAGAAACTCGTTATCCAGTTTATCATTAGCAGCCGCCGAAGCCAGGGCGATCGCCTCCAAGATATTGCTCTTACCGCAGCCATTTTCGCCAATCAGTACGGTGACTCGTCCTAATTCCAGCTTCAGCTTTTGAATAGACTTGTAATTTTTGATTCTGACTTCTTTAATCATAATTAAATCCCCTATAATCTGAATGTACTCATTGTATCTCGGATGTCATGGATCTAAAAGAACGCCTGCACAGCCACCTAATTCAAATTGTACGCGATCGCAATCCTTACTTGGCATCCGCAGGGCACTTCTATGTGCAGCAATACATTCGCGAACAGTTGGGACAGTGGGGCACTGTAGAAATTGACGATTTTGCGGTGCGCGGGCGAATTCATCACAATTTTATCTTGGATTTACCCCCCCTCAATCCCCCCCTTGCTAAGGGGGGGAAGCAAGAAAATTTGCCGATTATTATAGGCGCGCATTACGATACTGTGCCGGGGACGCCTGGGGCTGATGATAATGCTACGGGTGTTGCTGTGTTGCTGGAACTCGCAAGGGCGATCGCACTTCAACCGCTAAAATATCCAGTACAGTTAGTTGCGTTCGATATGGAAGAAGCTGGTTGTTGGGGAAGTAGGCATTATGCAGCTAAATGCAAGCAACAGCAACAGTCAATTCGGTTGATGATTTCTTTGGAAATGTTGGGTTATTGCGATCGCACTCCGAACTCCCAAAGCTATCCGGCGGGACTAAAATATTTTTATCCGAATATTGGCAATTTTATTGCTTTAATTGGGAACTTGCGGACTGTTCGCGATATGATTACTTTGAGCAGAAATATCCGCAAAGTCGGTCAGGATTGCGAGTGGTTGCCGGTGCCGAATCGAGGTTTGATTGTGCCGGATATTCGCCGCAGCGATCATTCTCCTTTTTGGGATAATGGTTATCCGGCGATTATGGTGACGGATACGGCTAATATGCGGAATCCGCACTATCATCAACCGAGTGATAAGATTGAGACTTTGGATTTGGATTTTTTGGCTGGTGTTTGTGGGGGCTTGGTTGAGGCTATTCGATATCTATAATTTTATTTTAATGAACTGCGAAGACGCGAAAAACGCGAAGGAATAAAGAAAGAAGATGATAGAAAAAGATATGAATGTTGATTTTCCCGATCGCACTTGCTGGCAATTTTGGATCGATCGCGGTGGTACTTTTACCGATATTGTCGCCCAAAGTCCTGATGGTAGGTTAGTTATTCACAAGCTGCTGTCGGAAAATCCCGATCGCTACACCGATGCAGCAGTGCAAGGAATTCGCGATATTTTGGGGATTGAGGCGGGGGAATCGATACCGGCGAACAAGATTGCAGCGATTAAAATGGGGACGACGGTGGCGACAAATGCTTTACTGGAACGTAAGGGCGATCGCACTATTCTGTTAATTACCAAAGGTTTCGGCGATGCGCTGAGAATTGGCTATCAAAATCGCCCGAATATTTTCGCCCGCCACATTGTGCTGCCCGAGATGTTGTACGATCGCGTTATTGAGGTTGCAGAACGTTACAGCGCCCGAGGTGAAGAGTTAATTGCTGTCAATCCTGAGTTTATCCCGGCTTTGCAGCAAGCCTACGATGACGGAATTCGCAGTTGTGCGATCGTCTTTATGCACGGCTACCGCTATTCGGAACACGAAAAACAAGTTGCTCAAATAGCCAGAGAAATTGGTTTTAGTCAAATATCAGTATCTCACGAAGTCAGCCCTTTAATGAAATTAGTTTCGCGGGGAGATACTGCGGTTGTCGATGCTTATTTATCTCCGATTTTACGCCGATATGTCGAACAAATAACCAGTGAGTTAATTGAGGTAGATCCTCGGAATGCCCAATTCCCAATGCCCAATTCCCAATGCCCAATTCCCAATGCCCAATTCCCCCAATTAATGTTTATGCAATCAAACGGCGGCTTAGTTGATGCCGCCCAATTTCAAGGAAAAAACAGTATTTTATCAGGCCCGGCTGGGGGAATTGTCGGTGCAGTTCAAACGAGTAAAAAGGCTGGTTTTGACAAAATCATCACCTTTGATATGGGCGGAACTTCGACAGATGTTGCCCATTATAACGGCGAATACGAACGCGAATTTGAGACGGAAATTGCTGGGGTGAGATTGCGATCGCCCGTGATGGCAATTCACACTGTAGCAGCCGGTGGCGGTTCGATCGTGTTTTTTGACGGCGCGCGCTACCGCGTCGGGCCGGAGTCTGCGGGCGCAAATCCAGGCCCTGCTTGCTATCGGAAGGGCGGCCCTTTGACGGTGACTGATTGCAATGTGATGTTGGGCAAAATTCAACCTGATTTTTTCCCGAAAGTGTTTGGATTGACGGGAGATTTGCCGATCGCCTCTGACGTAGTTAAGCAAAAATTCGTGCAGTTAGCGGGGGAAATTGGAGGCGAGAGGACACCGGAACAGGTGGCGGAGGGGTTTTTGGCGATCGCGGTGGAAAAGATGGCTAATGCGGTGAAAAAAATCTCGCTTCAGCGCGGTTACGACGTTTCCGAGTATACGTTGTGCTGTTTTGGCGGTGCGGGCGGCCAACACGCTTGTGCGATCGCCGATTGTTTGGGCATGAAACGGGTGTTTATTCATCCCTACGCGGGGGTGTTATCCGCCTACGGTATGGGTTTGGCTGATGTGCGGGCTATGCGCGAAAGGGCGATCGAGCAATTATTAACTGCTGAATTAATTGCGGATTTGCATGATATTTTAGCGCAATTGGAGGCGGAGGGAAAAGGGGAATTGAACCGCAGAGGCGCAGAGGGCGCAGAGGGAGAGAAAGAGGTTTTGGTTGTGAGGAAGCTGCATCTTAAATATCAGGGAAGCGATTCGGTTTTGATGGTGAATTTTGCTGGGAGTGTTGAGGAGATGCAGGCTGATTTTGAAGCAGCACACCGACAGCGTTACAGTTTTATTATGCCGGAAAAATCGCTAATTGTAGAAGCAGTTTCTGTAGAAGTTGTAGAAACAATGGATGTACTGGATAATTCTACAACTTCCCCATCTTGTGGCACAGGCATCTTGCCTGTGGCTGATAATTATACAACTTCCCCATCTTGTGGCACAGGCATCTTGCCTGTGGCTGATAATTATACAAATCCCCCATCTTGTGGCACAGGCATCTTGCCTGTGGCTGATAATTATACAACTTCCCCATCTTGTGGCACAGGCATCTTGCCTGTGGCTGAAGCATCAACAAATCCCCCATCTTGTGGCACAGGCATCTTGCCTGTGGCTGAAGCATCAACAACTTCCCCATCTTGTGGCACAGGCATCTTGCCTGTACAAATGTATGTTGCTGGCGGGTGGCGAGAAACACCTGTTTATCAGAGAGACGATTTGCGATCGGGCGACTGCATTACGGGCCCGGCGATGATTGTCGAAGCAACTGGAACTAATATCATAGAACCGGGTTGGGAAGGCGAAATCACCGAAAACAATGACTTAATTTTGAACCGCAGATCCGCGCCGATGAATGCAGTTAAAACCCATTCATCGGCGGTTAAATCAGATCCAGTTTTGCTAGAAATTTTTAATAACTTGTTTCGCGCGATCGCCGAACAAATGGGCGTGACTTTACAAAATACAAGTTCCTCAGTCAACATCAAAGAACGCCTGGACTTTTCCTGTGCAATCTTCGATGCAAACGGGCAATTAGTTGCCAACGCGCCGCACATTCCCGTGCATCTCGGTTCCATGAGCGAAAGTGTTGCAGCTTTAATCCTAGCACAAAGTCATACTATTAAACCGGGCGATGTTTATGTTTCTAACAATCCCTACAATGGCGGCACGCATTTACCAGATATCACCGTTATTAGTCCAGTATTTAATCGTGATTCCTCGCTTCCTTTATTTTATGTTGCGTCGCGGGGACACCACGCCGACATCGGCGGCATCACTCCCGGTTCCATGCCTCCCAATAGTAAAATAGTCACTGAAGAAGGCGTATTGTTTGACAATTTTCAGCTAGTCAGCGAGGGTAAATTCCGAGAAACAGAATTACTACAAATTCTGACAGCCGGGGATTTTCCGGTTCGCAATGTCGCACAAAATATCGCAGATTTGCAAGCCCAAATTGCCGCCAACAATCGCGGTTTAGCAGAACTTGTCAAGATGGTAGAACATTACGGCTTGGAAACAGTACAAGCTTATATGGGTTTTGTGCAAGACAATGCTGAAGAATCTGTGCGGCGCGTAATTGAGGTTTTGACTGATGGCGAGTTTACTTATCCGATGGATAGCGGCGGACAAATTAAAGTAGCTATTACAATTAACAAGTCTGCGCGCAGTGCAAAAATAGATTTTACTGGCACTTCTTCCCAACAATTCAACAATTTTAATGCTCCCGCTGCGGTGTGTAAAGCGGCTGTGTTGTACGTTTTCCGCACCTTGGTAGATGACGATATCCCTCTGAATGCTGGCTGTTTGAAGCCTCTCGAAATCATCAATCCCGCTGGCTGTATGCTGAATCCGCGTTATCCGGCGGCTGTGGTTGCGGGAAATGTGGAGACATCGCAGAATATTACGGATGCTTTGTATTGTGCGCTGGGTGCGATCGCATCTTCTCAGGGCACCATGAATAATTTCACATTTGGCGATCGACGCTATCAATATTATGAAACAATTTGCGGCGGTTCGGGTGCTGGTGCAAATTTCGACGGCACAGATGCGGTACAAACTCACATGACTAATTCGCGTTTAACCGATCCAGAGGTGTTGGAATGGCGGTTTCCGGTGTTGTTAGAAAGTTTTGCAATCCGGGCTAATAGCGGGGGGAATGGATGTCATCGCGGCGGTAATGGAGTGGTGCGGCGAGTGCGGTTTCTGGAGGCGATGACGGCGGGAATTTTATCGGGGAGGCGAGTGATTTCTCCGTGTGGTTTGCATGGAGGTGAAGCGGGGAAAGTTGGCCGGAGTTATGTTGAAAGATTTGATGGAAATGTTGAGGAATTGGGGAGTACGGCGAGTGTCGAAATGCAGCCCGGGGATGTGTTTGTCATTGAGACTCCGGGGGGCGGAGGTTATGGTTATTTGTAGCGAGTTTTACGGTTGATAGCCTTCATCTACCGGTAATTTTTGTTGATTTGCTGCCTGTCTGGCAACATAATTGCAGCGTTGATACTTTTGGTTGCCCGCACATTGCTTAATTCTAATAAACTCAACATCGTGTTGTGAACATAATAGAAGTAGTTGCTCCCACAAATCTACGTTAGCACTAGGTTTATTGTCACTATTTTTCCAGTTATTAGCCTGCCAGCGAATCGCCCAATTGTTGGCAATAGCATCTACAAGGTAGCCGTTGTTATTGTATAGCGTCACTTTACATCTTGTTTTGAGTGCTTTCAGACTTTCAATTGCAGCAATAATATCCATACGATTATTTGTACTTAACTGAAATCCGCCACATAATTCCTTGCGAAAATTTTCATACAGCAAGATTGCCCCATATCCACCAGCACCGCTCGCCATAGTTATACCGCGAGTATAAATGCTAACTTGTTTCAAGTTGCTCATGATTGTATAACTTATTCAGGAAATTTCAACATTATATAATTAATTTTACTTAAATATTGACAATTTTTAAGCCTTTGCACTAAAGGTAGATTGTACTGTAGTGTATTTAGTAGTAAAATAAACCATATTATAGATAGACAGGAGATGTCACGTTGATGAAGTACACTCCTCAAGCAATCGATTCCTGTAGGCACACGCCACTGACGTGTCCTCTATCTCTGCTTGTTGTCAAAGTGTAACGATTCCATTGCCTTTGATGTTTATCCCATGCTTCCGGCATCTCATCCCAAATTTTATCATGCAGAAGTCTCCCAGCAGCTTTAGGTGTTCTACCTCCCCATTGCTTAAAGAAAAATGCAACTTCAGCATCTTGACATTGCTGCTTAATATTATCAACCCATTCTGGTTGGATGGGACGATGTTTTACCCCAGATTCTCCGCCAACAATTACCCAGTGAATGTCTGTTAAATCTAGTTCTAAATTACCTAAAAGCGGTTCGCATGATAAAAATCTGACTTTGGCTGGCACTTGTCGCAAACAGTCAATCCTGTTAACGTAGTTTTGATTTTCAACAGAAACTCCCATCCAAATATTATCATGCCAGTCTAATTTGTCAGCTATTTCTCGAAGGCGTTCGTGTCTTTTGGTCAGAATTTGATATATATGCCAGGGAGTTTCACGCATTACCTCAAAAACTTCTTTGAGAAAATCAATGGGTACTTCTTCATGAAATAAATCGCTCATCGAGTTCACGAAAATACGGCTCGGTTTTCGCCAGCGTTTTGGTTCTTCCAAGCGATTCCTATGGAGTGTTAAATCAAAGCCGTTAGGAAAATTAGTGTGAAACCTTTTTGTTAATGCTTCTGCATAACAATGGGTGCAGCCAGGACTGACTTTATCGCAGCCAGTTGTTGGATTCCATGTGCGATCGCACCATTCTATACCAGTATTAATGCTAGACATAGAAACACTTGACCCTTGAAACAACTAATTATCTTTTGAGGTGCGCTGGATACATAGAATTTATATGTATCAATTTAGATTGATTCAGCATCACCTACAACTCCATTATATAATTAAAATTGACCTAAGTATCAACACTTTTTAAGCAGTTGCATTAAATGTAGATCGTAGTGTAGAATCGGGCTGCAACAGCATTGATACCCAAAACCTTTACAGAACAATTGTGCAAGCACCAGTTTTTTCCGAACTCAACCACCCTGTGGTCAAATCCCTGTTCCATCACAGCGATCGGGAATTATTGACCCTGTTTCAAAACCATCCAGATCAGGGCCGCTTCTTCACGGCGATTTTTTGCCGCTACGCTCAAATTGTACACTCCCTGATCCGCCATTCCGTGCGATCGCCCGTACAAGGCGATTACCTCTTCGCCCACACCTGGCAGCACATCTATCACGAGCTCCGAGGCCTCGATTTGCGCCGCGAAACCCAAGATCCTGATGGCGACAATCTCAGTCTCCAAAACTGGCTGATTAATGTCACCGCTGTCTGCATCAATCAAGCCGAATTACCCCCAGTTGAGTCTATTCACTACTCTTTGCAATCCGCTTCGCCTCCCCTGTGGTGTTACGTCAGACAAGCCTTAGAATTGTTGGCGCCACTGCCACGTTTAGTCGTGTTGATGGCCCAGACTTTCCGCTGGAGCGAAACTCGAATTGCAGCTTATTTGCAAGCAGAAGGTGAAGCTATTTCGCCCGCTCAAGTTAGGGCTTTGCTGCAAAAAGGATATCAAACTTTAGAGTCAAATTTGCCGCAGGATATTCGCGCTATTTATCTGGATGAAAATCTCGATTATCAACAAGCACTTGTCTAGCAGCCGAGAATTCCGCTAATATCAATTATTCTTCAGTCCCCCTCTGCTGCGGACTTTGTTTGACAAGAAGAGGTTTCAATCGCCGATATCAAGAAGCTAACATCAATTATTCTTTAGTCCGCGGAGGCGGACTTCGTTTGTGTAGACGCGGTTTCAACCGCCGAGTCTCGATTGTATTTGACAAAAATCGGTTTCAACCGCACTAATAGTCGGAAATAATATCAGAGGTGAAAATGGCAGTTTATCAAGTTCGGCTGGTGAATGAGGAGCGATCGCTCGATCGCACGATCGCAGTACCGGACGACCAGTATATCCTAGATATGGCAGAAGATGCCGGCATCCGCTTGCCGAATGGATGCAAGCAAGGAGAGTGTTCTGCTTGCGTTGCCAAACTGCTTAGCGGTGAAATCGACCAAAGCGAACAAAAGTTTTTGAAGCCCTCAGAATTGCAAGCTGGCTACGCTGTTACCTGTGTCGCTTACCCGCTTTCTGACTGCACTTTGTTAACTCATCAAGAAAAAGTTTTATATGAAGCAGCTCTCTATTTTAAGTAATGCCAGATGCGTATTATATATTGTCAGAGTCTCGATCGCGATTCCACAAAGGTGTGCATATTATAGTGCTGTCCCGATCGCGAGCTGTCAAATTCCGTGACATCATAATTATATTATAGTGCTGTCTCGCGAGCGATCTGTCATCGCGAGCGAGACAGCACTAAATTCAGAGAATTATTATTCGTATACCAGCAGAAACGAGTTAATGCCAGGTGCGCCACAAGCACCCTACTCACTACTTAAAAATCAACTACGGCTTGCCATTAAATTTCAACAATTCCAGAATCCGCTTCAGCGGAATTTCCGCCCAATCCAAGCGGTAATTGAGTTCGTAGGCCAGCTCAGCAACCCCTTTTTCCAAAATGTAAGCATCCAGCAAAACTTGTAGTTCTGGTATAGATTTTGGCAAGAAACTGGCATCGGCTGCTGTTACCAAATAGCTGTTAAGAAAAGTGAGGCTGACCCAGCGGTGCCAAACATTCGCCCACTGCTGCATCTCCGGAAGATTTTCAGGGCGGATCATACCGCTTTCAACTTCATTTCGCAGTGCCAAAGTAACAGCATAATTGAAAGATTGTAGCATTCCCGCCACATCTCGCAGGGGCGATCTTTTCATCCGCCGCTCGCTTAACGGTCGATTCCGTTCTCCTCCGAAATCAATAATTACGAAGTCTTTACCTGTATAAAGAACTTGTCCGAAATGGAAGTCCCCGTGACAGCGAATTCGATCCGCCGTGATTCTCAAGTTCAAAATAGACTTGAAACGTTCCATCAGCAACTCTTCCCGGTTTAGGAGATTTTGTGCTAGTTTATGCGCTTCTGGCGGCAGTTTTGACAGCCGCTTTTTCAGCAGCAGCAAAGTTCTTCCTGCCATATTTCTCATGTGTTGGTAGATGGAACGCTGGTAAAATGAGGTGAAGTTTTCTGGAGCAAAAGCGGGATTTTCGGTGTCTGAAGCTAAAGCGAGGTGAAGTTCCGCTGTCCGCTGACCTAAAAGTTCGGCTGATGCTAAGTAAGAGCCGATTAGTTCGCGAGCTAAGGCCGGAATTTCTAGGGATAAATCGGCTACTAGAGAGTTTGGTTGCCGCATTTGTGCGGTCAAAGCGCTGGGTAAATAGTTTTCGGGATCTGTCGATAAATTATCGCCTAAATGCTTGGCTTCTACTGTCATTACTTGCTCGAAATAGTCGCGCAGCGTGTCTAATGTATAAGACCAAGCGTCCCTGCTGTCGGGGATTAGTTTTTGCAGTATTCCGACTGTAATTACTTGTTTTTCGGCTGTGTGATATTCCAAGGCTCCGGCAATTGGAGCGTAGTGTTGGATCGGGTTGCGATCGGTTAAAAAGCGTCCGATTTCTAATTCGGGGTTGATTCCTTCTTCGACTTTTCGCAATATTTTTAGGACGTAGCGATCGCCGTAAGCTGCGGATGTATTGCTTTGTTCTTTTTTGAACAGGTGAGGTTCGAGCTGCGATAAATCTTGGTCTGAGTTGAATGCAATGTCGGCAATTCCCACCAGTTGACCTGCTGTACCTTTGTAACTGCGAGAATTGCCGATCGCCCCCAGCAGCGCGCTCAGCAGGCCTTTGTCCCCAGCAGCATCAAATAGCACCCCGGCTTCGTTGCTTTCAGGGAAGTGCAGGCGTGCGATCGCGCGATCGTCCGCATCGCCTTTCATCTCTTCCCAACCTACGGGCAAAACGTAAGTTTCCGGCATACCTTCTGTATAATTCAACAGCACAAACAGAATGTAAACTGTAGATTCTTCTCCCGCACCATTGTGACATTCTACAGGAATAATTTCACTAATTTCCAACGATTGAATCGTCCTATCTGCACCGATGAACCAGCGATTGCTGCGTAAATAGTTTGGCAAAAGAGAGAGTAGCATCTCGCTTAATTGACTTGTTACAAAAGCGGTTTTCCAATTGCCGATTACCGCCAAACTAGGCAAGTTTGTCTTAAAACCGTGCAGCGAAAATTCTTCGGGTTTAGGAGTAAGAGTAAACCAGTAAAATGTGTGAGGACTCAAACTCAAAAAGTAAGGTGATTCGCCAACAGGTGGAAACTCAGCGCGACCGAAAATCTCCACCGGCACAGCACCTTTAAACGGAGAAAGGTCTAATTCTGCCGTCTGCACGAAGCGCGACAAATTAGCGACTACGAGGATGTGTTCGTCTTGATAAGTGCGAACAAAAGCTAAAACTTTGCGGTTTTCTGGGTACAGAAACTCGCAAGTGCCGCGGCCGAATGCTTGGAAGCGCTGGCGCACAGCAATCAAGCGTTTCATCCACCACCAGAGTGAACTTGGATTCGCCCGCTGCGCTTCCACGTTCACAGATTCGTAGTGATATTCAGGGTCAACGATTGGTGGCGCGTACAGCCGCTGCGGGTTAGCGCGGCTGAAACCGGCATTGCGATCGCTACTCCACTGCATCGGAGTTCTCACCCCGTTGCGATCGCCCAAATAGATATTATCACCCATCCCAATCTCATCGCCGTAGTAAAGCACCGGCGTACCAGGAAGAGACAGCAGCAAAGCATTCATCAACTCAATGCGGCGGCGGTTATTTCCCATCAGCGGAGCCAAGCGGCGGCGGATACCCAAATTAATTCTCGCCTGAGTATCTTGAGCGTAAACCCGATACATATAATCTCGGTCTTCATCGCTCACCATTTCCAGCGTCAATTCATCATGATTCCGCAAAAACAATGCCCACTGACAATTATTAGGAATCTGCGGAGTTTGCTGGAGAATATCGCTAATTGGGAAGCTATCTTCCATGTGCAAAGCCATAAATAAACGCGGCATCAGCGGGAAATGAAAGTTCATGTGACATTCATCGCCACCCGAGTAATATTCAACCGCATCCTCCGGCCACTGATTCGCCTCAGCAAGCAGCATCCGGTTCGGGAATTTCTCATCTACGTGCTGCCGCAAATGCTTGAGAAATACGTGAGTTTCTGGCAGGTTTTCGCAGTTAGTACCTTCCCGCTCGTACAGATAAGGCACGGCATCCATTCGCAGTCCATCTACTCCCAGTTCCAACCAAAAGTCTACCACATCTAAGATGGCTTGGCGGACGGCGGGATTGTCGTAATTTAAATCTGGTTGGTGAGAATAAAAACGGTGCCAGTAATAAGCTTTTGCTACCGCATCCCAAGCCCAATTAGAAGTTTCAAAATCTTGAAAAATAATCCGAGCATCTTGATATTTGTCCGGCGTATCGCTCCACACATAAAAATCTCTTTCGTTACTGCCTTTCGGGGCGCGCCGCGCTCGCTGAAACCATGCGTGCTGGTCGGAAGTGTGGTTGACAATTAACTCAATAATAACTCGAATTCCGCGCTGGTGCGCTGCTTCTAAAAGCTCTTTAAAGTCGTCTAACGTGCCGTAAATCGGGTTGACGGTGGTATAGTGAGATGTATCGTAGCCGTCGTCTCGGAGTGGCGAGGGAAAAAATGGCAGTACCCAAATTGCTGTTACTCCCAAGTTTTGCAGGTAATCTAGTTTTTCTGTGAGTCCCCGAAAGTCGCCGATGCCGTCTGCATTGCTGTCTGCAAAAGCGCGAATTGGTACTTCGTAAATGATGGCGTCTTTGAACCACAAGGGATCGTTATTTAACATTGAGTTTGGCATAATTTTTATGGGAGAATGGTAATTTGGATTTGGTAATTTGGATTTGGTAATTTGGATTTGTTAGTGAAAAATCCAAACTGATAAATCATAACGCATAATTCTATCGCGATTCGTCATGCCAGTGGTAGAGTTTTAATCGTAATTTATGAACGCAAAACTTATAAGTTCTTAACTAAAAAAATTAAACAATCTTATTTGTTATTGCGGATACAGTTCATGATTCGGATCTCGATCGCCGTATTACAGACCCGTGCTTGGCGGTGCACGCCCTACATACTTATATATAAATCCTTTCCCCGTGTCCCCTCTCCCCCTCGAACCCTCTCCGGCGGCCGTCGGAGTGACGGTTTTTACTACCTACCGGACGGTTTGCACGACACTACACTGCCTTGACGCTGTTTGTAAATCTTTGTTACATTTGTTTACATAAAGCAACAAAAGTTTAAGGAAATAGCAAAAATGACTATTGTAATCGCTCTTTTGGTCGTCGGTTGGGTCGCAGCATCTTTAATTGGCACTCAAGCATATTTCCTGGGCGAACAGTCCAAGCCCATTCACGATCGCAATTGGAGCAATGAATCTTTTGAACAACTGGCAAAATCGATGACTGGAACAGAAATTGATTACACTGTTCGCGTTCCCGCCTACAGCATGGATGCTTACACCAGTCGCACGATGGCTAATTAGTAATATTAAGCAGCAGGCTTGACTATTTTGAATAACAGGCTTTCTGGCCTGTTCCACAAGCAGATTTATTTTTGTGGAACAGGCCAGAAAGCCTGTTTTTAATTTTTGAATAACAGGCTTTCTGGCCTGTTCCACAAGCAGATTTATTTTTGTAGAACAGGCCATAAATAATTATCGAAGTGTAATCGGCAAAATTCTCACCCTAGAGCGCGTTTCATCCACAGAAATGAACGCCCCCGACTCAATTTGTGGCTCAAATTGATGTAACACTTCCACAATCAAACTCTCTATATTAGCAGGCAGCACGTCTTGAATACGCACTTGAATGACACTGGGAGCATCAGCTTGGGTTGCGGCCAGCAGTGCGCCAAAATCTAAATCATGAGTGAATACGGCATAGTCATTTACTCGCGCCCATTCCATAATAACGCGATCTGTGGCACGAGGATCGCCGACTGTAGACCAATGAAGAGACTCTATTCCGTATTTAGTAAATACGACAGTCCACTCAGGTGACAGGTTCATATCAATCAAAATTTTCACGCTATTTTGAGAGGAATTTCTACTTCTTCAACTCGCCACGCTGCATAGGCAAGCGCTTCATATATATCTGCTTCTTCCAGGTAGGGATAAGCCTGCAAAATGCCTGACGGTGAGTGTCCCGATGCCATCAGTCCGACTATCGTGCCAACAGTGACTCGCAAGCCGCGAATGCAGGGTTTTCCTCCCATTACTTCTGGATTCAGAGTGATTCTAGTTAGTTGTTTCATGATTTTAAACTACCAGGCTTTCTGGGAAACAAGAAGATTTCTTTTTTGTGGAACAGGCCGGAAAGCCTGTTCCTAACACAACTACAAACTGTTACCTACCAACGCGGGGAGAGAGTCTTTTTTACGAAACTGCAAATGGTTATTTACGCAGTCGATCGCAATTGTATCGCCTTCAACAAACGCATTTTCGAGAATCTTGTTAGCTAGCGGGTTTTCCAACTCCCGCTGGATAGCGCGTTTCAGGGGACGAGCGCCATAAACTGGGTCGTAACCGACATCTGTGATATGGTTTTTTGCAGCATCGGACAGTTCCAAGGTGATTTTTTGCTCCGCCAACAGCCGCTCGATCCGCTTGACTTGAATGGTGACGATTTGTCGCAGTTCCGTCTTGCTCAAAGTGTGGAACAAAATTGTCTCGTCCACCCGCTGAAGAAACTCCGGCCGGAAGTGCGATCGCAAAGCAGTCATCACCCGTTTTAACATTTGTTCGTACTCTTGGTCTGTCTCCCGTTCTTGAGTCGGTAAATCTTCACTTTCACTATTGTCTTTTTCACTCTTGTCTGAGATATCGACTCGCTGGGCAGATACCTCGACAGTGCCATCATCAGCAACTTTATAATCAGTCTTGGGAATTGACACCTCCTTCGGTTCCTGCTTCCTAGCAGCAGGTTTTTTGGTAGTTTTTCCCTTCTTAGCAAACACTTCTAAAATGTGGTCGCTGCCGATATTGCTTGTCATCACAATGACGGTATTCTTAAAGTCAACCACTCGACCTTGAGAATCGGTAATTCTGCCGTCATCCAACACTTGCAGCAAAATGTTAAAAATATCAGGGTGCGCCTTTTCCACTTCGTCAAATAGCACCACCGAATAAGGGCGTCTCCGCACTGCTTCCGAAAGTTGTCCCCCTTCATCGTAACCGACGTATCCGGGGGGAGCTCCTACCAACCGGGAGACATTTTGCTTCTCCATATATTCCGACATATCGATGCGGATAATCGCATCATCGCTGTCAAACAAAAACTCCGCCAACGCCCGCGCTAACTCGGTTTTACCGACGCCTGTGGGGCCCATGAACAAGAAAGAGCCGATCGGTCTACCGGGATCTTTCATCCCCGCCCGCGCCCGCCGAATCGCCGCAGCAACCGCCGTTACAGCCTCTTCTTGACCGATAACTTTCTTGTGCAAATGGCTTTCCAATTGCAGCAATTTTTGGCGTTCCGATTCTAACAACCGATTGACCGGAATTCCCGTCCATTTAGCAACAATTTCCGCAATATCGCCCTCAGTAACTTTTTCCCGCAGCAGCGAGGAACCTTGAGCTTGTTGTTTCAAAAGTTCGGCTTCCTTGGCTTCGCGATCGCGCACCGCAGTCTCCAATTTACCGTACTTCAACTGCGCCGCTTTATTCAAATCGTAAGCTCTTTCTGCTTGTTCGATTTGGACTCGCAACTGGTCTTCTTCTGCTTTCAATTTATTGATTGCATCCAACAACTGCTTTTCGCCCAACCACTGAGAAGACAGTTTTTCCTGCTTGACTTTTAAAATGTCAATCTCCGATGTGATGCGTTCGATGCGGGGGCCGATTCCCGGGGATAGAGCGCCTTTACCCTCACCTTCGATCGACAATTTTTCCATTTCCAACTGCATCACCCGGCGGTCAATCCCTTCCAATTCCACGGGTTTGGAGGTAATCTCCATTTTCAAATGGGCGGCCGCTTCGTCTACAAGGTCGATCGCCTTATCCGGCAAAAAGCGATCGGAAATATAGCGAAAAGACAGAGTAGCAGCAGCAACCAGCGCCGAATCGGTAATTTTTACCCCGTGGTGGCGTTCGTAACGGTCTTTCAATCCGCGTAAAATTGAAACAGTATCTTCCACAGTCGGTTCCCCGACAAATACTTGTTGAAAGCGGCGTTCCAGTGCCGGATCTTTTTCAATATTTTTGCGGAATTCATCGAGAGTTGTAGCGCCGATACAGCGCAATTCACCTCTGGCTAACATTGGTTTCAACAAATTTCCGGCATCCATTCCCGAACCGGAACTTCCGCCGCCGCCAGTGCCAACAACCGTGTGCAATTCATCAATAAATAGGACAATTTGCCCGTCGGAATCGATAACTTCTCGCAGCACAGAACGCAATCGTTCTTCAAATTCGCCCCGGAATTTTGCCCCAGCAATTAAACTGCCCATATCGAGGCTGAATAGTTGGCGATTTTTCAAAGATTCCGGTACATCGCCGTTGACAATGCGCTGGGCTAAACCTTCGGCGATCGCAGTTTTTCCGACTCCGGGATCGCCAATTAACACTGGATTGTTTTTCTGACGGCGGGAAAGAACTTGCACGACGCGGCGGATTTCCTCGTCGCGGCCGATTACTGGGTCGAGTTTGCCTGCTTTTGCCGCTTCTGTCAAATCGCGCCCGTATTTAGTGAGGGCGTCGGAGTTGGCGTCAGAATTTTGGTTTTGACTTTGACTTTGACTTTGGGTTTGCTTTTGATCTTTGACTTTGGTAGTAGCACGAATTGATTTGATTGCTTCTTCGAGTTTCGCGCGATCGATCGTACCGGGGGCCGGTTTGCGATCGTATCCGGGGCGGCCCGGCGGCCCGTCGCCCTTAGTCAGCAATCGCCTACCAACTCGTTCATCTTCTAGCAAGCCTATTAATAAATGTTCAACGGCGATAAAATTATCTTGCCAAGCCTGTCTGGCAGACTCAGCAGCATCTAACATCACTTCTAAGCCGCGGCCGAGGTATAGTTGGTCAGCGTTGGCAACTCTCGGCTGTCGTTTAGCAAAAGCATCTAACTGCTGCGCCAAGCGGGGGACATCGACTCCGGCCTTGCTGAGAATGCTGTTTGCTAGGGCTTGCTGTTCTAGAATGGCGATCGCTAAATGTTCAACCTCTAGCTGCTGATTGGCAAAGCGGCGGGCTACATCCTGGGATTTGACTATGGCTTCCCAGGCTTGATCTGTAAATTTGCTAGGGTCTGTTGGCTGCACGTTGGTTCCTCGCAATCAAGGGGATTCCTGTTGTTATCCGTTCATACATGGTCTCACAACTATCTTAATCTTGAAACACGATTGTTAATCTATGAGTGCGGTTAACGAGCGCCGAAGTTGCAACACAATTGACTGCTTGTACAAGCTTACAGTCCGCAATCCACCGCAAAAATTTGTGTGGTACGACCGGATCGGGCGATCGAACTTATGAAAATATACAGGTTCTCCATTGCCTACAATACTGTACAGACACGGCACTGCCGCCTCATAATTATGTCTTGGTTCGATCGTTCGGACTTTAGTCCGCATCAATTGCTGCGGACTATAAAAATTTTACTTTATTGACATCTATGTTATTTCCTACTTACCAATTTTTAGTATTTTTCCTAATTATTTTTAGCGCCATCCTCTCCTTAAAGCCCAAGGTCGATTTGTATAAAATTGTCTTGCTAATTTCCAGGTTATGTCTTGGTTCGATCGTTCGGACTTTAGTCCGCATCAATTTCTGCGGACTAAAGTCCGAACGATAAAAATTTTACTTTATTGACATCTATGTTATTTCCTACTTACCAATTTTTAGTATTTTTCCTAATTATTTTTAGCGCCATCCTCTCCTTAAAGCCCAAAGTTGATTTGTATAAAATTGTCTTGCTAATTTCCAGTTTATTATTTTATTCTTTTTGGAGCTTAGACTTTCTCGGACTCCTGATTTTAAGTACAGTATACAATTATATCATTCTCCGAGCAGTCGATCGCGGCAAACAGCCAAAACTTGCCTTCATCTTCGGCATAATTGTCAACATTGTCAATCTCGGCATCTTTAAATATTGCAACTTCTTTGTAACCTCCTTATTTGAGGTACTAAACCAGCTCAAAATTCCCGCCAATTTTCAAATATTACAAATAATCGCCCCCGTCGGCATATCATTCTACACATTTAGAATAATTTCTCATTTAATCGACTGCTACCAACAAAAAATTTCCTGTCCTAAATTTATAGACTACGCCACATACATTACCTACTTTCCCCAAATTGCCTCCGGCCCAATCTCCCGCCCTGACGAATTTTACTCGCAGTTAAATTCACCGAAAAAATACGACTATAAAATCGAAGAAGTTATCGTTTTAATTTTGTCTGGACTCTTCAAAAAATATACTTTAGCGAGCTTTTTGTTTAATTTCACTCAACTACCATTCAAAGTCCCCCAGCAGTACAGCAGCATAGATTTAATCCTCGCGGCAATTTCCTATTCTTGTTTGATTTACGTAGATTTCAGCGGCTACTCGGATTTAGCTAACGGCATCTCTTGCTTGTTGGGTTTCAAACCGATCGCCAATTTCAATATGCCATACCGATCGCTCAGCCTGCAAGAATTTTGGAAAAGGTGGCACATCAGTCTTTCGGAGTGGTTGAGGGATTACCTTTACTTTCCCTTAGGTGGCAATAAATACGGCAAATTGCGGAAGTACGTAAATTTACTGATAACAATGGCGATCGGCGGATTTTGGCACGGCGCAGGATTAAACTTTATTTTCTGGGGAACAATCCACGGTTTAGGACTGATTGTCAACCATCTATGTAAAGATATTCCCCAAGCTATCCATCTCAAATTAGACTACGCCTTTCCGAGATTTGCCAAATTTTGCAGTTGGTTGTTAACCTTTACCTTTGTTACCTGTAGCTGGGTATTTTTCGGCACACCCAACTGGAAAACTGCGATCGGGTTTTTTCAAGGAATCTTTCGTTTTTCTGCTGCAACTGTTCAATTCAACTTTTGGCAATTGTATCTAGTAATTGCAGTCATTGGCGCAATCAACCTGTGGGGCGAGATCATTTCCCAAGTATTGCAAACAATATTGTCATTAAACAACCTATTCTTTCGGGTTGTCTTCGTTTCCCTGCTCGTGTATGCTATCTTAATGCTAGGCCCAAGTACCGTCCCACCTTTTATTTACTTTAACTTCTAATAAACAAGTATAGCCTTTCGAGTTCTCATATGAGGTACTCATGGGCATAGGGCATAGGGCATAGGGCATAGGACATAGGGCATAGGGCATAGGGCATACCTGGCTTTTTTGAGAACCGCTATATAAATCACAAAAAAGACTTTTTTTTATCTTATTACGTTCTTTCTCCTTCCTTTATGATGACAAATAACAAATAACAAATAACTTCTTATGAAAGACCGAGAAATTTTGTTGATAGTTACCTCTGTAATTCTCACCTTAATATTTTCCAACTTATCCTTATTTGTGAAAAGCTTTTCTTCAACTCCTTTAGCCAGTACCGAAATCAAACAAGCAGCGCGCCAGATCGAAATAGACGGCTTCAGGAAATCCGAACAAGATTTTTGGAGCAAAATCAAAGATATTAACTTCGATAGCATTTCCAAAAACCCCGACAAAATTCCGGTCAAAACCGCAACAAAATCGGCAGTCATCCTCCCAAAGCCTGCCAAGAAACCCACTCCATCCAAACCAAAACTAACCGTAGCTTATCGCAAATTTTTATTTATTGGAGATTCCGTAATGTTCGATTTAGGAACTCAACTCCAGTACACTCTTAAAGAAAAATACAATATCTCAAATACCAAAATCGACTACAAAGTATCGAGCGGATTAAATCGGATAGATTATTATGACTGGTACGCCAGAACCAGTGAAATGATCCAGGATTACGGGCCAGATGTAGTGATAATTTTGTTCGGAGGCAATGACACTCAAGATATCACCGATAACCAAGGAAAATACCGGGCTATTCTGACCCCCGAATGGCAAAAAGCTTATCAAGCAAGAGTAGATAAATATGCCAAATTACTTGGCTCTTCCTCCGTAAAAAAAGTGTATTGGATAGGTCAATCGATATCTAACAAATCTTCGTATCTCAAAGCTTTTCCCATCATGAACGACATCTATAAAAATGCCAGCAAGTCTTCATCAAAAATAGAATTTATTTCTACTTGGGATGCTTTTGCTGAAGCAGGGAATTTTGTCCCCGTAGTTGCTGACAAATCCGGCAAGCGAGGTTATGTAAAAATTAATGATGGCGTGCACTTTACCTCCCACGGAGCTCAAATTATCAGCGACGTAATCGTTGACAAAATGGCGAAGGACAAAATTTTAAAACTCCCGAAAAAGAAAGAAGCATCCTAGGTTGATTCGAGTCAAAAAAAATAGCCTGCAAATTAGACATCTTATCGGATTCGTGTAAAATTATATACTGAGGATCGCGAATTAAATAATTTACACATATTTGTGGGATGGGCGGGAGAGCCCGTCCCGAAAAGACGGGCGGGACGCCCATCCCACAAGAATAATAAAAATTGTAAGTTATTTAATTCTCATTCCTTAGTCGCCGACAGATATTTGGCTTGCTCAACCCGGTTGCTACGGAAAATATCGGTTTTATTCACCATACGGTTGAGTTAATACTGTCGAGCCTTCGGAGATCCTCGCATCGCCCTGATAGTTAGGAGACTTGAAGAACTCTTTTATTCCCCTTATTCAGGGATAGGGGGTATCAGCCTTCACTGAACTCGATCGCATGAAAGCAACCAACCAGAAATATACTCGTGAAATTTGATACCCAGCTTACCTATGTGTCAACTGCGTTCGGGACTAATATTGACAAAAAGCAGCAGTAGATGTAGAGTTGCATTCAGCATCGGACAACGACGTTAAGATCTAGCAATTGTCATGGCGACAAATTATGACAAGCAATCTCTGGAAACTCGATCGCACTAGCATCCCTGAGTCAATGGAGTGCAGCGACACAGCGCTCATCTTCAGTCTCACCAAATATACTCAACCTTGGGAAAGAATAAACACCGTTGAAGGCATCTTGCAACAATGCGGAATCGCTCCTTTTGCTGAAGTTCTGGACGTACCCAAAAGCGGAATATTAGGGCAAGATATACCAGAATCCGCTAGAAAACCGCATCCAAATTTGCTGTTTCGGGCTTTGGCAATTCAAGCATTGGGCAAGGTGCGAGAGGGTATTATATCAAGTGAGGAACCTGTATCAAGTGATTTTAGCGAAAATAAGCTAGCGGTGTTGGAACAGGAAGCGCTAGGGGGAGCGACTCCTTTAATTCGGTGGTGTGCTGCTGTTAGCATTCAGTCAATTTTGTTGGATGAATGGCAAGCACAAGGCAAGGAATCTGCTGGCCATGTCACAATTAATGCAGCAGAAATTGAGCAGCGGGTTGTAGAAGAGCAAATTAAACTGTTAGCCAGCAATAAATTTGCTTTGAACGACAACAGCAGAATGGACAGCGGTAAGGAATATGAGAATTGTCTCGATTTTTGGGTCTACGGCCCTAGCTGGCTGCTGCTGGGTGTGTTAATGGATTGCGAGGAATATCTGTTTTGGGTCGATCAAATTTCATGCCGAAAAGGATGCAGCCATCACCAACTTTTTGGATGTGGCGAAAAATAATTTTAAGGAGTGGGAATTCTCCCAAATAGTTGCCAAAGTTTTTGAGTTTCTGCACCACCCGGAGGCGGCGATCAAAAATCGAGCGGCAATTATGTTAGAACCTTACCAAGATCGGCTAGACCGAAAATCGGCGCAAATTATGACAGCGCTCCTATATAAATTTCATGTAGAACATCAGTCTTTAGAATCTCTGACCATTCCCGAAATTGAGGAGTGCAAAGCGTCACTGTATCTAGATAAAAAGGAAATTGACGGCGTGTATTCTGAGGCTGTGTCGCTGTGCGACGATGATATCGCAATGGCAAATTTCTTGTCAGATAAACAGAGGGAATACCAAAATGCTGTAGACGAGCATATTCACAATTTGAGCAAGTTAGTTAAGTCGATCCTAGATTGTCAGAGCTTGTTAGATGCGAATAGGGAACTTTTGTATTTGACAGTAGAGCGGCTGCAAGAATGGGATCAGACCCTTGGTAATAAACTGGCTGAACACCGCAGGAAACTCCAAAACGTGAGTGTTGACAAAAGCACGTCCGAGCAGTGCATAAACCTCGACAACGATTTGAATTTAATCAGAGATTCTTTGCAGTCTACTTTGTATGAAGTCACATCAAAAATTAACAGCAAAATTAGAGATTTAGAACTTTCGGCGTCCAAAAATAACAAGACTGCAACACAGATGTTTAAGTGGACGTGGCTATTGTTAGGAGTGTGGTTTTCAATAGGGCTAGTTTTGTATTTATCCGATGCAGTGATTAACTCGATATTGACCGTCAACTACTACCAAAGTGAATTTCTAGTCTATTGGACTATGTTTTTTATTGTGATGGTGGTATTTTTGTTAGTATTAGCTATATTCTTTGCGACGCTCGCTGCCTTAGACAAGCGCCGAGAATCTAAATTAATTCCTAAATTTGACAGTTTAAGCCAAATAGGGAACAGTTTTTCTATTTTGTGGCAAAAGAGTTACTTGCAGCAATTTGTACCGTCAGTGCGATCGAATTAAAAGTGTGGAAAACCCCTTCGCATTCTGTCAGTAGCAGGGCGGTTTTATTGTCGTCAGACAAATTAGGTACGTAGTTGCGCTTCAGCGCTCTTGGGTACGTAGTTGCGCTTCAGCGCTCAAATTAGGTACGTAGTTGCGCTTCAGCGCTCTTCCCTAATATTATAAAGAGCGCTGAAGCGCAACTACGTACCTTGGCCGGTGCGAGCCGCTCTTTGAAAGCAGACTTGAATTGCCAAAGTTATTTTAATCAAATTGTGGGACAGGCTAGAAGCCCATCCCACAAGAAAAAACAATTGTGGGATGGGCTTCTAGCCTGTCCTAGCGAAGACTAAGATGCAGTCGCCGCACTTACTTTCTGACTGCTGCTACCTTGATTTTTCAGTTGAATTAATTCAACTTTATATCCATCTGGATCTTGGACAAAAGCGATGACTGTTGAACCGTGCTTCATCGGGCCGGGTTCGCGAATAACTTTGCCGCCGCGGGCTTTAATTGCTTCGCAAGTACCGTAAATGTCGTCAACGCCGATCGCAATATGACCGTAAGCATCACCCAAATTGTACTCGGCGACGCCCCAGTTGTAAGTTAATTCCAAAACTGTAGTGTCGGATTCGTCGCCGTAGCCCACAAAAGCCAGAGTAAATTTACCGTCTGGATAGTCCTTTTGTCGCAGCAATCTCATCCCCAGAACCTCGGTGTAAAATTTGAGGGACTCTTCCAGGTTTCCGACTCGGAGCATCGTGTGTAGTAGTTGCATTTAGCTCACTCCAAATTTTTTAAGCTTTCTTAATTTTACCGAGTTCTTGGTGGAAAAAACCGCAACGGCCAAATTTACTTTGTTTTAGGTAAATCCACCTAATAAAACGTAAAATACGGCTCGCTAAAAAGCTTGCTGTGTATCTCTTCTTCCTTCTTCCTTCTTCCTTCTTCCTTCTTCCTTCTTCCTTCTTCCTTCTAAGCTTGATTTTTACTGAACAAAAACCACCATAATTCTAAACCAATTAAGCTCAATCCGCCTGCTGTTATGCCAATTTTTAAACTTATCGGTTGTTCTATTTGCCGAAATTGAGCAGTTGAATTTGCAGGATGAGTTGATATTTGATTGGCTCGAACTCCCGATGCAAGTCCGAGCATAATTCCTAAACCTGCGAGACTTCCTAAAACTTGACGCTGGCTAAACATTTCTCAAATCCCTCTTAAATTATGCAATAACTTTCACTTTAAAATTCCGCAACCGCAAAGCATTAGTCACTACCGAAAGCGAACTAAAAGCCATTGCTGCACCAGCGATAATCGGATTGAGCAACCAGCCAAAAATCGGGTACAAAATGCCAGCGGCGATCGGGATACCCGCGATGTTGTAAATAAAGGCAAAAAACAGATTTTCGCGGATGTTCCGCATCGTGGCGCGGGAAAGTTGAATTGCTGTAACTATGCCTTGCAAATCGCCGGAAATTAAGGTAATGTCGCTGGCTGCGATCGCCACATCAGTGCCGGTACCGATCGCAATTCCCACATCCGAAGCGGCCAAAGCAGGAGCATCGTTAATCCCGTCTCCCACCATCGCTACAATTTTGCCTTCTCCTTGCAGCGCTTGGATTTGAGCTGCTTTTTGGTCGGGTCTAACTTCGGCAAAAATCCGAGTAATTCCTACCGATTGGGCGATCGACTCCGCAGTCGCGCGGTTATCCCCAGTCAGCATGGCCACCTCCAAACCGAGTTTTTGCAGCGCTTTCACCGATCGCGCCGACGAAGGTTTCAGAGCATCCGCAATGGCCAGAATTGCCTCAATTTTGCCCTCTACAGCCATCCAAACCACCGTTTTGCTCGCAGCTTCAAAAGCTCGCGCGCGCAGCTCCAGATATTCAGTATCGCAGCCTAGTTCCTGCATCCACCTGAGGCTTCCCAGGGCGATCGACTTTCCCCCCGAAACCCCTCGCACGCCGCTCCCCACCACAGCCTCAAAATCCTGAATATCTGTCAACTTCACCTCTTGAGATTGAGCGTATTTAACCACAGCTTCCCCTACAGGATGCTCCGAATTTCGCTCTACAGACGC
Source organism: Oscillatoriales cyanobacterium (assembly GCA_004292955.1). Lineage (GTDB taxonomy): Bacteria > Cyanobacteriota > Cyanobacteriia > Cyanobacteriales > Microcoleaceae > Microcoleus. The sequence goes on along the minus strand of RDXX01000047.1, from coordinate 16,093 downwards.
CGCCAATTGCAGCAACTTTAACTCATTGCTCTGGGCCGTTCCTTTAATTGTCACAAAATCAGTAACAGTCGGCTTACCTTCCGTAAGCGTTCCAGTTTTATCTAACACAATAATTTGAATTTTGTGAGCCAATTCTAAACTATCGGCTCCTTTAATTAAAATCCCATTTTCTGCACCTTTACCCGTGCCAACCATCACAGCAGTCGGAGTCGCCAAACCCAAAGCACAGGGACAGGCAATAATCAGCACTTCCACCATTGTCACCGTCGCCAAAGTGAAGTTACCCATCGCGTTAAACCAAATAATAAAAGTAGCTAAAGCGATGGCAATTACTACAGGAACAAACCAGCCCGTCACTTGGTCTGCTAACTTTTGAATCGGTGCTTTTGAAGCTTGGGCATCCTGCACCATCTTGACAATTTGAGCTAAAAATGTATCTTTGCCAACTCTGGTAGCGCGAAACCGAAAGCTGCCTGTTTTGTTAATTGTCGCTCCAATAACTTCATCGCCAAGTTGTTTTTTAACAGCCAAACTTTCCCCCGTAACCATTGCTTCATCTACCGTCGAAGCACCTTCAATCACTTCTCCGTCAACGGGGATTTGCTCGCCCGGACGCACCTGCACAATGTCACCAATTGCCACTTGGGCGATGGGTACTTCTAACTCTTCTCCGTTGCGAACGATCCGAGCAGTTTTTGCTTGCAAACCCATGAGTTTGCGAATTGCTTCCGAAGTCTCTCCCTTCGCTCTATTTTCGAGGTTTTTTCCCAACAAAATTAACGCTATCACGCTGGTGGCAACTTCGTAGTAAACGCTAGGATTCAAACCTTGCGAGGTAAATAAACCGGGCAAAAATGTCACAAATACCGAATAAAAGTAAGCAGCACTTGTCCCCAAAGCAATCAGGGTATCCATTGTGGCGACGCGCCGTTTTAACGATTTCCAAGCCCCCACATAAAACGATTTACCGCACCAAAACTGTACTGGTGATGTCAGCACTAATTGCAACCAAAAATTGTGCAGCCATGCGGGAATGAATGGCAGGTGCCAGCCTGTCATGGTTGGAATGCCGCCCAAAACCAGTATAATGCTGATGCTGCCTGCGATCCAGAGTTTTCGCTGCAAGTTTTGAGATGCGGATTTGCGATCGGCTTTTTCTGCATCATCCTCTGCCATTTCTTGCAGGGGCAAAGCTTCGTATCCCGCTGCATCAACAGCTTCTTGAATGATTGTTAAGTTGGTTTGCTTCGAGTCATATTGGATGGTTGCTTGTTCCATGCCAAAATTGACGCTGCACTCAATTACGCCGGGGACAGATTTAATTGCTTGTTCGATAGAGGAAGCACAAGCAGCACAACTCATGCCCCGCAATTTAAGTGTGAGATTGTCCATAAATGCCCTCCTAAATTAGAAAATGAGCTTCTGGGTTCAAATAATCCCAAAAAACGGGTGCATCTGGGTTTGGCGAATACATCCGTAGGGGCGAAGCATGACCGCAGAAAATATGGGATGATAACTGATAATTTATATGCGGTCATGCTTCGCCCTCTTCAAAAACCAGATGCACCCCAAAAAACGGATACAAGCGGCCGCAGGGCTGTAGTAGAGAATCAAAAAAATGAGACTCTTATTCAATCTCCCAGATTCATCTGTAGAGTAATATTATGTCCTGTAAATTACCATAATAAAAACGGTTTGTAGTGAGGACTTCAGTCCTCATAATTCAGAGGACTGAAGTCCTCACTACAAACAAATCTTATCATGGTCGTTCTCTGCGGACATGATATAAATCTAAAATCTAAAATCTAAAATCAACTGGCTGGATAGCCAGCAGATGCGATCGCTTTTCTAACTTCACTTTCCGGCTTAGCCGTTTGAATCGCGACCAATTTTGTCTTGATATCTGCCTCAACAGCAGCGCCTGAGTCAATAGCTTGGACTGCTTTTGTGATTGTATTCACACAAGCCGAACAAGCCATTTTGGGAATTTTTAGCTCTAAAGTCATAATTGTGGAACCTCAGCAGAAACTACTTTGCTTCGGGTGCAGCGACCTGTGCAAGGCAAATATGTTTGTAGGGGCGAAGCATGACCGCAGTGAAAATAAGATTATAACTAATAACTTGTATGCGGTCATGCTTCGCCCTCTTCAAAAGTGAAATGCACCCGAAGCTTCATAGATGAATTAACTCCATTGTAAAGTCTCCAGTTAGCAGGAGAGTCAAGGGGAAATTCCAAATTAATTATTAAGTTTTAGTGAAACTCATCCTTTATCTAATTGATGGCACGGCAAGATTTATTTACCAGAAAGAATCGGTTGAAAGCCCCAAGCTTTTTTGGGAGAAATTAAAATCAGACTATTCATTACTCCAATCCTCTTCCTTCTAGGTAAAGGTCGCTGTCAACTGTCAACTGTCAACTGTCAACTGACAACTTGGACTCAAGAATTTCATGCCAATTTCATTTATATGTGAGAAACTGAATAAACCTGGGAGTTTTAAGGATATAAAATCTATGAAACCAATTTCATTAAAAACAGGCTTGGCAGCGCTAATCTTGACCGCCACAGCCACCGCAACCAGCGGAATTCTAGCAGCTTGTTCAAAATCTCCTACCAGCCCAAATCAAGCCCCAAATGTTACCGCAACAACCCAAGCCAACAACAAGCAAGACGCGGCACAAAGTGGCGGCATGGGTGGTATGAATCATGGCATGAATCACAATATGTCAATGGATTTAGGCCCGGCTGATGCCGACTACGATTTGCGATTTATTGATGGCATGACAGTACACCATCAAGGTGCTGTAAACATGGCGAAAGAGGTGCTCAACAAGTCAAAGCGCCCGGAAATGAAAAAACTAGCTAATAACATTATTGCCGCTCAAAACCGCGAAATCAATCAAATGAAAGAGTGGCGAAAAACTTGGTATGCCAAAGCCGACAGTACGCCAATGGCTTATCACGCTCAAATGAATCACATGATGCCAATGACTCCCGAACAAATGCAAGCCATGATGATGAGCATGGATTTAGGAGCGGCTGATGCTGAATTTGACCTCCGATTTCTGAATGCGATGATTCCCCACCACGAAGGAGCGCTAGTGATGGCTGAAGATGCGTTGAAGAAGTCGAAACGGCCCGAAATGAAGAAATTATCTCAAGAGATTCTGACTTCGCAAAAGCAAGAGATTGAGCAAATGAAACAGTGGCGCCAAGCTTGGTACAAAAAGTAGTGACGGGGCGGATAAATTAATTGCAATAGACTTCTTGCAAAAATAGTTAGGACGCTGCTCTGATCAACCTCCCAAAAAAATCTTTTTTCTTGTGGGATGGGCTTCTAGCCCGTCCCAAAATTTGATTAAAAGGACTTTTGTAATCTTGTCTAATATCTGTAGATACTGTCTTGATTTTTTAGGGTAGCTAGAGTATAATTGGAGTCGCACGGCTTTGGGGTTTTATAAATCCAAAAAGCCTTCGATCCCGAATTATTTGAGCGCTACTCCTTGACAGTTCCAGACAGTATCTACAATCCGATCGCAATTCTATGAAACGAGCAGTATTTCTCGACCGCGATGGCGTTCTCAATATCGAAGCTGGCTACATTCACAAACTAGAAGATTTGCATTTAATCCCCGGCATAGCTGAAGCTGTACGCCGTTTAAATGACAGACAAATATTTTGCTGTTTGGTTTCCAATCAATCGGGGCCGGCGAGGGGTTATTATCCTGTGGCCCACGTAGAAAATTTGCACAAACGCCTGTGTTTGTTACTAGAAAATGAAGCCGGAGCGAGGTTAGATGCTCTTTATTATTGTCCTTACTTGAGTGCAGCAGAAGGCGGAACAAATCCAGAATTTACCCGGTACACGACTTGGCGAAAACCGAATACGGGGATGTTGGTAGCGGCGGCTTGGGAACACGATTTGGATTTGGCGAATAGTTTTATGGTGGGGGATAAAGCGACGGATGTCGATATGGCTCACAATGCCGGTTGTACTGGTATTTTGGTGCAGACTGGTTACGGGGAAAGCGTGTTGAGTGGCGAGTATCAGCACCATACTAAACCTGATTTTATTGCTGCAAATTTAGCTGCGGGGGTTGAGTGGATTTTGCAACATTTTGATTAGTGGCATCGGAATTGATATTACCCACAGCGGTGGGTGAGCACAGTTGAACCACGTCTGACACGGCACTGCCGTGTCCCTACAATAAATGCTTGCGATGGTTACATCTCTCATCAAGGGTTCATGATTATTTTGGGGTAGGGAAACGGCATTGCCGTGTCCTCCGTTACCTGGCATTTAAGTCTTTGACAATTCAGCCTTAGAGGAAAGGGCTACGTAAGGAAGCGCGACTGTAAAGGTAGTACCAACGCCGATTTGGCTTTCGCAGGCGATCGCACCTCCTTGCAAATCCACAGCTTTTTTAACAATCGTCAATCCCAAACCGTTACCTTTAATCTTTCCACTATTCTTGCAACGGTAAAACATTTCAAATATTTTCCCTACTTCGGTTTCTGGGATGCCCATACCTTCGTCTCGGATGCGAATAATTAGTAAAGGAGAGTTAATATTTTTAAATGGGGAATTGGCAAACAAAGACTGAGTAGACAAGCAGAAAATAGCTTCTTTGTCTCCCTCGCCTGGTTGACGGCATTCCAATTCTAAGGTTATTTGCCCGCCGTCGGGAGAATATTTTATGGCGTTGACGATTAAGTTAGAAATAATGCCGTGCAGCAATTGTTGATCTAACATCGCGCTGGTAACGGCAGACGGGCTGAATCTTAGTTTGTGTTTGGCTTCATGTCCTAACTGCAATTGATCCAGCAAATCTTGACAAAATTCGAGTAAATTTATCGGTAATGGATTGCATTTGAGTCTCCCTGCTTCTGCTCGGCCCATGAACAGCATATCCTCGATTAGCTGGTTCATCTTTTGGGTAGCTGAGTGCACTAGGCGCAGGGTTTTGACTTGAGATTCGTCACTGCTGCGAGTGCGATCGAGTTCTAGGAGCTCGGCAGAGATTAAAATCGTGTTCAGCGGGTTCCGCAATTCGTGGGCAGCCATTGATATATACTGGTTTTGGCGGTGCGCTTTTTCTTCCACCGACTCTCTGGCTGCTTCCGAAGCTTTGAGAGCTGCTCGCATTTTGGTTTCGATTTCGTGCCTGTGGAGCGCAATCTCGATCGCCACCCGCAAATCATTTTGTTGAAATGGTTTGATAATGTAGCCGAATGGATCTGTAATTTTCGCTCTTTGCATCGTTTTATCGTCGGCATAAGCTGTTAAAAATACTGTCGGTATATCTATCTTATTTCTAATTTTTTCTGCGGCTGTCACGCCGTCCATCTCACCTTTAAGCACGATATCCATCAGCACTAAATCTGGCGGACTTTCGTCTACTTTTTCTAGAGCTTCTTCTCCTGAAGCAACAATAGCTGTTACTGCATAACCCAGCTTTTTTAATCTGCCTGCTATGTCCTGAGCTACAATTATTTCATCTTCTACTACCAATATTTTTATAGGATTCATATTTTTTTCTTAAATGCGACGCCGATAATTTAACTCAAGGAAAGTAATATGGTAACAAGTTCCGCACTCAGTGTCAATAACCAGATTTCCTTCTAATTGCTGAGTTAACATCCGCACTAATCGCAATCCTAATGTTTCGCTACTTTCCACATCAAAGTCCGCCGGAAATCCGCTGCCGTCGTCTTGAATACTTAAATGAAATTCTGGGAAATTACTTTCATTAAAATTAATACTAATTTCTCCCGATAAACTTTGACCAAAAGCATACTTTAAGGAGTTTGAAACCAGTTCATTAATGATTAAACCGCAAGGAATTGCCGTTTCTATATTTAAATATATGGAATCAACATTGAGATTGAATTTGATAGAAGTGTTACCACAACCAAAAGATTGATACAAATTAGCAATCAAGTTTTCAACGTAAGGGGGGAGGTGGATTCGATCGATATTTTCCGATTGATAAAGTTGCTCGTGAATCAGAGCCATTGAATGGATGCGGGTTTGGCTTTCTTCAAATAAAGCAAGCGTCGGTTCGTCTTCAATGTATTGAGCTTGAAGTTGCAGCAGGCTGGAAACTACCTGCATATTATTTTTGACTCGGTGGTGAATTTCTTTGAGCAATACTTCTTTTTCGCGGAGTGCCGCTTGGATGCGGGCCTCGGTCAATTTGCGATCGCTAATATCTTCGCAAATACCCGCCAGCCGATAAATTTTGCCCGCTTCGTCATAAATGGGAAAAGCTCGATCGCACACCCAGCGAATTGTGCCGTCAGGCAGTACAATCCGATATTCGATACTGGTGAACTCGCCCTGCAACACTTGCGGAAGTCCCTCTTGCAGCAAATGTATATCCTCTGGATGCACCCACTCCATCCATTTTATCGGTTCGGCATACAATTCTTCGCGACTGCGCCCCCAGATTTGTTCGTAAGCTGGGCTCAGATATAATAAATCGGTAAAATCAGCAGAAACTAGCCAGAAGGAATCTTGGATATTTTCTGCAAGCTGGCGGAAGCGTTCTTCACTTTCACGGATCGCTTTTTCTGCCTGTTTTGCTTGGCTGATATCTTCTGCAATCCCAACAACGCGGTAAATTTCACCACCTTGATTTCTAATCGGAAAAGCCCGATCGCGAATCCAGCGAATTTCGCCGTCCGGCCTGACAATGCGATACTCAATCTCGTCTTCAGCTAGAACTTGTTTAGTGAATGTAGCAATCACCCGAGCGCGATCTTCTGGATGGAGTGACTCTGCAAAAAAGCGCCCGCAAGCATACAAATCAGCACTGCTTCTCCCCCAAATTTTTTCGTAACCCGGACTGACATAAATAAATTCTTGGGGGTGAACGCCTACCATCCAAAACACGCTTTCAATATTTTCTGCTAGCTGTCGAAACCTTTCTTCGCTTTCCTTCAGTGCTGCTTCAGCTTTTTTGCGATCGCTAATATCTTCTATGACTGCTACATTGTAAATTGCTCCGCTCAACGGTTCTTGGACGAGGGAAACAGTGATATTTACCCAAATTAAAGAACCATCTTGGCAAACCAAGCGTTTTTCCATGTTGAAACAGTCAATTTCCCGGTCAAACAATCTGTTATTTTTTTCCCTGTCCGGCTCTAGATCTTCACAGTAACTGACATCCATCCAAGTTCCGCACAGCAACTCTTCCGCAGTATATCCCAAAATATTACAGAACTTTTGGTTGACTCGCAAATAGCGACCATTTTTATCGCAATGAGTAATGCCGACTGCTGCTTGTTCGACGGTTGCGCGAAAACGTTCTTCGCTATCTCTAAGGGCAGCTTCTGCTTTTTTGCGATCGCTAATATCGCGCTGCACCCCAAAATACCCGGCAATTCTGCCCTGGGAATCGTTAATGCAAATATAATCGCCTTCCACCCAAATTAGCTCACCATCAAACTTGCGATTGTCATTTTCGATGTGAATTCTGCCAGCATCAAAAAATTGCCTAATAATTTCTCTGTCACCAGCCAAGTTGTGGAACAAGAAAGAGTTAAGCGTCACGCCAATAAACTCTTCCCTAGTAGCTCCGTATTGAGCGATCAAAGCATCATTTGCCTTCGTTACCCGCCCGTTAGAAAATACGTAATCCAAAACTTTTTCTTTGTCAGAGGTATCGTCCCAGTACACTGGTTCGTCCAGCATCATAAAGAAAAAACCATCTAAAGATTGAGAAAAAAACAATTCTAGCTGTTCCTGACTTTCCCGCAAAAATTCTTCGGTACGCCAGCGATCGATAATTTCTTCCCGCAAGTGTTGGTTAGCTATTCTTAAATCTTCAGTACGCTTGTGATATTTTATTTCTAGCTCATTTTTAAGGCGTTGCAGCACGAATTCTGACTGTTTTTTTTCTGTAATATCTTGAGTAACTACCATGCCTGCAAAAATTTCTGCCTGGTCGTTTTTGACTGGAGAAACTGTTGTTGAATAAAATCGATCGCGATATTTATATTCAAAATTATTCTCTTCTCCTGCTAAAGCTGCGCGATATTTGGTCTCAAAAAAATCCAAATCTTCTGGCGGCGATATTTCCGACAAGGTTTTGCCTTCCACCAGTTCTTTGGACAAACCAACTACCGCCAAACCTTGACCGTCAACCAAAATATAGCGCAAATCAGAATCGAACAAAAATACCGATCCATTCGGATAATGCTTGATGAGAGTTCGGTACATTTCCTGGCTTTTTTCAAGAGATGCGATTAACTCAATTCGCTCTAGGGCAACTCGCTTGTGTTCAGTAATATCTATAACAATACCGAGAGTTTGTTTCGGCGAACCGTCAGAGTTTCTCAAGAAAACAATATCTCTGCCCATAAACCAGCGCCATTCACCCCGAGCATTTCTCAGCCTGTACTCGCACTCAAATATTTCGCCCTCCTTGAGTGTTGATATTTTTGCTTGGATTTCCGGGATTTTTAGCAAATCATCGGGGTGCATAATTGTGGGAAAAAGTGCGTCTCCTAACTGTTGAACTTGTTCGGAGGAATAGCCGAGAATTTGGTTAACTTGGTTGTTGGTATAAATATTTCGATTTTCAGTAATATCGTAAATGTAAGCAAGACCTGGAAGTGCTTCGGTTATAGTGTGAATAAACTTTTGATTTTCTCGGAGAGCGACATCTGCCTCAATTCGCTCGGTGATATCTTGGGCAACTCCGACTATTTGTTTTGGCCTGCCGTCAGGAGTGCGAGAAAAAATTGCGTGCCGATCGTGAAACCACCGCAATTCGCCGCTAGGGTGCTGAATTCGGTACTCTGTTTCCAGGATTTCTCCATCTTTAGCTACGGCTATTTCTGTTTCGACATGAACGCTAAGTTTCTCTATATCTTCAGCATAAACTAGCAAAGAAAGGGCATCGTTTCCCATTTCCTGAACTTGTGCCGCCGTGCAACCATAAAACTCGGCGATGTAGCGATTTCCATAGAGATTGCGGTTTTCTATGAGGTCGTAAATGTATAAAACACCGGGGGTAGTATCAGCCACCCTTTGCATAAATTCTTGATTTTGTCGGAAAGAAGCTTCTGTTTGAGTTAGCTCAATGATATCTCTTTTCAGTTGTGCTTCTAATTTGCGCCGCAATTCTATTTCTTCCTGCAAATTCTCTTCGAGTTGCCGAATTTTTTCTTTTTGCTCTGCGACTAGCGCTTCGCAGGTGGTGAGGGCGCGATCGATCTCTGTGGGCTCACTACACATAGTAAGTTCTTAATTTGCAGTTGCGGACTATAGTTGTGTCTAGCCTAACATTAGAAGGCTCCAGTCTTGACTGCAAACTAGCACCATTTCACACAAAATTTACAAATATATTAAGTTTTGCCCAGAAAATGCCTGCTGATTGAGATTATTCCCATTTTCTGCCTTCTTCGCTTTGTGAAATTGAAATGTGAAATTGACCGCAGCCAGACAAAAGATTTATTACCTTCTGCTTTGTTACCAGAAAGAATTGGTTGAAAGCCTCTGGGTTTGGCGTAGAAATTAAAAGAAGACGATTCATTACTCCCATCCTCGGACTGACCGGAAGAGGTCGCCCTCAAGCGGTCAACTGTCAACTGTCAACTGTCAACTGTCAACTGTTGAAACATAGCGGCTTTCATTTCGGAACTCCGGCGGTCAAAACTTCATGACTGTCAATTGTCACCAAAACATCATCTTCAATTCTCACACCTATACCGCGCCATTTTTCAGGAACCTCCGGCTGTCCTTCAACGGGTTTAATATAAGGAGAAATATAAATCCCCGGTTCCACCGTCAGAACTTGTCCTGCTTGCAAAAGTTGCGGATTTTCGCCGTACTGATAAACACCGACATCGTGCACGTCCAATCCCAGCCAGTGACCAGTGCGGTGCATATAAAATGGCTTGTATTTCTCCTCTTTAATTATCTCTTCAATGTCGCCCACCAAAAGTTTTAAATCCATTAAACCTTCCACCAAAACGCGCACTGCGGTTTCGTGAATTTTGCTGTAAGGATTTCCCGGATATACTTGACTAATTGCTTGGGTTTGTGCTTGCAAAACTAAGTCGTAAATTATCTGTTGTTCGGCGGTGAATTTGCCGCTGACGGGAAAGGTGCGAGTAATGTCGGCATTGTAGTAGCCGCAAGCACAACCGGCATCTATTAGCAGCAAATCATTTTCCTGCATTTGGCGGTTGTTTTCGATGTAGTGGAGGACGCAGGAATTGTAACCGGATGCAACAATTGAAGGGTAGGCGGGGGTGCCGCCGTTCATGCCGAAAATATGTTCTATTTCTGCTTGAATTTCGTATTCGTATCTGCCTGGTTTGGCAAATTCTCGGGCGCGGTTGTGGGCGGTAACTGAGATATTAGCTGCTTTTCGCATTAATGCTAATTCTGTTTGGCTTTTTACCAGCCGCATCGGGTGTAATATGATGTTGGAATCTTCGATCGCAGTGGGGCCTGTACCGCGTTTGGGGTAAGTTCGCATCAAGCTTTGCCAGTGGTTGAGGACTGTTTGGTCGAAATTGCGATCGCGCCCGAAGTGATAATATATGCGATCGGCTTTTTCTAAATATTTTGGCAATTTTTCGGCAAGTTCGGCGATCGGAAACGCTTCATCGGCGCCGTACAAGGCTTTGGCGCCTTCAATTCCAGCGCGATAACCGTGCCAAGTTTCTTTTTCCAAGTCTTTTGGCTGCACAAACAAAACAAATTTGTGTTCTTCGTGGTGTGGTGCGAGCACTGCTACCGCCGCAGCTTCGTTGAAACCAGTTAAATAGAAAAAATCGCTATCTTGTCGGTAGGCGTATTCAACATCGTTGTGCATGACGGCTGCGGGCGCGCTGCGAAATATTGCTGTCCCGCTGCCAATTTTTGCCATTAACTGTTCGCGTCTTTGCCGGTATTCGATGGGGTTGGTCATCCGATTTTAGATTTTAGATTTTAGATTTTAGATTGCAGCCTACACAAGTATAGGGTGCGCGGTTAACTAGCCGTAGGGTGCGTCAGGGGGGAGAATTTTTGAGTAGGTACAAAACATATTCAGCCCCCTGACGCACCCTACAATAATTACTATTCATTACTCTAATCTTCTTCCTTCCAGGTAGAGGTCGCTATCCCCGGTCAACTGTCAACTGTCAACTGTCAACTGTCAACTGACAAGTATAGTCAACCATCCGAGACAAAGATGAGTTGCGATCGACTAAAGTCCACCTCGGATCGAAATTTGACCAATTTTCGCCATCTTGGCTAACTCTGACAGTTCTAAACTCTCGCTGCTTGCAGTTAACTTCCATCTGCACCCGCATTTTCTCGTTACTAAACTGCTGAGTTCCTAAAAGAGTTCTGACAGGATAAGAGGGTGCACCGGGAAAATTGGATTTACTTAATTTTACGCTGCTGGGGTCAATGCAAATATCTACAAAACATCTTAATTTTTCGGCGCGGGCGCTCAAAGTATTGAGGGGAATAAAAATTAAAGTAGCTAGAAACAAGCTTGACAAATTATTGATTTTATGGGTGACAAATTTATTGTTCATCTGGGTTAATTTACGTTAATCTACTGTTGCTATTTTACAAACAAACTCGGCGGTTGAAACCGCTGCTACACAAACAAAACCCGCCTGCGCGGGTTGAATTTCTTCAGTCCGCGGAGGCGGACTTTGTTTGTGCGATCGTAAACTCAGCGAATTCTATTCGCCCTGAATATTTTCCGTGAAGATTAGCTTTTTAAAGCTGAGGAACGTATTGTTCTTTTTCAGGAACAAAAGTGTATTCAGAGACGATTAGGCGCAACTCTTCGCCGTCGATGGTTTCTTTTTCGATTAACAAATCGACTAGCCGATCGACTACGGTACGATTGTCGCGAATAATTTGGCGCGCTTCGTCATAACAGCGATCGACAATCGATCGAACTTGTCCATCAATGCGAGAGGCAATTTCTTCGGAATATTCCGATCGCGCCGTGTAGTCACGGCCGAGGAAAATTTCGCTTTGTTGAGCTTCCAGGGCGATCGGGCCCAAGGTAGACATCCCGTAGCGAGTAACCATTTGGCGCGCCATACCGCTGACTTGCTGCAAGTCGTTGCCGGCACCGGTGGTAACTTCAGCGTCGCCGAAAACTACTTCTTCGGCTGCGCGGCCGCCCAATGCACCGCTAATCCGGGCTAGGATTTGGGATCTCGAAATCAAACCTTGGTCTTCGCTGGGCATAAACCAAGTTAAGCCGCGGGCTTGTCCGCGAGGAACTAAGGTAACTTTTTGTACGGGATCGTGGGCTTGAATGACTGTACCGACGATCGCGTGGCCGATTTCGTGGTAAGCAATCAAACGCTTACTCTTGCTGTCTACCAGCGGTGTACCTTCCATACCTGCGACGACGCGATCGACTGCATCGTCAATTTCCAGCATCGTAATCGCATCTTTGCGCCGTCTTGCTGTCAAAATGGCAGCTTCGTTGAGCAAGTTAGCCAAATCAGCACCGGTAAAACCGGGAGTGCGGCGGGCGATCGCATCCAAAGAAATCTCCTCAGACAGCTTCTTGTTGCGCGCGTGAACTTCAAGAATTTCCAACCTGCCCTTGATATCCGGTGTATCAACGCTAACTTGGCGGTCAAAACGTCCCGGACGTAGCAACGCCGAGTCGAGCACGTCAGGGCGGTTCGTAGCAGCAATGATGATGATGCCTGTATTGCCCTCAAAACCGTCCATTTCGGTCAGCAACTGGTTCAGGGTTTGTTCCCGTTCATCGTTACCGCCACCGATACCGGCGCCGCGCTGGCGGCCCACTGCATCGATTTCATCGATAAAAATTATACAAGGAGCATTTTCTTTAGCTTTCTTGAACAAGTCGCGGACGCGGGATGCGCCAACACCGACAAACATTTCGACAAATTCTGAACCGGAGATGCTGAAGAAAGGGACGGCGGCTTCACCTGCGATCGCTTTTGCCAGCATGGTTTTGCCGGTTCCGGGAGGGCCTACTAGCAGCACGCCTTTCGGAATCTTGGCGCCGACTGCGGTGAAGCGTTCGGGTTTTTTGAGGAAAGTCACGACTTCGGCAAGTTCTTCTTTGGCTTCTTCTACGCCTGCTACGTCGTCGAACAGTACGCCTGTTTTAGCTTCCATTTGAAAGCGTGCTTTGGATTTGCCAAAATTCATGGCTTGGCCTGGGCCCCCCGGCACGTTGCCGCCGCGGCGGAACAGGAAGAACAGCCCTCCTACTAATAAGAGAGGAAATACTAGATTGCCTAACACTCCCCAGATGGCGCCGTCGTTGCGGAGGGGGTGAGTGTCGAAGCTAATTTTGGAATCTCTGAGTCTAGAAACGAGTTCAGGAGCATTTGACGGCAAGTCTACCCGCCACCGCTGCTCGTGATTGTCCAGTTCGGGATCGACGGCTAGGATGATCGCAGTGCGGCCTCCGTCGTATAAATCAACACTGGTGACTCGATCGGCGTTTAAGTAATCTAAGAATCTACCGTAGCTCAGGCGGGTGCTGGCGGTGTTCTTGCTCATTTCTGCCGGGGACGCGGCGAAGGCTCCCTGCCACAGGAAAAAGCCGATGACTAGGGCGGGTAAAGTCCAAAGTAGTATAGTTTGCCAAGAAATTTTCATAAATGCGGGTGCCTTGAATTGGGGATAGATCGGGTAAGCTGGCGGTCTCGGATTAGTGTGACAAAAGTTTACACTCAGAATCTTTACTAAATTTAACTTAACAATGCACGATCGGGCAAGATGCCGGCGATCGTCGCGATCGAGAAAAAGTTAGCTTAGTTACGGTAAGGGCGATCGTCCCGAATATAATGTTTGGTGCTGATTTCAATACCGATCTAGGTAGAGTTAGAAGAATCGCCTCAAAACCCACTGTCTTTAAGCGCGGCAGTGTCCAGGGATAAGGCATGATAATGGTGAGGCTCAGTGAGGTAACACATTTCAATGACAACTAGACAGCTTGTTCCTAATTCGGCTATGCTGACGCAGCAGACTAAGATCGCTTCTCACAAATCGATTATTAGTGCTGATTTGGGTCGTACAGCAACTAAAGCTTGCGTGAGTCGCAACCCAAATGGTGTTGTTTTCATCCCTGCCAACGTGGCTACTATGCCCGTGGAAAAGGTGCGGGGCGGCAGCTTTGAGTCAAAAGCAACAGACCCTCTGTTGGATATGTGGCTGGAGCACCAGGGCAAGGGGTACGCCATCGGCCAACTGGCCGCTGACTTTGGCGCTAATCTCGGTGGGGCTGACCAGTCGAAAGTAGTAGATGCTTTGGTTAAGGTTTTTTCCTGTGCTGGATATTTCCAGATGAAGGGCGAAATGGCAGTAGTGCTGGGTTTGCCTTTTTATTCGCAGGATCAGTTTGAGAAAGAAAAGGAAGAGATTATCAGCCAACTGCGCTCTCCCCACGTTGTGGTATACCGCGGCGAGCGTTTGGAAATTGATATTCGCCACGTTTGGGTGATGCCGGAAGGATTCGGCAGCCTGATTTGGTGCGAAGCTCAAGACAACAAGGAGTTTACGCCGGAGTTGCCGGAACTGTCGGTGGCTGTGGTCGATATCGGACACCAAACTACCGATTTGTTAATGGTCGATCGTTTCCGGTTCGCCCGAGCGGCTTCTAAGAGCGATTCCTTCGCCATGAACAAATTCTACGAACAAGTTGCCTCAAAAATTCCGGGGGCAGACCCTCAATCCCTGTCTTTATTGGAAGGGGTGAACAAACCCGAAGGGCAGCGTTTCTACCGTCCTAGAGGAGCGACTAAGCCGACTAATTTAGATCCGATTATTAAGGATTTGCGGGAGGCTTTCGCTAACGAACTGTCCGAACGTTTGGTACAGTGGTTGCCGGAACGGGTGACGGACGTAGTTCTGACTGGCGGTGGCGGCGAATTTTTCTGGGAGGTACTCCAACCTTTGCTGAAAGACGCCAATCTTAAGGCTCACTTGGCTCAGCCTTCTCGGAAAGCTAATGCTTTGGGACAGTTTATTTATGCTGAGGCTCAGCTAGCCACGATAAAGTAACGCATTAAGGCTTGAACCCTATGGCACTGTGGGCAA
Organism: Oscillatoriales cyanobacterium; assembly: GCA_004292955.1. Classification (GTDB taxonomy): domain Bacteria; phylum Cyanobacteriota; class Cyanobacteriia; order Cyanobacteriales; family Microcoleaceae; genus Microcoleus. The sequence goes on along the minus strand of RDXX01000047.1, from coordinate 1,033 downwards.
AAAATAAGGCGAATTTCTCGGTGGCGTTTACGGAAGATGCTGCCGATCAAACTTTGCTGGCGGCTATTGAAAAAGAGTTGGCTTTTACGAAGTATCAGACTTTCAGCAATCTCTGCAAGCAAGCTTTGTGGCAGTTTTTGTCTGTATCTGAGTCTGCTAGCTCTACAGATAGCTCTGAGCGGTTGGAACAGCGTATTGCTGAACTTGCGGTCAGATTTGCTGAGTTTGAGCGCAATGTTTCTGCTGAGGAATTAAGCCGTTTGGAAGGACTGGAACATCACCTGAGTCAATTGGGCGCGCAGTTGGATCAGTTGCAGGGGAGTGTTGACAGTAAGTTTGCTCAAGTTTCTTTTGCCCAAGTTTCAAAAGTAGTAGAGCCTGATCCGATCGAGTCTGAGTCTGTAGCGAATGATACAGTTTCTGATGCTGAGGTTCCTCCTCGTCGGGAGTCCGATCCTTTATTGGAGCGTTTAAGTTCTTTGTTACCGCAAGATTTCTAGAATGAGGTAGAGCAAGGCTAAAAAGCCTTGAGATGTGATGTTAGTGGCCCGCTGTTGGCAGCAGGTACTGAATAAATAAACAAAGCGATCGCTCTTTTGAAAAAAAGGGCGATCGCTTTGTTATTAGTTATTGGTTATTAGTTATTAGTTATTAGTTATTGGTTATTAGTTATTGGTTATTTGTTATTTGCTGTTGGTTATTTGTTATTTGCTGTTGGTTATTGGTTATTTGCTGTTGGTTGTTGGTTGTTGGTTATTGGTTATTTGCTGTTGGTTATTGGTTATTGGTTATTTGTTATTGGTTATTTGCTGTTGGTTATTGGTTATTTGTTATTTGTTATTGTTATTTGTTATTAGTGCGAGCGTCCCCGCTCGCGTATTGTACAATACGCGAGCGGGGACGCTCGCACTATACATAAATGCAAAACTGAGATGCTCACATTCCCAATTCCCAATTCCCAATTCCCAATTCCCAATTCCCAATTCCCAATTCCCAATTCCCAATTCCCAATTCCCAATTCCCAATTCCCAAT
>RDXX01000046.1 GCA_004292955.1 Oscillatoriales cyanobacterium | reverse complement strand
GATAGACCTGTCGAGTAAAACAAGAAGTCTGTTCGTCTCGTCATCCATCTGCCCACTGCTCAAAGCTATGCTTTGAGATTGTGGACAGATAGAATCCTCGTCTCACGCGCATGAGAATCCCACACTAATCGAAGCGATATAGTGTGGGGATTCCCGTCTGTTTAGCTAAATTTAGCGTCAATATCGACTAAATGAATAAATAGTTATATACGATATATAGCCTTTCTCAAAAAGGTGAGGTATGACTGACAACTTATAGAACCGCTTAAACGTATAGGGCTCTCTTCCCAACAACGTCCGCGAATATGAGACCTAGATCCGCTATAGGTTTTACTAACTTCCGCAGCCACGAAGGCAAAGACAGAATTTGGATCAAAAGTACGATCGCACAGGAGTCGATCGGCTTCTAGATGCAAATAAAGTGGAGTCATCACAGAAATACGTAGGGGAAAACACATAAGTATCCGTAGCAGAAGTAAGAAGAAACAGGCAAGAAGCAATAACCACTAACCAATAAAAACAAACGTTTCAGCAATTAATAAAGTTTTCAGCGTTTTGGCGATCGCTATAAGTATCGAACCATTATTGAAATTTGATGTAAGTAAATCTACTGCCGATAAATGGCTTACGAGTGAAAAAATAGATAAGCATAATGGCCAATGACTTAGCAAGGTAAATCTGACAAAATTGTATCAAAGACAACAATTTGATAATTAAATTAGTAAAAGTTTTAAATCCCATCAGGTTTTAGATAGCTTGCTAACTTAATTTCAAATAGTGCAAAAACCCAAAGGCTTGTAATAAACACATCCTGAAATTCTTGAGTCTTTTGTGGGTACTCTAAAAAATATCTTTGTGTTAAAGGGTAACTAACTTGCGGTAAAACCATTGCAGAATAATGGTTTTACGCAATAGTTGCTCTTTTTGTTTTTTAAATTGCATATATATTATCAATTGATGCAATTCAAAAGTATGTGGAATATACTGAAGGTTCTTACCAAAGAAAGGGGTAGGTTAAATATAAAAAACAATACATCCGCCATCAAAGACAATGAATATTCTTGAGACAAGCGATCAAAATAATGGTTCTAATCTTTCGGAAATTACTGTTGCTAGCTATGTAAATGCCATAAACTTAATTCCACAAGTAAAACCAAAAAAAGAACTACTATTTATAGATGGAAATGTAGATAATTATCAGAGTCTCGCCAGCGGAGCCAGACCGGGAACAGAAGTATTTATCTTAGATTCAGCGCGGGATGGAGTAGAACAAATTAGCGAAATTTTAGCCAGCCGGAGTGATATTAAAAGCGTTCATATTGTTTCTCACGGGGGTTCTGGAAACTTGCAATTGGGTGCAACAAGACTCAACTCTGAGACACTAAATACCTATAGCGAACAGTTGCAACAGTGGGGAAACTCACTTACTTACTACTAATGCCGATATTCTGATTTACGGCTGCGATGTGGCGGCTGGCGAATTAGGCGAAAACTTCGTAAACAAAATAGGTTCTTTAACTGGTGCTGATATTGCAGCTTCAACAGATTTGACGGGCAGCGCACTACTGGGCGGCAACTGGAATTTAGAGAAATTAACAGGAGCGATCGAATCTCCCTTAGCTTTTCAAGCAGATGCGATCGCGGATTATCAGTCCACGCTAGCGGTTGACTGCCAGCCAAACGTTATTTATGCGATCGCCAACGGTAACGTCTTAATTACCAGTGTCAACACCGGAGGCAGCATAACCCTACCGACACCAACTCCCGATGCTGACTTAGCAGTCACAAAAACTGACGGGCAGACTACTGCAACACCAGGCACTCTTCTGAGTTATACAGTTACTGTTACAAACAACAGTTCCTGCTACATAAAAGGTATATCCTTTACCGATAACCTTCCTGCTAGCTTGACGGGAGTCACTTGGACTGCTTCGCTTTCAGGTGTAGGTGCTTTCCCGACTGCTGCGGATCGATCGGGTTCGGGCAACAACATCAATACGAAACTGGATCTAGATGCTGGATCGACTGCTACCTATATTGTTACTGGTACTGTTGCTAATAGCGCGATCGACACTACGATTAGCAACACAGCTACGGCAACTCCGCCAGAAGGTATCGTCGATAAGATCGTTAGCAACAACAACAGTGCGACTGACTTAACTGCTGTTGCTGCGAACCAACCTCCTGTTACAGCTAGCCCCAGCACTACAGTCAATCCTGGTAGCACCGTCCCTGTAACCGGATTGGGTGCTACAGATGCTGACGGGACGATCGCATCTTACACCGTCAACACGCTACCGCCAGCAGCCCAAGGCGTCTTATTTCTAGGAGATCCGGCAACAGGTGGAGTGGCAGTCATAGCAGGTCAAACCCTGACTCCGGCTCAAATTAGTCAGTTATTCTTCAAATCGACAGGCACATTCAACGGCGCTAATTTTACTTACAGCGCTACCGATGACAAAGGTGCTACCAGCCCTGCAACCGCGACACTCGGTGCGATCGCATTACCAGCACCTCTAGGGCGCCGGTACAATCGCCAACCATTTTTTTGTCCTCATGCGAGAGCCCTGCCAAGGTCTACATCAACATACATACTATGTCGCTTGTGTCAACCTTTAATACTGAACCGACACCCTAGTTGGAGGGGAGGGAAACGACAAAGCTTTCGGAGGAAAAGGCAGCGATTTGGTATATGGCGAGCTCGGTTCCGACACCCTCTACGGTGGCGAAGATGGAGACACCATCGTCGGCGATTACGGCAACCCGATGGCTGATACTTCTAACGAAGGAGACTTAATATTTGGCGATCGAGGTGCGGATTTAATCGCTGGTGGCAATGGCAACGATACCGTATATGGCGGTAAAGGTAACGACAAAGCTTACGGTGGCAAAGACAACGACCTGATCTGGGGCGAAATTGGTTCCGATACTTTGATCGGCGATAGCGGTAACGATATCCTGTACGGCGGTACGACAGATTCGTTGGTGCGAGATACACAAGGACGCGACTTGCTATTTGGTGGTGGTGGCAACGACTTCCTCAACGGAGATGAAGCGAATGACACTATTAGTGGCGGCAAAGACGACGATACCCTACGCGGTGGCAAGGATGATGACATTATTCACGGTGATGCAGGCAATGACTTGATGTTCGGTGATAATGGTAATGATATGCTCTGTGGCAATGATGGCAACGATACGATTTTTGGAGATAACAAAGGTATCTCTGTTGCTGTCGGTGCGATCGGTCAGCAAGATTGTATTGATGGCGGTGCTGGCGATGATTGGATCAACGGTAATGAAGGACAAGATACGCTCGCTGGCGGTGAAGGTAACGATACTTTAATCGGTGGTAAAGATAACGATTTACTCACCGGTGGTATGGGTGATGATTGGTTGATTGGCGATATGGGTGACGATACTCTGATTGGAGGTATTGGCAGCGATCGCTTTGTGTTAAACCCCGGCAGTGGCGCGGATACGATTGTTAATTTTGAGGTTGGTTCGGATAAATTTGTCATCACAGGTGGTTTGAATTTGTCGCAGTTACAAATCAGCCAAAGTGCTAACACTACCTTCCTGAAATTTGCCAGCACTGGGGAAGTCTTGGCGACGGTAATTGGAGCAAATAACTTGATTTCTCAATCAGATTTCCTTCTGGTTTAGATTGCACTCGGGATTTAGGCACGCAGGCTGAATAAGCCGAGTTTTTCAACCGATATCTAAGGTACGTTGTTGCGCTTTAGCGCTCTATTAGTCTAGAATAGAGCGCTAAAGCGCAACAACGTACCTTTAACGTACTTTTGAAGTAAACCTGACGACAGCGCAGGATTGTAAGGCAGTTGTACAATGGGGCGAAAATGCGATCGCACCCAATTTCAAAGGAAGTACGTAGGCGTAAGCCGGGGCGTAGCCATCGCACAACTATCAAAAAGGACAGCCAAGCGTGCATCTCTACCTAGTCCGTCACGGCATCGCAGCGGAACCCGAAGAATATGATACAGACGAGGAACGGCCCCTAACTAAAGAGGGCGATCGTAAAACCCGAAAAATCGCTCAGCGGCTGTACGAGCTCGAAATTCAGTTCGATCTGATTCTTTCCAGTCCCCTACTACGCGCCACACAAACCGCCCAAATCCTGCTGTCAGCGGGTCTGAGTTCCAAAATAGAAGAATCCCTCCCCCTCGCACCTTCAGGAGACATCGGGGACTGGCTGAGGTGGTACAAGCAGTGGCAGGAAACAGGGAACCGCAGCTTGGCCCTGGTGGGGCACCAACCAGATTTGGGCAATTGGGCTGAAACTTTGCTTTGGGGGCGATCGCACGACACGCTGATTGTCAAAAAAGCAGGTATCATCGGTTTAATTCTCCCCGAAACAGGTTCCCCAGTCGGCCGCAGCCAAATGTTCTGGCTGACTGGGCCCAAGTTTTTGCTCTGCTAGAAACGGCGAATCGCCCTCTTAAACCCAGATTTTCGGGCGCAGAAAGCGGGTGGGAGGGGCGAAAATATCTAGCGGCGCGATTGATAACTTCGTTGAAAAATCCCGTTTCTGAGCGCCGGAGTGCCTGAGTCGCGATCGAATTATTATTGGTCAAGACGGTGACACGATCTTGCTTTCTGCTAATGTAATTTGATTAGATTCAACTCACACAACACGGTATCGCAATGGTCGTCGGCGAATTCAAACCAGGTTTAGAAGGTGTTCCCGCCACCTTGTCCAGTATTAGTTACGTAGATGGACAAAAAGGGGTGCTGGAATATCGCGGGATTAGCATCGAGGAACTAGCACTCAAAAGTTCCTTTGTCGAAACGTCATATTTATTAATCTGGGGTGTACTTCCAACAAAGGAAGAACTAGAAGCTTTCGAGCATGAAATTCGCTATCACCGCCGGATCAAATATCGCATCCGCGACATGATGAAATGCTTTCCCGAAAGAGGACATCCCATGGATGCCCTGCAAGCTTCAGCAGCGGCTTTAGGTTTATTTTACTCGCGCCGAGCTCTGGCTAACCCAGCATATATTCGAGAAGCTGTAGTGCGGCTGCTAGCTAAGATTCCCACAATGGTAGCAGCGTTCCAGCAAATGCGGCGAGGTAATGACCCCGTGCGGCCGAGGGATGACTTGAACTACTCGGCTAACTTTCTTTATATGCTAAACGAGCGAGAACCAGATCCGCTGTTAGCTAATATTTTTGACGTTTGTCTGACTCTGCACGCCGAACATACTATCAATGCCTCTACATTTTCGGCAATGGTAACAGCTTCGACGCTAACAGATCCTTACGGGGTGATTGCTTCAGCAGTTGGCACTTTGGCGGGGCCGCTGCACGGGGGAGCGAATGAAGAAGTGATTGAGATGTTGGAGCAAATTGGTTCTGTAGCAAACGTGCGGCCTTTTGTCGAGAAGTGCGTTGAAAATAAGGACAAAATCATGGGCTTCGGACACCGAGTTTATAAGGTGAAAGATCCGAGAGCAACTATTCTTCAAGGGTTAGCGGAACAGTTATTTGACAACTTTGGTCGCGATGATTATTACGACATTGCTGTCAAGTTGGAAGAAGTCGTTGAAGAGAAATTGGCTCACAAAGGAATTTATGCTAATGTAGATTTCTATTCTGGTCTGGTTTACCGGAAAATGGGAATTCCGACGGACTTGTTTACACCAGTTTTTGCGATCGCCCGAGTTGCCGGTTGGCTGGCCCACTGGAAGGAACAGCTAGAGACAAACCGCATTTACCGTCCGACTCAAATCTATACGGGTACTCACGGTGAGCCTTATATTGCGATCGAGGACAGGCTCCCATCTTAAAGCATAATTATCAAGTGCGATGTCGATAAATGGCGATCGTCCTGGTGAATGTATGCGCGATCTTATGTCCGGTGGCTCGATCGCAAAAACAGTTCGTAGTGCGGACTTCAGTCCGCAGCATTATGCGGACTGAAGTCCGCACTACGAACCTTACTTATTGCGGTCGATCGATCGGACATGATATGAAGTATTGAATCAAAAACCGCTTCCACGTTGCGAGTCAGGAAGAAATCTCAGTCTGCCAACAACTGCCGTGCTGGGTTTCACCCCTCTTGTATTTTATGCTGTTCGTTGGCGACAATAATAAGAAGTGACGATTTTCAGGAACTCCGGTCCTCAGGCTTGCGGGTCTGAGGTTTTTTATGGGAATATTACGAATAGCTTTCGGTAGGGTACTCAGTGGGAATCCTGCTTGTATTTACGCTTTGCTTGTATAGTATTTGGTAGAAAGCGAACATAACATCTATGGCTTATAGCAACAGCGAAACTGAGGGCAAATCTTTCTACCAATCCGAACCCTTAATCGCCCGGTTAAGAGGGATTATCCGAGATTATCCCGAAGGCGTTGGCATTATCAAAGAGTTGATCCAAAATGCTGACGATGCTAAAGCAACGCGGGTAGAAATTACTCTCGATTGGCGGCAGCATCAGCCTAAACAATTGCCTGACGATCGCATGATACAGCTCATGGGGCCGGCGATGCTAGTCTACAACGATCGCGTTTTTACAGACAAAGACTTTGACAGCATCCGCAGCCTGGGACAAAGTGAAAAAGCGCGAGACTTGCAGAAAACGGGTAGATTTGGCGTCGGGTTTAATGCCATATATCACGTTACAGATTATCCCAGCTTCGTTTCGCGCGATCGCATTATTTTTTTTGACCCCCACGGCGCAGCTATCCCCGGCACTTCCAGACAAGAACCCGGGCGCGAGTGGAATTTAGCAAACACTAAATGGTACGAAAAATATCCCGATTTTATGCAAGTCTACGCAGCGGGAGGATTGCCATTAGGAGAGACAAATTTTCAAGGCACTTTGTTTCGCTTGCCTTTAAGAACCGCAGAACACGCGAAAAATAGCGAAATTCGCAAACAAGCTTTCACCGAATCCAACATCAAAGAACTGCTAGACGAACTGATTAATTCAGGTGAAGAGTTACTGCTATTTTTGAAATCTGTTCAGGAAATTAGAGTTTACGAAATTCCCGCCAACAGTCAAGAAACTAGGCAAGAAATTCTCGCGATTGTTACCCAAAACCAGCAAGAAGTACGAGAAGCACGCCAACTCCTCCTCGATGCAATTCCCGATACACCAGACAAATTGCTGGAATTGTGCCACCATAATCCAGCAGGTTTAGTATCAGTTTCATACCGCCACGACATAGAAACAATTAGCCGGAATCGAAATACCAAATCAACTTGGAGAACAGTCAGTTTAATTCGGACAGACGAAGGCGGGGAGTTGGCAAAAGTCATACAAGCAATGTACGAAAGCCAAGAAAAAGTATTGCCTTGGGCGGGCGCTGCTGCAAGAATTAATGCTGTGAGTACCGAGGGAAATCCTCAACCTGTCAACGGAAAAGTTTACTGTTTTTTGCCGCTTCCCCTCGAAACCGGGCTACCTATTCACATTAATGGTTTTTTCAACTTAAATAGTTCGCGCGACAACCTCAGCAGCGACAGCGGACAAACTGGAAAAGATAGACCGAGATCTATTTGGAACCATCTACTCGCACAGCACGTTTTGTCCCACGCTTATGCTAATTTAATTGTTGATTTAGTGCAAGATATCGGCAGGTATCAGCCAGAGGGATTTTACAAGTTTTGGCCTGTTGGCAAAATTACTGTCAGCAAAGCTCTCGAAGAACTGCACCGCTGTGTCATACAGTTATTGTATCAGAGATTAGTTGTGCGATCGGCTGTAGAACACACTGTAACTGAACGTCAATTCAGCGGGGTAGCGATGTCACAAACAAAATGGGTGACACCTCCGACAGTTAAAAATTTACCCTCGAAAAAGTGGTGGGACGAATTATTAGCAGCAATGCGCGCCGACAATATCGACATTCCCGAACCGCCATTACCAGATTCAATTTTAGCAGCTTTTAAAGATGCAGGTTTGCCATTACAAACATTCACTCCGGCTAATCTGCGCCAGCACTTAACTGAAAACAAACAGCTAGGTGTGCCGTTGCAAGATGCACCGAAACCCAGCCTGCAAAATAGACAGTGGATTGCGAATATGCTGCGCTATTGCATCAGCGACAATCATCGAGATTTGCGCGGTTTGCCGCTAGCTATTCTCGCGAATAATACTTTACAAGTATTTGGTTACAACCCGATAGGCACTATTTACTTTTCCGAGGATACATCAAGGCAGATATTTGCCAATCATCTAGAATGGTTTTTGCACCGAGATTTAACTAATGTAGTGCCTCGACATAACATGATTGGTGTGTCAGAAATGAATGCTACAGAAGTAGCTAAAAAATTGATTCATGTCATTAGTTCAACGCAGTCAGAATGCGATTGGCAAGCTGATGCACTACATCCACCAAATACAGACTGGTTGACTCTCGTATACAATTATTTTTCTAATATCTCGCCTAGATATCTGTCGTCAGAAACAGTCGAGGAATTAAAGAAGGTTCCGCTGGTTCCGGGAAATGATGGTAAGCTCCACAAAGGAGGAACTGCGGGAACTCCTTTGTTGTGCGGTGATAATATTGCAGCGGAAATCATCGAGGCTGTACAGTATTTTGGGGTGACGCTTGTCCGAGCACCGGCAAAACTTGAAAGTGCGATCGCCCAATTTGCCCAAAGACACAAAAATCTGTTAGTCTATTTTCTGACAGGCCCAGATGTCCTAGACACGGTATCTTCGCGGTGCGATCGAGGTTTGCCACCCTACCACCAACAGCATTATACATCTCTCCTCAACTTCCTAGCAGCTTCAGAACCAACAAATTACGACCAAGATAGCCTCCACAAGCTGCGTCAACTTCCAATTTACCCCACAACTTCCCACGAAATCGTTTCCCTCAACGATGAAAATGTCTACCTTCCGGGCGGCGGATACGAACCGCCGGAAATTGCAGGTACGTTGAGGCTTTTACGGACAGAAAAAAACCAAGAATGGCTGCGACTGTTCCAATTTTTGCAAGTTCCGGTACTCAATCGTGCTAGACTGATTCGCGAGTGTTTGTTACCTGAGTATGCCTCATTAGCGCCGGAAGAACAATTAATCGCGCTGGCGTGGATTCGAGAGCATCTCACTGAAGCTTATAAAGAACTAGAAAAGGCAGGAGAGGATGCTTTTTCATTCAAAGAAGAGCTGAAAAAGGCGCGTTTGGTACGCTGTAGCGATCGCAGATTGCGCTCTGTCGAACTAATTTACAATCCCGAAAGTCAAGTAATCCGCAACATTCTCGGAAATTTAGCAGCTATTCCAGATATGGAATTTTACTCGCAGGATTATCCACTGTGGCTCGAATTCTTTGAGAATTTGGGAATGCGAAAAACCTTGAGTGCAGATGACATTGTAGTTTGTGTTGACAATCTAATTCAAACTGCGAATCGTTCAGGTGCAGGCGCAGTAACCGATGCTTCGATTGCGGTTTTTAACTATATCATTGATAATTGGGATGCACTAAAATATACCTCAATTGGAAACACCAACAAAACACTGGCTGAAACACTCGCAGATAAACCTTGGCTTCCTGTTGAGCAAAATCCTCAAAAGTTAAGCCAATATCCCGCCGCTGCTATACCTGAACCGAGGCTGTATCGCGCTAAAGATGTCTGTTTCATTCAAGATGTTCGGTTAGTTGCAAGCCAAAGATTCGTATTTGCACGCCCTCAGCGGGATTTGCTGAAACCCGAAATCAAAACAGCACTTGGTTTTATGCCTGTAGATACAAGTACAGTTATTGACCACTTTGATACATTAATAAAAACTTGGGAAAATGACAGTTGAAATCACAATATCCGACGATTTAAACGCACAAATACAATCAGTCAAGGCAATTTACAAATATCTTGATGAGACTTTCATCAAAGGCAGTATTTCCAGCGAACAACGCCAGCAAATTCAACAGCGATTTGCTGGGCGTCAATGTCTGTGGGATGATTCTAGGGGCAAGTTTTGGCGGCCGAAACACGCTTTTTTGGATGACGTGCCTTTTTTCGGGAACCGCCGCACAACGATAGATGTTTCTCATCCATTTTCCGAAGTCTATCAGCTTTTAGGACAAGGGCGATCGCCCGTTGTGCAAGATTACCTAGATTTTCTCGAAGAATTAGCAGCCGAATACAGCAATACGCCGTTAAACGCAGCAGACAAAAACTATGCAATCGAGGTAATCAGTCGCCTAGAATCTCAACAGTCATTAGAAGGCCGTCCAGTTAAAAATCCACCGATTCTTACTGCAAACAACACACTTGCTCCCGCCTGTCAAGTTCTCATCCCGGACGCACCTTGGCGCAAAGATTATATTGACTCCAATCAGATACTGCACCAGCAAATCTCCCCAAAGTTTGCCAAATTAGCCGGAAGTCTTTCTTTATTAAAAGATGTGATTGAACGTCCGGCGGCAGTCAAAAATGCCTTAAATGCTCAAAGTAATGATTGGTGTCGGGAATGGCAAAAAACTCTCAATTCTCCGGAATTAATCTCTGGTTTAAAGCGGCTGATTTTTCACGAGTATGACTCTGAACCAATCCTCGATATCGTCTGGATTGCTAAAGCTCAAGTTTTGCCAGCCAGTCAAATAGATGTAGATTTATTCTGGAAGGGTGAAACAAAAATCGCTTCAGCTATACCGGGAACTCAATACTTTGACGAGTTCAAGAAAATATTTCATATTATCAGCAGCGGTAGCAGATACATTATGCTATGCTATTTAGCAGAAAGTATTAACGCTCAACTCGGCGAATATGCAGTGCAAAATCTGCTCCCGTTAGCAAGTATTCTGGATGCTGAGCCGCATCATATTAATGGTTTGCTCAACGAGTTGCGAATTCGGTCTTTACCGGGCGATTTGTCTCCCGTCACCGCAGCTAATTCGGAAATTAAATCCCCTCCAAGTTCCAGCGGCGATAAAAAGGGCGATAGTTCAATTTATTGGGGCGCTTTTTGAGCGAAAATAATCAGCATTATCGGCTAAGGAAGGTGCTTGTGGCGCACCCTACCAGCCTCTATTATTCAGTCCCTCTGAGCTCGGACATTGTTTGTGTAGACGCGGTTTCAACCGCCGAGTCTACACGGTTTAAATCGCCGATTCTAAATCGATTCAGTTACACCGATTGAGTTACATGATGGCGGCTAGTCAACTTATCCAATTGATTCACCAACAAACTCAGGAACAATCCCACATCGGTGACAACTCCAGTAGATTCGATCGACCCCCGATCGCTCAATTTCGTCACCACAGCCGGATTAATGTCCACACAGACCATCTTTACACCCGCCGGCGTCATATTTCCCACACCGATCGAATGCAGCATAGACGACAGCATTAACACCATATCCGCGCCCCGTAACAGCTCAGTATACTCTTCTTGAGCCTTCACCAAATCCATTTGCGTGTCGGGAAGCGGCCCGTCATCGCGGATCGAACCAGCCAGCGAAAACGGTATATTATGCTTCACGCACTCGTACATTACACCGCTAGTAATCACGCCTGCTTCCACGGTTTTAGCAATACTGCCATAACGGCGCACAGTGTTAATCATTTTCAAGTGGTGGCGGTGTCCGCCGCGCACAGCTACGCCGCGTTTCATGTCAACTCCCAAAGAAGTTCCCATGCTAGATTGTTCCATGTCGTGAACTGCGATCGCATTTCCACCTAACAATGCTTGTACGTAACCTTCGCGGATCAAATGCGCTAAATGTTCGCCGCCGCCGGTGTGAATCACCACAGGCCCCGCCGTCACCACAACTTTACCGCCCCGATCGCGAATTTGGCGCAATTCCCACGCTACTTGTTCCACTACCAATTCTACCCGGCGCTCGCTAGAAACGCTACCGGACATAAAGCTAAATTCTTGAGAATTGCGCTGTTCCCGCGATTCTGTTTTGCGGATAGTACGGATACCAACCACATCAACAACGACTTTTTCACCTATTTTTAAATCGCGCAACAATTTGCACGTAGCCACCGGGCCTTCTGCGGTTTCAGTAATTGCAACTGCACCATCCATCCGCTGATTTCGCGCTTTCACCCACTGACCGTTTACCCGCACTTCTGTAGGATAAATGGTACTAACGTAAAAGTCGTCTGGGCCGACACCATCTTGCACGACATCTTCTAAAATAGCGTCGCAAATCTCTTGCGGCGGTGGCACTGCACCCAAGTCAATCAGCAATCCCATGATTTCTTCCATCACATCGTGGGAAGGTGCCGAAACTTTCACATCCGCGGATGATGTGCTTTGGCGCTGTTCTCCTAAATTGAAATTGAGCACTTGGAAACTGCCACCGTTTTCGATAATTAAGTCTAAAGCGCGGCTGATTAAACCGGCATCAAGCAGGTGACCTTCCATGCGAATGGCACGGCTTTCTACCATCACGTTTGCCGATCGATCTTCTTGCACAGGTTCATTCACCCGCAGCGTCAAACACTTACAGGCGCCACCCGCTTTCAAAAATTCGCTCATCGGCGTTTCAATGACTTTGAAGCCCGCTTGAGTGATGCGCTTGTTTAAGCCTTCGCTCACCTTATTCATTACCACAACTTTGTCAATATTCACAGCATTGCAAGCAAAATTAGCGGCATCTGCTTCTTCGATCGCAATCCGTTTTTCCGGCGCTACTCGCATTTCAATTAAGCGGTTTGAGTAAGAGTCAAATGCTGCTGGATAGTAGAGCAAATATCCGCCTGTGAGCGGACAAAAACAGGTGTCTAGGTGATAGAAACGTTCGTCTACTAAACGCAGCGACAGCACTTCAATGTTCAGCCAGTTTGCTAGCAACGGATGCGAGTCGAGTTCGGAACGGAAGCCGTATCCTGCCCACAACCAGCGTCCTTCGCGATCGAGCAAAGCGTCACCAGCACCCTCAAACGGCAAGTCTTTCGGGAGTTCGTGCACGGTGAAACCTTGGTTTTCAAACCATGCTTTGAAATAGGGTTCTTCGCCTTGGCGTTCCTTGTGATAGAAGCGGCTGAGGACAAAAGTATTGCCTAAAAGTAAGCCAGCGTTGGCGGTGAACACCATATCCGGCCAGCCTTTTTCGGGCGGTACCAGGTCTACAACGGCGTTGTCTTTCAACACGTGGTAAAGTTTCTCCCACTGTTCGACGGCGCGATCGCGCGATGATTTGTGTACGTTACCCTCCATCCAAGGGTTAATCACGTAATCTACATCGTAGTGGTCGGGAGCGCACATCAGGAAGCGAATTGAGTCGGTCATAATTCAGTTAAAATGTGGTAGATGCTACAGACTTAAGTTGAGATAGTATGTATGAAATCAACTGTAAAATTCACTCCCAAGAGAAAGAGTGCAACGTCTAGCAGCGAAAAAAGTAGCTTTTAATTATATCACAGTTAGGTTAAAATCAAACTCAGCCACAGACGGTTTGCATGAAATATCGGATAAAATTTCAGGTTTTGACATTATTTTCGGTAAATTACTCTTCATAAAAGGTTCGTAGTGAGGACTTTAGTCCTTCTTTCTGAGGGGATCATCTCATTTTTGCAAAAAGCATTTTTTCTTTCATTTCTTTCAGTGCGAGCGTCCCGCTCGCGTGCTTTATAAAGCACGCGAGCGGGGACAGCACTACAAATGCAAAACTGAGATGCTCCCGAAAGAAGGACTTTAGTCCTCACTACAAACCTATTTTACTTTCAACTTTTTTTGCGAAATCGGCAGTTCGATCGCAAATTCTGTACCTCGGTCAACTTCTGAATGACACCACAAATTACCGCCATGGCGGTCTTTCACAATTTGGTAACTAATCGACAATCCCAAACCAGTGCCACTGCCGATCGGCTTTGTACTAAAAAATGGGTCAAACATCCTTGACTGAACCTCAGGACAGATACCGGGCCCGCTGTCAGCAATCCGCACGCACACTTGATTTTCGCTGCTGACTTCCGTAATAATGCGAATCTGATTAACTTTGTCATTACAGGCTGCTGATGACTCTTCCACAGCATCGATCGCATTTGACAGCAAATTCATAAATACCTGATTTAATTGCGCCGGATAACACTCAACATTGGGCAGTTCGCCGTAATTTTTAACAACTTGAATTTCCCGACGTTTTGGCTGTGACAGCAATC
This sequence comes from Oscillatoriales cyanobacterium, assembly GCA_004292955.1. Taxonomy (GTDB): domain Bacteria; phylum Cyanobacteriota; class Cyanobacteriia; order Cyanobacteriales; family Microcoleaceae; genus Microcoleus. Next base: position 51,052 of record RDXX01000046.1, on the reverse strand, counting down.
GATGCTGCAAAATCACCAAAGTGCTCTCTATCCCTTCATGAATATCGATTACTTTGCGCTCTTTTTCATCGAGTCTCGAAAAGTTTCGCAAGGACAACACGATCTGCTTAATTCTGTTAGCACCTGCTTGCATTGAAGCCAGCACTCTGGGGAAATCCTCAGCGATAAAATCCACTTCTATTTCTGCCAATCTTTCGGCAATTTCTGGCACTGGTTCGGGATAATTTTGCTGGTAAAGCTGGATCAATTTTACCAAATCGTTAGCGTACTGTGCGGCGGGAATAATATTGCCGTAGATGAAGCTGACGGGGTTATTAATTTCATGGGCAACTCCCGCCACCATTTGCCCAATACTTGACATCTTTGCGGCTTGAATCAGTTGTGATTGAGCATTTTTTAAGTATTCCAGAGTTTGTTCTAACTGTTGGGCTTTTTCTCGTTCTCGCTGTTCGCTATTTCGCAAACTTGCTTCGGCTTGTTTGCGATCGCTAATATCGATATGCGTGCCCGTCATCCGCAAAGGATTTCCCGAATCATCACGTTCCATCACCTTAGCTTGAGCCAAAATCCACTTCCATTCACCGATTTTTTTCAGCATCCGAAATTCTGCTTCGTAGGTCGGTTTTTTGCCTACCAGATGAGCATTTATCGCTGCTGTAGCCAGAGGCAAATCATCTGGATGTACAAGTCTTTCCCAGGCTGCATAACTATTTTCTATTTCCTCTACTTCATATCCCAGCATCGTCTTCCACCGTGAATTCAAATAGACTTCTCCCGTGGCAAGATTCCAATCCCACAATCCCGTCGCACTGGCTTCAAATGCCAGGTAAAAACGTTCTTCGCTAATTTGCAGCGCTGCTTCCGCTTCTTTGCGATCGGTGATATCCATTACTGTTCCAAACAGTTTAATTACTTCTAGGGATTTGTTAAAAATAGCTTCTCCCCTTGTTTCGAGGTATCTAATTTGACCGCTGGGATGCAAAATTCGCAACTCTTTTTTGTAGGAAGTTCCCTGTGAGATACCAAGGCTGACAGTTTGTTGAAACAACTCTCTGTCCTCTGGATGATACATCTGTAAAAGTTCGATATATGTCGGTTCAGGTGCGGCTGAGTCCAGACCAAAAATGCGGAATACTTCTTCCGACCAAATATTTTTATTGGTGACGAGATCGAATTCCCAATTGCCGATATGGGCAATTTTCTGGGCTGCTGCTAGACTAGCTTCGCTTTGTTGCAATTTAAGTCGCTGCTCTTTATCTTGTTCCAGAAGATTGGCTTGAGCGATCGCAATTCCCATTTGTGCAGCGACAGCTTTCAATAATCTGATCTCATTTTGCGTCCAGTGGCGGGGCTCATCGTACTGGTGCAAGCACATCATTCCGTTGGGTTTTCCCTGGTAGGAAGTGCGGATGGCTATCATCGACTTCAAACCTATTTGACGGCACAAATCAGTAACATTTTCCAGCAGCGGTTCAGCAAAAACATCGTCAGAAACTACAGGTTTATCTTGAGACAACACCAACTGAGCGTGAGGATTTCCCAGGACGGGAATTTCTACTACATCGCACAGCGTTGCTGATTCAGATTTCCTGTACTGAGTCATACAATAGATGCGGGGCAGTGGGTGTTCTTTGTAGGTGTGAATCAAGCAAGAATCGGCATTAAAAACTCGACCTATTTGAGCAGCCGCTGTTTGATAAACTTGGTCTTGCTTTAAGCTGTAGCGAATTTCGAGAGTAATTGTTTCTAGCAGAAATCTTTGCTTGATTTGCCGCTCCAAAGCAGACAAAGCTGTTTTAAGATCGAATTCTGCTTGTTTGCGATCGCTAATTTCAGTAGCAGTTCCCAGAATTTTCCAAGGTTTGCCCTCCACCGTCCTTGAAAACACCGTATCCCGGCTAAAAAACCAGCGAAATTCACCATTTTTGTGTTCTATTCGGTATTCAAACTCAAAGCTTTCACCATCTTTTGATGTCTGAATCCTCCTCATATGTTCTGAGAATGCTGGCAAATCGTCAGGGTGTATTAAGTTAGGAAGAAATGCTGCTGGCATTTGCTGTATTTCTTCCAGCGAGTAGCCAAGATCGATATATAGTTCGCGATTGAGATACAGAATTCGCTGTTCTATCACATCGTAAACGTACAAAACATTAGGATTCATTTTAATTACTGCCGACAGCCATTGCTGACTTTCTCGCAGTTGTGCTTCGACCCGCTTGCGTTCTTCTATTTCTGCTTCCAGCCGCGCATTTTGTGCTACTACTTGCCGAGAAAGCCTGCTCAGATGCATTTGACTTTCGACGCGAGCGACCAATTCTTCTATTTGAAATGGTTTAGTAATGTAGTCTATAGCTCCCAGCGAAAAAGCTTTAACTTTATCAAAAGTTTCATTTAAAGAGCTGATAAAAATTACAGGAATATCTTTGGTTTCAGGAGCAGCTTTTAGCTGTTTGCAGACTTGATAGCCATCTATACCGGGCATCATAATGTCCAGCAAAATTAAATCCGGTGGAGTCGATCGCGCAAACTTAAGGGCTAATTTTCCATCTAGTGTTGGCCGCACTTGATATCCCCGCTCGGACAACAACTTGGATAAAAGACGCAAGCTTTCTGGGTGGTCGTCAACAATTAAAATGTTTTGTTTTAAGCCAGATATTTCAGATTTTTTTGTTGTTATTTTGGCGTATTTTTGGTCAATTTTATTCACGATAACCCCTCAGAGTCTTAGGAATATCTACGCAGCTTTTCTATCTATAGCGTTTACTATTTTGTTTTCATATGATAATTTTGCTGCGTAATATAGTGTGTATTAATCAAATTGTAAGAATCATTAAAGCGCAAGTGCTTATAGGTAGAACTATGAGCTTGCGGCAACAATAAAATTGGGTAGATGTTGATTTATGGCGCGAATTTGAGCAGTATAAGTTTCTATCAGCTCCGCATCCTGTTTATCAATCGCTGGTCATTCTATTTTAGATTGGAGATTTCGGGATCAGACGTTCGATCAGGGAAATCGTCCAACGATTTTAGATTTACAAGGGTAGATGAATCTGGGAGATTGAACTTTTATCTAAAATTTTGGAATGCTCGTGACAGAAGAATGTGAGACGGTATCCGTTTTTGGACAGGAGTCAATGAGTGGCTGTATGCGATGCTTTTATTAGCTATGGCAGCATAAATCAGACACACAGCTTCCCTTTTGTGCTATGCCAGTGGCACTGTCCGATCGCCTGCCAACATAGCGCACCCCTTAATTTGTATTCAGTCTATCAAAAATGTCTGCATCTTTAATTCTTTGTTTCAGCAAATTATTGCAGGCGATCGAGAAAACAGCCGATATTCCTCAAATCAGGCATAAATCCGGCAAATTTCATTAAATATAAAATTCAAACAGTGATTAGAACGCGGTTTCGCTACTATTGGGCTAGTTGCTCAATGTTTGTTTTTAAGTATATCTACTGGCTCTGCACGGCAAGCAAATCGAGCCTGACAACCTGCTACCGTATCTTAAGTTTTGTTGAGGCGTTGGCGCGATCGCCTGTACAGCATCTAGATTGTCTGCGATCTTAAAGGAGGAGAGGATTTGACGAGTAGGGAATAGGGCCTTGAAATCTACAATTTAAATGCCGTACAGCTTACTCATCAGTCAATATCAATCTAAAATCTAAAATCTAAAATGGCACGATCTATGGCATCTTTGTAGGAGCGTGCAATTCATCGCAAGCAGCATACACGGCTTTGACATTATACCAATTCAGAAAAATTCGAGCAATTTCTAAAGCTAACTGCGACTTACCTCGGTCGATCAACCACTGCAAAAAAGGTTTCATAGTGCGCTCGTTCAGCATCCCGCCCAAAGATAAAACTCCCCACAGTATTTGGTGCAAAACAGTCATTTGAATCATCAGCCGCACTTCCCAAGTGGGGTGTTTTTGATAAAACAAAACTCCCATTCTTCCGCGCTGAATTTCTCGGTCAATCATCCCAGGAATTTGCTCTAAACTAAAAGGTGGATGCCAGTGATAGCCAACAGCAGCCGGACATTTAATCAATTTTAAACCTAATTTTTTTAACCTGACACCCAATTCTAAATCTTCCCATCCGTAAAGTTGAAAGCGAGTGTCAAACAGTCCAGCTTCCAGCAGCCAGTGACGGGCGATGCCGACATTTCCCGTAGCAAAATAAGCAGCCGAAAAATCAGTTATTTTGTAAGGTTCGGCAGTGGGATTGTCGAAATTGCAAGTATTAATTACGCTGCCGTAAGTAAAAACCGCATCAGTATCTTTGTAAGCCTGTAGCAAAGCATCTGCGTGTGCTTGCAAAAAATCCTTTGTAACGACTAAATCGCTATCAATAAAAATAATTGTCTCGCCTTTAGCATCTTCAACGCCCAAATTCCTGGCGGCGGCGGGGCCTTGATGAGATTGACAGATCGATCGCACGTGCGGCAAAAACTCAGCATCTGCGGCCAACCAGTCGATCGTCCCGTCCGTCGAACCGTCATCGACTACAATCACTTCATAATCTGTGACAATGTTATCAAACTGCTGATTTTCTAGAGCCAGTAGACATTTTGCCAAAATCGGTTTACGATTGTACGTCGGAATCACAACACTAAAAAACACGGCTTTACCCCATCGCCACAGTTACCGTATCCCACGGTAGCAGATTTTTCGCAGCAACTGGGCCGGGAAATAGCAAAGTTTAGCAAAAAAAGAATATATAAATCTGTACTATTTATGACAAGAATGGATCTCAATTAGGTGCATAATACAAAGTTGGTTAAATATCACATCTAAATTCAGGATGTAAATAGCAGTCAGTAACCCAGGTCTAAAAGATACTGGGCTTGTAAGAGCAATTCCTGCAAGCCGTACTGACCAGCCTAAGTCTTAACTGACTACGTTTGTTGAGTCACGACACCCGGAAATGCGTAGCTAGTTTCCTGCTCTGTCATTTGCAATTAAACAGTTCTAAGGTCACTGGAACAGTGTTGCAAGTCTAAAAAGCTCTTTAAACATTGGCGAAGCTCACTTTACTGGAATGGCAAGGCGCTCCCGGCAATACAGGGATTAGACAAGTACCATTCCTCTACTTGTCTAGCCCCGAAAGGGGTAGGCGGTTAAAACCGCTCGTATCGTTTCCCTCTCAGGGCTAAAGCCGCTGAGTTTCCCACTTACCGAGTATTTTCATGAGTCGCGCTAAAAAAGTTGTCCTAGCATATTCCGGCGGAGTCGATACTTCTGTCTGCATTCCTTACCTGATGAAGGAGTGGGGAGTCGAAGAGGTAATTACTCTGGCGGCGGATTTGGGACAGGGAGATGAATTAGAACCCATCCGCAAGAAAGCTTTAGCATCTGGTGCTTCGGAATCTTTGGTGATTGATGCTACGGAAGAATTTGTCAAAGATTATGCCTTCCCAGCAATTCAAGCTAACGCGCTTTACGAAAATCGGTATCCGCTATCTACGGCGCTAGCGCGCCCGCTGATTGCTAAATTGTTGGTAGAAGCTGCCGAAAAATACGGTGCGGATGCGATCGCCCACGGTTGTACTGGTAAGGGAAATGACCAAGTACGGTTCGATGTGTCGATCGGCGCACTGAATCCCAAGATTAAGATTTTAGCACCAGCGCGGGAATGGAAAATGAGCCGCGAGGAAACCATCGCCTACGGTGAAAGATGCGGTATTCCGTCGCCGGTGAAGAAGTCTTCACCTTATAGTATCGATCGCAATTTGTTAGGAATGGCGATCGAAGCCGGCATCCTCGAAGATCCTTGGGCGGAACCGCCGGAAGAGGTGTTTTTGATGACAAAGGCGATCGAACAAACTCCCGACACACCCGAATACATCGAAATCGGTTTCGACTGCGGAAAACCAGTCAGTTTAAACGGCAAAGAATTAGCACCAGTCGCCCTAATTACCCAACTCAACGAAATAGCTGGAAATCACGGAGTCGGCCGCATCGACATGATTGAAAACCGTGTAGTCGGGATTAAATCGCGGGAGATTTACGAAACCCCCGCGATTTTAGTTTTGATGCACGCGCACCGAGACTTAGAAAGTTTGACTTTGACAGCAGATGTCACGCGATACAAGCGCGGCATCGAAGAAACCTACAGCCAAATGATTTACAACGGCCTTTGGTACAACCCTTTAAAAACAGCTTTAGACGCATTTATTCTAGACACGCAAAAGCGAGTAACTGGAACCGTGCGCCTAAAAATGTTCAAAGGAAACGCCACAATTGTCGGCCGCAAATCAGAGAATTCGCTGTACAGTTTCGACTTAGCAACCTACGGCGCCGAGGATGAATTCGATCACAAAGCAGCCGAAGGATTTGTCTACGTTTGGGGATTGCCAACCCGCATTTGGTCGGAGAAGAATCGGGGTTAGAATGTGTTAACAGGACTTGTGCAAAGAAACCGGGTTTCTATCAAAAATCTTTGCTTTCTAAACTAGAGATTTAGGAAGAAACCCGGTTTCTGGCCTCGGCATCCAGCAAGACTGACAAACAAAGTCCCAGCAGAGTGGGACTAAGAGTAAGGTGGGCAATGCCCACCTTATTTGTTAAAATATGGATCAAATAATTTAAAAATCCTAGTGGGTTTGGTACAATAGAAGTGGTCTGAATCTAGTATCATAAAAAACTCAATATAAAGCCAATGGTTGCAAATCAAAGCCAAAATTACATCTCACCGGAAGAGTATCTGAAATTAGAAGAACTCAGCCAGGTTAAACATGAGTATATTCAGGGCGAAACCTACGCAATGGCAGGTGCAAGTGATGCTCATGTGACAGTTGCTGGCAACTTATTTGCACTTTTGAGAAATCATGTTCGGGGTAGTGGCTGTCGTGCTTATATGTCAGACATGAAAGCTAGGATTGAATCTAGGAATATTTACTACTATCCCGACGTGATGGTAAGTTGCGATGAACGGGACAAAGCATTTCAATCTTTTAAAAGACATCCTTGTTTAATTATCGAGGTTTTGTCAACTGGTACAGAAGGATTCGATCGCGGAGATAAGTTTGCTGATTACCAAGAGTTAGAAACGCTTCAAGAGTATGTGTTAATTAGTCAAAAGCGGCAGCGGGTTGAGTGTTTTCGCCGCAATGCTGAGGGGTTGTGGGTTTTGTATTCTTACACCCAAGGAAGCGAAATTCACTTGGCTAGTGTTGACTTTCGCACTAGCATGGATTCTATCTATGAGGATGTAATCTTTACCAACGAAAGTCAGTCGGCGATTGAAATCGCGACTACACAAACGAAGTCCGCCTGCGCGGACTGAAGAGTAGAATGGATATTATGGCAGGATTTGGTATCATAGCTATGCCTGACTCAATATTTCCAAAAACTCCTGCACAACTAGAGCCGGTTGTTCGCTGCATCGGGTAGCATCGTAATGTTTGACAAGACTGATGCCAGAATCTATCGAAAGTCCGCACATTTCATCTTCTGCTGTGTTTTGATGCGATGATTCGCGGTCAATTTTCAGCATTCCTAACTTGTTTTGGTGGAATATAAGAAAGTCAGCTTCTTGGTTTTGTCTCCCTTCCGGTGTTGTGAGTCGGAGTTGGGAGTTGGGGATGAAGAGAGTGGAAGTGCGATCGAGGGTTTCGGCAATTTTCACTTGTGCGTCGGAGTGAAAGCAAAAATCGTTCCAGTTAATTTTGTTTTCCGAGTCAGATAATTCTGTTTCACTGTCAGCGTTTATAGTTTTATCTAAATCAGCTTGACCATAATCAGCTTCATTTAAGTTTGCGAATAATCTAGCACCGCTTAAGTTTGCTCCACTGAGATTTGCACCAGTGAGATTAACTTCGATGGTCAGATTTCGCTGTAGATTCACTTTACCTCGTCTTAAATATCGTTTCAATACTGACTTGAGATTATCTTTTTTGACTTTTTCTTCTAGTGCTTTTGAAAGTAGTTTCCATAGTTTAGCACCAGCATCTTTGATATAATCATATTCATATTCAGCACTGGCTGCAATTTCTTTATAAGACCGCCCTTCCCAGGATTGACGAAACACTAGCTCTTGAACTTTGTTGAGGCGATCGTAGTTGAGGGCTGTTTCTGCGATCGCTATGGCTTCGTCAACGGTCATATGTTAAAGTCCCTTACTAGCGGAGCGTTAAGGTAGGCTGAGTATAGATTGTACCGCAACAGGGAACAAATCTTACTTTTTTATTACTTTTTTATTACTTTTTCTCACTGTTGAAGCTCATATTAAGTCGCTATTATACTTCTAACTACACAGGGATGTCAATATCAATAGCACTCATCAGCAGTCCCAAGGACTTCATTTATGTAGGGATAGAATTAATTCTTATTACCTGGTGGGTTCACAGTTTTAAAAAAAGGGGGGAATGATGGCTGCAAATAACATATCATCACAAGATAATGACCGACCTATCTGGGATGACACCAAGATATATATTACCAAAAATACAGTTAAATTTGGTTCTGATGTCTATCAATTTCGCAACATTACAGGTTTTGGTATATCACCAGTTAAGACCCCAAAAATTCCATTTCAATGGATTTTGGGATTGTTTGTCATTGGACTTGTTGTAGCTACTTATTTTAATAATGCTGAGATGAGAGCGGCAGGAATAATTATGGCGATAGTAGCAATTATCTGGTTAATTGTAAATACTTTTTCGCCCGAAAAATACGGTCTTAAGTTATATCTGAATTCCGGTTCTCCTATGCCAATATTTGTGACAACCGATATGAAAGGATTAAAAAAAGTAGTTGATTTCTTATACAACTTCATGGAAAGTAATGCAGAAGGTAGTTATGTAGTCTATTCGACCGATCGATCTATCCGAATAGAAGGAAGTGTGGGAGGTTCTGTCACAGCAGGTGATATAGGAGGCAGTTCATCAAGTAATGTTGGAGGAAATGTTTCGCGAAATGACTAAAAATAACAGTATTATCCAAATATCAATCAACTTAGGAGGGAATAATGGAAGATAAACAAGGTATTCAAATCGGAGGAAGTGTTGGAGGTGCTGTTACAGGAGGTAATATTCAAGGCACTTCATCAAGTCACGTTGGAGGAGATGTTTCATTCGCTATAAACGAGTTACCTTCATCCTCTGAACCTGATAAACCCGGAATCAAAGAGTTACTGATTGAACTCGAAGCAGCAATTTCAGCCGATCCAAATTTAAGTGAAGATGACAAAGAAGATGCTTTAAAACAAGTAAAGGAATTAGCTGAAGCTGCTACAAATCCTAATGATGCAGAAATGAAGACTAAAGCCAAACAGGCAAATAGGATGCTAGAACGAATTATGAAAAGTGTACCAAAAGCGACAGAACTACTAGAATTCTGCAATAATCTACTGCCATTGATTACTAAAGCGTTTGGGTTTTAGTAAGTGTTTGCAACTCTTAGAATCACGTCTGAGAGTTGCGAACACTTACTATCTTTACCACATAAACAGTTCTTTGTCAACATAAACATATTTGCCCAAAACCGTCAGTGGCATCATCTCCCCGCTGCCAAGCAAATCAATTGAAACCCCATCTCGAATCAGTATTTTAAACAATTCCTCGTCATCTTTGATCAAACTAGCATCTAATTCAATAACTTGACCTTCTTCCCTCATTACCTCCAACAAATCAGAAGTAGATACCTGAAATATTTCCTGATTATTGCACCGCGCAGTCAAGCAATTGCCATAACTGCCCGTAGCTTCAATATCAAATATTTCCCATTGCTTTAAGAGATAATTTTTGTCTAAATATTCAAGGATTTTTGCAACTCTCAATTCCAGTTTTTCCTCTGCTTCGCAGCAAAGTGTCACAGCCCATTTTTGACCGATATTGTAGGTAATAGCCGACTTTTCAGATTTCATAATGCTTCCGGGATTCTACTATATCACTTCACTCTTCAGACTCAAAATCCACGCGATCGAACATTTCACCCAACGACATCTTAACTCAATCCAGGAACATCCTCATACAAAGCAGAGATTGGACACTGAAAATTGATACTAGCCAACTCCAGACATTCCCCCTCACCGCAGGAAGAAAAAACCCAACGCCCTTCCACATCGCGACGGTAGCAATCTACATTCATCCGTTGTTGACCGATTAATACATATTCTTGTATAGTTGAGAGCGATCGATAATCCGCAAATTTATCTCCTCTGTCAAACGCCTCAGTTGTTGGAGATAGGACTTCCACAATTAGCGAAGGATAGCAGATAAAATCGGCAACAGAAGTAGTATCTCGTTCATCGCAAGATACAGCTACATCTGGATAATAAAAAGTATTAATTGTCTCAAATCTTACTTTTGTATCGGCCATAAAAACCAGGCAACCAGTCCCGCGCAGATGATTTCTCAGCAGAGTTGCTAAATTTAGACAAATCAAAACATGGGGATTACTTGCGCCGGCCATTGCATAGATTTGTCCGTTCCTGTATTCATGCTTGATGGGACTTACCAGTTCACCTTCTAAATAGTCTTTAACTGAAACGTCAGGATGATTTTTGCTGGCAATCATTACGTTTTCCTCGATTTTTATGATTAAATTTACTCGCTTAATTCGATCTTACTTAATCATGTTTTTTATGGCTACTAATCAGACTCCGACTCAAAATCCACGCGATCGTACATTTCGCCCAAAGACATCTCAAACTGCACCGAACTCAACACCAGAACCGCATCAGCACCATCATACTCAGACAAAACCCACTTATTGTCATCCGTCTTAGAAAACTGTTCGACGTGCATCTCGTACTGATCGATCAAAATATACTCCCTCAAAGTGGGAATCGTGCGAAAAAGTTTAAATTTGTCACCACGATCGTAATTCGCTGTCGATTTCGATAAAACCTCAGCCACCATCACCGCATTAGTAATCGTATCTTTTCTACCCTCAAGAAACTCCAACTTACCCGCAACCACCATCACATCAGGATAAGTATAAACCCGCTTCGATGGTATCCATAAACGCAAATCGTTTACATTTACTCGGTAGGCTTTTCCTATCGTAGCAAAATTGATTGCCCCGCCAAAATTCAGGGCAATTTGATTGTGATTCGGTGTTCCGCCTGTCATAGGGATTATCTTACCATCGTGGTATTCACTTCTAAATTCGGCTGCCTCTTCCAGCTTTAAATACTCTTCAGGAGTGTAATAAGGCTGTGCCTTCCTCTCAATTACTTCTTCGCGAATTTCTGTTGATGCCGTCATACTACATCCTCCTGCGATCGTACTCACAATTATAACCGGATTATCCGCAATCAAAACAACCGCTCAAAGCTCACTATCTGTCATTTTAATTACCTTCCCCTCAAACTCAAAACCCCTCTCCCAACCATCCAAATACTTATCCATATTAGGCTTGAACCACAGCGCCGCTTCCCCGTGTCCCAACTCCACCGCCCGATCGACTAATTCATACCAATGTGTCAGAGGCTTCCCCGTCGCTTCCACCGCTTGCAAATAATCCCAAACCACCTTTGGCACTGATACCGGCGACACCGCATACCTCAACAATTCCTGTGCACCCTCCGGCGAAACAATTACATTATTCTCAACCCAAATCATACCCACATCCTCTTCCCTTTCCCCTTGCCAATTCACCTCGCCTCTCAAAACATAACCCCAAGGTTCGATAAAATTGTCAATCAGATACTGCAACCATTCCACATAATCATAAAACTTTTCCATGCCATTCCACTGAATCCCCCCGCCGTCAGCAGTCGGAATCCACTGACACCACAATCCGGGCTGAGTCTTCGGCGGGCGGTTGTAATTTACGATCGACAATTCCGACTCTTCATCCCACTTTTCATTGACAAAATAGCAGCCTTCTTCGCCCACAGGCAAACCCACGGCTGTTCTCGCCGCATCGGGAACATCTTGCAAAATTTCAGGATTTCGCTTCATTCGCCTCGTCCGAGAAAACTCTAATAAATAAAGAGTTTCGCTATCCAATAACCGCTGATTTAAATGAAATGTGCCTTCAAAGATTGTAGTGTATCCCATGATTTCTATCTATTATAAATGTAGAGATATCGAAGTCTACCTCAGAATAAGTTTTATTGTTTGTGGAACGGGCTTCTAGCCTGTTCCTGACATTGGTGTAAAATATAAGTTTAACCTCAGATGTTACACTATTTTAAGAACGGGCAAGATGCCCGTTCCACAAGAAGATTGAGTCTTTTTGAGAAGAGTCTCCAACCCTACTTAGTCTTGTCCAAATTCCGCGACTCCAACCAAATAGGAATTGCAATCCAAGCAACTGTTAATAGCAAAGCAACTACCGCAAATTGAGCAGCCCAACCTACTAACTTCTCTAAAGACACAACCTGTCCTAAGAAGTATGACAAACTTACCATTACGGATGCCCAGCTTGCGGCACCCAAAATATTGAAGAATGAAAATTGCAAAAAGGGCATTTCTGCAATTCCCGCTAGGGGGCTGGCAAAAATTCGCAGCAGTGCGATGAAACGGCCCAAAAATACGGCTTTAGCTGCATTTTCGCTAAACTTTTCTTTTAAGTCAAACAGTTGTTCTTCCCGAAAGCGGAAGATTTTTCCCAGCTTCAGCAGCAGGGGCCAGCCGCCGTATCTGCCGATCGCATAACCGAAATTTCCCCCCACAGTCGCACCGGCGATCGCACTTCCGAGCACGTACCAGTAATTCAGTTCCCCGCTGCCAGCCAAAAATCCGCCAGCAATCGTAATTGTCTCGCCTGGAAGAGGGACTCCCAGATTTTCTAGCAAAATCCCGAAAAATACAGCCCAGTAGCCGTAATCTCGCGCCAATTGCTGAATAGTCTCTAACGATAAAAACTCAAAAGACATTTCGATATTGCCTTCGTAAACTTTTGCAAAGCTCAATACTTTTATATATTGGCTCGATTCGGCCAATAGTGCAATCTTTCGCTGTGATGAAAAACACACTACACTTGCGATCGCCCGCTCAAGCAAAAACTAACCTTTCAGAGATAATCAATTAATCAGGAATTGTTGCGCTTGCATTCCGATCGAAAGCCAGTCATCTTACTTAATCTACCACAAGTGCGATCGCCTCCGATTATTTAGTCAGCCCGATCGCCTCTTGAAACTTTAGCTGAAATTATTCTGTCTTTTGACAGAAGCAGCAAATCAATTTACTTAGTCGCATTTTACAATCTTAGGGTAACAGTTATGCAATTTCCCAACTTCCACCAACACATCGTGCTTCAGCCTCAAAACTGCCTCGACTCCCAAGCCGGTAGTCTCCTGCAACAACAGCTAGCAGAAATTTTGCCCGATCGCCACAATCTGTGGGTAATTGACATGACTAGCGTCGATTTCATCGACAGTTCGGGGCTGTGCGCTTTAGTCGGCGGGCTCAACGCCGCCCGCCACCGGGGATGTCGCCTCGTCATCTGCAACCTCTCAGCCACAGTCAGGCTAATTTTTGAAATTACTCAACTCGACCAACTCTTTGAAATTTTTGACACTTTCGAGCAAATTATCTCAACAGCAACTCCCGCTTTAGTTGCTTAATAAAAATTCTACTATCTCCCGTTAATTACCCATAATTAGGTTCGTAGTAAGGACGAAGAGTCCTAATTGATTCATCAAGAAAGGACTAAAGTCCTCACTACGAACATAAAGAAGTAATTTGCATATCGTAAATAGGCTTATTTGTCAAGCAATACCAATAACAGACAAATAAATCCGGTACTTGAACGCCGACAGAAGCGATCGCAGGTGCAGCCGGAAAAGGCAAAAGTCGATCGAAACAAATCCTGTCCCCAACGAACCCGAACTGCATCAAATAAGTCGCCGGTGGCGCATTTAAAAGATCCACGAGCAAGCGGAAAGCCAACTCGTACAACTGCTGCCGCCAAACATCAGACAAATGCAGCGGTTGAGAGTAACTCAACTCGCTCGACAACTTGTCAGATTCCCCAGCGATCGCCTCAGCATACAGCGGCCCCTTTGCCGTCAACACCACCGGCAGCCAAAAATTGCCATCGCCGACGGACACTTGTAGTTCCCGAGCCACTCGATCGCGCGCCGCCGCAACATTAGCGCCAAATCGAAACACATATTGACCCGGAAAAACCAGATTGGACGGAACATCCAGCGTCAAAGGGCAAACGATCGCCCCCGAAAGAGCGATCGCGCCAGAATTGAGTTCAGAAACCGCACATATCTCGACTTCAGTTAAAGGATCGGATTGAGCGATCGCAGCCTTGAGGCGATCGGCCGAGCCTTGTTCGTAGCCTGTTACAATCACAACTTTAGGCATTGCCAAAGCTCGGCATTTGAATACCGCGATCGTCCTCAGGATCGACGCTGGGCAGATCCAGGCCCTTAGCCTTGCGGTTGCGTACCGCCAGACGGTAAGTCACGCTCTGTAACTCAGTGTGCAACTGGTTGTTTTCCTTTTGCAGTTGCTGCAACTTTTCCTTAATCGGCTCGATCCGCTCGGCAAACTTCTGGCGGTAAACTCCCGGCAATTCCTGAACCACCTGTTCGAGCATTCTAGAGCGATCGGTCAATTCTTGCACCGACTGTCGCAGTTGGTAAACCTCAGCATCGCGCTCGGCGATTTGTTCTTGATAAAAACCAACTTGCTCTTCCACGGCTTGCAATTGTTCTCGCATCGCCTGCATTTGAGCTTGGTGGCGATCGGAAACTTCCGGCGCCGGGACAAAACTCGAATTTCCCTTGACCAGTCTGAAAAGTTCTTGAGATAACTGCTGCACCAATTGGTCGCGCATTTGCAGCTCTTCGGTGAGACGAGATACCTCTGATTGCAGTTCTTTTGAGCTTACAAGTTTCGTCTGATTCACAATGGCCCTCAGTTTTTACATTATATATTTCTTTAAAATATCTTTACCTTACCTCAGAGGCAAGAGGCACTTGAAAAGTTTTGAACCCGCAGTCGCTAGAGCGATCGGTGACAAATCAACGACCAAGCCCAGTTTAACCCCGATCGGCACCAACATCAGCCGATTTTAGATTTTAGATTTTAGATTTTATAAGGGATTGAAGCGCACACCTACAGTTGCATGATTGCGGTTTGAGTCAAATATTTGGTTAAAAAAACCGCTTTTGAGAGACAAGTTCATCTGTGTGGCCTCGCTTACCTCAGAAACCAGGTTTCTGCGTAGATTTCTTATCCCTGTCGCAAAATTGGTAGAAACCTGGTTTCTAACTACATATCACGATGAGCTTTTTCTGGCAAGAGTGCGAGATCTCCAGTTTACCCGATCGCCGCCGAGAGCACTTTGCCAGCTTCATCCAAGGTGCCGCCAAAACAGATAATTCCGTCCTCGTGACCGGCCATGGCCAGAATTTTGCGATCGGCCAAATTCTCCTCGTCAAAAAGTCTAAACATTTCTAGCGCCATTTGAGGAGTGCCATAGGGTATCTCTTTTCTAGTAGTAGGAATTTTAAACAGCAGTTGCTGCCATAGTTGAGGATTGTGAACGTGAATTATCGCACGCACATCATCTCTGCGAAGGTACAGTGCAGCGTGAGTTAGAGACTCCGACGAAGCTGGTACGGGGCCGCGACAGCCGAGGAAATTTTGTTCTAAGTTAAATTCGGTAACAGTACAATAAAATTCAGGCCCCAGATTTGGCAAGTGTGCCGTCTGGGTGCCTGAAATAATGAACTGACAAGAATTGCCAATTCTGATACTGATGTTACCAAAACCAATACTATTTTCGTAGACGCCTATTAGTCCCCAAGAGTGGAGTCGATCGCGCCAGTCCATCAAATCTGCTATGTTCTCGGCAGCTAAAGGATCTGCCTCTTGCCATTCGCAGCGGTACTTAACGACTCCTTCATCCATCTATTTTTATTCCTAGCAAATCCACGACACACAAGTCGGATCCTGAGACTTCACCGAAGTTGTCAAACAGTTTTTTGTCTGCTGCCTTCTGTCGAGAGTGCCTGAGTGCCTTCAATAATTTACATTCCTGTGTCACCGTAATTGGCGATCGACATTAGCAAAAAGTATACTACGCAAGAAGAACAAATTATTCCAAACATCATAAGTCTAGCCTCAACAGGTCATTGCAAAAGTGGAAGGTAAAAACACACGCTTTCAGGCTGGGAGTTTGATTCTTGGCTCTTGCTAGATCGAGTCTCTTATGTGAAACTATCTAACTTCCCTCAACAAGTTATTGCTTGAGATTACAGTATTTCTACTGAGGTTGTTAACCCTCTCAACAATATTTAACGATCGAGTAGTCCTTTATCCGGGAACTTAGGTAAAATCAACCGTACATTTACTTATTTTTTATTATATAGATATTTAAGTGAGCGGAACACCAAATCCAAAAAGTTTACCAAATCAACACAAATGCCAGCCGATCTGGAGTTGTTAATTACTGAAACCCTTGCTATTATTGCTTTTCCGTTTTCTCATACAACTCAATCAGGTTCAGCTAAGACCGTCCGATCGCCAAAACAAGCTGAAACCTTTGCTGTTATTGATTTTCCCTTTTCTAGTATCGCTCAATGAGGTTCAGGTGAAGTACCCACCGTCAAGCGAATTACCGCTATGACGGGGGCTTCCTGTTTCAACCGCCACCGCCTCGACACAAAGCTTGCCTTATGTTTCGGTCTTACGCAGCGTAAGCGAGGTTTGACAAGCCGTCTTGCCCTGACTCTCACATCGCTTGCACGATGTCCAGGCAGCCGCCCTCCTTCCGAAGGCAGAAATGTTTTTAGTCGGAAACCCACATGGCGTTTGATATATCCAGTGGCGGATTTCTTTTTTTTTTAAAGTTATGACAGACTTTGGCAAACAGGGAAAGTGTATAAATTACAATGTCTTGTCGTGTTCGATCTCTATCGGATCTTTAGAAAAATGGTATTAGACGCCGCGCGGGGCGATCGACCTCCAAACCGATTGTACCAATTCTCGAAATGTTTGTACTAAGGAATTATCTATTTGTTCGTCGGGTACGACTCACACGCCTTTCATCCCCCACTAACCGAGTACGCTATAGTGGGGGAATTCCCGTCTGCCTTGTTAAAACCGTCCGATCGCCAAAACGATGTGAAAAATAGACACGGAGATTGCTGTCACGCGCGATCGCAATTAAGTACGTCGGCGCTCTAAAAGGCAACTATGTTAAGGATCGTAAAGTATCCAAATGGGAAGAAACCAGAACTCGTCAGTCTATTTACATACTGTTACATGGTTCTGTTTAATCTCGCCGACCTAACCAAAAAAACCTTAACTGCAACATCTGCTCGCCGTCGTTTACCCCAAAAAAGCAAGCCGATCGAGCAGTGGCTCGATCGGCTAAACTCTTCTGTGGAGGGCTCGCGCCCGCAGCCCTTTAAATGTGGAAATGATACAAAATGCTGCCGTCGTCTTTAATTTCACAGTTGGCATTAAAGACTTCAGCTTGTTGGTTCAAAAAACGCTGGGCGACATCCGGCGACAGCCGCGTCTCCATCGCAAACCGTACCAGAGTGATTTCGCCGCTGCCTTCCTTGATCAGTCGGTACAAAGCACTTTGGAGCCTTTCGCTCTCTTCTCGCTGAAAAGCTGCTTTGTTCCTCCAATCCGCCACTGAAGGAATCAAACCGCGACTTACCAAAATCGCTAACAGCAGGCCAACTCCCACAATCAGAGGCACAGTTGGATCGCTCGTGGGCGTCGCCACAATTTGTGGCGCTGTAGCGGCGGCCAAACTGCTCACCATTTCTTTTTCCGAGGCTTGCGTATCCGCCATCGCAAGCTGAGTTTTGTTGTAAACGTCTTGCTGAAGCTTCATTTGCTGCAACAGGCGAGCGCGCTCTCTTTCGTATTGGTCGAGTTTTTGCTGAGCTTGTTTCAGGTCTTGAGTGACTTGTGCCAAGCGTTGGTTGAGCGTCTGATTGACTGATTGCCAGCGATATCTGTTAATCAGCCGGCTTTTTTCAACCATGCCCTTCATCAACATATCCGCTGTTTTGATTGCTTGCTGCTGATCGAGCGAGCGATACCCAACAGCAATCTCTAGCGGTTGTTCCGGCTTAGAAATCTGGACGCTAGCATTTTGTCGAACTTGCTGCGGCGACAGTTTAACTGCATCTGCCACGGCTTTGACAACATTATCTGCCAGTAGAACATCCGGAGTCAGTTGCTCTCCCTGCTTGAGAATTGTCGTGCCCGTGCTCGAAAATTTGACTGGCGGATTGTTAGAAGTGAGAGTGCCTTGGGCCATGAATCCGGGTGGCGGAGCTAGGCGGTAGGCAAGGGCCCCTGAAATACCCATAATTACAGCGAAACTGCCTAAGGCAATCCATCTGTACTGATTTGCTGAAGATCTAAAACGTAAATTTCCCATTTTGATAGTCAAGTCATAACTTTCACTTTGCTTGCAGCTAGTCCCAAACCAAAGAGCGATAGTCTCTTTCTTTTGAGTGAAATTGACTGCTGAAAAATTCCTCAGATTGTAACGAAAAGCTCTCAAATCGGCTTTTCAGAGTTGCCAATATTCATGTTCGGAAAAAAGCATCGCAATGCTGTATTTTTTCGTAAATCTAACCTCAGCTTTTATCTTTAGGAATTCTCAGAAAATTACTGGGCGATCGGGATTTGGGAAGTTTGCTGCCACCAGCCGCTCATCGCGAGAGTCTGCTCTCACGAGCTTTGCCGTGTTTGTTGGCACTCAAAACGTTGACCTTTTCGCCTCTGGCAATCCTCCAGTTATTTTACTTCTTGCTGTGCATTTTGCGGAAGCGATCGGGCCAGATGCGTCGTTACTCGATCGCAAATAATAGCACGTCGCAATAAATTTTTGCTTTGGTTTAGGGGCGACGTTAGTTCTGTCGTGGCATTTGGCGAAAGTCTGAGACCTTGCTTGCACTAGATATTTTTTCCGGTCGGCATATTTCTACCCATCACAGTCACAGAAAGTCCAGTAATCGGGTCTACAGACTTGAGCAGCTAAACTCCCGCTTTGAATAACAAACTGCCAATTTTGTTCGATTTTCTCAAATAAGAGCCTGTCAAACAATGAAAAAAACCTTAAATATTCTTCCTAAAAAGTTACCAAGTCAGAATTATACCACGTACCAAGACTCTTTGCTACACATAAAAAAGTTGTGGAGCAGGCCGCGAGACCTACTCCACATCATCATCATCATCATCATCATCATGATGATTTGACAAAGGATACGATCGACCGTACCGACGAAAGTTCAGAAGCCGATCGGCAAAATAAGACCCTCGCGGGCCATAACAGCCTTGGGAAAAGCGATTTGCACGTCTTCGGCGATGCGATCGAGAAAATCGTCAGTATGAGCCGGATCGTGGTGAAAAATCACCACCCGTTTCACCCGGGCCTCCTTAGCCATTCTCACCGCTTCCTGCCAAGTCGAGTGTCCCCAACCCACCTTCGGAGACTTGGGGTTGTGATATTCCTCGTCGGTGTACATCGCATCGTAGATCAGCACGTCAGCGTCGAGGGCTAAATTGTACACATTTTCATCTATTCGATCGGGAAAATGTTCCGTATCCGAACAGTAAACAACTGAACGTCCCTGCCAAGTCACCCGATATCCCATAGCAGTATTCGGGTGATTCAGAGAACCAGTTCTAATCTCAATATCGTCCAGCATCATCGTCTGGTTGTGATCGATCTCGTGAAAAGTCAGATCTGCCGGCAAACCCATCAGCGGTACCGGCGAATTGGAGTGCAAAACCCGTTCGACGAAGTGCCGTTTCAGGCAATCTCCATCGGGGGGAATTGCCCCATAAATATCAAAGCTATTGCCGCGAATGAAAGCTGGGGCGAACATTGGGAACCCTTGAATGTGATCCCAGTGATAGTGAGTAAAAAACATATAAGCTTGCACGGGCATTTCTTGCAGCAACTGGTCTCCCAGCATCCGCAAGCCAGTTCCGCCGTCAAAAATCAAGCGTTTTCCACCGACTCGCATTTCCAAACAAGAAGTATTGCCACCGTAGCGAACAGTTTCCGATCCGGGTGTCGGAACACTGCCCCGCACGCCCCAGAACTGTACTACAAAATCATCTATACCTTTTATTGCTTCGGAGGGTTGAGGGCAATCAACGGGATTTGCCACTACAGAGGACAAGCTGATTTCCATTTTAAAATTCAGACTTTAAGGTTCCACATTGTCCGTGATGGCGCAGCAGATGGTCGCACAACACTAAAGCTACCATTGCTTCGACCATTGGCACAGCTCTTGGTAAAACGCAAGGGTCGTGCCTTCCTTTTGCCGCCAGCAGCGTTGCTTCCCCCTCTCGGGTGACTGTGCGCTGTTGCTGGCGAATTGTTGCAGTTGGCTTGAAAGCCGCGCGCAGAATGATATTTTCACCGTTAGCAATGCCACCCTGAATTCCACCGGAGCGATTCGTGACTGTACGAATTTCTCCTTGTTCATCAGTATAGTATTCATCATTATGTTCGCTGCCCAAAAGCAGAGTCCCCGCAAAGCCCGAACCAATTTCAAAGCCTTTGCTGGCGGGTAATGACATAATCGCTTTGGCCAAATCGGCTTCGAGTTTGTCGAATACCGGCATTCCCAGACCTTTGGGTACGTTGCGGGCGACGCATTCGACTACGCCGCCGATCGAATCTCCACTGTCGCGAACTTTTTCGATCAGTTCAATCATTTTAATGGCGCATTCGGCATCGGGACAGCGAACGATGTTGCTTTCTACTTGTTCTAAGGTAACAGTGTCCGGGTCGGCGACGCATTCTAAGTCTTTGATGCGTTTGACGTAGCCGACTATTTCTACGCCTGCTGCTTGTTGGAGAATTTTTTTGGCGATCGCCCCTGCTGCTACTCTACCAATTGTTTCTCTCGCCGACGATCGACCTCCGCCTTGCCAGTTGCGAATTCCGTACTTAGCATCGTAGGTAGCATCAGCATGGGAAGGACGGTAAGTTGTGGCCATTTCGCCATAATCTTGGGGACGAGTGTCTTGATTGCGGACTAAAATGGCGATCGGCGTTCCCAGAGTTTTGCCTTCAAACACACCCGACAGAATTTCGCAGGTATCTGCTTCTTTGCGGGGTGTGGTAATTTTGCTTTGTCCGGGGCGGCGGCGATCGAGTTCCGCTTGAATTTCCGATGGGTCGATCGACACCAGAGGCGGGCAACCGTCAATTACCACTCCCACACCCCCGCCGTGAGATTCCCCAAATGTCGATATCCGAAATAGATGCCCAAAGCTATTGCCCATAATGCTTTTCCCTGAAACTTAATAATTTTTACTTTAACTGGAAGATAGATTTCTCAAATATAGATTTAGCGTATTTTAAAGAATATAGCATTGAGCAGCAGGAGACGGTGATTCGCGCAACGCAGAAGTTCGATCGCAGCGGGGAGGGGGAAAATTGGGAAAGGGGGAGAGGGGGAGATGGGGAGAGAGGGGGGAGGGGGAGATGGGGAGAGAGGGAAAATCTTCCTTCTTCCCTCTTCCTTCTTCCTTCATTTCTAATCTTCGTGTTCTTCAAAAGGATCTCTCAATTCCTTAGCAGGAGGGCCGAAAGCCGTGTAGATCGAGAAACCGGTGATTGCCACCAGACACATACCGAGAGAAATGCCGAGAACTGCTGCTGGTTCCATATTGAGGAGCGATTATGAGTGATCCCCTCTATAATATTACAAAAAATAACAATTCGTCTAAAAGTCTAGTAATTTGAGGCGCGGTACGGTATGGCAGCCTCTGAGTGGGACAGGGAGAGGGGGAGAGTGTCCGAGTGGGGGATCTGAGAAATTGCGATCGCAATTAGCGGTGGAAATATGTCAAACTTTTCTGTAGAGATTCATTGCAGGTGACTTATGGCACAACGGACTTGGTTGGGAGACAGACTCAAACCCCTTAACTCAGAATACGGCAAGGTAGCCCCCGGTTGGGGAACCACCCTATTGATGAGCGTTTTCATTGGACTGTTTTTCGTGTTCTTGTTGATTATTTTGCAAATCTACAACTCTTCTCTGATTCTAGAGAATGTGGACGTTGATTGGTCGAGTCTCGGCCGCTAAACTTTGAGCAGCGAAATTTAAGACTAACAGTAAAAGCTGAGGGTAGAGGAGAAAGGGTAAAAGCTAAGTTTTCCCATTTCCCCTTGCCCTTTCCCGTTAGTGCGTCGGAATTAAATTCTAACTAATTAAACAAATTGCAGGAGAAACAAAATGAATATTTTTGGCATTGGCTTGCCGGAAATGGCAGTAATTTTCACCATCGCGCTGTTGGTATTCGGCCCGAAAAAGTTGCCAGAAATTGGTCGTAGTTTCGGGAAAGCACTGCGGAGTTTTCAGGATGCTTCGCGGGATTTTGAGTCGGAGTTTACGCGGGAAACGAAGCAGTTAGAAGAAGCAGTCGCAATCAAAAAGCCGGAACCGGAAAAACTCGCGGCTGTTAAGGAAGATAGCACAGACATTTAAATGAACAACACTCAGAAGTCGGAAACTCCAGCAGAGTTGGTGATTCCCCAGCTAATTGTAGGTTTGGGGAATCCAGAACCAAAGTACGATCGCACGCGACACAATATCGGCTTTAATGCAGTAGATGCTTTGGCTCAAGCTTGGCAGATTTCGCTGTCGGAAAATCGCAAATTTCAAGGCATATTCGGCGAGGGAAATCGGCCGCGCGGACAGAAAATTCGGTTGCTGAAACCGCTGACGTACATGAATCTGTCGGGCCAATCGATTCGGGCGGCTGCGGATTGGTACAAAATACCTGCGCCTGCTGTGTTAGTAGTGTACGACGATATGGATTTGCCGATCGGGAAAATGAGAATGCGCCTAGCCGGTTCAGCGGGCGGGCACAACGGCATGAAATCCACAATTTCTCATTTGGGGACAGACAAATTTCCCCGATTGCGGATTGGCATCGGCAAACCTCAAAGCGATCCTGCTAAAAATGATAAAGATACGATTTCCTTCGTATTAGGAAAATTTTCCTCAGAGGAAAGTCAGTTAGTAGAGAAGATGCTGAAATTGGTTGTAGAGGCGATCGAGCTAAGTCTGCAACAAGGAATAGAAAAAAGCATGAGTCTCTACAACAATCGTACCATTATAGAAACAAACGCGGAAACAAAAAGGTGAGTTCGAGACGTTTGCCTGAAACTACAGCCCATGTCCGAGTTACGGGTCAATCTTGGCTAAAAGGCACGATTGAAGGTGAAGTAAGTGCCGGCAGTTTTGAGTGGCACTTTCAATGGCGTTTTCGGGAAGAAAAAACACTAATTCTGGAACCTTCTCAGGGTAGGGCATTGATTCAGGAACCGCTGCACCGTTTTCTAGAAAAATGGGATTATCAGCTTGAACCAGGTGGCGATTATTCGTTTACGGTTCGGGCTGAATTTTGAGAATAAACCTCTTGCACTCATTCCCAAATAATCTTGAAATAATCTGCGTTTATCTGTGTTTATCTGCCTGAAATCTGCGGTTTTTGTTTTTTTAACCGCAGATGAACGCGGATTAACGCAGATGAAATGCGGGATAGTCAATTTGTTGGTGTTGATTCCAGCAATTCTTGAATTAAAGCAGGCGGGGTTGCTTCTCGGTAAGCGCCGCAATAATACATCGTCAAAACAGCTTTGTAAGCCCAGTGATTTGATGGCACATCGGTAAAAGGATTTGGCAGAGTTTCCGCACGATTGAGCACGCAAGCATTGAGGATTTGTTCGCGGGTTGGCTGGACTTGAACTAAAGAATTATTTGGCTTTATTTGTGCAGGATTTTGCGCCTGTGCGGGAGATGAACAACTGGCACTAACTAGCAGTACAATTGTGGAAACGATTCTGAGTTTAAGCATCTCATTACTTTTTGTGCGACAATATATCCTAACTTCCACTGCATTCCCTGAAAACTATGCTGGGTCGTACCCTCCGCAATCATTATCAAATTATCAAATTCTTGGGGAAAGGCGGTTTTGGCCACACCTACCTTGCCAAAGATTTAGACTTACCCGGACATCCCCAGTGCGTTGTCAAACATCTTAAACCGAAAAACGCTGACCCTGGCCTTTTGCTAATGGCCAAACGCTTATTCGAGACGGAAGCCCAAACTCTGTATAAATTGGGTAGTCTACACGACCAAATCCCCAAGCTTTCCGCCCACTTTGAGGAAAATGGGGAATTTTATTTGGTGCAAAATTTTATCGCCGGACATGACCTTACGAAAGAACTGATTCCCGGTAAAAAATTAAGCGAATCATATACTATTACATTATTGCACAATATCTTAGAAATATTAGCAATTGTTCATCAGCAAAAGGTGATTCATCGCGATCTTAAACCTGATAATTTAATGCGTCGCCAAGATGGTAAAATTGTCTTGATTGACTTTGGCGCTGTCAAGGAAATTAGCACAATAGTTGTAAATGCTCAAAAGCAAACTAGCTTAACTATTGCAATTGGTACTCCTGGTTATATGCCGAGCGAACAAGCGAAGGGCAAACCTAGATTTGCCAGTGATATTCATGCAGTGGGGATGATTGGAATTCAAGCATTGACTGGTGAACATCCTTTTAACTTACGAGAAGATACGCGGACAGGAGAGGTAATTTGGCGAAATCAGGCTCAAGTGAGTAATAATTTAGCTAATGTTTTAGATAAAATGGTGCGCGACAATTTCAGTCAGCGTTATCAAAATGCAGATGAAGCATTCCAGGCAATTTTATCTTTGTCGCAGTCTTCCCCGCCGCCACCGCCACCACCGCCACCACCGCCACCACCGCCACCGACAAGGCGAGGTTTTTTACAATTAGTCGGTTTTGCTGGAGTAGGACTTGTCGGTTCAGTTGTGATTCAAAACTTGCTAAACAACTCCTCTCAAACTCCAACGGTTCAGCCATCGTCACCGAGATTACGCAATGATACACCATCTCCTTTGCCACCTTCAGAAATCCGACAACTAGAACCACCACCACCAAAAACTCCAGCGCCAAAAGTATCGTCAAATACCCTAAAAACAGTTCAATTTGAAACGGTGACAGTGAATTCAAAGGGGGAAATCACCAAGCGCAGCCAAAGTCAAGCACAGGTTTTTACTGAAACTATCGCCAATGGCATAACTTTAGACATGATGGCAATTCCTGGGGGTAGTTTCGTCATGGGTTCCCCCGATACGGAACCAAGACGAGAGAAGAATGAAGGACCACAGCGTACTGTTAATGTCGCCGCTTTTTTGATGGGAAAATATGAGGTGACTCAGGCTCAATGGCGTGCTGTGGCCGGTTTTCCAAAAGTCAAGATTGACCTCAAGGCTAATCCTTCTAATTTTAAAGGTGATGATTTACCTGTTGAGCAAGTAAGTTGGAATGATGCTATAGAATTCTGTGCGAGGTTATCTCGACTTACTGGACGCAATTATAGATTGCCTAGTGAAGCCGAATGGGAATATGCTTGTCGTGCAGGAACGACGACACCTTTTTATTTTGGGGACACTATTACCCTGGATTTAGTTAATTATGACGGGAATTATCCCTATGGTTCTGCACCGAAGGGAACCTATCGTGCAAAAACAACTGCTGTGGGTAGTTTTCCGCCTAATACCTTTGGACTTTATGATATGCACGGGAATGTCTGGGAATGGTGTCAAGATATTTGGCCCGATATTTATAACGGTGCGCCGACTGATGGTAGTGCTTGGGAAAGTGGTGGAGATAGTCGAAGGCGGCTCTTGCGCGGTGGTTCGTTCGTCAACGATTCGGGGCTTTGCCGTTCTGCTTCTAGGCACAGTAATGGGCAGGACTGGGGCGACTACGGCAAGGGTTTTCGGGTTGTGTGTGTGGCTGCGTGGACTTCTTAGCCCTTTGTTTTTTTGCTCTTTTGTCCTTTACTCTTCTTCTCTTTTCCCTTCCCCTTATCGCCTCTGGTGACTCGATTTATTTTTGGCACTCGTGGATGCACTCCCGACAAAGAAACCGGGTTTTTTACACTTTCTGTGGAGTACAGCGAAGGATTATCGTCAAAAAACCCGGTTTCTAGCCACCTGTGCGTAAGTTTTGTTTGGGAAAATTACTGTCAATTTGCCAATGCTTTCTGTAGAGACAAGTCTGCTGAAATAGTCTGGTTTATTTACGGAGGAGTTGGTGCTGATTTAGGATGGGTTCCCGCGTAATAAACAAGCACCTTGCGTTTGTGTTCATCCGGTACATAAAATACTCTGTCTGAACTTGTTACTTCGTATTCCCACGCACCTTGATAAAGTTTGCCTTTTAACGGAAAAACTCTCCTCGGTTTTCTCACCATCGGGCTAGTACATAAATCCTGATAGCAGCGACGAGTATTCTCAGGGGCGCGTAACAATAAAGCTTCCCAATCTCGGTTAACCCGTCGGTTTTTCGCTACTACTAACCAGGGCGATTCAGGCAATTGCACGATAATTTCGGCTGCATTTTCTTTAGTAGATAGGGATGTTCGGGGTGCTGTAAGTGCTTCTTCAGGTGGGATTACCAACTCGGAAATCACGGGTACAGGTACGGAAAGTTCTTCAGAGGAAACGCCAGTTTCTGAATCGTCTGGAGTAGGTGGAGTGTGGGTCATAACTGAGTCGATTCAGTAGTGCTTTCTATTTGAGGTGGTGTCAGCAAAACTTCGTCAATTTCATCGCTGAAAGCTGCTGCGAGTTCCGGGCTAGAAATTGCTTTAGCGCTTTCATGCCATTCATGAATTACAATCTCAATCTGATTCCATGCGCCAGATTCCGACTCAGCAAGTCGGTAAGCTTTTTCTAATTCAGCAATCAATTCGCACAGTTCATCTGAGTCAAATACTGTCAGCCAGTGATAGGGATTTGCTGAACTAATCGCTTCTCCCAATCGCAGCCGGTAAGCAGCGGCACTTACTTCAAATACAGTCAAAGAAAGCGTCGCAGCTTTTACCCACAGCGTCATCTCTTCCCGGCGCAGTAAAGCAAAATGCTGGTCGTTGCGAGTGATAGTGACAGGGTGTTCCATCGCCAAATCTAGCACTCGATTCAGTTGCTGGTTCAATTCTGTTGCGGTAATTAATTCATCGCCGTAAATAAGGCGCGAAGATTTACTTAGCATGGTTTTTGCGTTTTTATGAATTCAGTATAACATAATTATCAATTAACTACGTTAGCTAAGATCGGCTTAATTCTACGCCACCATCGCAATCAATTGTTTTCTAAGAACTTCCAAGAGAGCAATTACTTGCTCCCTAGTTACAGTGGGAAATCCATCTAAAAAATCATCAATTGACTCTCCGGCTTCTAAATAGTCAAAAAGTGTTTGGACAGGAACCCTAGTGCCAATAAAAACAGGTGTTCCGCCCATGATTTCACCAGAAATGCTAATTATCTGAAAATTCTGAGACATAAGCCTAAGTAGTTGTAGGGTGTGGATCCTGCGATAAATTCCTAACTCAATACCAACAATCTGATAGATCCGCACCTGATGGATATATTACAAACCTTTGGACTGTTCCGATATCTGCCGCATTGCCACAGCCAACACGCTCAAAAACAATAGCCCGATCGCACCAGCCAACGGATTGCCGTTAATTCCTGTCACCCAATCCGGGACAGAGCCAGAATATCGCACTAACTCTCCGACGTTAATTATATAGTATCCCCAGACTAAACCTGCATGAATCCCGATCGACAAACCCAGCCTATCTTTGCTCTCCTCTCCTTTTAGGACTAATTTCAAATAATAATTCAGCCCGGTATAAGCAGACATCAAACTCCAGAAAGAAATTCATGTGTCCTAGAATTAATGGAGCATTCCTGTCTTTTGTCCAAGCAAAAGCTAAATCCACTGGAGGAAAGCGCTCAATGTTCGCCCTCAATACCAAAGCCCGCGCCTCAAACCTAGCCAAATTGCCTCCTAATGGAACAGAAAGTGTTTGACGTTCCCAAATTGCTCCTAATCTTAATCCCATTTCGTAGGGCAATACGTTAACACTAGAACCTGTATCTAGCAAGCCTGATGCACTTAAAGAGCAATTCTGATAAGTTAAAGTTAGTGGCAAGTAAGGCAATGTACTTAATGCACCCAGTTGCGGATCGATTTCGGTAAACGCAAATCTGACTTTATCAACCATGTTTTACTGCTTTTTCTTCTGATAATGCCTTTGCTAATACAGCAGCGGCTTCAAAAGAGTTGTAGGAATTAGTGCTAGATACTTTGCCTTGCTCTTCTAGCGGAACTATACCTGATTCTTGGAGTAATTCTGATACGATAAAATGCAGTAGTAAAAGTTTGTCAGTGTGAGGCAAATTTTTCACGAGTGGTAGAAGTTCAGCAAGCTGCATAAAAAGTTCCCCAGGTTGGTTGTAGAGTAGAATAATTGGCGGTTTAAACCGCGTCTATACAAACGATGTCCCTCTCTAAGAGACTATAGAATCAAGGGTGAAAATTTGGGAAGAAGGACTAAAGTCCTGACTACAAACCTTTGGACTGTTGGGACATCTGCCGCATTCCCACAGCCAACACGCTCAAAAACAATAGCCCGATCGCACCAGCCAACGGATTGCCATTAATTCCAGTCACCCAATCCGGCACAGAGCCAGAATATCGCACTAACTCTCCGACGTTAATTATATAGTATCCCCAGACTAAACCTGCATGAAGCCCGATCGACAAACCCAATCGATTTTGACAACTTCGCTTTGCCCAAATCAATATCAAACCCAGCAACAACAAGCCCGGAAACTGAGGCCAAGTCCGCAGCATTGCCTCCACGGGTTTGATAAAATGAGATAGGGCAAACACCAGACTGTTCGCCCGCACAGACATCGGATAACTGTAATCCCGCTGCAACTCGTCGAACAACCAACCCCGGAATACCAACTCCTCTGCAAAACCCACTCCCAGGGCGCTTAATAGCCCTTCTGCGATGATTCTCGGCAAATTATGAGAATTTTGCCATGCGACAAAACCGAGCAGTCCTTGCACAAAAAATAGGGTGAATGCGATCGAAATGCCGATCGCCAATCCGGTCAAAAGCTCAAAACCGTTTTGTCGCGTATTCACTAAACCGTAACTTTTGAGCAATTGCGTTTGTCCGTAAACCTGTTTTCCCCAGCGCGGAAGTAGCAACAAAAACTCGGTAAACAGCAATCCCATTGTCAGAATAGTTGCGAGATTGCTATCTTTAACTAAGAGATAAATTGGTGCGGCTAGCGGTAGCCAGATTGCTGCTAAGATTAAGAGGAAAATTATTACACGTAATGGAAATGGATAACTGGCTATTATTTGGAGGCGGTTAATCATTGTTGTAAATTAAACAAGTTTTACATGATATCTGTAGGGACACAGCATTGCTGTGTCCTTACCAGGATGAGGACACAGCATTGCTGTGTCCATACCCGGATTATAAACACGCCATTGCCCTACCCCTAATGTACAAAGCCCACAGAAAAAGCTAGAATAGCATCATATCGGTAGAAACTTTAAGTAAAGCAAAGCTATAACATCAGGTAACAATGACTGAAGTATCGGATTTTTCAAATGTCGATCGCGAATTAGACGACACAATATTAAGCTTCGCAGACATTCAAGCAGAACTAAACCTGCGCCGCGCCAAAGATGCTCTGCGAGATATAGTAGAAAATCTCGATTTGACAGCACAAGAGCGAACTGGACTGGAGCCGGAAATTGGCGGCTTGGAAACCATGCTCGACAAGCTAGAGCGCGCTTGCGTGCAAATCGCTGTGTTTGGGATGGTAGGAAGGGGAAAATCTTCGGTTTTGAACGCGCTTTTGGGTCAAAATGTGTTTGAAACGGGCCCGACTCACGGGGTGACTCGCACCACAACTATTGGCCAGTGGGATGTCGGAGATGGTGTTGATGATGATTTACCCGATAGACTTTCGCCGGTTATTTACCGTTTGTCGCAAGTAGAATTAATCGATACTCCGGGAATTGATGAAGTTGACGGCGAAACTCGCGAACTTTTAGCCCGTCGCGTCGCGCAACAAGCCGATTTGATTTTGTTTGTGGTGGCTGGCGATATTACAAAAGTAGAATACGCAGCACTTTCGCAGTTGCGGGAAGCCGGAAAACCGATGTTATTAGTGTTTAATAAAATTGACCAGTATCCCGATGCAGACAGGCTGGCAATTTATCATAAAATCCGGGACGATCGCGTGAGAGAATTGCTATCTCCCGATGAAATTGTGATGTCGGCGGCTTCACCTTTGACAGCGCAGGCGGTGCGCCGTCCCGACGGAAGTATGGGAGTAAAAATGACGCGCAGTTTACCACAAGTACAAGATTTAAAATTAAAAATTTTGGAGATTTTAGACAGAGAAGGTAAATCTTTGGTGGCGCTGAATACGATGCTCTGTGCGGGGGATATTAACGAGCAGTTGGTGCAGCGAAAAATGGAGATTCGCGATGATGCTGCTAACCGGATTATCTGGAATGGGGTAATGACTAAAGCTGTGGCGATCGCCCTGAATCCAATTACAATAGTTGATATTCTCAGCGGGGCGGTAATTGATGTGGTGATGATATTAACTCTATCTAAAGTTTACGGCATTCCGATGACCGAAGCGGGGGCGGTGGAATTGCTGCAAAAGATTGCGATTAGTATGGGGGGAATTACTGCGGGGGAATTGTTAGCGAATTTTGGCTTAAGTTCTTTGAAAGGATTGCTGGGTTTGGCGACGCCGGCGACGGGTGGTTTGGCTTTGGGGCCTTATGTTTCTGTGGCTGTGACTCAAGCTGCAATTGCTGGGGTTTCTTGCTACGGAATTGGTCAAGTTACTAAGGCTTATTTGGCTAATGGTGCTTCTTGGGGTGATGATGGGCCGAAGGCTGTGGTGAGTAAGATTTTGGCTTCTTTGGATGAGGATTCTATTTTAAATCGGATTAAGGATGAATTGCGCGCTAAGTTGAATTTGGGAAGTGTGGAAAAACAGCAATCTTAGTAGTCAGTAGTCATTAGTCAGTAGTCAGTAGTCATTAGTCATTAGTAAAAAGAAGTAATTATGAAATAACAAACACCAATTCCCAATGCCCGATGCCCGATGCCCGATGCCCGATGCCCAATTCCCAATATTATGTTATTAACTATCTCCACAACTCGCGTCCCTGCTACGGATTTAGGCTATTTGCTGCACAAACATCCCGATCGCCTTCAATGCTTCCCGATGACTTTCGGACAAGCCAGCGTGTTTTATCCTGAAGCAAATGCAGACAAGTGCACGGCAGCTTTGCTGTTAGATGTCGATCCGGTTGGTTTGGTGCGCGGTAAGACCAAATCGGGCGATCGCCCTTTAGAACAATACGTCAACGATCGCCCCTACGTAGCCTCATCCTTTCTCAGTGTCGCCCTCGCCCAGGTCTTCCGTACCGCCCTATCCGGGCGCTGCAAAGACCGTCCAGAACTCGCAGAAACTGCCATTCCGCTGACAGTTAAGCTGTCGGTTTTGCCCTGTCGCGGGGGCGAGAAGTTCCTGCGCCAAATGTTTGAGCCGCTGGGCTATCAAGTCGCAGCAAAACCGCTGATTCTTGACGAACAATTTCCCGAGTGGGGCGCGAGTCCTTACTTTGCTGTGGAACTGCAAAATACACTGCGGTTAGCGGATTTGTTGAGCCATCTTTATGTACTAATTCCTGTCTTAGATGACGATAAACATTATTGGGTGGGCGATGATGAAATCGAGAAGTTATTGCGTCACGGCGAAGGTTGGTTGAACTCGCATCCCGCCCGGGAACAAATTGCCGATCGCTATTTGAAACGCCAGCGCCGTTTGACTCGCCTTGCTGTGGCACAATTAGCAGAAGAAGATAATCTCGATCCGGAGAAACTCGAAGTTTCTCACCAGCAAGAAGAGGAAGTTTTAGAACAGCGAATTAGCCTCAACGAACAGCGTTTAGAAGCTGTGATGACTGTTTTAAAAGCCCGCGGTGCTCAGCGAGTGGTAGATTTGGGCTGCGGTGAGGGAAAACTGCTGCGATTGCTTTTAGCCGAAAGTGCGATCGCCCAAATTACCGGAGTCGATGTGTCTTTTCGGGCGTTGGAAATCGCCAAGGAACGATTGCAGGTCGATCGCTTTTCTCCGGCACAGCAATCTCGCTTACAATTGATCCAAAGTTCCCTGATTTATCGGGACAGCCGCTTGACGAATTTTGACGCAGCAGCGGTGATTGAGGTAATCGAACATCTCGATTTAGAACGGTTGGCTGCTTTTGAACGGGTTTTGTTTGAGTTTGTGCGGCCGAAATTTGCGATCGTCACAACTCCCAACGTTGAGTACAATGTTCGGTTTGAAAACTTGCCGGCGGGTAAATTTCGCCACCGCGATCACCGCTTTGAGTGGACGCGCGCAGAGTTTCAGACTTGGGCGAATGGGGTGGCTGAACGGTTTGGTTTTAGGGTGGAGTTTCGATCCGTTGGATCGGAGGATTTAGCACTTGGTTCGCCTACACAAATGGCAATATTTGCTTTGATAGAATAACTGCTACAGTTTTTTGTGCTTACAATGTAGTTAAACTTGGAAAAAGGCAGGCTTCAGCTATGAGCAAATCTATCCAAACCCAGATAATTAAAGTCGATCGGTCTCAAGGAATTCGCATTCCTAAATCTTTATTAGAGCAAATTGGTATTAGTGAAGCAGTAGAAATCGAAGTTCAGGGCGATCGAATCGTCATTCGTGCAGCTATAAAACCGCGTGCTGGTTGGGAAGAAGCGTTCGCAAAAATGGCCGAACAACATGATGATGTCCTGCTTGATGATGTCATAACTACTGAGTGGGAGGAGAATGAGTGGCAATGGTAGTCAAACGTTTTGATGTTTTTTTAGTTAATCTCGACCCCACTGTTGGCAGTGAAATTAAGAAAACAAGACCTTGTTTAGTGATTTCACCCGATGATATGAACAAGCGCATTTCCACTGTCATCATTGCTCCAATGACAACGAAGGGGCAAGCATATCCCAGCCGGATAGC
Organism: Oscillatoriales cyanobacterium; assembly: GCA_004292955.1. Lineage (GTDB taxonomy): Bacteria > Cyanobacteriota > Cyanobacteriia > Cyanobacteriales > Microcoleaceae > Microcoleus. The sequence goes on along the minus strand of RDXX01000046.1, from coordinate 18,160 downwards.
TTGTAATTTTCAAGGCAAAGATGGACAAATTATCCTGGATCAAATTCGGACTGTTGACAAAAATCGATTAGTTCAATATCTCGGTAAAATCAGCGCTGACGAACAAAAAGCTGTTTTAGATATTCTGGCGCAGATGTTTGCTGAATAATATTATTAAACCATGAAAATTACAATTCCCGAACTATCTTTAGTCCTGCTCATCGGTGCATCGGGTTCCGGCAAATCTACCTTTGCGCGCCAGCATTTCCAACCGACAGAAATTATTTCATCCGATTACTGCCGCGGCCTGGTTTCCGACGACGAAAACAATCAAGCGGCTACCGCTGATGCTTTTGAAGTGCTGCATTTAATCGCTGCTAAACGTCTGGCTGCGGGTAAATTAACTGTGATTGATGCTACGAATGTGCAGCCAGAAAGTCGCAAACCGCTGTTAGAATTAGCCCGAAAATATCATTGCTTTTTAGTAGCAATTGTGCTGGATTTGCCCGAAAAATTGTGTGCCGATCGCAATCAACAGCGTCCAAACCGCAATTTTGGCAGTCATGTCATTCGCCGCCACGTTCAAAATTTAAGACGATCGCTCCGAAATCTCGATCGCGAAGGCTTCCGCTACGTTCACATCCTCCGTTCCCCAGAAGACATCGCAGCAGCCCAAATCGAGAGACAACCGCTGTGGAACAACCGCAAACAGGACACAGGCCCCTTTGACATCATCGGTGACGTTCACGGATGCTGCGGCGAATTGTCACAATTGCTGCAACAGTTGGGCTATCAAATTGTCGAACCATCCAGCGCATCTGGCTTTTGGGATTATCCCACCTACGCCCATCCAGAAGGTCGTAAAGCCGTGTTTTTGGGAGATTTGGTCGATCGAGGCCCGCGCATTCTCGATACCCTCAAACTCGTCCGCAACATGGTAGCAGCATCAACCGCTTTGTGCGTCCCCGGAAATCACGACATCAAATTATTGCGAAAACTCAGCGGCAAAAATGTCAAAATCAACCACGGACTCGAACAAACCTTAGCAGAAATTGCAGATTTACCCGATGAATTGCGCGAATCAGCAGTTAGCGAAATTAGCCAATTTCTAGATAGTTTAATCGGACATTACGTCCTCGACGGCGGCAAATTAGTCGTCGCCCACGCCGGAATGAAAGCAGAACTTCAGGGACGCGCATCCGCCCGCGTTCGAGATTTCGCATTGTACGGAGAAACCACAGGCGAAATCGATGAATTCGGCTTACCAGTCCGCTACAATTGGGCCGCAGAATATCGAGGTCAAGCTGCTGTTGTTTACGGACATACCCCGATTCCCGAAACAGAATGGTTGAACAATACTGTTGATATTGACACAGGCTGCGTTTTCGGCGGCAAGCTAACAGCTTTGCGGTATCCTGAAAGAGAATTTGTCAGCGTTCCTGCTGCGATGATTTACTGCGAACCAGCCAAACCGATCGCATTTCCATCCATTGCAACTCCAGATAACAGTTTTCCCGCCACAAATCTCACCGCCCAACAGCAGTTTGATGACGTGCTGGATATTGCCGACGTGCTCGGAAAACGCATGATTTCAACCAGGCTGCAACGTAACATAACAATTCGCGCAGAAAATGCGATCGCAGCCCTAGAAGTAATGAGCAGATTTGCCGCCAATCCCAAATGGCTGATTTACTTACCGCCCACCATGTCTCCCGCTGCTACCTCCCAAGAACCCGGACTTTTAGAACATCCAGCCGAAGCCTTTAACTACTACCAACAGCAGGGCGTATCAACAGTTGTCTGCGAAGAAAAGCACATGGGTTCCCGTGCAGTTGTCATTGTTTGCCGCGATGAATCGGCCGCTAAACGGCGCTTTGGGATTCTCAACAACAGCATTGGCATTTGTTACACCCGTACTGGTCGCCATTTCTTCGATAATTCTACCTTAGAAACCGAGTTTTTAACGCGGGTAAATCGCGCTCTTTCTGCCAGCAATTTTTGGGATAAATTTAAAACCGATTGGGTGTGTTTGGACTGCGAATTAATGCCTTGGTCTGCCAAAGCTCAAGGTTTATTGCAAGAACAATATGCTGCCGTGGGAACCGCATCCCGTCACGGGTTTGCAGAGGCGATTCAGCAGCTAGAACAGGCGAAACAGCGGGGAGTTGAGGTTGATTCTGTGTTGGCTAGCTACCGGGAACGAGCCGATTTAGCCGATCGCTATGTCAATGCCTACCAGCGCTACTGCTGGCCCGTGAAATCCATCTCCGACCTCAAGTTAGCGCCTTTCCACATCTTGGCAACCGAGGGAAATGTTCACACCGATCAGAATCACTGCTGGCACATGGAACAGATAGCAGAAATCTGTAATTTTGACCTAGAATTGCTGTTAGCTACTCAATACAAAGTAGTTAGAATTGCCGATCTTGACAGTCAATTCGCAGGGATTCAATGGTGGGAAAAAATGACTGAGACTGGGGGCGAAGGGATGGTGGTTAAACCGATGGAATTTATTGTGAACAATAGCAAAGGACTCGTACAGCCTGCGATCAAATGTCGCGGTAAAGAGTATTTGCGAATTATTTACGGTCTGGAATATTCTTTGCCGGAGCATTTAGAAAAATTGCGATCGCGCGGGCTTTCTGGCAAGCGTTCTTTAGCTTTGCGAGAGTTTGCTCTCGGTGTAGAATCGTTGGAGAGATTTGTGGCTGGTGCTCCGTTGAGGCAAGTTCATGAGTGCGTTTTCGGAGTTTTAGCGATGGAGAGCGAACCTGTCGATCCGAGGCTGTAATCTGAAGGTTGGATGCGCTTAGGAATGAGAATGAAATAACTTATAATCTTTATTGTTCTTGTGGGATGGGCGTCCCGCCCGTCCAGAAAAGACGGGCGGGACGCCCATCCCACAAACTTGTGTAAATTATTTAATTTGCGATCCTTATTGCTCATTCATTTCCTACTACTAATCGCTCAACTTCCGATGTCGATAAATTCATCATTTGTGCAACTTGCTCTAAATTCATGCCTGAATGTAACAGTTGAGAAACGAGCGATCGCAAAGCTGATTCCGCCGCCAGCCGTCCTTGTTGTTCCGCCAGCCGTTCTTGTTCTGATTGCTGATAAGTCTTCAGAAACTCTCCTGTTTGAGGATTTCTAAACCTTAATTCTCCAGAAACTAAGTGCAATTCCAGTCCCAATACTTCGCTGTACAGCCACAGCGTATCGAAGGCGATATTATTGACGGGAATCGGCTCGTACTGGTTGTTTACTAAACGCACTCCTTGCAATATCGGATTCAAATAATCCCCAGACGGATCGTACTGGAAGTATTCCCTGACTCCCAAACTTCGATAAGTTTCTGGTTTAATTTCTTGATCTACCTCTTGAGTTGTTTCTGAGGTTATTTCTAAGACAAACTGCGGTGCTATCCCTGCTTCTTTCCATATTTTATAGTTATCTCTCTGGCGTTTTCTGACTCCAAATACTACATAAATGTCGGGAGCAACTACTGCTGATTTGTTTCCTTCTTCGTAATACACGAAAGAATTTGCTGACACATAGACATCCGATCGCCCTTGAAAGTGCTGCTTCAGAGCTTCCACGCCGTAAGTCATGTAATCGCGCGTGATGTCACTTTCCGCCATCGGTTCTCCGTCGCTGCTGGGATATTCTATTTCTTCTTCGATTTGTTGAGTTAAAACTGTCACGGTTTAAGTCTCCTCAATTCTCGCTGATCTTATTTTAGCAGGTTCGATAAATTTAAGCATAAAAAAACGGCGTTTGTTAAGGACAAACGCCATTTTTTACCGATCAATTAGACTTACGAACGTGGCGTCTTATCTTGTTTAAACGACGCCAGCCATCCGCGAAGTTCGTCGGCCGCAATCTCGCGCCCGCCCAAACCAAAAGCTAGAGCAATCCCAACGGCGATCGCCCCGAGCAACAGCCCGAAAGCCAAATTCACAATATCGCTGCCAATGCCCATCTGTTGCAGCGCCAAGGCTCCAACAAAAGCAATCACCGCGATTCGAGCCGTTTGGCCCAACAGCCGCGCTTGGCGAGTTCCAGAGCTAGCAATCAAACTAAACGCCAGATTCGCCAAATACAAGCCGATCGCAAATACCACCAAACCAGACAGCACCCTACCAGCAACCAGCACAATACCGCTAACAATCGCAGTCAGCGCTGGAATCTTCAGCACGTCGGTAGCCGCCACCACAGCAAACAGCATGATGCCTACCTGCACCACAATGCCGACAAATTGCGAAGGCGTGCGTGCCGCAACATCCGGTTCCTGAAGTACAGTTGCGTCGGGATCCGTCGAACTCGACGGCGGTAGTCGCAGCGGCTGTTTCGGCTGCATTCCCAACCAAGAAAAGACATTGTTAAAGCCAATTCCCGTCAAGATATTCGTCACCAAATCGCCGATCCAGCGCCCCAAAAAGTAAGCAACCGCGAGAATTATCGCTGCTGTAAAAATGTTAGGAAGCGCGCCCAGAATCGTATTGAGCATCGCGATCGCCGGCAAGGAAATCGCTTGGATGTCCAAAGCATTCAAAGCTGCGATCGCCGTAGGAATCAAAATCAACACATAGACAATTGTGCCGATAATCCACGACAGCGATTGTCCGCCCGAACTCCGGGAAATGCCAAACCGAGCGCCCAAACTGTCCGCGCCAGCAGCAGCCAGCAGATTCGTAACAATCCGCTGCACAACTTGAGCCAGCAGCCAGCCCACAAACCCAATCAGCACAGCTTCCAGAATCTTCGGAATTGCCGCCAAAATTTGGTTCAGCAAATTATTCACTGGCAGCAGAGCCTGCTGTAAATCCAGCGATTCGAGAACCAACGGCAAAAACAGCAGAAAAATGAACCAGTACAGCGCATTTGCCAGAGTATCGCTCAGCAGCAAAGGAGTCTCGGTGGGTGCAGTACCCACCTGCTGGTTCAAGCGCTCGTCTACGCCAAAAGTCCGCATCGCCCGCGACAAGGCTAATTTGGCAACTGTCGCCACCACCCAAGCAATCCCCAAGAAAATTAGGGCTTTAGCCAACTTCGGCAAAGCACCAGCAATTTGGTTGAGAAAAGTATTCAGCGGTTGCGAGACAGCCGTGAGATTCAGCCGGTTGAAAAAGGCAACTAGGAAAAAGATAAAAATGATCCAGAATACCGCACCGGAAATCCATTTTTCCACTTGCGGAGATCCTTCTCCTTCCGGGCGCCCGGTAATCCAAGCAGCCAGTCGGTTGTCGATCGTTGTTTTCTTGAGCAATCCGCCGACTAAAGATGAGACGAGGGCTGATACGATCAAGCCAATTAGCAGGATGCCGATCGCCCAGACGAGATTTTCAATGTCTTTGCCCGCAAATAGATTGTTTAATCCCCGCTCCGCTTCTGAGAGCGGATTCGGGGCTAGCTGGGCCTGTGCCAAGATTCGATCGGACACAACCGCCATTGGGCCCGATATCGGTTGAGTTATTTCTTGCCAAGTTTCATTCATTGTTTTTTCAGGTTAAGGTCAGATTTGACAAGGAAAATAAGAAACTGTAAGAATACGCTTCTAGCTTGCAGGTTCTCATGTCAATTCGTCAAGTTTTCGAGCAATCCATTGAAATTCGCGCTGCTGCTACGTTGGTGGAGCGCTGTATAGTCGATCGCACTTTAATGCACAAATGGCTCAATCCGCTGCTGCGTTGCGATCCAGAGGGCGAATGGGATACTGCTGTAGGAAGTCGCAGTTTATTTATCATAAAAATTCCCGTTTTGCAACCCACTTTAGAGAGTGTTGTGTTGGAGCGACAACCCGGTTTAATTGTATGGGGGTTCGACGGATATTTCAAAGGATGCGATCGCTGGGAATGCCAGCCCCAAATCCAAGGGACTCTCTTGATTAACCGCTTTGAATTTCAAATTCCCAATCCTTTAATTAGATTTGGATTCAATCGCTTTGCAGCCCCTTGGACGCAAAAAGATATGAAAAGCCAACTGCGCCGGCTCAAACGGGTAGCCGAGCAATTATCTCAAGAAATTGGCAAGGTGTAATGGGGAATTGGTAATTGGGTAATGGGTCATCGGTAATGGCTGAAAAGTAAGAGATAATAGGAAAAGAAAGCACCAATTCCCTATGCCCTATGCCCTATGCCCTATGCCCTATGCCCTATGCCCCATTCCCCATTCCCCATTCCCATTCCCAATCCAGAGCAAAATGATTTACTTCCCAGCCCCCGATGATGAGTTGGGCTGACAAATCATTTGTCTTGCTTGACCAGCCGTACTTTGCAAACCCGGGGAATTCTGATACATAGCTTGCAAATCTTGGATATCTTTAATCACTCGCTGGTAGATAGCCATAGCTTGATTGCCATCAACTTCTAAAGCCGGAGGAGTGTAATTTTGCATCACTTCCATCAGGGATAGTTTGCCATCTTTGGAAGCTGCAACCAAAGCATCGCGCAGTGCCGGCGCGCTTTGTGCCTTTGTAGCCGGGGTATAAGCAACCTCACCCAATTGCTTGAAAACAATTTCCCCAAAATAAGTATTTGCCAGCCGCGAAACCATTTGGGGATCTAAAGCCACTTCTCGCGTTAATATTTCGCGCACCGATTCGGGAGTTTGTTTCGCAAGACTCAAAACACTTTGCAGTTGAGATGATGGTTTGCCGGTTTGTGCAAAGCTTTGCAAATCGCTCATTGGTAAAGTTACGTCAACAGCACCGTATTTTACGGTAACTTTGTCTAATGCAAAGGCTTTGCTACTGCTCAGCAATACTGTACTTGTTCCCACCAAAAGCGCCAAACCTAATGATAAAGACTTTGAGATTCTTTTGGCTAAATGGGCTGACTGCGGTTGCATTCCGTTAAGATAACCTTGTTGAAACTTAAAGTTCATGAGTTTATGCCTCTTTACGTCAAAATACTTTTTCGTTCGATCGAATGCCCAGGTATCAGTCGGGAAAGTGGATTCAGAAGTTCCGTAAATGACCTAGGTATTATACAGTCATGTCAAGCCAATTGAACCTATCAAAAGATAGGTGTTAATTCATAATTTATATGTTATACTCCGATTTTTGACAATTTTATATACCTTTGCAAAACTTATAAAAGCGAGATTTGGCGATCGCCCTGTAACTATATAGATTGTCGGTTTCACCTGTGATGTTGTGCGAGCCAATAGCTGCAACCTTGACTAGCGATCGCAAATTTAAGTTTAGTTTTGGTCGAGCCTTTCGAGCAATAGGCGAATTCTAGCAGCATCCTCAGCATTCGGAGCATTGGTAATGTATAGTTCCAAATCGTGCCGCGCCTCGGCCAAGCGCCCCAGTTGATAATAGAGAATTCCGCGATCGCGCCTTTCCAAGAGTGCATCAGGAAACAGCAGCAAAAGCCGATCGATCGCCGCCAGAAACCTCATAGCATCACCCTGTTGGAAGTAAATCGCCTTCAGATTTCCCAGCATTCGCCCCAATAACTGCCGCGGACTTACCGGCGCGAGAAAAGCCGGCTGCAACTCCATAGGTTGACCGTAAATTTGAGAAAGCCTCCCTTGACAATCTTCAGGAAATAGTATCTCGCCACCATTAAACGCATCCACAAAAATCCCAGCATCCTCAAAATCCGGCCTAATCAAAAAATGTCCCGGCATCCCAATCCCCACCATCGGAAAATCAATCCGCTTAGCAACCTCCAAATAAACCAAAGATAAAGAGATGGGAATACCAGTGCGGCGATCGATCACTTGATTCAAAAAGCTATTGCGGGGGTCGTAATAATCAGCATTATTGCCGGAGAATTCCAAATCGTCATACAAATAGCGGTTAATAGTTTGAATGATCCGCAGCGGATAATTCTGTGGCGGGAGGCGCAAACGCACTCGATCGGCGATCGTGTCAAGTGCGTTGAGATAATCGAGAGGCTCAAAATTCGGGTATTCTTCCAAAGCCATGTACAGCGCAGCTTTCGCCAGATCGATCGCAGCGTCTGGCTGATTAATTTCTTGATAAAAGAGTTGTCGGGCGATCGTCAAATCCATATTTATAATTGATTAATTTTTTAATAAACATCGTGCGAGATTGCCTCTGGCGTATTTAAATTGTATATCCTGATTGAGAGGTAGAGAGTCCGATGGGGATCGGGGGATAGAATTCTCCATCGTCATCGAAATATACAATTTAAATGCTGCAACAGCTTAGACATCCTGTAAATAACCTATGAATGGCAGAGTGCGAGTTCGATCTGGAGCATCTCAGTTTTACATTATTATTATTATAGTGCTGTCCCCGCTCGCATATTGTACAATACGTGAGCGGGGACAGCACTCAAAGAAAAAATGCTTTTTACAAAACCCAGATGCACCCAAATGCGAGTTCGAGCGAAGATGGCAGAGACTCCTATTTTACCCTGAAATTCAGCTTCGGGAATACACCCGGACTCATCTAGATAGAGACAATACTTTAATTTAGATTTTAAATTGATAAAATGGTAATCTACTGCACAAATATAGATAATCGAAATTGCAACCGTGAATGTAGAACAAATCGATCGCCTGCTAGCTCAGTGGAAACAGAATCTCGATCGCATCAGTCAAAATCTGATTGATTTGCATGGATTGCCAACCTATCAACAACTCACTGCTATGCCGTCTGACGTTGAGTTAACTGGCAAAACAAAAGCAAAGGTTGTTCCCGCACTCAGTGCGATGAATGACCTCTTTCAGAATTTTGATTTGTTAGTTAAAACGATCGATCGGGCTGTGATGCTCCGCAAGCAAGTTCCTAAGTTTTTGATTTCCAGTGCAGAATCTCAACTGCGTGAAATTGAATATCTTTTAACGGGAAATTCGATTCAACTTGGCGAACAACAAATTCCTCTAGCACAGCGAGACTTACTAAGTGCAGCCCAAACCCAAAATGCAATTGCACCTGCGAAATTACTGGAGGTGATGACTGCTGCTTTTCAAGTCGCGAAAGATGTGGTTGTCGCAGTGGAGACGGCACGATCGCATTTAGCAGCACAACTGACGCGAGCCCAAACTGAAATGCGATCGATCCAAACTTTAGCTGACTCTCTCGGTATTCGGAGGAGTAATGAACTAGCAGTTGCTCAGCAAAATTTGCTCGATTTTGGCGATCGCATTATCTGCGATCCGTTAGGTGTCAGCGATGAGTTCGAGCGAGAAATTGAACCAATTATCATTCGATCGAGACAGTATTTAGAGGAAATAGCTCGGCAAAAAGCATCGGTTAAACAAGAATTATCTCAAGCGCATCAACTTCTGCAAAACTTAATTCATTTAAATCAGCAACATCAAACTATTTTTGCAGAGTATCAGGAAAAAATAACAGAAGCTGCGACACGATCGCAGCCTTTAGCGGACGAACAAATTGAAGCTTTAAATCAGTGGCTCGCTCGACTAGAAATTAAGTTCAAAGAAGGCATATTTCAACCCGTTAAGATTGGTTTACAGAATTGGCGAGTCAGAACGCAAGAGTATTTATCCGCTCAACAACAAGCCTATACAGACAATCAAACTGCGCTAGAAATGCGTCAAGAATTGCGAGGACGACTCCAAGCACTGCAAGCTAAAGCATTAGCCAAAGGGATGGCAGAAAACGAACAATTGAGTCAAATTGCCCAACAAGCCAAGCAATTGTTATATACTCGACCTACTCCGTTAGGGCAAGCAATCCAGCTTGTCAGTGAGTATGAAAAGTTATTGAATCGTTCTTTTAAGTCGATATAAATGACATCTTGCAGCATTATCAATAATCCTGTAGGGGCTGGTTCGCCAACAGCCTAAAAGGTAGCAGACAGGTTAAATAAACCCGCCCCCACCCCACTGACATCTTGCAGCATTATCAATAATCCTGTAGGGGCTGGTTCGCCAACAGCCTAAAAGGTAGCAGACAGGTTAAATAAACCCGCCCCCACCCCACGAAAAAGCCCCAATTGACTTCTTTGGAAGATCACGAATATTCCTTCAAACGCAGATTGAGTCCAAAAAAGGTTAAAATAGCGATCGCACTAATTAACCCGACACTCCACATCTCAACTTGGTAGGTATTTTTAAACGATCGATCGAGCAGAGACAACTGCAAAATATCATCACTTGATTGCTGGGATTTATCGGGCACATAACCTACACTTTTAAATCCCCGATCGAGATTCTCTGTAAACGCGGTTAAATTAATGTCTGTTACATCATTGTGTTTTTTAAGGAATTGAGTGAACGCCCAATTAGATTGCCCTTGTTTATTTCCCGTACATAGTGCGATCGCTTCAGCTCTTTTGTCGCTATTTACCAGCGATCGAATCTGTTTGTCTATGTTGACATAAACCCCAAATGCTGATAACATTTCCACCGCCGCTTCTCGCTCTCCACCAAAAGTAATATTGGCAAATTCTTGGGCGAATAATCCAGTAAAACCCGCGACACCCTGGACGTTGGATGGCTTGAATTCCTTAGCGACAGACTCAAAATCCAGCAGATTGGCGGGGATGACGGCAATTTTCGCCATTTTCTCAACAAATTTGCGTTCGTGTTGAGCCGCAAATTCTCGATCGAGCAAATAGCGGCTTTCATCGGCATTAGCACTGTAGGCAAGAGCGCGAGCCTGTCGCAACGGCAAAAGCGAGTTAAAGGCATCCTCCTTAGCGACTTTCAGATGATAGGAAGCCGCATTTAGTGCATTGGTGATATAAAAGAATAAGACGATCGCACATAGGGTAGCTCCCAACAAATAGGGATTGAGATTGCGGCGCATTCGGTGGTAGAGAAACAGTTGTAATAGTCCCAACATGACAAGTGGCAAGAGGTTGCCAATAACTGCGAGGAACAAGAGGTTAGCCGATCGCGCTTTTTGTGAGATATAAGCTCGATCCAGACTCTCTAAGTTAACATTTTGCAATTGTTCGGCAGCAGGTAGTAAAATTGAGTCCAAAATGTTTGCTGCTTTGCGATACGCCTCCAAAAGCGATCGCGAATCCCCCCGTTCGTTCGCCAATCGCGCCCGTTCGATTTGCGTCATGTAGTCCCCCAACGATAGGATCAGCGTGCGAATCTGTTGGCGTTCTGTATCCCCCTCCGTAATGTTCTCCGCCGCTAATGCCAGGAGTTTAGACAGTTTTTCTTGCCGTCCCCGATAATCTTTAGCGGCTTGAGGATTCTCGCCCGGTTTGACGAGCAATTCGTTAGCAGCATTGGCATCCAAATCGGCGAGGCTATCTTTAATTCGCTGGGCAGTTAAGACGCTGGGTGCGGTATTTTTGCCGATGGTTTCGATCGCATCGCGCTGCATTTTCACTGCTTCATTGGCAGTCCCCAAGGCTAAAAGGCTGACTCCCCACACCAGGTACAATCCCCATCGCAGAATCTGAGGGGTGGTGAATTTGGTTTGCCAATTTGCGATCGAACTGGGCTTTTTTCTTGAAGCAGAATTGGTGGTAACTTGGCTCATAAATTTGGTAATGGGTAATTGGTTAAAAGATGCGGACTTAAGTCCGCACTACGAACTGTTTTTGTTATTGTGGTAATCTATCGGACATGATATAATTTGTCATTGGTGGGGGAGTTTTTATCAATTACCGATTTGCCTGCTAGTTAAGACTGGGTAATATTAACAATCATCTTTGTCCAATGTCCCAACGTAATTTCATCCCCATCTTTCAGACTAATATCTGTCATCGGCACAAGTTCAACCCCATTGAGAAACGTACCGTTGGTGGAACCGATATCGCGCAGGATTAATGCCCCATCTGGTTGGCGGTGAATGACGGCGTGGCGGTGGGAAATGGCATCGTCCAAATCGAGGGCGAGATCTGGATAAATGGCGCGGACATCGCTAGTGCGTCCGATGAGGGTACTGGGTTTTTCCATAGGGAAAGTCATGGGGGTAAACGCGGGCGGTTCCGGGCTACCTTCACAGCGCAAAGTGCGATCGACGGTGATGAGGAGTTCGGGAGTTCCTGTCGTTGTGGGTGAGGTAGATGTCGGGGAAATACGGGTTGCGCCCGGATCTATAATACCCGCATCCAAAACAGAACATGCGATTCCTGATGCCTTGGGAATCGGAATTTCTCCACTCGCACCGGTGACGAAGTTATAGCCACAAATTTCGCAGAAGTTGCCGCTATCTTCCTCGTGTGGAGTCGCGCAATCGGGACAGTTAATGGTAGCTGTGGCAACTCGAACGGGCGGACTTTTGGCTTCGACAGCCGCACCTCCATTAATCTTCGCGCCGCATTCCGAACAATAATCGGATTCGATCGATTCGTGACCTTTTGGACACTGATAGACTGACATAATTATCTATACGATTTTGGATTTTGGATTTTGGATTGCCGATTGTGGATTCTAGATTTGGGATTGTATAGCAACCGCCACATAGGTTAGGACATAAATCAATACGATTGCGATCGGAGATTGTCACAGGGAAAACTCATGAAACATAGACACTGCGTTGGCGAAGCCTGCCCGAAGGGCTTATGCTTCGTTCCTCTCTTCGGACAATCTTAACTGAACCGTATCGGGACATAAATAATGTCATAAATAGATCCTAATACCCTTGAGCAGAAACGGTTAGATGCTCGTACTATGTAACTGTCAACTGTCAACTGTCAACTGTCAACTGCTATAGATTTGGGATGGCTAATTTCTCGAAATTCGTGCCGTTTTAGTCGATCGAGTTTCCAATGCCATTTCATCTTCCTTCGCCACATTCCGCTTCAAACGAACTGTTCCCGTGGGTGCATCTTCCACCTCCACCACCTGGCGCAGCAGTTTCGCCGTTCCCTCATTTCCGGAGTCATGGGCGAGTTTGACAGCCCTTCCCAGCTTAGCCGTCGCCACTTCTACATCACCTTTATCGCGGGCTTCAAGTCCTTCCTGAATGGTTTGCGCGAGTTCTGCTTGTCCGGTGTAGTGCGCCACTCGCCGATCGATTTTCGTAGATTTCTGTTCGTCATCCGTCCACACCGCTAGAATCCGCGCCTCGGTAATTTTTGTTTCCACCCCATCAGCGGTGTAAATTAAACTCGCCCTTCCCGCCAGCATCTCATCTCCCACATTACCGGGATTCACCTCAATGCAGAAGTGGTAATCGCGCGATTCTGCCGTTCCCCAAGCCCCTGTCGGATAGTCGCAAACTTGCGGTTTAATAGATTGGGCGCGATCGGTCAAATCGACAATTTCGGGACTAACTTGCTTGCAGAATCGCACCTTTGCCCCTTGGGGAGTCCACAAACGCAAAGCGACATCACTCACCGTTTTAGTCATTGCTTGGGCGAGAATGGTTTGGAAATCCGCTTCTATTTGCACCGCGTTGGCGATGATATCGGTGGTTCCGAGTAGCCTGTTGGCAATGAACTGAAGCTGTTTGACGCGCCAGTCGGTTCCCACGCCCCGACAATCGCACTGAAATACACCTTCGCACGCTTGCAGCACCTTTTCCATGCGTTTTTGGTCGGAATCATCGTTCTGCCCGTCGGTAAGCAATAGGGCTTGTCTGACGGCATTGGGCATCTCTTTGAACTGCGTTAGTGAAGCTTCCAGCCATTGAGACATTAATGTACCGCCACTGGCTTGGACTTCTTTAATTTGGGAAATGGCTTGGGATTTGTTTTCTACTGTGGCTAGGGCAGTGGGAAAAATTACCTGGGCGCGAGTGGAACCTACCACGATAAAAAAGGAGGTATCCGCCGGAATTAACTGCACGAGTTTAATCATCGCATTTTTGGCGGCGTGGATTTTTGCGCCCTGCATCGAACCGGAAATATCGCAGATAATCCCGAAGAGTTTGCCTCCTGTTTGAGGTGCGATGCCAATATTTTCGTCCCCACGGACGGTGACGGTCATAATGGCATTGACTTCTCTGGAACCTTGATGAAGGTAGGGATTTTGGAAGACTTCGGCTTGGAATTGGGTAGACATTGTTTTTGAGTTTTTTGAATGAATTTTGAGTAAATGCGATCGATGCTTTTTTCAGTAAAAATGATGCTAATTTACAGATTGAGAAAAGAGATTAGAGTGTAGGTTGAGTAGAACTGAGATCTTGCAGTATTATCAATTATCCTGTAAGGGCCCGTGAGCCCACTATCTATAATGAACATCGACAATTTACAAAAACTCGCCCTCACCTAACGACAGAAATTCGTGAAGCGCAGCTATCCCGTAGGGAATCGCACAATCTCAGAAACCGGGTTTCTTTTTATATGCTTCGTACTCAGCAGACCTTATTCGCAGAAACCCGGTTTCTCGCCAGCCAGCGATAGAATTGCGATCGCACATTCCCCAATTATATCAAAGAGCGCGATCGTGAATCTCTCGTTGGGTGGGGGCAGGTTTATTAAGATTGTTGGTACTCATTAGATATGGTTGGCGAACCTGCCCCTACAGGTTAATGGAGAACGTTGCAATATCTTATTTACATCCGTTACATTCCGTACACAGCTTCATTGCCAAACTTCCTTCTTCCTTCTTATAATATTATCCTCAAACGACTAACAGAGTGACAGTAATGTTATCTCGACCGCCACAAGAGCGAGCAAATTCTACGAGATGGCGCCCCATGCCGATCGCATCTTCTGAAGCATTGCCCTTGACAAGATCGGCGAGTTGTGGGGCGTCGGGTGCATAATTCCACAATCCATCCGTACAAAGTAACAAATATCCAGAACCGGGAATCGGAAACTGCACGATCGAAGGAACAGCATCCTCTTTAGCATCCACACCCAGCCAGCGCGTAATGGCATGAGCTTTATCGGACTTGCTAGCTTCGGCTGCGCTCATTTGTCCCGATGTAACTATTTCGTTCAACCAAGAATCATCTCGCGTCAGCAGTTGGGAGTTTTCCCGATCGATCCAGTAGGCGCGACTATCTCCCAACCAAGCAATTGTCGCGATCGAATTTTGTACTACCGCCGCAACAATCGTCGTCGAAGGTGCATCTTGATTCAAACTCCTATGAGGAATAACACAGACTTCATTGAGTGCGGCAGCGATTCCGTGTTGGAGAGCTGTTTCTGGGGAAAGATGTTTTTCTAGAGCAGTGACAATGGCATCTCTGGCACCTTCTGCCGCTGCTTTTGATGCCAATTCGGGAAACTGAGAACTCGACACCCCATCGCAGGCGATCGCAATATAAGTGTTACTGCTTTCTATTACCGCACAAGCCAAGTAATCTTCATTGCGTTCGTGTCTCAATCCCCGATCGCTCACTCCCGCGAAATTAGGCTGAAGATTCACTTCCATGCGATCGGTTTCTCGGACTTGCCGATATTCATTTTTGAACCCGCAAACCGAACAGTATCCATCGGCATCGATCGCCTCGGGTGCCGCGCCGCATTTATTGCATAGTTTTGTAGAAGTTTCAGTAACATTGACGGGTGAATTGACCAGTGGCGTACCGCATTCTTCGCAAAAGCGATCGTCTGTTTGAACTAAAGCTTCACAGTTAGGACATTGCATAGTTTGGGTCTTAAAAAAGCATGAGTAATATCGCTTCCTGCTGGATCGGAATGATTTAACCGCAGAGGGCGCAGAGAACACAGAGAGAGACAAGAGAGATGAATAATTCTGATGTTACCGGATTTGATATAACAAGAAAATATGGCGGTTCAAAACGCGGCTACAGGAGTAAAATCGGCCTGTGCAGGTTGAAAATTCCTGAGTCCGCGTAGGCGTGAATTCCATTCGCTTTCCTCTCCTACAACCATGTTCTCGGACGCACGCGATTCGCCTCATCAACCAAACGAATCTTTTCCGCTCCCGTGGATAAATGTGCCATGGCGCGCAAGGCTTTTTCTAACCCTTTTCTGAGCTCAACTTCTTGCAGTTGATGCCCCAAAAGGACGATCGCCGATGGCTGAATCGCTTTTGAAGCGATCGATCCTAGGGCCGTTTCTAAAAGCTGTTTCGTCAAGCGATGCCGCTCCATGCCTTCGAGCGTTAAGGCTTCGAGCGTCGTGGCTGCTAGGCTCAACTCCTTGGCTCCTGGTGCGGTATGTTTTCGATCGATCAGCATCCGCGCCGTTTCCACCCGCGATCGCACCGACAAATTCGAGGTTGGCGGCACTCGTCGCAACGCCTCCACCGCCGCCTGACGATCGCCTGTAGCACTCAAACACCTGGCCAAACCAAACGTCGCGCTGACGTAACTGGGGTCAGTCCGACACACGCGATCGTAGAGCTTAATTGCCTGCTTGCGATCGCCTGCCAACTCCGCCGCCAGCGCCAAAGCCAGTTGAGGAGCCAGTTCCCCCGGCAGTTCCGAGTAAACGCGATCGAACTGTTCCTGTGCCGGTTTTGCCTGATTCCGCGCCAGCAGCAACCTACCGCGATACCAACGCACGCGCCAATCCCAAGCATCGAGTTGTTCGGCTTGCGTTAGTGCCGTTTCAGCGGCTGGATAGCGACGAATCTCGATCGAACTGTCAGCCAGTCGGAGTAAGGCTTCGCGAGAGTTGGGATACTGCTGCACCACCTGCTCCAAATTCACCTGACGTTGTATGGGATCGGCGATCGCTTGGGCATTCAATACCGCGTTAAAAGCTGGATCGTTGCTATCGATCGTCGGTACGGGCAACTGTCGGAAGTCCGCGCCAATTGGTTCCAAGTCTGAAGATGCCGTCAGCGCGAGCATATCCGAGCCGAACAGGGTACTGGCAGCCGGATGCGGCGTATTTGTTTCCAGTGCTACCACTTCCCGCAACACTCCCAACAATCGATCGGCCATTTCCTCAGCCGACTGGAAGCGATCGTCAGCGTTGTACGCCGTGGCTTTGAGCAAGAAGCGATAGAGGGATTCTTGGTGGGCAAATAGGGGTTCTTCTTGCGGACTGGGTAACTTGTACTGGTGTTGTTTGCTGAAGCCCGAAATGTTCGTCACCAGAACAGCGAGGGTGCGGCCGATCGTGAATAAATCCGAGACGACAGTGGGCCCTTCTCCTGCTTCCGGTGCGCTGTAACCCACCGTTCCGTAGATGTCCCCGTCTAAGTCGTCAATGCGCCGCACCCCACCCATATCGATCAGTTTTAGGTCATTGCTTTCGAGCATGACGTTATCCGGTTTGAAGTCGCAATAAACTAAACCTTGAGCGTGCAGGTAGGCAAAAGCGCCGAGAATGCGATGAATGTAGGCGATCGCTTCAGCAACAGGTAACACTCCGCGCGTCTTGCGAATCTCCTTGAGCGTCTGACCTCCAACGTACTCCATAATGATGAAGCCTTCGTTGAGGTGGTTGACGAAGTTGTAAATCCCAACGATGTTGGCGTGTTTGACAGAGGCGAGGAATTGGCGTTCGGCTACAGCAACGGCAGCACTGGCTTCGTCCTCCGTGTTGAGCAACCCTTTAAGAACGACGTAGCGCGACAGACTCCTATCAAATCCCAAATAGATCCAGCCGAGTCCCCCGTAGGCGATCGCACCTTTGACTTCGTACTGGTTAATGACTCGATCGCCAGGTTTGAGGCTGGGAACGAAGGAATACTTATGGCCGCACTTCGGACAAAACCCTCTTTCCCGACTTAAAGCGTTGTTGCAACTGGAACAGAAGCGTTTGTTTTCCGGGACGACGGCTTCTACAAGCAGCGCCTTTTCCGGTTCAGTGGAAGGGAGTTCCGGAATCGACACCAATCCCGCACCTAATTGTTTGCGGCTGCTTCTAGAGGTGCTACCCGTGCGCCGGGAACTGCGGCTGCTTGCGGAGGATGAACCCGTCGGCGTACTGGCTGTGGGTGAATTGGTTCTGGATAAGCTTGCGTTCGATGCAGTGGGGAGAGGGGAGGAAAGCAGCCGTTCAGCGGTTTTGACGGCCGCCATGCCGCAGACATCACAATAGCCATCCTCGATCGTTCCCGTACAACCCGATTTTTGGCATTTATCGCCATCCATTATGACAGATTTCCTTAAGAAAGAATTGGTGTATGGTGGATTCTTTCAGTATGCGCGACGAACCCAAGTTCAGGGATATTTGGGATAGCTTTGCAATGGAATTTAACGAAATTTAACGATTCGATCGCCTTTTAGCTAGGCAGACGGGAATCCCCACACCATACCGCTTCGATTAGTGTGGGATTCTCATGCGCGTGAGAGGAGGATTCTATCTGTCCACAATCTCAAAGCATAGCTTTGAGCAGTGGGCAGATGGATGACGAGACGAACAGACTTCTTGTTTTACTCGACAGGTCTATC
>RDXX01000045.1 GCA_004292955.1 Oscillatoriales cyanobacterium | reverse complement strand
AAACCCAGATAAATCGTCTGCCCAATCTTCACAAATGGTTTGTGGAAATTTTCGCTAAACCCACATAGCTATTGGATCATTCTTTTTGTGGAGGCCTCTAAGTTTTCATGACCTTCTGTGCTGTCTCATACCATCTGCATTTTATTTAGATCGTTAGGAAAGATATCCTATCTTGACGATCTCGTAACAAATTTATGTCAAATTTTCCGGAAATTACGTAGAGACACCAGCCTAATCAGAAGGCTAACCATTAAACTACCCAGGATAACTTAATATGCCAGATGCTACAGAACTTGCAAAGCTCCTTGTTAGCTTACTATGTCCTGCATTACCCTTCCTCATGAAAATTGGTGAGAAAGTTGCTGAGGGGGTTAGTACCGACGCTGTAAAAGCTCTAGGAAAATCCAGTTGGGACAAAGCTAAGAATGTTTGGGCAAAACTCAGCCCTCAAGTTGAGCAGAAAGGAGCCGCCCAGGAGGCAGTCACTAATGTAATACAGCGTCCAGATGAGATTTCGCAGTTTGCGTTAATTAGTCAAATCAGAGATATTCTCGAAGGAAATCCAGAACTGACTCAAGAGTTGCTGAAGCTAATGCAAGAGAAAGATTCAGAACATGAGCGCGCAGTAGATCAATCAGTTAATCTCCAGAGTGGTGGAGTTTCTATTCGAGGAGATTTACACAATACTGGAACTTTTGTTGGTCGCGATCAACACAATGCAGGTAATAAGTAGAATTTCTAACCCTGCCAAGTTAACTGCTATGTTTATACCTGCCGGATTTCTTTAAAGCGCCATGTCTATTGCCACACCTCCAGGCGATGTCAATGAGGAAAATCTATCCCCTGAGCAACCCAAACAGGAACCTGCAAATGTTGAGAAAAAAGAAAAACCTTCTGATGATGAGCGTGAAAAAATCTTTCAATCATTTGTAAAGAAGGAGTCATCTAGTGAGAATAAAGTTGATGAATCTCAACAGCAGTTTCAAGACTTTGCAAAAAGATTTGTCAGCGAGTTCATAAAACAAGGTGGTTCAGTAGGCACTATTAACTTCCAAACTGGTGGTACACATATCGATGGAAGTTTTTACAGTAGTGGGCAGTTTGTGGGTGGTAGCCAATATAATCATAGTCAGAGTAATTCAGAGGGATCTTCCGATCGTGATCCTGCAACTTTAGATGATTTTGATTATGCTGCAATACCTTTGCCAGAAAGGGTAGAGCGTTGGTTTGAGAATTACCCAGCGATGCATCATCGTTCTCTAATGATAGCGATGGCGTTTTTGAACGGAAGTGATTGCCAATCTATTATCGCTATGAGCGAGAAGCTAGAGTCTAAAATGCGTTCAAAATCAGGTAAAGATACTCAGGAACTAGATGATGAAACCCTCAAATTTAAAATGCTAGGGTTTAAAAAACGACTGAGGATAGTCCTTGCTTATACTGAAGATAGCCATGAAAATACAGAGTTTGGGCGCAACTCATTTGAGATTTCCCTGTTCAATGACACAAATTTTCAAGGTGCTTTATTAAGGTATATTTGGCAGGAAGAAGACTATTACTGGCAGATAATTCTTGATTGTTTGGTAGAACTTGGTACAACACAGGGTTCTCTAACGAAAGTTCGTCTTGCTGGTGGGCTCAGTGAGTCTTGCAAATATCGCTTTGACCTAGTACGTGAAATGGTTTTGATTCCTTGGGCAAAGGCTGATAACCCTTCACAGCGTTCGTTAGTGGCATTATCTTTGGGTTTTACTGCATTAGGTGATGATGAAATTGCTTCTCAACAAGCACAGAATTTATTATCCCATTGGAGTACATTAAAGAACTCGCCAAACTTAAGACGAACGTCCATTGAAGCTTATAGTCTTTACGTTGGCTTGAAATTTCCAGATGATACATTTGAGAAGTTTATGAAAATCATAAAATCAAATGATATCAATCTTTTTTCAGATATTTTAGAAGGCATGGTCATGCTTTTTGAAATGAGTGAATCTATTCCTGATAATCGATTGATCATCTTAAAACATCTTGAGACATGGCTAAAGTATGACAGAAAAGAATCGTCCCATGAAATGGCTGCTTTTGTTACTTGGGGCATTATGAAAACATCAGAGACTTCAGTAGATAATCTCAATTGTAAAAAATTGCCAACGCTATTTTGGTTGGTCAAGACAGATGAGAAAAGTTCACAAACAGTTTCGTCGCTTATCAGATCTTCTCTAAATCTTAAACTGACTCGTTCTTTGGTGATAAAAGAGCTAGAGTCCTGGTTTAATTTTGTAGAAAAAGATTCTGAACTGAGGCAACCCCTTGGAAAAATTATCACTAGGATTATGAAACATGGAGATTCAAAAGAACGGCTCCGCCTTAAGGGCTATCTCAAGAGGTGGGCAGATCGAGGAAATTCATATTCACTAACAATTCTGACATTTTTACAACAAAAAGGATTAACACAGTAAAGGAGAGAAACTATGCAAGAAACATTCAATCCAATTTTAAGCCAAGAAGATGTTCGAGGCTGGTCTTTGACTAAAGAGATTCCTGTACCTGCGCCCAATACAGTTCTCGTTTTGTCTCGTAGTGGCGGTGAATTGTTAGTCATTAGTCACAGAGATAAACCGATCTCTTTTAGTAAATTTAAATTTGGGGGATATAATTTCTTATACAAAATAGATGTTGGTGAATATGTACTAAAAATTGATTGTTCCTTACCTTCAAAAACTTCTGGGTTCGACTTTCCAACCACAGTAGAAATTACCTGCTCTGTTTCTGATGCACAAATCATCGTAAAGGCAGGGACACAGGATGTCGCTTCAGTTTTAAAAGCACGGCTCATTAATGAGATGAAACAAATTTCTCGTGATTATGATTTGCGAGAAAATGCGACGGCAGAAAAAGATATTAATAGAAGTGTGAGGCGAAGAGTTGTTGATGAACGCTGTTTTGATGACTTAGGATTGCGAGTTCCTCAACTGGTAGCTTCATTGCAAATTGACTCATCAGCGATCGGAAGTATCAAGCAAGTAACCTTAACCGAACTGAATGAAGCTGCATTATTAGCTGACAAAGCGGCTCAATTTAGACTTGCCCAAGCTGAAGAAATTGCACAACTGAAGCTTGATGAATTGAAACGTATGCGTGCTTCAGCTAGTCAAGAGCATTATGAGAAACTTCTACGAGGTGGTGAACCCAGTCTACTTGCTGCCTATCTAGCACAAAATCCTGGAAATATTGCTGAGCTGATCAGTCGTTTTGATCAGCAAAAGCAGCTTTCTTCTGGTAGCAATATGGAACTATTAAAAATTATGCTGCAAGAAGATGCGCTTGAAGGATCTGAACTGGGTGAAGCTAGCATGAGAGTTTTACGGCGAGTAATGGGTTTAACCGAATCACCAAAAGCTGCTTTGGAAGGTAATGCAGCAAACGAAGACATACAACAACGATCTGATGACGATGACGATGATGATCTGGACGATGTGCCCAGTTAGAACACTCGTTACAAGTTTCTATGAATTGTAAATGTAGAGAAAGTTAGGTTTTAGAGTAATGAGCTTATTGCACCTAATCTTGCGGAGCATTTGGGGGGGGATAATCTACTTGCCTATGCCGTGGCAAGCGCTTGTCACTATAACCCTTCTCATGTTTTTCTTGCCACTTTTATTATTACGCTTGATTCCTTGGCTAATTGCCAGAGCTTTACAGCTTATATTCTTGCTAGCGTATGGAATTGTTTCTGGACTATTTTGGTTTTCCTACAAGATTGAACCTTTTTTACACAAGTCTGGTGATGGTTTTGCTGATTTTTTACAGGGAATAGAGAAATTTTTTCAAGGACTACTAAGAGTTATTGAGCAAACAAAAGAAGCCTGTCAAAGTCTTGAAAGAAGTGCCTTTCAACAGAAATGGATCGTAGGTAAAAAAAGCCTATATTTGACACCATTGATTACTTTACCATTTTGGTTTATCCGCCCTTGGCTGGATTTTTCACCGGGAGTAACCTCTCTAGTTGATAAAAGTATTGAGACTTGGTGTTCCTTTGAACATTGGAGTATGACTGGTCAGTGGCAACCTTCTGCTTTAACTTGCACTTACCCAAATCGAGCATCGCGCTGGGATAACAGTTTTAAATTTATTGAATATCAAAATAAGCAAATAATCTCTGATCTCACAGAAAAAATTAATCAAAAACCAGGAGATGTAGAGTTTCTGATAAATCGAGCTAATGCTTTTTTTAATATTGAAGAATATAATTTAGCATTTGAAGATTTTAATAGAGCTTTAGATTTTAACAGTTCTTATACACCTGCATATGTTGGTAAAGGTAGGGTATATCTTGTAATTGGAGATATTGATAAAGCTTTCACAGAATTCAACAATGCACGTCAAAAAGATCCTAAATATGCACCTGCTTATGTAGGACGTGGTGATGTTTATCGAAGAAAAAATGATAAACAAGCTGCGCTGGCAGAATATCAAAAAGCATATCAATTAAATCAGCAGTATGCTCCTACTTACTATAGTCGAGGAGACGTTCAATGCTACTTATTTGGCAATCAGGTAGAGGCAGTCAAAGATTATAATATAGCAGAGGAAATTTATCGTTCACAAGGCGATCTAGTGAATGCCTGGAAGGTAAGACAATCACTTAGTAAACTAGATACTTTGTATAAAATTCAGCGAGGTGATACTCTAAGTAAAATTGCTGCTCGTTTCAATACTTCAGCACAAGAAATTGCGTCAGTAAACAGTGATAAGTATCCTTCTCTGACCAATAATCCAGATTCCATAGAAACTGGTTGGGAAATTAGAATCCCAGCGTGCAGATCAACATCACGTGAATAGCGGCGATATCTAACAACGCCCTGGAGCAGATGGACAAAAGATATTGGTGCATACAACGGAAAACCGAGCCTGGTGTAAAGAAAGAGGAATTAGAATCAGTCGGTTCCCAAAAGGCAAGACCTTCAGCCCATGCTAGCAAAGAAAAAAAGAAGCAAGCGTCGGAAGATGAGATTAGAAAAAGATGAGACGATCGCACTTCGCTTGGATGCTGCAATGGCAACTCATTAATCAGCGAATTCATAACAAGGCTAGCCCTGTCAAGGTGGTGAAGAAAGCCTTCAAACGGTTGAAATTTCGTTTCAGACGATCGTTCAATCTGATTGTTTTCAATCCAGATCAACAATAAATCTTGTTTATTATCGATCGCCAACAGCTAGGATCGCGTAAATGTGTCGGTAGCACCTTGACATGGCTGGCATAAGGCCCATGCACACCGATCATATAGAACTGGTTGGATGAGTTCTAGGGCGTCGGTTCAGTATGGTTGGCGATCGCGATCTACTGTCACCCTCATCCTTCGCCCTACATAATACATATTTCGTTCTTTTTGTCAAAATATTCTACTGTACCGGCGCCCTAGGGGCTGTTTGCGACGGATGAACCTAAGACCAAAAAAACGATTTTGGGCCCATAAACCGGGTTTGACGGAGAAAAATACTTCGTTGTAGACCGCAGATTCGGTGAAAAACCCGGTTTCGAGGAGTCCCAACAGTCCTTAAGTTGACCACGGCCCACTCCCTACACAAAGGGTCAGTTAGAAAAGCGGCAACCCTTTCTCCCGAAGATCCCCCTTTCGGATAAGATCAGATACGCAGCAACCAATGCCGTGTTTCATCCCTAGTCTGAAGACACAGGGTTTTTATACTTACTGGAGTTTTTTATGAGTCAAGACGACATTTTTGCTAGAGTCAAGAAAATTGTGGCCGATCAACTAGAAGTCGATCCCACCGAAGTCAAGCCCGAAGCCAACTTTGCTAACGATTTAGGAGCAGATTCCCTAGATACAGTAGAGCTGGTAATGGCATTGGAAGAAGAGTTTGATATTGAAATTCCCGACGAAGCAGCCGAAGCAATTACCACGGTTCAAGCTTCTGTAGATTTCATCAGCAGCAAACTTGCAGCTCCAAAAGCATAAAATACCTGTCTTTTCCCCTAAGAGGAGAGAAGTTAAAAAACTAACAACTCCTCTTTTGTTCTGCGTTCTGGGTGTTTAATTTTTTGAAACTGAAATCATGGCAAATTTAGAGCGTAAGCGCGTTGTTATCACGGGTCTCGGCGCGATTACACCGATCGGCAATACCTTGTCTGAATATTGGGACGGGTTGCTGACCGGGAAAAATGGCATCGGCCCGATCACCTTGTTCGATGCGTCGCGGCACGACTGCCGGATTGCTGGAGAGGTGAAGGGTTACGACCCTCACGAGTATTTAGAGCGCAAGGAAGCAAAGCGGATGGATCGCTTTGCTCAATTTGGGGTATCAGCGAGCAAACAAGCTCTGGCTGATGCGAAGTTTGAGATTAACGACCTGAACGCAGAACAGGTGGGTGTCATTCTTGGCACCGGCATTGGCGGGCTGAAGGTTTTAGAAGACCAGCAAGAAATTTATCTGACTCGCGGCCCCGATCGATGCAGCCCGTTTATGATTCCGATGATGATTGCGAATATGGCCGCAGGCCTGACGGCGATTCAAACGGGCGCCAAGGGGCCGAACTCTTGCACGGTGACAGCCTGCGCTGCCGGCTCAAACGCTGTGGGCGATGCGTTTCGCCTAGTTCAGGGCGGTTATGCCCAAGCCATGATTTGCGGCGGTACCGAAGCGGCGGTAACTCCTTTGTGCGTGGCGGGTTTTGCTGCGGCGAGGGCGCTTTCGACTCGCAATGATGACCCGACTCATGCTTGCCGTCCGTTCGATCGCGATCGTGATGGTTTTGTCGTCGGCGAAGGTGCTGGGATTCTGCTTTTAGAAGAAATGGAACACGCTTTGGCACGAGGCGCCAGGATTTACGCCGAAATCGTCGGCTACGGTTTAACCTGCGATGCGTACCACATGACATCCCCAGTACCGGGGGGCGAAGGTGCATCGCGGGCGATCGCTTTAGCCCTCAAGGATGCGGGTTTGACGCCGGATCGAGTGAGCTATATCAACGCTCACGGCACGAGTACGCTTCCCAACGATTCCACGGAAACAAAGGCAATTAAGAAGGTTTTGGGAGAAAGCGCTTACAAAGTAGCAATTAGTTCTACCAAGTCAATGACAGGCCATCTTTTGGGCGGTTCTGGGGGAATTGAGGCGGTGGCGACGG
This sequence comes from Oscillatoriales cyanobacterium, assembly GCA_004292955.1. Classification (GTDB taxonomy): domain Bacteria; phylum Cyanobacteriota; class Cyanobacteriia; order Cyanobacteriales; family Microcoleaceae; genus Microcoleus. Next base: position 46,727 of record RDXX01000045.1, on the reverse strand, counting down.
TAATGGCGATCGCCAACGATAAAGTCCCGCCGACAATCAATCTAGAAAATCCCGATCCTGAGTGCGATTTAGATTATGTTCCCCATACAAGTCGCGATCTAAAAGTTGATGTGGCACTGTCCAATTCCTTTGGATTTGGCGGCCACAACGTGACACTGGCATTCAAGAAGTTTGTGCAGTAACCCGAAATCGGAAAGTCGCAAGTTAGAAGGTGAAAAACTAATTTTTCACCTTCTAATTTTTTTAGGTGAATTTTTAGGTTGGGTACACTGCGACTAAGAAACCGGGTTTTTTACCGAATCTGCGGGCTACAGCGAATATTTTTCGTAAAAAACCCGGTTTCTGGCCATCGATGCGTAAGTCATCAATTTGTTGGTTGTGGTGGGATATGAGTTAAATTAGTGCTGAGCAAATACTGCAAATCAAGGCTATTGTCGATCGCCATGAAAACTTTAAATGTGTTGAGTGCGCCACCAATCTCAAAGATTACTTGACAAGTCAAGGAATTCCTGGAAAGCGCATAAAACTGTACACTGGATTCGGCAGAGGCAGGAACAGTGGCATTTATGATGATAGCGTACCGGGAGAGGCTATTTCAGTCAATGGTCGTCACGAAGGAATCGCTATTGTTATCAACAACATAGAAATTATTTTTGACAACCATCACCCGGACGGGCTAAACAGAGAGCAATGGATGACAAACTTGCTATTTCATGGTAAGCTATTTAATGATTTACAGTTTATAGTAATAGAAGAAGACTTTTAATAGGAGACTTTTTTATGCTAGCCGAAGTCAATGTTAACAAACTAGATGTTAAATCTGAATACTTCTTTGATTTACTGCAAAGAATCAAACAGAGACCTGGTATGTATTTGGGCAAGTGTTCAATTACCCGCCTGCGCGCATTTTTAGATGGATATGAGACGGCTAGAGCGGAACTTGGATTGCCCGACACAGAACAACAACAACAACTTGATGGATTTCAAGAGTGGATACAAGAAAGATATCAAATTACGTCAAGTCACGGATGGGACAGTATAATTCTCTTCTTCTCTGCTGATGAAAAAGACGCCCTCGATAAGTTTTTCAAACTGTTGGAAGAATTTTTTAATCTCGATAAAATTGCTGAAGACAAAGACAATTAGCAGAGATGTCTCAAATCCTCACTTCACAATGCCTGGATCGAGATTTCACCTTAATTCTAGGAAGTAATTGCCGAAATCAAATATTTATCGCCCGTTGAGCTGGGATATTTAACAGAAAACGCTTGCACATTTTCCTGATTCAAATTAGCGGCGTAATATTGCTTGAGCTTGTCAAAAGTCAGATCGCCTCCTGTTAACTCAGTTGTATAACCTCTTTCAATTTCACCCATATACCCCAAAACGGCTGCAAAGCCTTCGGGATCTTGCTCTGCCTGAATTTGAACAGATAAAGGACTTCCTGAAGTGTTTTCGTAAACTAAGGTGATTACTCCTTTTCTTTCCCTTTTCCATTCAAAAATACTAATTTTTTCCTTATTAATTTCAATAAAATTATCGCCGTTTTTGACAATTAGGTAGTTTTCTACATCAAAAAGTAGGGGTCGATCGGAAACTATAGTAAGTTCTCCCCATTCCCCTCTTAAATAGTATTTGCCATCCGCGCTAAAAAATTCGTCTATATTCCCGTAATCAACGCTACCATCTGGATCTGCAATGGGGCTGATGTTGTTCAGAACCAAATCGTAGGTTTGAGGGTAGGGAAAATTTAAGCTCATCCGCCGATAACAATACTGTTCTTCAGGTAAGGGTTGAGTGTAGAGAGAGTGATTTTCTGTGAGAACAGCTTCCAAGAGGATTTGTATAGATGTTTTATCATTAATGCTAAGTACATAGCTATCCTCTAGATAAATATTTTCAAATCCCGGAAATTGCCAGTAGTTTAAGCGTTCCATTTTTAAATGTCCCAATCAATAGGAGTATGATTAGCTGGGCTTTTTCTGTTAACGAGCTTTCCTTGTAGATCGATTCTACTGCCTTTAGCATTTTTTAGCTCTACATGAGGGTGGTTGCTTCCGGGAGCTCTTGGAGTTCCCTGTTTGAGTGTTAATCTAGTTACTCCGTTTTTATCAATATATTTTAACGGGCCATTAGGTGTTTGAGTAGGATGCCAGCCCTGTTGTGACTCAGCCCACATTTGAAAGTCGCTTGCTTTTGGATTAATCCTAGTTGAGATAGCTTGTGTTATGCGTTCCCATGCCATTCGCCCTGATAAAGTTGCCATAATTCACAATAAATTAGCTCGATTCTCCCGGTGACAACTCCAAGCGATATCGGTACAAAGCCACAGGATGCCCTCCAGCCGCGAAATAATCCGGGTCTTGGGGCGATAAATAAATCGCTGTCACCTGATCGGCTACAATTTTTTTACTCCCAGAAGATCCATTTTCCCCGCTTCCAATCACTCGATAAGCTGTGGTTGTTTCCACTTCGTTTAAATAAATATCAGTCTCGCCCCGAAACACCTGCTGAGAAATTTCTGTAGATACAAACTCCCGAGGATTCGGCGTTTCAGTGCCGCGACTGGTGACAATCGAGATTAGTTGGCGATCGCCTTTGAGTATGGTAATCTGGCGGTTGGGATTGTTTGGATCGACTTTCACGGAAAGTACGCCACCGTTGCCTAAATAGGCTTTGGCGATGTTCAAACCGTTAAAATTGCGATCGGCTACAATTTTAGGAGCTTTTTTAGATGTATAAGTAGAAATTAAACCAATAAATTTTTCAGGTTGAAATCGAACTTTAAACAATACTGGCTGCTGCAAATACTGGCGGTTTTTTTCAAATCCAGGCGTGACAATATTTGGGGCTAAAGGCGCTGCTAAATCTATTAAAGTGCTGGCAACATTCCAACTTCCGGCCATCCAGTCTGGATACACTAAATCTCCCTTAGCTACGGCGATGGGAGGCTTGCTATCCCAATTGGGAAAACTGGAAATGCGATCGCCCAAAACCCCCGCCCTCGCACCGCCACCCCACAGCAACACAACCAAAACCAGACAAAAAACCCAAATTACCTTCATACCAAATTACATTCAAACAGCTAACTTTATATTTTGCTCTAATTCGTTCGTAGTGAGGACTTCAGTCCTTCTTTTTGCGGACTGAAGTCCTCACTACCAAAAGTTGGTAATGAGGAATGCAAGTCCTTCTTTTTGCGGACTGAAGTCCTCACTACCAACCTTTTTTATTGTTTGTTAGTTTTAAATTGCCTCAACAGGTGCAGGTTCCCAAACCTCCCCGTATTGTTCTTTTAATTCGTGCCATTTTTCCACCTGTCCAGGTTCGTATTCACCAGGTTTTCCCCACTGCAAAAACGCGCTCAACGCAGCATCATTTTGCTCGTCCAGAAAACGAATTGCATAGGTAGTAAAGTTGCCTCTTTTTGCCTCGCCGGTCTCAAATTTCACTTGTTTAATTTTGTCCATATTTAGGTGAAACTCAAATATTTCGGCGTGCATATTTGCATATTTCCCCTTGGGCAACTCTGCATAAAACAGCTTGTGAATTGAACCGCGCACTTCCAGTACAGCGGCGCTGCTAGTCACGATCAAACGCAGCGTCCCCAATTTTTCGCAAGCTTCTAAGAATTCTTTGAGATTAGGCATAATTTGGGAATAGGTAATTGGGAATTGGGCATTGGGCATTAGTTATTAGTTGTTAGAAACAACAAATAACAAATAACCGATAACAACTGTCAATTTTTATGGAATTGGGCATTAGTTATTAGTTATTATAACCAACAAATAACAAATAACAAATAACCGATAACAACTGACAACTGTCAACTGTCAACTGTCAACTGACTATTTTTCGTGCAATTCGTAAGCTGCAACAATCCGCTGTACTAGCGGGTGTCTCACCACATCTGACTGATTGAATTCGCAGAAAGCAATGCCTTCAACGTTACCCAGAATTTTTTGAGCAACTGACAGTCCCGACTGTTGGTTTGGTGGCAAATCTGTTTGAGTGATATCGCCCGTCACTACCATTTTCGATCGAAAGCCCAGACGAGTCAACACCATTTTCATCTGAGCAGGTGTTGTATTTTGAGCTTCGTCCAAAATGACGAAAGCATTGCTGAGAGTACGCCCTCGCATATAAGCTAAAGGAGCTACTTCGATCAAGCCTCTTTCCATTAAATCGGCCATTTTTTCGGGGTCGATTATTTCTTGGAGGGCGTCGTAAAGCGGGCGCAAATAGGGATCGACTTTTTGCTGCAAATCTCCAGGCAAAAATCCTAATTTTTCGCCTGCTTCTACGGCGGGCCTGGTTAAAATTAGCTTTTCGTACTGCTTGCTTAACAGTGCTTGCACTGCCAAAATAGCTGCTAGAAATGTTTTTCCAGTACCAGCGGGGCCGATGCAAAATGTTAGGTCGTGGGTGCGTACTGCTTGGACGTACTGCCGCTGCTTGAAGGTTTTGGCTCTTATTTCTTCGCCGCGGCGGGTTTTGGCGAGTACGTCTCGTTGCAAGTCTTGCAAATCTTCTTGGCGGTTGGTATCCAATGCGTAGCGCGCTGTTTGGATTTCTACTCCGGTGATGGTTTTGCCGGATTTCCAATAGTCGGAGAGCGATCGCACTAATTTATGACACAATTCTACTTGAGTTTTTGTGCCGGAAATCAGCAGTTCTTGGCCTCGCATTACCAGGTTGGCGCCGGTTTGCTTAGAGATAATTTTCAAGTTTTCTTCTTGATTTCCGGCCAGCGACATGGCGCTTTGATTGCTCGGTAACTCTATTGTTAGTTTTTCAGTCATGCCAGCATGAGCTCCTCCAAGTAAGTAATTAAAAGTTAACAATCAGCTTTGTTTTACGAACAAAAAGACGCCCGGTACTAGATTTTACCTAGTATCTCAGGCGTCTTTTCTGTTTAAATCGCAAATAAATTTGGTGCTTGAGGCACAAATCAAATCTCCCTTCTTTGACACTCTCAGGTCTAAAGACACGCTCGATTCTGCGATCGCGAGTAAACTCTCGCTGCGACCGTCAAACGCCGCCTAAACACTCAAAACAACTACCGACATTGCCAATGTTGTAATCGCGTTTACTTTTATTGTTTCAATGCTTTCAGAATCCATCACACTTGCCAAGACGCGGTACGCTCCACAACCTGCCATTATTTGCTCTTTCCTGTCATACTGACATCAGGACTTAAACCTAACCGTTGTTTCATAGGAGCCGGGATTTCTCCGATACTAGGATGCTTCAACACGTAGATGTTTTTTGTTCTTACTCCCAACTCAAATTATATCACATTTTCAAGAACACTCTTGACTGAAGTCCCTCGGGTCGCTTCCCTCTGAGCACGCTTTGTGTCTGAGTTTCCCGCATCCCGTGTTGCTTTGATGAAGTCAGACAACTTTAGATTTTAGATTTTAGATTTACCCGATCCCGCTGAGATTTTAGATTTAAAATTTTACATTTTTGTTTGATCGCAAAACTGGCAATCTCAAATCCAACGGGGTTTGTAACACAAAGTCTACAACAGGCAATCTAAAATCTAAAATTGTCTCTCATTCAGCAGAACAGTTAATAACCGGGAGTATTTCTGCTCGTTCTAAACGTAGGTGTGTTAGTACGGCGAGGTTGTTCTCTCGGGGTTCTGCTAGGTAAGGGAGTCGGCGACGGAGGCCCACTCCGGGGTCGGAAGTCTCCCCCATCGCGCCTAGCGCGATCGGAACGATCTCGATCCGGACGATCGCGATCGCCCCTAGGTGGCCCGGAGTTGCGATCGCCCGCTTCACCATCGTATATATCTAAGTACAGCGACTGACCCGCCGTTTGCGCCACCGCTTCGAGGGTAGTTCTTATTGCCTGAATATTGCGTCCGCCCCTACCGTAAACCCGCCCTTTATCGGGATCTTCAAAAGCGAGCCGAACCCAGACCCGGGATTGGCGCGGGTGCAGTTCGCAATCAACTCGCAAAGACGCGGGCGACTCTAAAAAAGGCCCAATTAAAAACTTAACCAGTCCAGAATAGTTGGGACTAGCTGACTGCTGCTGTGCTGGATTCAACGTTGGCTCCGGCTCCGACTTGTTCAAATACATTCGCTTTTCTCAGGATGTCACGCACGGTGTCAGTTGGCTGAGCGCCTTCTTGCAGGCGCTTGACAATCGCTGGAACATCCAGCCTGGTTTCATTATTTCTGGGGTTGTAGAAGCCGAGTTCTTCTAGGGGACGGCCGTCGCGGCGGGTAGAGCTGTTCATAGCTACAATCCGGTAGCTGGTCTCGCGTTTTTTCCCGTATCTCTTCAATCGCAGTTTGATCATCTTCTTGCAGAATAGTCCTCGATCAATTGTGACATACTCCACGCGCGAAATCTCACATTATGCTGTGGGGAATTGGGCATCGGGCATCGGGCATCGGGCATCGGGCATCGAGCCTAAAAGCATTAATCTGCCAACTGACAACTGTCAACTGTCAACTGTCAACTGTCAACTGACGTTAACCTCCCAGCAAAATATCGCTGCGATTTGCTGCCCCCAAAGCTGGTCTAGCGCCGTCAATGTGCGGTGTAATTGCTAGTGGCAGGGCCGGTGCAGTTCCCCACTGCTGCACCAATTTTTGCAGAAATATATCTTGCTGCGCTCTCAAAGAGTCCCAATCGGTGCCGCGATTAATAATTGCAAACCAAACTAAACCCCGATCGCGCGTGGGTATGGCTCCAGCCAAAGCAATCACCGTATCTAAGGTACCGGTTTTCACCACAGCCGACGGCGGAATGTGTCGGTGTTCCAAAGTTCCTTTATCGCGCCCGGACACCGGAAACAAGTCAGCAATAGTCAGCCCCGTAGTCTGAAGGTTGCGCGCGATCGCCTGCATCATCCCACAAGCCGCCCTCGGAGACATCCGATTTTCCACTCCCAATCCCGAACCGTTAATTAATTGAAGTTCCGCCGCCGGCACCCCCGCCGCCCAAGTCGCTTGCTGCTGGACTATTTTGTGTCCGCCCAAATTGTCTGCCAGTATTTGGGCAATGTCATTGTCGCTGTGGACGTTCATCTGCTTGAGAATTTCGGGTAAAGGGAGCGATCGGCGCTTCAGCAGCAAATGTCCCGAGCTCACAAATTTTTCAGCAATCACCGTGCCGGCGATCGTTACTTGCGGCTTTCTCGTTCCCCGAGCCATCTTAGAATATATTGCCAGCACGTCAGAAGGCCAACTGCGCCCATTGAGAGCCTGCCGCAGACCCTCCCCCGCAGCCAAAGGATCGGACTGGTAATTCATGCGGAAATTGCCTGTCACCACTAAGTTGCCGGCCACGCGATCGATACCCATTTGATTGAGAGCATTACCCACGGCGATCGCCTCCTCCCACACAAACAACGGATCGCCCCCGCCACTGACCACCAAATCTCCCTGCAACACCCCATTCCTAATCGGCCCTGTTCCCCGGAACCGCGTTTCAAACTGATGATCCGCGCCCCAAGTTTCCAGCGAAGCCAGAGAAGTGGCAATCTTAGTCAGCGAAGCCCCAGGCATCAGTACCTTTCCCTGCTGACTTACCAGTGGCACCATTCCGGCTTGTACCCAAACTCCCTGATTGCCGTCTATCAGATGTTTTGCCTTCAAATCTTTTAAATATTCCTCCACCGCGACGGATGTCGGCAAGTCTCGATTTGCTGCATCTACTCCTCCAAAAGCCAGCTCTTCTGCCACCACTAACCCGGGTATCCCTCCCCGCCAAGCCAGTAGCGACACAGCGTTGGGCGCGACACTGTGTACCCCAGCCATGTCGAGCCACAGAGACATGATTCCCGAGCTAAATAATAAATCCAGCATTTTTTACACCTATAGTTCAGTCAGTCGATTTTAGATTTTAGATTTTAGATTTACTCCACAGAATCAATCTGGGGGCTTGAACTCGGGTCTAAAATTTTGGGCCCGAGTCACGACGAGTGTCGGAAACTTTTATCCGTTTTTGGGCGGGGTCAGGTAAATTATTCTATTGAGTTTTTCAATTTGCAGTCAAAAATAGTAAAGTAGGCACAAACTCTATCAGAGTAGTCGCAAATGACAATTGTCCGATCGAGTGCGAGCAGATTTTAGTGATTTATTCGCACTTCTGGATTCAGACTCCAGATCCGCAAGAAACGGGTACAACGCCCCGACGCCATTCGTGGATGCTCCCAAAATTTTCGACCCTAGTTTCTGCTGCCAGATTTCAGGCTGTAACTCAATCGAAAATCGAAAATCGAAAATCGAAAATCGGCTGACTTCCTGGTAGAATTTTTAGTGTTTCTCAAACATTGGTCAATGGGATCGACACGCGCAAGAATTGCAATAGACGCTATGGGTGGGGATCACGCCCCCGCCGAAGTTGTAGCTGGAGCGCTTAAGGCACAAGAAGAGTTAGGCGTAGAGATTTTGCTGGTGGGCGACCCGCAGCAAATAGAAGACTCGCTACGTCTTCAAGACGCGATCGGCCGCGTCTCTACAGGTCAGCTAGAAATCGTTCCTTCAGAAGGAACGGTGGAAATGCACGAAGAACCTCTAAGTGCCCTCAAACGCAAGCCCAAAGCTTCGATTAACGTAGCCATGAACTTGGTGAAGCAGCAGCAGGCTGATGCTGTGGTGTCCGCCGGTCACTCCGGTGCGGCAATGGCGGCTGCCCTACTGAGGTTGGGGCGGCTACCTGGAATCGATCGCCCCGCGATCGGTGCGGTTTTGCCGACAATGGTACCGGGTACCTCTGTACTCATTCTCGATGTCGGCGCTAATGTGGACTGCCGCCCAAAATTTTTGGAGCAGTTTGCTCTGATGGGAACTATTTACAGCCAGTGCGTGCTGGGCGTCGCCGAACCAAAAATCGGCCTGCTAAACATTGGCGAAGAACCTTCTAAAGGCAACGACGCTGCGGTACGCACCCATCAGTTATTGGCGGACAATCCGAACATTCCTTTTGTGGGCAATGCCGAAGGCCGCGACGTGCTGTCGGGGAACTTTGACGTGATTGTCTGCGACGGGTTTGTCGGCAACGTGTTGTTGAAGTTTGCCGAAGCGGTGGGCGAAGTCGTAGTCCAGGTGCTCAAGGAAGAGCTGGTCAAAGGGCTCCAACATCAAATTAACGATCCTATGCTGCAAAAAAGCTTGCAAGGATTCAAGCAGCGAGTAGACCACGTTGAACATGGTGGCGGTTTGCTGTTGGGCGTTGCTGGAGTTTGCATTATCAGCCACGGTTCGTCTCAAGCTGCCTCGATTTTTAATGCCATTCGTTTGGCAAAAGGGGCTATTGACAACCAAGTGCTGGAGCGAATTAGATCGTCCAATCGCGAAAGCGCTGTGGAACAAGAAGCTTTGAACAGTTGACAGTTGACAGTTGACAGTTGGCAGTTGACAGTTGGCAGTTGGCAGTTGACAGTTGGCAGTTGACAGTTGACAGTTGACAGTTGAGTGCAACCTCGACCTGGAAGGAAGAGGATTGGAGTAATGAATAGTCTTCTTTTAATTTCTCCCGGGCTTGGGGCTTTAAACCAATTCTTTCTAGTAAGTAGAAATTAAAAATTAAAAAAGTCAAATTAAAAATGTCAGATTAAACCAACTGTTTTGCTTGAAAAAAGTAATTTCAGCAGTTTAAAAAATAGTTTAAATTTGAAGTTTTTAATTTTTAATTTCTCGACCGAACAGCGAGTAAATGGAGAGGAATGTTGCAGCAATCAGGGTTCGGCATTGCCGTCACGGGTAGCGGGTCTTGTACACCGCAGGTTTCGCTAGATAATAATGGTTTGAGTCAGATTGTAGAAACGTCTGACGAGTGGATTGCGGCGCGAACGGGCATTCGATCGCGCAGGCTGGCGGACGATCGCACTTCTTTGTGCGATTTGGCATCGGAGGCATCCCGCAGGGCGATCGCCATGGCAGAAATTTCGCCGACAGATATCGATTTGATTATTTTGGCCACATCAAGCCCTGACGATTTGTTCGGCACTGCGGGCAAAATTCAATATCAGTTGGGCGCTACAAAAGCTGTGGCTTTCGATTTGACAGCAGCTTGTTCGGGATTTGTGTTTGGTTTAGTTACAGCCTCGCAGTTCATTCGGACAGGCGTTTATCAAAATGTTTTGCTGATCGGAGCAGATATTTTATCTCGCTGGGTGAATTGGTCGGATCGAGGTACTTGCATTTTATTTGGAGACGGTGCAGGTGCGGTGGTATTGCAGGCTTCAGAGGTCGATCGATTTTTGGGATTTGAAATTCGCAGCGACGGCACGCAAAATTCGTCTCTCAATTTAGCCTACAAAGCCGAGTCAAAATCATTAATTGAGGGCGTGAATATCGGACAAGGTGGATTTGAGCCGATCGCCATGAACGGTCAAGAAATCTATCGCTTTGCCGTGAAAAAAGTGCCAGAAGTCATTGAAAAAGCAATGTTTCGGGCAAATATCAGCGCCGAAAAAATTGACTGGCTGCTGTTGCACCAAGCCAATCAACGGATTCTCGATGCAGTTGCCCAAAGGCTCAAGATTCCCCCGGAAAAAGTAATCAGCAATTTAGCAAATTACGGCAATACCTCAGCAGCTTCAATTCCCCTTGCTTTAGACGAATCGGTGCGTCTGGGTAAAGTTAAATCTGGTGAGACTATTGCTGCGGCTGGTTTCGGTGCAGGTTTGAGCTGGGGGGCGGCGATTTTTCAATGGGGAAGGTAATACGATTTTAGATTTTAGATTTTAGATTTTAGATTGGGGAATCACTGATGAACTATGGGTTGGAAGCGCAGGCTAGCAGTTTCATGATTTTAGGGAACTGGTACAATATTTTGCTCTAAACTTGCCCTGCTGACATCGGGCGTGCGACCATTAAAAAAGAAAAATCTTTTAACACGCCATACACAGGTCATAGCATAGGGTAAAGCCTGCACCAAGCCGTGCATCCTTCGACAGGAATTCTGGACAAGAGTGTGCTGCAATTGAAAATCCTCTATTTTTCGATGGACTTTCCCCCCGTCGAAGGTTGAAAATTTTACTACGGCGATCGACCTGAATTAAAGTAGCAAAAAAAATATAAACCTCGAAAAAAGCGCAGTTATTATGTTATAGTTGTGAGTCGCGAGTAGATAGTTCGTGAACCGAAAGATAGCGGATACCAGTCAGCGAACTCAGAAGCGGGAAACAAAGAATTTTTGCAATCACTTTCTTAGCAACCACCAATTAGCAGATTACCGGAAAAATGACTAAAACAGCATGGGTATTTCCCGGACAAGGTTCCCAGGCGATCGGGATGGGTGCAGACTTATTAAACTTGCCAGCAGCCAAAGCTAAATTTGAGCTGGCTAAAGAAATTTTAGGCTGGTCTGTCCCTGAAGTTTGCCAAAAAGAAGAAGCAAAACTATCTCGGACTCTCTACACTCAGCCTTGCTTGTTCGTAGTAGAAAGCATTTTGGCAGACTTAATGCGAGAAAAGAGCGATCGACCCGCAGTAGTTGCCGGTCACAGTTTAGGAGAATATGTTGCCCTGTACGCAGCAGGCGTCTTTGACTTTGAAACGGGATTGCGCTTAGTCAAACGCCGCGCCGAACTGATGGAGACTGCCTCCGGCGGGCAAATGGTGGCGTTGATCGGCTTCGACAGGCAGGAATTAGAACTGCAAATTCAATACAGCCGAGATGTGGTGCTCGCCAACGATAACAGCGAAGCACAAGTAGTGATTTCTGGCACGCCGACAGCAGTAGAAGATTTGCTAGCCAAAATAAAAGTCAAACGCGCGGTTAAATTGAATGTTTCCGGTGCGTTTCACTCTCCCCTGATGGCCGGGGTGGCGGCAGAGTTTCAACTAGCGTTAAAGTCGGCAAGGTTTTCCGATGCTAAAATGCTGGTACTCTCGAACTCAGAACCGACAGCGACTACTAGCGCAGCTACTCTAAAACAGCGGTTGAATTATCAAATGACTAAAGGCGTGCGCTGGCGAGAAATTTCTCTGCAATTGCCACAACAAGGAATCGATCGCGTAGTGGAAATTGGCCCAGGTAAAGTTCTCACAGGTTTGATCAAACGGACTTGTCCAAATTTAGCGCTGGTAAATGTCAGCAGTTTTGCAGATTTGCCCGCACAGTTGACAGTTGACAGTTGACAGTTGACAGTTGACAGTTTAAGAGCGACCTCTACCTAGAAGGAAGAGGATTGGAGTAATGAATAGTCTGATTTTAATTTCTCCCGATCGGGGTTCCGGCTTTCAACCAATTCTTTCTGGTAAAATTGAGTTAATCGATCAGAAAATTGCCGAAAAATAAATAGCACAACAGGAAAATTTTACTACGACCTGTTGTGCAAATTTGCGATCGACAATCCAAACAGCTAAAAATCGCGATTAAAAATAATCTATATATCGATCGCCCTTGAGGTCGATCGGCAAATTCTGATTTAAACTAGGAATAAAAATCAAGCTAATCCGGTACTTATATGAAAAAAGCTATTTACTGGCTGATGGGCGAAAAAGCCGGCAGAACCATAGTAGGCGGGTGGAACTGGCTGTGGGGACTTCCCGTAGAATCCGGTGGTAAAATTTCAGTCGCCGTAGCCGAAGAGTCGCTGCGATCGATGCAAGAGTCCGTCCAAAAGCTCGCAGAAGCAGTTTCTAAACAAGTTGCAGCCTACCAGCGCACCAAAACAAAATATGAAGAAAAAGTTAGAGAGATGCAAACTTTAGAGCGCCAAGCCAAGACAGCCAACCGCAACGGCAACGAAGAAGCAGCCCGCTTAGCCATATCTAAGGTAATTCAGATAGAAAAAATCCTGCCGCAGTACGAAGATGCAGTAAAACAAGCCGAACAGTTTGTGAACGCTTCCAAAGACAAGCTGAATCGAGAGCGCACGAAGCTGGAAGCCTACAAAACCGATATGCAAAACATGAAAGATATGGTCGAGATTAACGAAGCTCTCGGCGCCATATCCAAAGTCAACAACGATCTTAATATTGATTCAGCTCGATCGCAATTTGAACAAGCCAAAAATGCCGTCGAAAAGCATAACCTCGAACAGCAAGCTTTAGCAGAAATATCTGAGAACCCCCAAGAAAGACTTCAGGCAGAATTAGAAAACATGACCGAAGATGATGAAGTCAGTCGCAGGCTGCAAATGTTAGACGACCCGGACAACAAAAAACTTCCGAACTAAGGAGAATTTTATGGCTAAGAGCGGGCCTCCCCCCATAGTTTTTATTTTTTTATTCCTGTTCCTCGCAGCCGGTGGCTGGTTTTTTCTGAACAAACCAGCGGCACAGGATGCTAACAATTCCTCCAATCCCCCAACACCCGCAGGCGGTGGCAGTTCCAACCCGCTTCCCGTTGCGCCCGCAGCCGGCTTAGCATCGCCTGTTGCTGCTAGTTCCTTTGCACTACCAGTTGCCGTACCTGCGGGCACGGCGGTGAGAATTGACGGTTCTACCAGCATGGTGACAATCAATCTCAACCTTAAGAATGGCTTTCAAGCCAAGTTTCCCAGCACTACAGTCGATGCCAAAGCAAATGGTTCTGCAAAAGGAATTCAGGATTTGGTGGCGGGAACAGCCGATATTGCCGCGATATCGACCGCTTTGAATGCCCAAGACCAAGCTAGGGGTTTGGCAGCAGTGCCCGTTGCTTTAGATAGAATTGCGATCGTAGTCGGCACTAACAACCCGTTTCAAGGAGGTTTAACTGCCGCTCAAGTTCAAGACATTTTCAAGGGAAATGCTCAAGACTGGTCAAAAGTCGGCGGTTCAGCAGGCTTGATTAAGGTAATTAACAGACCCGAAATTAGCGGCACTCACCAAACTTTCAAAGAACAAGTGCTCGGAGGCGGTAGTTTTGGCACCGGGCAAAATGTTACTACGCTCGATCGAGATGCGACAACTCCGCTGCTGCAAGCTTTAGGTAACAACGGCATCGGCTATGCCACTTTCGCTCAAGTTGTCAATCAGAAAACGGTGAGGGTTGTACCCGTAGACGGTGCGACGCCGGAAGCCCCCAATTATCGCTATCAGCGCCAGTTGTACTACGCTTACCAAAGAAATGGGTCTAAAGCCCCGTCCTTATAGGACGGCTTTAATTGTCCTTATTCTATCAGTCAGTCATGGTATAATAGAGCAAGTAAACAGCCAGTAAAAATGAAAGCAAGATACCAATTCCGATTCTATCCCACAGCTCAACAACAACAAAGTTTGGCTCAGTTGTTTGGGTGCGTTCGGGTAGTTTGGAATGATGCGCTTGCTTTGTGCAAACAATCCCAAAAAAAGCCTAAATCTGCCGAGCTTCAGAAAATAGTAATCACTCAGGCAAAAAAGACTGAGGAAAGGGCTTGGCTAAGTGAGGTTTCAGCAATTGGGTTGCAGCAGTCTGTAGCAGATTTGGAAACAGCTTTTAAGAACTTTTTTGAATCTTGCAAGGGAAAAAGGAAAGGGCGCAAAGTCGGTTATCCAAAGTTCAAAAAACGCACGAAAAGTCAATCTGTAAGGCTAACTCGCAATGGTTTTTTAATCAAGGGAGATGGTATATATTTAACCAAAATTGGAATTGTCAAACCGATTTGGTCGAGGCAATTGCCATCAGAGCCTAGTTCCGTTACAATCATCAAGGATTGCGCTAATCGCTACTTCCTTAGCTTTGTTGTGGAGGTTAATCCCGATATTGTCGAAGCCAAAAACCACAGCATCGGCATCGATTTGGGTATTAAAACCTTTGCAACAATGAGCGACGGAACATCAACCAAAAGCCCAAACTACAAACAGTTAGACCGGAAAATTCGCAGGCTTCAAAAAAAGCTAGCACGGCAACCCAAAGACTCAAAACGTAGAAACAAAACTCGCATTCAGATAGCCAAACTGCACAATCAAATTGCAGATACTCGCAAAGACTTTTTGCACAAACTGTCAACCAAAGTTGTTAGTGAGAATCAAACTATTATTTTGGAAGATTTAAACGTGTCTGGCATGGTTAAAAATCGCAAACTTGCGAGATCAATTAGCCAGCAAGGATGGTACGAATTTAGAGCTTTGTGTGAGGCAAAATCTGAAAAGTTTGGCAGAGAATTTAGAGTAATTAGTCGCTGGGAACCAACGAGTCAAGTGTGTGCGGACTGCGGTTTTAAGTGGGGTAAATTAGACCTCTCTATTCGTTCGCTGCTGTGCCTTAATTGTGGCACTCAGCAAGATAGGGATTTGAACGCTGCGAGAAATATACTTCAAGTCGGGATAGGGCATTGCCACGACTCTAAATGTACGCAGAGAGAAGGTAAGACCACTTGTGGCACATCTCGATGAAGCGTAAAGAATCCCCGCGCGTTTACGCCGGGGAGTATGTCAAAAAAATCCCCCCAGTCAAGCGGTTAAGGATTTCTTGGGTTACGCAACTTCCGAGGAAGGAAAAAAAGCGATGCTGGCCGGAAATTAACAGGACTTATAGCATTTTCGATTTTGGATTTTGGATTTTGGATTGGGGGTGATTTACTCGATCGGCGTTTGAAGCTTCCCTACAGTTGCATCATTTTGGGAAAAGGGTATTAGTTAGCCATCAACTCGCGGGTGTGTCCCTGCGGGAATTATCGTCTCTATTTCAAGTTATGCGATCGCGATGCACCCGCGCATCATTACGTCCTGCGTTTTTTTGCAAGTCCTAGTTAATTTTCCAGAGCTGAACTGATAGAGTAATATTCGGTATAATTTTAAATTCAAGGTTTTTCCGTGAGCAAAAGTCGCGAACCAGTCGAAAGTTTACTTCTTTACTATTTATTCAAGTGGTCAATTGTCAGCCCGATGCTGCACCTTTACTTTCGGGGGCGCATCTACGGTGCAGAAAATGTGCCAGCAGAAGGGCCATTTGTGGTAGTCAGCAATCACGCCAGCGATTTCGATCCGCCGATTTTATCTAGTTCCATGAGGCGGCCAGTGGCATTTATGGCAAAGGAAGAGTTATTTAAAGTTCCTATTTTGAAGCAGGCAATTACGCTTTATGGTGCCTATCCAGTCAAGCGGGAAAGTGCCGATCGCAGTGCAATTCGATCGGCTATCCAGTCTTTAGAAAATGGATGGGCTACGGGTGTATTTTTGCAGGGAACTCGGACGCCAGACGGTAGAATTACTGATCCGAAATTGGGGGCTGCGCTGATAGCTGCTAAGGCAAAAGCACCGCTATTACCCGTTAGTTTGTGGGGAACTCATGCGATCGCATCCAAAGGTTCAATAGTGCCGCGTCCGGTGCCGCTGACGGTGCGAATTGGCAAGCTAATTGAGGCGCCCGCTTCGTCGGATCGCGCGGAATTGGAAGCGCTGACTCAAAGATGTGCAACTGAGATTAATGCGATGCACGATTTGGGTCGCTGAACCGGGCGAATAGAATTCGCACGCCAGACAAACAAAACCCACTCCAAGCGGGTTGAAGAACGGGCGGTTAAAGTTACGTTATTTTCTTCATTCGGCGTCCGGCGGAATTCGTTTTTGTAGTTTGACCTCTTACTCTGATGACGGGCGCTTCGCCACATAAGCGCTTCGCGCTGGCTTCGCCTACGAGTAAGAGGTCAAAAGCGGTTTCAACCGCCGTCCTTTCTTTGTCTATTCAATTCTGGCTTGGCTGAAGTTAGCACCCGTATAACCCGTAGTCAGCCACATAATGGCTCTAGCGCCGTCGCGGAGAGCTTTTTGCACGGGTTCGGGGGTTCGCCCAGACGGAACTGCTACAGGCTTAAAACTAATCCCTCGACTGCCGAGCACGATTTCGCCAATAATCTGAGCTCGCCGCATATGATCGTCAGAAGTGATCAGATACACGCTCTCAATCCCTTGAGCTTTCAATTCATCTACCAGGGTGGTAAAATTTGTTACCGTATCCACTGCTCTGTAGTCTAAGTGCAGGCGATCGGACTTAATTCCCGCTTCTGAAAACACCCATTCGGCAAACTCAGGATTGCTCCCAGAAGACACCCAAATCGGCAATTGAGGGTGCGATCGAGCAAATTTGGCGGCAAACACCTCTCGCTCCGTAGCCCCACCTAGAACCAACAAAGCTTGGGGTCTCTGAAATTCGCTCTTAAGCTGCTGATAGCCAAACCAAAACGCCATCAAAAGCCCTAGTAGGAACCAAAAATTGGGTGAATTCCTCAAACGCGGGTAACGCCGCCTGTTTAAATTTATTCTCAACCACATCTAAACCTATAAAAACTTTATTTAGCTGACACAGGAACCATAACAAAAAATACCGCACGTACAACCCACTAACAGGAATTAAAAATTAAAATTTAAACAATGGTCAGAGGATTTTAGATTTTAGATTTTAGATTTTGGATTGAATATACAGGTTAACGCATATGCAAAGCAGAAGGATAAAACTTAGGGTTTACCCTTCTGCTTTTAATTGTTCTTGATTTTTAACGGGACTGGCCGGGTTCGAACCGGCGACCTAGCGCTTCAGATTTGTGTGAGTTTCCCCACTCTCCGGACTATTCCTTCACCGTAGGCTTGCGGCCTTTAGGTGGTGGCCGTATGTTTAGGAGGTTTTATGGTGTTTACTTCCTAAAGCCAGTCTCTGCACCTTCCTTACCTAAACAAAATTTAGATAAAGCTTGGCTCAAGATTACCGTATCTGCTGTCAGACTTAGGCTTCCTTGAGTTTGACCACATTCACTCCCAGAGTTTCCTCGCAGGGTGCCCGATTCTTCAGGAGGCGCTTGCTCTATCCATCTGAGCCACAGCCCCAGTTGCTGAACCGTTTTGATTATAGCAGGTAATGGCGATTTTGAATTTTTTATTTTGGATGATTAGCGATCGCCCGTAGCAACTCTCCCGACAATGCGGGCAAAGTTTTCTGCTGCGGTGAGTTTACCAGCACCGTAACAAGCGCGATGTCTCCAGGCGGTAACGGGGAGGTGTCCGGGGGGAGCATTTTCGCTGAATGAGAGCTCGCTGTAATATTTCCAATTTTCCTTGACTCGCCAGCCGAGTCGATCGCACAATTGGGTATAATTTCCGGCGGTACTTTCCCAAATCTGTTGTTGTACGGTGAATCCAAACCGCCCGCTGCTGTGTTGTTGCCAAAGTTTGTCGATCGTGCGAAGGTCTGTAAGAGGAAACCCGTCAATATCGGCTGCACTCAGCCAGCCTTCGTCTTCCCTGACAGAGATTTGCAGCAAAATTTCCCAAGTATGTTCGTCTGCTTTGCGCCATTTTCCAGTTTCTAACAGCTTTGTCAGTTGTCGGTAATCCATCCCCACTTCAGAGATAGCCGGAGTTTGGTCAGGTAAGGCGCCGATTTTCTCTTCCAGTCGCAGTAAAGTGCTGGTAATGGATTCGGGATTGAGTTGTTCGAGGCGGTACAGAACCCATTCTAACTGAGATTGCAGGTACGCGCGGGCGATCGCACCTTGCTGTAATTCCTCTTGCAACTCGTCAAATCTGGCTGACCAATTTTGTTGATTGCGGGCCGATTCCCACATTTGTTTTGCCCACTGCAATCTAACTTGTTCTTGTTTTAAATAAATTTTGGAAGGTTTAGCACGCTGCGGGTAGGGAGTCAAATTCCAGCCACAAATCGAGCAAAACTCTGCTTTTTTTTCTAGGTACTCAGCACCGCACACTGGACAGTCAGACATAGTAAATTACCCAGCACTGACATGAGTACAGGTACAGTGTGGACTTTCAATAGCCCTGAAATGATCTTGCAAATTGCAAAATAATCTCGAACCTTCAGGCTTATTTACGGAAGCCCCAATAACAGCAATATTCTTACTGCCGTTTAAGTCGGCATCACCTTTCCATCCACAATGACCACAAGCAAACTTTTTGCCATTCCTATAAGACTCACCCTTTACAGGATGAATATGGTTGCACTTGTGGCACATTTGGCTAGTGTATCTAGGCTCGACAAACAAAATCTTGACGCTATGCTTTATGGCTTTGTATATTAGGAATTGGCGCAACTGAAAAAATGCCCAGCTATTGCTAAGTCTCCGCTCTTTTTTCGAGCGTGGCTGCTGATTTGTGCGCTCCCTAATTCCAGTCAAATCTTCCAAAGCGATCGCTTGATTTTTGTTTTGAGCCTTAGTTACGATACGGTGACTGATAGTGTGATTTACCAATGTCTGAAAGCGCTTTCAAGAGCCCGACAACCGTTTCAACAATTCTCGACATCTACGCCGAGTGCTGCGCGTGCCCTTCGTGGCTTTTTGTTGGAGATTCGCTCTCAACTTGGCATAATGATTTCTAACTTGGGTAATTTGTTTACCGCTAAATGTATCTCCATCGGAAGTAACTGCAATGTCAGTCCTACCCAAATCACAGCCCAAAACTCGATCGCTTGGTGGAGGTTCGACGGGCATAGATTCAAGCTGAATATTAAGATAGTAACTACCATCATTGCGTTTGCACAAAGTAGCAGTCTTTGGGTTTTGACCTTTCAACAATCCAAGTTGGTAGTTTCCGATAGCCAGTACAAACCGTTCCCTACCACCAGTAGTAGTCAAACTTACCGTCCAATCTTTTTCCCTGAAAGAAAAGATACGAGCATCGTAAGTGACGCTAGTAGGAGTAAATTTATTGACCGACTTCCCATCTTTTTTGGCTGTTTTTCTGTTGCCAGAAACCCGTCTGATAGCATGGATTGCCAACTGCGCCGAAAGTCCAAACATATCTCTGACATCGTGATATATCAAGGATTGCATCGCCAATTCGTTTGTCATAGTTGGCGATACAGTTTGATTCACATATTCGCAAGCATTCGCGAACGCCTGAAGTGTTGCATCAATTTTGATGGACTGCTCAGGCATTACTTGGAGTTTGCAAGATACTGTCAGGACTTGTTTCATGACAAGATTCTATCATGTATTGAAGAAAGTCTGTCTGCGTTTATCAATAATTTGTTCAGCTATGCAAGCCTCACGCGCATTCCTCCCGTCACTCAAGTTCGTACCGTGTTTGGTGCGGGACTCCTGTTGTTTTAGTTGAAGTAAATTCAGTTGCCAAGTAATTATATGACATCTGCCTAATAATTTTCTGATTGTATTGCTGGCCCAGACATCGCACGAGTGATATCATTCAGTCTCGAACTGGTTTGTAGTGCGGAATGCGAGTCCGAGCCAAAGAAGGACTAAAGTCCTGACTACGAAGCTATTTTTCTGATTCGTGATTGACTGGTTTGTAGTGCGGAATGCGAGTCCGAGCCAAAGTCAGCGATAGGGTTCGTCAGTTTAGTCATTTTTAACGATCGCCAAAAATCTCATTCTGACGCACCATCTATTCAGGGTGTGCATCAGTTTTGAGATTATCAATTGTCCCAGCAAATATCTTGAGCGGATGCACCCTAATTTTACTTCCTGCATTTCTTCGCAAATCATCTTGAATTTATTTATCTGCGTTTATCTGTGTTTATCTGCCTTAAATCTGCGGTTGCTCTAGCCATCAAACATTTATGAAATAAGTCATCTACAGTTAATTAAATCGCTCTAACAAGGCAAGCGAATAGTAAACAAGCTGCCTTTACCCAACTCCGATTTGACCACGATCGTGCCGCGGTGAGCTTCGACTATTTGGCGGCAGAGGTGCAGTCCCAAACCTGTGCTGGATTTCTTGTGAGTTCCCGAGCCAAACCTTTCAAATAACTTCGCTTGTTCGGCGGGAGAAATTCCGGCGCCGGTGTCTTGGATTTCCATAATTACCCATGCCAGCGGTTGGTTTTTGAAGCTCGTATAAACAGGTGAATTGGCAGCTTTTAAGCGGATATCTATAGAGCCGCTGTCGGTGAATTTTATCGCATTTCCGATTAAATTAGTCAGCAAGCGGTGCAACTCCAGACGATCGCCCGGATACTTGGCAATCGGAGCACTTTCTGCACTTTCACTCAAGTCTAAATTCACCGACAAATTTTTAGCATCGGCTAGGGGAGCGAGTTCTTCGGCTACTTCGGTAATAAGCTGGCGCAAGTCAACCGGAGCGAAACTGAGGGATTTGCGCCCTGCTTCGTAGCGGTAGACTTCTAGCAGCATATTTACCATCGCGATCAGGTTTTTGTTACTGCGAACCATTGTCCCGAAAGCGTCGCACATGGGGAGCGAGATTTCTCCCAAAGCTCCCTGCTGCATTAAAGTTAGCATTCGATCGGCTGCTACGAGGGGCGTCCGCAAGTCGTGAGCGAGTCTGGAGACAAAATCTTCGCGCTGGAGGGCGATCGAATTTCGTTCGTCTACGCTGTGTTTGAGCCGCAAGAGCGATCGCACCCTCGCCAGCAGTTCGTCCATTTCCACGGGTTTGCGGATAAAATCGTCTGCGCCCATGTCGAGTCCCTGGACTACACTGGCGCTGTCGTGAGCTGTGATCAGCAAAATCGGGATAAAGGGCAATTCCTTATTTTGTCGCATTCGCTGGGTGACTTCGTAACCGTCCATTCCCGGCATCATTACGTCTAGCAATACCAAATCGGGGGTTGACTTGTCAATTTGGCTTAAGGCCGAAAAGCCGTTCTCGGCCGTGCTAATTTCGTAACCTTCTTCTTCCAGGATTGTCTGCACCAACAAAACATTATCTGGTGCGTCATCTACAACCAGAATGCGATCGGCTTTTGTGGCATTCGGAACAGATAAATAGTTCATTTAATTGTCGGTATGAAAATAAATACTAACTTTAATGTGGCATCCGATTCATGTTTTCACATTTTTCCACTTCTTAACTCTGTCATAAGGAAGATCTCAAAACTTTATCCAATTTTTTTACATTTAGGCTCTCGGATATGATAAAATATGCTACTTTTTTGTCATAGTATGCACGCCGTCCCATTCGTCGGGCGGGGGTATTTCCAAATAGCTGAGGGATCGCTCGATCTGAACTTCCACAGGTCGATCGCTCGGTCGCATAGCTAAAGCCGCCTCAAAATAATTAATAGCTTGCTGAAAATTTCTAGCAATATAAGCATGGCGACCGTTGTTGTAAAGTTCCAAAAACCTTTCGGTTTCCCCATCGAGGGGATCGGAATTAATTTGCAGCAACTCGTAAATGCCGACCGGCTGATTTTTGCCCTTAACCCGCACCTTGTCCAACTCTCGCACCCAAATCCGTTCGCGGCACAAATTGTAGGTAAATTCGCTCAAAATTATATCGCAGCCGTACTCCTTTGTAAGCTGTTCCAAGCGGGAACTCAAATTCACCGCATCCCCGATTACGGTGTAATCCATCCGCTTTTCCGAACCAATATTTCCCGAAACCACCTCTCCAGAACTAATCCCAATTCCGAAGCGAAACGGATCGGCGCCTGGGCGAGAATCATTAAACTCTTTCAAGCGCCGGCGCATATCTAAAGCCGACTGCACCGCCATCCAACCGTGACTTTCCGGGGGATTGAGCGGCAGGGGCGCACCGAACACCGCCATTAAAGCATCGCCGATAAACTTGTCTAAAGTGCCTTCGTAGTGGAAAACGGCCTCCACCATCGTCTCAAAATACTGGTTCAATAGGGCCACAACTTCCGAGGCTCCCAAATTTTCGGTCAGAGTGGTGTAGCCGCGAATGTCGGAAAATAAAATAGTAACTTCTTTGCGTTCGCCCACCATCAGGGAGCCTTCGCCCAAGGCCATGATTTTATCTACGACTCCGGGAGTCATGTAGCGAGACATTGTGGTTTTCATCCGCTTTTCGCGGCTGATGTCTTCGAGTACCACTAAACCGCCGCGCGCGCCACCTTCTGGATTGATCAGCGGGTTGACAGTTAAATTCAAACTGCGTTCAATTACTTTAATTCGAGAGCCGGAGATGGGTAGGGGACAATAAGGGTGATAGAGGTCAGCATTCCGCAGCGAAAATAGAGATTGGGAATTAGCTAATTCTGCCTGCGCTACTTCCTCAGTCCAGGCGCTGTTTTCGCCCCAAGCGTAATATAAGGTGGGGTCATTGCGATCGGGCACGGCCAAAATGTAACTTTCTGCTTCTGTATCTGCTGCTGCGCTACCCAGTGTTGTTTCCACCAACAGTCCCACAGTTAAACTTTGTTCGGGAACGTAATGTCTGGCAGCATTCAGGAGACTGTCTTCGAGTCGAAATTGCAAATTATCGATCGGCACAACTTCCCAAACATAGCGATCGATCAGTTTATCTTCCCAAATCACGAGATTGTGTTTGCTTTTATCTTGATTTACCGGACAGCCCAACAATTCCAGCGCGGCTTCGTTAATTGTGACAATTCGCCCCTGCAAATCGGTGGAAATGACTGCATCTGAAAGACTTTGCAGCATATCTTTTTGATACTGCTTTTCCACCATCACGTTCTGAAACAGTTGAGAATTTTGCAGCGCCATTCCGGCTTGGGAATTAAATGCTCGCAAAAACTCTTCGTCGGAAGTTGTGAAAGTGCCTTGAGTCTTATTAATTAGTTGAGTCACCCCAATCAGCTCACCTTTGGCGTTATGCACCGGCATACACAAGACAGTGCGAGTGCGATATCCCGTTTGCTGGTCTGTAGATGGGTCAAAGCGGGGATCGTCGTAAGCATCTGTAATATTTAGAGTTTGACCGGTCGAAGCCACGTAGCCTGCAATTCCTTTGTTAGCAGGAATGCGGACTTCCATCATCGTTTTGCCGTCGGCCTTGGCGAGTTTTGTCCAAAGTTCGTTGGTTTCGGGATTTAATAAAAATAGCGTGCTGCGATCGGCTTGCATCAAGTCCCGAGCTTGATCCATGACAGAGCGCAAAGTTGTTTCCAAGTCAAGGCTTTGACCCAACGTCGTGGTAGCTCTCAAAAGTGCGGCCACCCCTCGCTGGTTGCGGGCCACGACGTAGAAAGATTGACAGCTTTCGAGAATAATCCCGATCGAATCTGCAAAAGCCTGAAACTGCTGTTCGTCTTCCTCGGTAAAGGGGGCATTGCCAGCTTTATTTAACAGTCTCACCACCGCTACGGGTTCGTGCTGGCTCTTACTGCTAAAAATCGGCATACAGAGGATAGTCTCAACCCGGTAGTTCGGCGGTTCGTCTACTTCGGCATTAAAATGCTCGTGTTCTCTACCATGCAAGACATTGAGCGATTTTCCAGTAGTTGCTACGTAGCCTAAAATGCCTGCATCCATCGGCAAGCGAATTTCTATATCTTCGCCCGTGAGCCCATCCACTGTTTTGTGCCACAGTTGATTTTTGTTGGCATCTACCAAAAAAATTGTTGTCCGGTCTGCTTGCAAAATTTGACCAATTTTGACAGTGAAGGCATCTAACAGTTGCTCTAAGAGAGTTTCGAGTGCTTCATTGTTAATCAGGTCCATTGCCCGGATAAATTGCTGAAATTCAGCCGTTACAAAGTCCAGCAGGCACACTAATTCAGTAACTGGCAAGCTCTTAACACGAGAGGTCAATGCCCCCATAAAATTGACTTGAGTCAGTGTAGCCAGAACGCTACCAGCATTGGAGAATGTCATGATTAACTGCTTGCTCAGAGGGGTAGATTGACCGGCTGGTCGATCGCGGTGCTAGATTCTGCGGTGCAAACTGTTTAAGTTGTTTGCTTTTCAACTCAGCATTCGATTGTCGGTTTGATGAATAATGGGTTCATTCTTTGGCGGATGAAACTTCAGTTTGCTTGTTAGAGATGCTCGATCTTTTTTTTGTTACAACATCGATACTGATGAGAGTTCGCCAGGCATGAGCTGAACTTGACTTCGGAACGCTGGCAGCCTGAAAACGAGCTTCTAGGCTTTTGTTCGATCGATCGCGGGCGATGTATATTTTACCCTCTGTGCTCGGCTGCTGGGCGGTGTGACTGTTTTAGCGCACTCGGCGACCGTATCCGGTCGGCTGCCGCCGCGCCCCAGTTTTGCCGCCCGCGAAGCATTCCAAAGCTATTCATAGTTTAATGGTAAACGCAACAGCAGGATAGCTACCGCAATCAAAGCCTCAAAAAAGTTCGATCGATCTTTGAGGACATTCCTCCTCGCTAGAAACTGCCTCGGGATGGAAGCTAAGCTGTCGGTGATGTTTAACATCGCGACATCTTGTCAAATTTAAGCAGCAGAGGCCATGGACTGGGCAAATACGACCGATCGATAGTAGCCTCGTAGTTGGTTAGTCGCCGCAGCCCAACCCCAGCGTTCGGCTTCAGAGCGAGCGTTTTGGCGGAGGGTTTCTCGTTCTTCGGGATTCGCAAACAGGCGCTGGGTAGCAGTCAGAGCTCCGGCTTCATCGGCGGGGTCAAATAAATAGCCGTTAACACCGTCTGTGACAATATCGGGAATTCCGCCACTGCGAGCCGCCACTACGGGAGTCCCCGCAGCCATAGCTTCGAGGAGCACTAAGCCCAGGGTTTCGGTACGGGAGGGAAAAATGAAGGCATCAGCAGATGCGTAAGCAGAAGCCAATTCTTGCCCCTTGAGGTAGCCAACAAAATTTGTGGGGGTGCCGGCAAAATATTGTTCGAGGGTTTGGCGGTGCGGGCCGTCTCCCACTAGGGCGAGGCGGGCGCCGGGAATGGCGGCGAGGACTGGTTTGATGGATTCGATTTCTTTTTCGGCACCGAGGCGGCCGACGTAGAGGAGTAAGGGGCTATCTGGGTTATTTTCAGAAAGGCGCGATCGCATTTCTCGACTTGCCAATTCGGGGACAAACATTTCCGTATCTACACCGCGCTGCCACAAGTCTACTCGCTCAATGCCATGAGTTCTCAACTCATCCACCATTGCTGTAGAAGTGCACAGATTTAATTCAGCTTGATTGTGCGCCCCTTTGAGCAATTCCCACAGCAATGGTTCGAGCATTCCAAAACCGTAATGGTGCAAGTATTTGGGTAAATGCGTGTGGTAAGAAGCCAAAATCGGAATATTGAACTTTTTGCCGTAATAGATCCCGCCCAATCCCAAAATAGCGGGATTGACAACATGAATAAGATCCGGTTGAAACTTCTGTAATTGTTGACCTATAGCCGGACTGGGCAGTGCCATTTTCAGTTCCGGGTACATCGGTAAAGGCAAACCCTCAACACCGTAAACTCGGGCACCTTTGTATTCTGTAATTCCGTAATCTGGAGAAAATATCAGAACTTGTTCGCCCGATCGCTGCAAGTGATCTACAGTGTGAATCAGGCGCGTCACAATGCCGTCTATTTTTGGCCAAAATGTTTCAGTGAACAGAGCAATTTTCATAAAACGAAGGAAGAAGGAAGAAGGAAGAGGGAAGAAGGAAGAAGGAAGAGGGAAGAAGGAAGAAGGAAGAAGGAAGAAGGAAGAGGGAAGAGGGAAGAAGGAAGAAGGAAGAGGGAAGAAGGAAGAAAGCTGTAGTTATACAGGTTTTCATAAAAATGAGGTATGCCAAATTCTGCTACTCTCAGTAGAGAGAACACACACTGCGGGCGAGCGTCTTTACTCCCAGAAACCTCAGAAAGCTTAGAGAAACTATCGATTACCAATTGCCAATTACCAATTACCAATTCCCCATTACCAGACATACCTCATCTTTTTGAGAAAGGCTATATTCTTTGATATATTGTTTAGGAAATCGATACTCCCAGTCTTTGGCAAATGTCGGGGTTAGTAACAGGATACACTGTCTCGCGAGGAGTAAGTAATTGGGCAAGATCGCCCGTATTATATTGATGCTGTTGCTGCACAAATTCTGAAATATCCTCAATGTTAACAATCCATTCTTGGGCATAACTGGCAAGATAACTGCCACGCAAGCCGAGTTGAATTGCCCGCCGTTCCAGTTTCGCGCCACTGGGATGGTGGTCTGGATCCCATTGCAGCCGCACGGATGAATTTTTAACAGCTTGTTTCCATTCTTTTTCGCTTCCGTACACTGCTGAAACGAAATTGGAATGGACGACAGATGCTAAAATTTCGTCAAAAGCCGATCGCTTTAACGAAACCGCCAAAATTACTTCTTGTCCGGGTTTTGTACCCCATTCCGAACGATACATCATCCAGAGAAAGTTTGGCTTAATCCAACTCATGCGGTTAAGACTGAACTCGCCGCCGAAATAACCGCGTTCCGCTGCAAAGTGACCGATCGCCGGACGGTAAGCTTGATAGACAACAACAGTATCATCGTCAAATTGTGCTAAAATGTGGCGACCTGTATTCGGCCACCGCATTTTTTGGTTTAAGTAAGATTCTGTCAGCAGCTTCATCTGAAGTTATTTGCGATCGAGAGGTTGTTCCGGCAAGATACAAATTCCCTGAATGCCAATTGATAAAATTATCCCACCTAAAAGCAATCCCACACCTTCAGCAAAGCAGTTAATTCTGTGAATTTCCTGTGCAGTTTTGGCAATTAAGATTTCCTTTTCCGTAGCCGAAGGCGATTCGCTTTTGAGGCGGTAATTTTGATAACTCGCCGTTAGTGCAGCCCATTCCGGTATTAAATAATAAGCACAAACTGCACTGGCAGAAAATCCCGGCAGAACAACTAAAAGCAACAAGATGAGAATTCGACTTTTCACGGTATATAAGGAAGAAGGAAGAAGGAATCGAGCCTGATGTTTCAGCAATTAAGAACGTCATAACCATCGGGCGCGGTTGCCATATTTATTCCCAACCAAGCTAGCAGTTCTTCTCTTCCCTTCTCATCTCTTACTTCGCGCCCTTCGCGCCTTCGCGGTTCGTTAAAAAAATAGCGTTGCATATTTGCGGGATGATTTGGAATTTTATCAAAGCTGAAAATCATTATTTTTGGGGCGGGCTAGAAGCCCACCCCACAAGATTCATGCCAGAATTATGTAATGCCAAAACTCTCTCCCGCAGCTTGTGCCCGAATTTACCGTCGCCAAGAAACCTTCGGCAAAATTTGGTTTTTATCGACGCGGTGCTGATATTTTGTAGCAAAATTCAGCAGAGAATCGAGCAGGGAATCTGAGAGGTAGTGCGGCTGCAAGCCGAGGCCTAACAAACTGGTGTTTTTGGCATTGAAATAATGTTCTTCTTTCTCGACTCTGGGATTTTCGAGGTTGTTGATTTCTACTTTTAATCCCATTGCCATGCCTGCTTTTTGCACCAATGAGGCTAAGTCGCCGACGCTAAATTGTTCGGTGAATTGGTTGAAGACGCGGAATTCTCCGGCGGCGGCGGGGTTGGCGATCGCCAATTCGACGCATCGCACGGTATCCCGAATGTCTAAGAAGGTGCGGGTTTGTCCGCCAGTTCCATAAACTGTCAAAGGATGCCCGATCGCAGCTTGGATGCAAAATCTGTTTAATGCTGTACCGAATACTCCGTCGTAGTCCAAACGGTTGATTAACAGTTCGTCCATGCCAGTTTCTTCTGTGAGCACGCCGTAGACGACGCCCTGATTTAAGTCGGTGGCTCTTAAACCCCAGATTTTGCAGGCAAAATGGATATTGTGGGAATCGTGGACTTTACTTAAGTGATAAAAACTGCCAGGCTGTTTGGGATAGGGTAGTGTATCTTTGCGGCCGTTGTGTTCGATCGTAATGTAGCCTTCTTCAATGTCAATATTCGGCGTGCCGTATTCGCCCATTGTCCCCAATTTCACTAGGTGACAGTCGGGGAAATCTTCGCGGATGGCGTACAGCAGGTTCAGTGTCCCGACGACGTTATTGACTTGGGTGAGGACTGCGTGTTCGCGATCGATCATCGAGAAGGGCGCCGATCGCTGTTCGCCGAAATGGACGATCGCCTCTGGTGCAAATTTTCTCATACTTTTGCTGAGAAAATCGTAGTTGGTGATGTCACCGACGAACAAGTCGATCGACTTACCCGTTAAATCTTGCCATCGCTGGAGTCGTTGCTGAATCGGTGCAATGGGAGTGAGGGTGTCGCTGCACAGTTCCAGATCCCAATGCCGCCGCACGAAGCTGTCGAGGATGCCAACTTCGTGACCTTTGTTAGAAAGGTAGAGTGCGGTTGCCCAACCGCAATAGCCATCGCCACCAATAACCAGGACTTTCATAAATCAACGGTGAATCTTGCTTGCCAATACTGGGTTAATGTACCAGGTATTGGTGCATTGTGAACCTTTAATCAAGCGTGTTGGCCAAGTCTGGACTTGGTTTTTCGGCATCAAACCGGAATTTCGTCGGCGAAGCTAGCCCAGCGGGTAAATTCAAAGGGGCCGGCCTGGGCTCCCCAGACGTGGGCGTCGGTTTCTGGGTCGCGTCCGCGATCGTGACTGGTGAATTTGTCTCCATCGATCTCGAATTCGCTATCTAGATAGGTATTTTTGCCCTTTCTGACCACCATGCAGCCTTTTCCGGGTTCGACACACCCTTTGAAGCTGCTGCCCGCCCAGTGTGTAATAAAGGTGCACCCCGGCATTAGTTTAAATTCGGCTTTGTTGAGTTCTTGGAGCTTTTGGAGATCGCGGGAGGCGCCGTAAAATTGCTCTTCGTTGACGATCGCGTAATTTTCGATGTCGATGCGATCGCCCATCGGGACTAATTTTAACACTCGGACTCGGTACGGAGTTTTGAGTTCAATATCATAGGCTTGTTCTAGGTACAAGCTCATCCCGCCCAGAAGTTCTGTGGGTAGGGGTCTCATGCAGACGCGGATGTGCGCGAAGAATGGCGGATTTTCAAAGGCTTGCGCTTGGTTGCTGAAGTCGGCCGCCATCCAGCGGGCGAGGGTAATGATATCGGTGGAATGGGACATATCGATGGTTTTGAGAAGCGGAGTAGAAGTTATTTTACTGGAATTTTCACAACAAACTCCGTACTCTGCCCCAGAATCGAAGAACATTCAATCTTACCACCATGTTTTTCAGTAATAATCTGATGACTGATTGACAGCCCCAAACCAGTGCCTTTCCCAAGAGGTTTGGTAGTGAAAAACGGATCGAATAATAGACAAAGAATGGGTTCCGGGATCCCGACTCCATTATCGGCAATACTAATTGCGATCGCATCATCACTACTAATGAAAGTACGAATCGTAATCCTAGGTTCTTGGTTATTGCTGACACCCGATGATTCCAAAGCATCGATCGCATTACTCAGGATATTCATAAACACCTGGTTTAGTTGACTAGGATAACATTGGACTTGTGGTAACTGCCCATAATTTTTGATGACTTGAATTTCAGGACAATTTTGTCCACCTTTTAGACGGTGTTGCAAAATCAACAGAGTGCTGTCAATACCTACATGAATATCAACCGCTTTGCAGTAGCCTTCATCCAAGCGGGAGAAATTGCGGAGAGAAAGCACCAATTCGCGAATGCGATCCGTACCTATTTTCATCGAATTGAGTATTTTAACCAAATCTGATTGCAAAAATTTTAAATCAATTTCTTCTGCCCGTGTCTGGATTTCTGGAACCGGATTTGGATAATGTTTCTGGTAAAGTTGCACAAAGTCTAACAAATATTCAGTGTATTCTTTGACGGGGTTTAGGTTAGCATGAATGAAATTCACCGGGTTGTTAATTTCGTGGGCTACTCCCGCCACCAAGTGGCCGAGGGCAGACATTTTTTCGCCTTGCACTAAATGAGTTTTGGCTTGTTTTAGATTTTCTAATGCTTCGTTGAGTTCCTTGGTACGTTGTTCCATGATGCGTGTGGCATTTCGTAGTTGTAAATGCACCTGAATCCGGGCCAATACTTCTTCGCACTGAATCGGCTTTGTGATGTAGTCCACTGCACCCAAACTTAGCCCCTTAATTTTATCTACTGAGTCGGAAAGGGCTGTCATAAAAACAACCGGAATATCGCGAGTATCAGGATTGGCTTTGAGCTGTTTGCAGGTCTCAAAGCCATCGATTCCAGGCATCATGACATCTAGCAAAATCAAATCGGGCTGAGATAATTGAATTCGTTGTAGAGCGGTTTCACCATTTTTGGCGATCGCCACCCGGTAGTCATGTTCGCTCAATACATCAAATAATACTTGCAGATTACTGGGAGTATCGTCTACAACTAAAATAGTCTTGTCTGCGGACATGGAATTGACTGACATTAGAAACTCCAATATATAAACAGCAGGAAGCAGGAAGTTCGGCAACGGGTTGTCTAACGGATGTAACGGATATAAGGGATGGATGTAAGAGGTTAAAAGGAAGGAAAAAAGAATAAATAGTTTTTTTTCAATTATATAGTAATTTGAATCAAATTTTTTATTGATAATAAACAGGTTTATACATTCAAAAATAAAGTAGCTAAAGTAGTGGTTCGATTAGGCGAATAATGGCTTCCTCATCAAACTGTTGACTTAGTGCTAAAACTCGGTTAGCAAAGACTATATATTCGGGTGCTAATTTTTTCAGGCGATCGGCTTCCTGGTGAATATCACTCATAAAACCACCCTGGGCGGCGGTATAGAGGGCTGTCAGTTCTTTAACTGGTGGCATTACCATTTTAACCTCATGGGCTTTATTCTCAGTAATTTTCATGGCATCTAGTTTCATTTCTTCATAAATCCACTGCAATTCCAGGTGTTTCTGTAATTGGTTCAACAATCCAGTAAACTCGATGGGCTTCGGGAAAAAACTATTGCAACCAGCATCCAGACTTTCCTGTATGTCTACCTGAGACAGAGTGGCTGGAGAAGCAATAATCGGCGTAGTCGCAAAGTTTGGCAGTTGTCGCAGGCGGCGAGTCATTTCTAACCCATCCATTATTGGCATATGGATATCGGTAACGATCGAGTCTGGTAGCATTTGAATGGCCATGTCTAAGCCCGTTTGTCCGTTGTCAGCTTCTGCCACTTGGAAGCCTAGGGGTTCCAGCATATTTATGATAATGAGGCGATTTTCAGGGCGATCGTCAATCACCAGAATTTTGCGTCTTTCGCCCTGATAGCCGATGACTTTGCGATCGGCGATCGCATCTTCTGTCATCCAATCCGATGCTGGCAACAAATCTACCTCAAACCAGAAGCTACTACCCTCACCAAGTACACTCTCGACATGAATTTCGCTGCCCATTTTCAGGATAATTTGTTGGCCGATGGCAAGCCCCAAGCCAGTTCCTTCGCTGTTGCGATCGCCTTTTCCAGCTTGCTCGAAAGGTAAAAAAATCTTCGATAATTTTTCCGAAACAATGCCAATACCAGTATCTTTAATCTTGAATCGAATTCTTTGGGCTGCACCAAAATCGCTTGATTTTACCACAGGTTCAACTCGGAAACTGACACTGCCAACATCAGTAAATTTAATAGCATTGCTGAGCAAATTCAACAACACTTGTCGCAGTCGTTTGTCATCAGCATGGACTGCAATGGGCAGGTTGCTAGCCGGCTGATAGCGAAAATCCACGCCTTTTTGTTCTGCCTTGATCCGGCACATATCCACAGTGGAGGATAGGAATTTTTCTAGATGGAAATCTTGGGGATCAAGTTCCATCTTGTGTACTTCCAACTTTGACAAATCCAAAATATCATTAATCAGAGTAAGTAAATGGGAACCACACTGGTGAATTACTCCTAATCCTTTCATCTGTTTGGGAGTAGTCGTCGGATCGTGTTGGAGGATTTGGGCATAACCCAAAATGCCATTGAGTGGCGTTCGGAGTTCGTGGTTCATATTAGCCAGAAATTCACTTTTGGTGCGGTTGGCAATTTCGGCGATTTCTTTAGCCTTTTGCAATTCGCTGATTGCTTTTTCTAAATCTTGGGCTTGCAGTCGGAGTTCTTGTTGATATGTTTCTACTCGTATAGCTGCGGATTGAATTGTCTGGGCTAGAAATTGGATTTCATTATTTGGTAATCCACTGGGTATGACAAAGTTATCAATTCCATTCCTGTCGATAACTGCTTTGTTCAAACGTTCGAGTGGGTGTAATACAATATGCTGAATTAATATCGTCATCAGTCCTAAAATTGCAGTCATCCCAATCAGCAGGGTGACGGTGGAAGTATAGAAAGTTTGCCATACTTGCTGGCGCATTTCTTCGGCATTCAGAATCGCGATCGCCAACCCGCGCCGATTTCCCTGACGAAACAAGGTACTGCTAAAGGGCAAAATTGCGACTAAAGCTGACTCACCATCTATGTTGGTTCTGAAACTTGTTTCTAAACCTGTTTCGGCCGATCGCTCTAATATTTGCTCTAATTCTGGATGAATAGTAGCATAGGCCGGATTTTTGAGTGCCGATCCACTCCGGGCAAGGGTTTGGCCATCGGGACTGACGATCGCCACTTCCACCACTGTCGGCAAGGTAGCATAGTTTTGCACCACGCGCTTGACAATGCTCCTATTCCCCAATTCGATTAATCCTTCCGTGGAAAACCCCACTCCCTGGGTAATCGATCGGGCGCGTTGTTCTAGTTCTTTCTGTAATTGTGATTGCATCAAAAAGTAGTTGAATCCCAAGGTGATTAAGCCAACAGTTGCCAGAGAAACACTAAAGCCCAATAATAGTTGGCGAGATAAGTTCTTTCTAGCTTGTTGGCTCATGGTTTCCATTCCGCTATTGCTTCATTGACAAGGGTGGAATCAATCTCCACATCTTGCCGAATTACTCGATTATGACGCGGATCGGATTTGAGTAATTCGACAATTTCTGCCTTGGCAGATTTGAGCCTACCTTCTGGGGCAAACATTCGCCGATTTAAGGTCATATCACCTTTTTTTAATCCAGCATAATCATTGGCAAAAGACTCACCACTTTGTCCCAATTGCTTTCCAACCGCCTTAAACACTTTTTTCGGCTGAGTTTTAACTGCGTGCATTACATCAAACCATGCCAGCATAAATTGCTTTAGTTCGGCTTTTTTTGCTTTCACTATCTTATCACTGGACATTAAGGTATCAATCACCAAACTGTCTACTTGCTTGGTTGTGTAAATTATATTGCCATTAATGCTCTTGGCAGTGTCCCCCAGCATCGGTTCCCATAATATCGCTGCATCGATTTCACCTTCCTTAATTTTCTGGGCTGATACTTCATTGGAGTAATCCAAAATCTGAACATTAGAGGGCTTAATTTGATTCACTTTCAATGCCTCTAGTAAAATTAGATGGTTGACGGTTCCTAGCTTTGCTCCTACTTTTTTTCCCTGCAAGTTTGCTACAGATTTAATTCGTTGCTGGGCAACAATTCCGTCTGCCCCAGCCGAGATATTTGTGGTCATTAATACTAGAGGTTTGCTATCGCCAGAATCGACCTGCATAACATCCCAGAAAGATGTAAATGCTGCATCTGATGAGCCACGCATCGCTGCCCGACTGGAATCTTGCTGGTTTTCAAATCGTATCAATTCAACCTTTAGCCCTCGCTGCTTGAAGATTCCTGACGCTTGGGCATACAATGCGATATCAAAACCCACCCAACTTGTAATTCCTACTCGGAGAGGTTTGAGCGATCGGTTAAATCCAGAGCCACAGGCATTGGTAAGAAAGGTGAGGCAAAGGGCGATCGCAAATAAACTGAAACCTGGCTTGATATTTAACTTCGATTTTTGCTTCCAGGAAATCCTCAACATATTGATGATTGAGATAACTTTCATGACTGCGAAGTGTAGTTTGATTTAAATTTATTATATTTAAATTTTAAATTTATTATTTAAATAAGGTCGATCGCACTTACGACATAAATCTATAGATCTGACTAGAGATTTTTTGCAAAAATGCGATCGGCCCGATGTTACTTTTACCAGAGATAAAATTCTCTGGTTCAGACATCTAAATTAACAAACTAGATGAGTTTGACAGCCCGGAGACCAAACATCAGCACTGTCGCCAAGCCAACCATGCCACCGAAAATTCCAAAATAAGCTATTGCTCCGGTAAGACTCATTGCAATTTCTCCAAAATAATCAATAAAAAGACCTATTAAGAACTATAATCTAAAATCTATAATCTAAATTAGATAAATATGCAATCGATAATTAAAGTTGACTTGGGCCCACAATCTTACAATATTTGCGTGCGATCCCCTACGGGGGCTACGCCAACGGGCGGCTTAGACGAGCTCGGTACCCTGATGGGCGATCTAAGTTTGGGCAAAAAAGTTCTTTTGGTCTCAAATCAGTCGATTTTTCGGCACTACGGCGAAAGAGCAACCGCAGCCCTCGAATCGGCCGGTCTAGAAGTCAGTACCTGCATTTTACCACCGGGCGAACAGTACAAAACTTTAAATTCCATCCAGAAGATTTACAATGCGGCTTTGGCTAACCGGTTGGAACGTTCCTCGACAATGGTGGCTTTGGGCGGCGGAGTGGTTGGGGATATGACGGGTTTTGCGGCGGCGACTTGGCTGCGCGGAATTAATGTGGTGCAGGTTCCGACTTCGCTGCTGGCGATGGTTGATGCTTCTATTGGCGGCAAAACGGGGGTCAATCATCCTTCGGGGAAGAATTTAATTGGGGCTTTTCATCAGCCGCGTTTGGTTTTGATTGACCCGGATGTTCTCAAAACTCTGCCGGCGCGCGAGTTTCGTTCGGCGATGGCGGAAGTTATTAAGTACGGGGTGATTTGGGATGCTGAATTGTTCCGGAAGTTGGAAAACTGCAAGCGCTTGGATCAAATGCGCTATGTGAAGGCGGATTTGTTGGCTGAAATTTTGAGCAGGTCTTGCCAAGCTAAGGCTGAGGTGGTAAGCAAGGATGAGAAGGAGTCTGGTTTGCGGGCGATTTTGAATTACGGTCACACGATCGGTCATGCTGTAGAAAGTTTGACTAATTACAAGGTAATTAATCACGGCGAAGGTGTGGCAATTGGTATGGCTGCGTCCAGCCGCTTGGCTGTGGAGTTGGGAATGTGGGATGCTGAGTGCGATCGCCGCCAATCTGCTTTAATTGCCAAAGCTGCTTTACCTGCTAAGTTGCCCGCAGGTGTCGATATTGAGGAGATTTTGAAGACTTTGCAACTGGATAAGAAGGTGCAGGATGGCAAGGTGCGCTTTGTGCTACCGGTGCGCTTGGGTGAGGCCGCTGTGAGCGATCGCGTGGATGGAGATGTAATTTTACAAGTTTTGAAGGAAATGCTTTAGGTTGAGGCTTATCGGCGTGTTTAACCGCCGTTGAAGGCTAATTGATTCCGATCGCCCCCTCTGTTTTTTATCTCTATGTTCGAGCGATCGACTATCGATCTCATATCTGCTTGGATGACCATAATTAAGATTGGTTTGATCGTTCGGACTTTAGTCCTTAGAAGATGCGGACTAAAGTCCGAACGATCAAACCTTTTTTATTTCAGCTATATCGAACATAATGATTTTAAGAGCCGCTCGACTGCGAATTGATTTCCTCCAAAAGTTTATCTACTCTCGTAGCTGCTTGAGTTCTGCCCTGCTTGATAAATAACTCCTTAGCTTTTTTGAGACTGGCTAGGGCCTCTGCTTGGTCTTCCTTCGCCCCTTGCTGGTATAAACCGACTCCTAAATTGTTTAAAGCATCGGGATACTGGCTGTTAATTTTAACGGCTTGTCTCCACAGCACGATCGCCTCGGGCAACTTTCCTTGACTTGCCATCGCCACGCCCAAATCGTTGTGAGCTTTGGCGTGCTGCGGGTTGACTTCAATTGCTTTCTGGTATTGGACGATCGCATCGCTCATTTTACCTTGCCCCGACAGCAGACTTCCCAACTTATAATAAGCATCGGCTTGTTTGGGATAGCGAGCGATTAGTTGTCGGTACAAAACTTCGGCATTGACAATATTTCCTTGACCGTAGAGGTCGTTGGCCGTTCTCAAACCCACCGTGTAACCTTTGCCTACAACTTGGCACTTTTTCTCAGAGTTGCCTTCCTGTTTACAAATCTTAAGTTCGTCTCCCTTCATCTCGTAGGATAGAACTTCGCGAACTGCGGGCCCCCGGCGCGGTGGCTGCAAGTTCTGCGACTGCAAGTTTGGGGCAATTTGCACCGTGGTTGATTCAGCTTGTACGGGTGGGACAACTCCCAATGCCCACATTCCAGCCACCACAATGCTTGGGCCAATCCAGGTAAAAGGTTTGAAAGGGCGAAACTCTCGATCGTTTTTCATGTCTTTTGTGGAAATGTGTTGTTGATATCCTGGGTTTCACAAAAAAGCTCGGTAAGTGGGAAGCTCAGAGACTTTAGTCCTTCCTAGGAAAACGACCAGGCGATTTCAATCGCATTGAATCCCCTTGCGGGGTAGAGGGGTATGGTTGCCCCTCTGGCGAGGATGGTTGTCCTCAATCTCCCTTTCGGGGTAAAGTTAGCTTCGCCAATGTTATAAAGGCTTGTCAGGCTAGCAGCACTGTCGAGCGTGACTTTAAGGCTGTTTAACTACTAGCGACAGAGCAAGGGACTAGCTTCGCATCCGGTGGGTGTCATGACCTAAATAACGTAGCCAGTTAAGGCTTAGGCTGGTCAGTGCAGCTTGCTTGATTTCTCTTACAAGCTCAGTGGCGTTGATTCCCTGAGTTACTGACTGCTTCGTCAGAGTCCGAACACATGGCGGCCCACCATTGATACTGTTATTAACAGTCGAGATATTTTAGCACTGTGCGGCAGACTTTGAGTTAAATTAGAGTATATTCCCGATCGATTCTCAGTCAACCTTAGCAGGAAAGTAGAAATGGGGCAGTCTATTCTCACCATGCTGTTTGCGCTCATCCTCGGCTACGCTGTTAACTCAAGCGTGAAAATAGTCAGCGGTGGCGACGAAGCTTTAGTCGAACGTTTGGGCCAATACAAGCGCACCCTCAAGCCCGGATTCCACTTTATCAGTCCCCTGATCGAAAAAGTCGTCTGCGTGGACACCAGCCGCGAACGAGTTTTAGATATTAAACCTCAATCAGCAATTACGGGCGATAATGTGGCCCTAGAAGTCGATGCCGTTGTGTATTGGCGGGTTGTGAATTTGCAGAAAGCTTATTATGGAATCGATCAAATTGAAAATGCGATCGCCAACTTAGTTTTAACGACGTTTCGCGCTGAAATTGGTCGATTGCCCATGCAAGACATCTTGGGTTCCCGAGATGACATGAATAAAAAGTTACTCAAGAAGTTGGACGAAGCTACCGAAACTTGGGGCGTCAAAGTAATTCGCGTAGAAATTCAAAGCATTACACCTCCGAAAAGGGTGCAAGAAGCTATGGAATTGGAGCGCGCCACCAAGAGCGAATGGCAAGCAATGGTCAATAAGGCGATCGGCACTAAGGAGTACATGAGGCTCTTAGTTGAAGCTTTAGACTCCCATCCGAACAGCAAGCAAGTTTTGAATTACTTAGTAACTGAAAAATACTTAGACGCTCAACAAAAACTAGGCGAAAGCGACAACGCCAAAATTCTGTTTATGGATCCAAGAAACATGACAGAAGCCCTCAACGAGTTGATGGGTTCCATGCCGGATATCCAGCCGCACGCTCACGGTGGAGAGCGAGAACTCAAACTAATCGACCAATCAACCGCTCAAGATTGATTTCTGAAGATAGCGTCGGCAACCAAACAAACATCGTGCATTTCTCTGACATCGTGAATTCGCAAAATATCTGCCGAATTTGCGATCGCACTTGTACAAGCCGCCGCTGTCCCCCAAATTCTTTGTTTAGCTTCCGGCTGATTCAAAATCTGACCGATGAAGCTTTTCCGCGATACTCCTACTAAAATCGGACAGTCCAAACCCCGGAATTTTGTCAACTGTCGCAGAATTTCCAAGTTTTGACTGTAAGTCTTAGCAAAGCCAATACCGGGGTCGATAATTATCTGAGATTTATCAATTCCCGCAGCCACAGCGGCCACAATTCGACTCTCCAAAAAATCCCGAATTTCCCCAATTAAATCCTGATAATCTGTGAGTTTTTGCATCGTCTGGGGAGTTCCCCGAATGTGCATCAAAATTATCGGCACTTGCAACTGAGCAACCGTTGACAGCATTTCCGAGTCAAAAGTTGCTCCCGAAATATCGTTGACAATATCAGCTCCCGCCTCAATCGCAGCTTTAGCAACCTGCGCTCTGGTAGTATCGACAGAAATCGGAACTGAGCTAAAAATATCGGCTTTTTGCCTCAGCATTTCTATCACAGGTATAACGCGATCGATCTCTTCTTCTAAGGATATTTCCGCTGCACCGGGCCGGGTAGATTGACCGCCAATATCAATAATATCTACCCCCGATTTTACCATATTTTCAGCTTGCGCTAAAGCTGATTCTATGGTATTGAAATCGCCACCGTCGCTAAAACTGTCAGGAGTTACGTTCAAAACACCCATCAAATAAGTGCGTTTTCCCCACTCGAAAGTTTTATTTCTAATGATAATTTTGGCTGGGTTATCTGTCATGGCGAGTGAGATTTTAGATTCAAGATTTTAGGTTTGATATCCTGTCCGGTCAATTACCATGAAAAAAACGGTTCGTAGTGTGGAATGCAAGTCCGCAGCAGCCTGAGAGCCGACTTGCATAGCACACTACGAAAAAAACGGTTTGTAGTGTGGAATGCAAGTCCGCAGCCTGAGAGCCGACTTGCATTCCACACTAAAAACCAATCTTAAAAAGCCCCGGTTTCTTAGAGTCTGATGCGTCCAAGATTCTTCAACCAAAACTCAACCAGCTAAAAACACGATCGACCGTCAATTCTAATTCAATTCCATTAATAATTGGCAACCGATCTGTACCTCGGTAAAATTCTACTTTTTGTCCGGGAAATACTGCTAAAATACTTTCTTCCTCAGGATCTAGCAACCAACCCAACTCAGTACCGTGTCGCGAACAGTGCAGCAATTTACCAAGGACTTTTGTTTGGCTTTGGTTTGGGGATAAAATTTCGATCGACCAGTCTGGATTAATTTCAAAGATGTTGGCAATTCTACCCGAAGGCAAAAAAGGAATTCTTTCCCAGCGGAATACTGCTATATCTGGTACGATCGACTTACCGCCAAAAGTGCAGCGCAATTCAGGAAAAGCCTTGGCAATTTTTTGAGTTTGCGCTACTCGATCGATATTTTTGCAGAGTTCAAATTGAAGTACGCTATGTTCGCCTTGAGGCATGGGCTTCTGAAGGATATCTCCGTCAATAAATTCTGAGGCCGGTTCAGTTTCAGGAAGTTTGAGGAAATCTTCTAAAGCGGGTTTGGGTTTAACCATCGCAATCATAAGTCAATTCTCCCGATCGGACAAACACTTAAAGTATCTCAAGGGCATATCACAATTGTAGGCGATCGCTTTCTCCTTCCCGCTGCCCTTGTTCCACTTACCAGTTATTGATAATTGACAATTCTAGCGAAACTGGCAGCTTCCAAACTAGCACCGCCAACCAAAACCCCGTCAATTTCAGGCATCGCCATAACTTCATCAATATTCTCTCCTTTCACAGAGCCGCCGTACTGAATCGGCACGTCAGGATTAGTCAATTTAGAGCGAATCAAACCAATAACTCGGTTAGCTTCCTTCGTTTCGCAAGTGTCGCCAGTGCCGATCGCCCAAATCGGTTCGTAAGCTATTACTAAGTTATCTTGGTCAACACCAACCAAATCCTGCGCTAACTGAGAAAAAATATGAGCTTCCGTTTCCCCGGCATCCCGTTGTTGCTTCGTCTCTCCCACGCACAGAATCGGAATTAAACCGGATTTCTGAGCAGTTGTCAGCCGCCAATTCACCGTTTCGTCGCTTTCCCCAAAATATTGACGGCGCTCGCTGTGGCCGATGATGACGTAGCGCACCCCAAGTTCTGTCAGCATCTGCCCGGAAATTTCACCCGTATAAGCTCCAGACTCTTGCCAGTGGACATTCTGAGCACCGAGTCTAATCCGGCTTCCGTGCAGGTTTTTCGAGAGGACACTCAAATCTGTGAAGGGAACGCAAAGCACGACTTCCCGTTCTTCTGGGGTTTCCGTCAGGCAGGACATGAATCCTTGAAGAAACTCTAGGGATTCTGCCCTAGTTTTGTACATTTTCCAGTTGCCAGCTATAACTATTTTCCGCACTACTTTTTTAAATCCTTGTCCTTACAACGCATTTTATAGTCTAAAGCTTTAGGGTACATTTCGATCCCTCATTGTCCAAACTCGATGCGAGCTTGCTCAACTAAGTCAATGGTGACGACTTCTGTTTCGGCTTCGCGGGCCAATTGCTCGATCCGCACGCGGGCTTGTCCCCGGACAAAATAGGGAATATTTTTTAGCTTGGCCTTAGCTTGGGCCGTCCATTTTAAATCATCTGAGAATTCGGAATCTGGCATGGCGTATCGGGCGATCGACTGCAAGCGCTCAGTTCTGTACTTTGACAAAAGTCTGTCTGGCTATTCAATTTACCATGTTTTGGGGCAAACCTATTCTGCGAGCAACGCTTGCGGGCGATCGAACTCTCTTCAACTCGGCGGTTGAAACGCAGACTCTACATCAACAAAGCTAACCTTAGGGTGCGTCACGGGGCCGGAATCCTTGAGCAGGTGACGAAAACATTTAGCCCGCTGACGCACCCTACAATAACTAAGGAATGAGAATTAAATAACTTACAATCTTTATTGTTATTGTGGGATGGACATCCCGCCCGTCCTTTCTGAACGGGCGGGACGCCCATTCCACAAGCTTGTGTAAATTATTTAATTTCCGATCCTAATGACTACTGACTGCTGACTGCTGGCTGATGTCGGATCGGAATCTCGATCGCAAATTCAGTACCCTTACCAGATTCTGAACAGCACTTTAAAACACCGCCGTGTTTCTCTACCACAATTTGGTAACTAATTGACAGTCCCAATCCAGTACCTTTGCCCACCGGCTTAGTCGTGAAAAAAGGGTCAAATATGCGTTCTCTCATCGATTCCGAAATTCCAGAACCGTTGTCAGCAATCCGAATCACCGCGCTCGGAACATTGCCATTAAGTTGACCGACAGCAGTAGAGATTTTAATTTGAGGACTCACTGAATTGCGATCGCTCAACTGGTTCGATTGCAAAGCATCGATCGCATTTCCGATCACATTCATAAACACCTGATTCAACTGTCCAGCATAACACTCAACCAGAGGCAAATTGCCGTACTCCTTAATTAGCAGAATGTTGGCACTGTCCCCATTAGATTTCAGCCTGTGCTGCAAAATTAACAGCGTGCTGTCAATGCCCTCGTGAATATCGACATCCTTCATTTGACTTTCATCCAGACGAGAGAAATTCCTCAAAGACAAAACTATTTGACGAATGCGATCGGCTCCCACCTGCATAGACAATAGCAACTTCGGCAAATCTGACCGCAGAAATTCCAAGTCAATATCTTCTGCCAACTCGCCAATCTCAGGACTAGAATCGGGATATTGCTGCTGGTAAAGTTCCAGCAAACTCAGCAAATTTTTAGTATAATCAGTAGCGTGATTGAGATTGCCGTAAATAAAATTAACTGGATTGTTAATTTCGTGAGCAATACCCGCCACCAGTTGCCCCAAACCAGACATTTTTTCAGTCTGAATCAATTGAGCTTGAGTTTGCTGCAAGTCTTTGAAATTTTGAGCTATTTGTGCTGATTGACCTCTCGTTTCCTCCAGCAAATCGGCTTGTTGGATAGCTACGCCTAACTGATTGGCAATCTGAGCTAAAAACTTAACTTCTGAACTTTCCCAACAGCGCGGCCCACAATGTTCGTAGGCTGCCAACAAACCCCAAAGTTCTTGTCCTACAAAAATTGGCGCGATCGCATATGCCTGCACCTGAAAATGCTCTAAAATAGTGAAGTTACACTCCGAGTGACAAGCTTGATAGATATCGTCAACGACTAGAATCTCATTATTGAGATACCTACCACCTCGGTGTTCCTGCAAATAACTATTTTCCCAAACCGTATTGATATCTTCCCCTACCAATCTGATCCAACCGTCTTTCACAAACTCGGCAACATATTTTCCGCTCCAATCAGAATTAAAGCGATATACAGCAATTCTATCAACCTGCATAAACTGACAAACTTCTTGAGTTGCCGTCTTAAAAATTGCACTAATATCGAGAGATTCTCGAATCTTTGCTACCACTTCAAATAGTATCCGCTGCTGTTCAGTAGCTTGCTGCAAATCAACAGCTTGCTGCTGAGTTTGAGCGAGCAAATCCGCTTGTTCTAGTGCGATACTTAACTGGGCAGAAACTTGAGTGAGAAACTGAATTTCGGAAGATTCCCAGTTGCGGGGATCCGAACACTGATGCACGCATAGCAGCCCCCAAAGCTCGCTGCCTTTCATCACCGGTGCAACTAAAGTCGCTTTGATCTGAAATTGCTCCAATACTTTCCGAAAGCAATCTTGTAATCCGGCTTGTCTGATGTCTGCCAATGCGTGTACTCGCCCCTGAGAGTAAAGATTGGCGTAGTTTTCTCCAAAACAGCGATCGTTTACTCGGACTGCCATTGCCGATCTAAAATCTGGAAAAACATCTTCGGCAACGAATTCCCCGTCGTTAAATTCCGATGCGGGATCGAAACGGTAAACCCCAACGCGATCGGCATTTAAAGCCCGTCGCACTTCCTGGGACATCGTGGTAAAAATATCGTTCAAGTCGAGAGATTTCCGCATTTTAGCCACCACTTCAAACAGCACTAGCTGCTGTTGGGTCAACTGTTGCATTTGATCGGTACGTTTTTGAACTTTATTTTCTAAATTAGCGTTAAGTGCCTCTATTTCTTGGTATAGTTGGTATTGGTTAATTACCTGAGAAAAATGGCTGCCGAAAGCTTGTAATAATTCAATTTCTTCAGCATTCCATTCGCGAATCTGGGCTGTTTTTGACTCTTTCCACGCTTCAAAAGATATCCGAGATTGAGCGAGTCGCCCGTCGGCATCTAATTGTCCTGCCCAGAGAGTTTCGGTGTCAAATTCTTCTCTAAAAATGCTCAAGTAACCGAATATTTGCTGCCTGGTTCTGAGTGGTGCGATTAAAATGCTGCGGATTTTTGTCGATCGAAATGCAGGTTGCAGGCTTCTCAAACTGCTAATTTTGTACAAGTCGGGAATTGCCCAAACCTGTTGCTCGCTGGAGTTAAAATATTCGTGCCAGACGCTGTATAGCTCTATCTGCTGGTATTTGGCAGAAATAGGCATTCTCGGGCCTGAGCCACAAGTGTAGACTTTGAGTGCCTCTGTGGAATTGTCCGAGTAGGGTAGTAAACTCGTGAGATTGTTGCTGTGGAAAATGCAAAGCCTGCCGCCTACGGCCTCTAGTGCAGCTACACATTCTGCCAAAGCTGCTTGCAGTTCGATCGCGGGCTGGGAGTGCAGGGCTGCGGCGACGCGGTTGACGGCAGCTTCACGCTCAGCTTTGGCCTTGGTTCGGGAGAGGAGGGTTGATTGGGCGATCGCGACGGCGAGGTGATCTGCCACCATCTGAACGTCTTGCAGTTCCTCCTCTGCGACACTCCGGGACTGGGAGTGGTGAGATACCAACAACC
Source organism: Oscillatoriales cyanobacterium (assembly GCA_004292955.1). Classification (GTDB taxonomy): domain Bacteria; phylum Cyanobacteriota; class Cyanobacteriia; order Cyanobacteriales; family Microcoleaceae; genus Microcoleus. The sequence goes on along the minus strand of RDXX01000045.1, from coordinate 2,541 downwards.
CCCACAATTCTTGGTCGTGAAAAATTGGTACTACCAAGGAAGCTTTAACGCCGAGTGCAGTTAAGTATTCAGCGTGGCAGGGGTCGATCGCCCGAAAGCGCACTTCATCGGGCAGCATTTGATCGGAAACCTCGTCGCGGCGGGGACTTTGGCCTAGCAACCCGGAATCGATATCGACGATCGATCGCACCTGTACTTGGGCGAACAGTTCGCGGGCGTGAGGGGGAATATCGTCTGCTGGAAAATGCAGCCCCAATAATGATGGCAAGCGTTTGCCGTTAATTGATTCAGCAATCACTTCACCGCTGCCATCGCTATGAAATTTATAGATTTTTACCCTGTCTGTTCCCAAGAACGATTGAAGTTCCGCTGCTGTGGCGCTGAGAATTTCTGGCAATTCTAGAGAGCGGCGAATGCGGTTGGCGATGCGATCGAGTAAATTTGCTCGATCGTAAATCACCTGGACATTTTCGAGCTTTAATGAGTCCATTCTTAATTTTTTGCTTTCCCAGCAATAATAGTAATTGGCTAAAAAGTTTTGTGCGTGTTATCAATTTTTGAAAGCACAGGCATTTAATAAAAGTAGATTAGTTTTGCACAGCTAAGGATCTACCTTCAAACTGCAACTTCCTATTGCTATTGTCAATTTTGTGTGATTAAAACTTTTGTACCTTAATTAAATATAAACTTTGTAGAGCCGGCCTGCAAGTTCTTTACCCGAACTCATCAAAATAGTCAAGTCTCAAGAATTGTGGAGTAATTCAGAGAAAGGCTTAACATCGATCGCAACGCCACTTTTTCGAGATATTGGCTTAAAAAAAAGCTCCTGCCGTTAAGCAGGAGCTTTTTTTGATTAGACAATCACATCAGCACAAGGCCGATGATTAGTCCAAATCAGGCATAGAAAGAACCGCTTCATTTTCGCGATTGATACCTTTTTCAAAGCCAGCGACAGCCGCGCGAGCGCGACCAGCGTGCCACAAGTGGCCGATCAAGAAGAAGAAACCCATCACAAAGTGGAAACAGGCCAACCAAGAACGGGGAGAAGTATAGTTAAAGGCGTTAACTTCAGTTGCCAAGCCGCCCACAGAGTTCAAAGAACCCAAAGGAGCGTGAGTCATGTACTCAGCAGCGCGGCGAGCTTGCCAAGGCTGAATATCATTCTTGATTTTGTTCAAGTCCAAACCGTTAGTACCGCGTAAGGGTTCCAACCAAGGGCCTTGGAAATCCCAGAAACGCATCGTTTCACCACCGAAAATGATTTCGCCAGTAGGAGAGCGCATCAGGTATTTACCCAGACCGGTAGGGCCTTGTGCAGAACCGACGTTAGCACCCAAGCGTTGGTCGCGGATCAGGAAGGTCAAAGCTTGTGCTTGAGAAGCTTCCGGGCCCGTCGGGCCGTAAAATTCGCTAGGGTAAGCAGTATTGTTGAACCAGACAAAGCAGCAAGCGATGAAGCCCATGAGGGACAAAGCGCCCAAGCTGTAGGACAGGTAAGCTTCGCCAGACCAGATTAAGGCGCGACGAGCCCAGCCGAAAGGCTTGGTCAAAATGTGCCAAACACCGCCAGAGATACAAATCAGGCCAAGCCAGATGTGACCGCCGATGATGTCTTCCATGTTGTTAACGCTGAGCAGCCAGCCTTCGCCACCAAAAGGAGCGCGAACCAAGTACCCAAAAATCACAGCGGGGTTGAGGGTTGGGTTCGTGATAATACGCACGTCGCCGCCGCCCGGAGCCCAAGTGTCATAGACACCGCCGAAGAACATGGCCTTAGCAACCAGCAGCAAGCAACCGCCACCCAATAAAATCAGGTGATAGCCGATGATGTTGGTCATCTGGTTCTTGTCTTTCCAGTCGTAGCCGAAGAAGTTCGAGTATTCTTCGAGAACTTCTGGGCCGCGAACGGCGTGATAAATGCCGCCCAAACCGAGAACCGCAGAGGAAATCAAGTGCAGAACGCCGACTACGAAGAACGGGAAGATATCTGTAACTTCACCGCCGGGGCCGACGCCCCAACCCAAAGTAGCGACGTGGGGCATCAAGATTAAGCCCTGTTCGTACATTGGTTTTTCTGGGATAAAGTGAGCGACTTCAAACAAAGTCATTGCTCCAGCCCAGAACACGATCAAACCAGCGTGAGCGACGTGGGCGCCCAGCAGTTTGCCTGAGAGATTGATCAAACGAGCGTTGCCTGACCACCAAGCGAATCCGGAGGATTCTTGGTCGCGACCGCTTGCATAGGAATTAGAGAGCGTTACCACGCGGTAGAACCTCCAACGATGTTAGTTTTTGGATTTCGGTTTTTTTGTTCTCCGGGTGACCGCAGGAGCACTGCGTCCACCCGGTGAATAGGAATTTGGATTTCTAGTTTGAATTTAAAAAACATAAATTAAGCTGAAATCCAAATCCTGATTTTTTTAAAGTGCGTTACCGCGAGGCAGAACTTCTTCAGGGAAGATGAAGTTTTCGTGGGGTTGGTCGGTCGGAGCCATCCAAGCACGAATGCCTTCGTTAAGCAGAATGTTCTTAGTGTAGAAC
>RDXX01000044.1 GCA_004292955.1 Oscillatoriales cyanobacterium | reverse complement strand
GCAAATAGTCTCGTGCGATCGCCCGAGTTGCGGACAAAGCTACCCAAATAGTCAAGGATGGGTAGCTTTGTCCATAAATTAAGTTACAGTTTCAAACCCATAAAGAGGAAAAATGCTTGGATTTTATTTATTTGGTCTCTACCTCGCAGTCTTGTCCGTGTTTGCCGGGCCCAGCCGCCGCAGCCCGGATAAATGGTGGGTAGAAATCATCACAGATTTTCCCTACTGTACCTACTATTTTGGCCCCTTCGACACCGACAAAGAAGCCTCCAGCCACACTCCAGGCTACATCGAAGACTTGGAAAGCGAGGGAGCCAAAAGACTTAGCATCCGCATCAAACGGTGTCATCCTTCCGATCTCACCATCTGCGAAAGTGAATTCTCAGAGGGTATTGCTGCTTAATAATTTTGATAGTTCAGACTGCCGAAACCGGGTTTTTTGACTGAAATACTCCCTCTATCGTGAGAAGTATCAGTTAAACATCTCGGTTTTTCCGCGTCAATAGTTCGTCATATCATATGTCGATACCATAACAAAAAAGGTTCGTAGTGCGGACTTCAGTCCGCAGCCAAAGAGCGGACTGAAGTCCGCGCTACGAACAAAAACGGTTTGTAGTGCGGACTTCAGTCCGCAGCCAGAGAGCGGACTGAAGTCCGCGCTACCAACAAAACTGTACAGATATCCGTTCTGTGTGACTTTTCAATTATCTAAAAAGAGAAATAGAAATCGGAAGAAGCAAGGCGAAATCTTCCGCAACGATTTCAGCAATTAAAAACTTCCTCATCGTCGGGCGTGGTTGGTATAACTCAAGCCTCAACAATAAAATTAAGCATCGTTTGATTCTAGTTCTTGCTTTGCGGATTTTTTGGTAGATGTCATTAAAACTCAGCCTCTTCTCCACCAAAATGCTGATGTTAGCCAGCATTGACTCTCAACAATTACGACCGTTAAATCAGCACTGAGGACGAGTCGATCGAGCTATTTGTCCTGCTAACTTAAGGACAGTAAAAACTACTTGACTGCGGGGACACCTACTATGTTTGGACTTTATATATTCAGTATGTACGTCGCTGCTTTCTGGATACTCACTCAACCGATTGGCGGCAGTAGAGGTCGCGAGTGGTGGGTAGAAGTTGACACAGATTCACCCAAACGCACCTATTACTTTGGTCCTTACGAAAGCAAGGATGAAGCTTCTAATAATACCAACGGCTACATCAAAGACTTGGAGAAGAAAGGAGCTAAAAAAATTAGCATTAACATCAAGCAAGGTCGCCAACCCAGTCAGCTAAGAGCTACTGATGAGTAATGCCATTTTTTCAAAATCATGCAATGCCTTCAACAGTTGATAGTTGACTCCCAGAGAGCGATCTTTACCTAGAAGTCGGAGGATTGGAGTAATGAATAGTCTGATTTTAATTTCTGCCTCAAAGGCGGGCGGGTTTTCAACCAATTCTTTCTGGTAAGTGAGCGGGTGTGGCTCCATTCTTCAATCTCTGGCATTTCAACTACAATCTAATAGCAACCCACCTTAGGAATGAGTATTAAATAACTTACAATTTTTATTGTTCTTGTGGGATGGGCGTCCCGCCCGTCCAGATAGGACGGGCGGGACGCCCATCCCACAAATAGGTGTAAATTATTTAATTCCCGATCCTTACACATTGGGTGGACTAAACAGCCCGGACGTTCATTCCGCCCAACAATTTTCTTGTCGCCAGCTTTTTTTAAAGGTATAATATAAAGTTAGGTGTAAGCTAGGTGTCACGAGTCAATTCGTAGAGTGCGCCGCCATTCTTAAATCTCTGGCATTTCACCTACAATCTAATAGCGACGCACCTTACCGATTGGGTGAACTAAACAAACCCAACATTTTTTTGTAGCAACCTTTTTTCTAAACGGTATTAGCCGATCGCACCAGTAGTTGCTTTTGATATTGAAGATTAAAGCCCCATCTGGTTTAAAGTGCTGCGGGGATTAAAAGTGCGATTAGCCTTGATTTTTTCGTAGCATTCGCGTTCTACAGCGGTTAGTTCTTTCGGTGGGACGATCGCAACTTTGACCAACAAATCCGTGCGTTCGTCTTTCTTCGGTTTCGGCCATCCCTTCCCCCGCAACCGCAAAGACTGACCGGATCGCATTCCCGCCGGAAATTTTACAGTTATCATACCTTCAGGCGCCGGCAGTTCAATAGAAGCTCCCAAAACCGCTTCATCGGGAGTTATCGGCACTTCGCAGATCAAATTCTCTCCCTCAAACTGAAAGAAAGCGTGAGGTAAAACTTCTAACTTCAGGTACAAATCTCCCTGCTGCTTCGTGTACGGGTCAATTTGACCTTTGCCTTTCACTCGAATTTTGCTGCCGGTTTTCACTCCCGCAGGAATCGAAACCTCACCAGTAGCAACTCGCTTGGAAGTTCCCCGAAATGCTTCCCCCAGAGTCAGCGAAATTGTCACCTCAGTGTCGCGAGTACCTCCGGCGCTGCGGTTCTCGTAGCCAGCGAAATCTTCAAATCCGCCAAAACCAGTAGGCCCGCCGGTGCCGGTGCGCTGGCTGCTGTAATTCCACTTGCTGCTGCGGCTGCTACTACTACCTCCACTGCTAGCTGCGCGCCCCAGCAAGGCATTAATAAATTCGTCAAAACTGCCGTACTGGCTGAAGTCAACGCCACCAAAGTCTACATTCGTAGCGCCCCCGCCCGGCCATCCGCTGGGAGTTGCCGCCGCTTGCTTCCAGTATTGGCCGTATTGGTCGTATTTTTTGCGTTTTTCTGGATCTGAAAGCACTTCGTAAGCTTCGTTTACTTCTTTAAAACGAGCTTCGGCTTCTTTGTTCCCCGGATTCATATCCGGGTGATATTTCCGGGCTAGTTTGCGAAAAGTTTTTTTTATTTCATCAGCGCTGGCGGTTTTGTTGAGTCCCAAAATAGCGTAATAGTCTTTAAAATCTGTTGCAGCCATTAAGTAATCCTCTCTTTATTAGTTATTAGTTGTTAGTTGTTAGTTGTTAGTTGTTAGTTGTTAGAAAGAATAAATCCCAAATTAGCAGGATGGCGAGTTATAGCAACCACGCCTGACGGTGAGGACGTTCTCGCGTTGCACCTCTTCCTTCTTCCTTCTTCCTTCTTCCTTCTTCCTTCTTCCTTCTTCCTTCTTCAAATTATAGGTTATCAAAGTTTTGGACTCGATCGAGTTCGGTTGTTGCTTGCGGGACATCGCAATTTCCGCACCCCGCTGCTGTTGGAGATTTTGAGGAGTGCTACGTCTTCGCGATTTTGGTGTGGCTGCGATAGCTGAGGCGAACCCGGGAAAGCTGCTGCGGTTGTGGGCGCGATCGCCCGTTGGGTTGACTGCCACTGACGATCGATCTTTTTTTTACGGTGCGCCGTGCGATGGCTACGCCCCGGCTTACGCCTACGAACTTTTCTTTCTTTAGCTTTTCGCTCAATGCAAATCCTAGCAGGTTCTCATCAGCAACTCCCGTTCAATCTGCCGCCTTAATTTTGAGAATATTTTACCATAAAGCGTACATTAATTCAACAACCCTTCTGTATATTTTTTTCTTACCCTACTGGTGCTATACTTTTTTATTTTAACAGCACATCTATAGCTTTAAGTCACAAAATATACCAGAATCTATCTGCTGTCTGTTAACTAGAACACACACTTTGAAAAAAATTAAGATAAAATGGTAGCTCAATAACTTGTTAACGTTACGAGGGTGATAACATCATGAATTATTTGCTAAGTTGGCCTTGCGGCTGCTGCGACGATTGGAAAGATAGTTCCGAAAGTTGTGTGATGCTAAGAAACGGGCAGCGCATTTGTCAGTCGTGCTACGATCGCAAATACAAGAATCAGAAGCAATCCGCCAGACGCAGGCGATCGAACATACGCGTATCACCGCAGACCGTAACAGAGACTGTTCCTTATTAATGCGCCTGAGTTTGAATGAAGCCAAATATTTCGACAGCCTTGCACCAACAGTTGCAATTAATAATGAAGTAAAAAAAATATTTTCTTCATCAGTCATCAGTCATCGGTCATTGGTTATCTGTCACTAATTTATTTATTTATCATCAGTCACTGGCTGGCAGATAACAGATTTTAACTTAAAAAACTAATGACTGACGACTAATGACTAATGACTAATAACTAAATGATAGTTCCATCAGGAATCGTGGCGTTTTTCAGAACTACGACAATGCCGCTGCGAATGTAAAAACCTTGGCTCTCGCGGTTGGCTTCTTCCACTCGGTCTTTATTAATGATTTGAACGTTCCGGCCGATGCGGGCATTTTTGTCCACAATCGCGCGGCGAATTGTAGTATCTGCACCGATACCGAGGGCGACACCACCGTGGTCTAAACTCGAATGCCGTTCCGCGTCGGGTTCGTAGAAGTCAGCACCCATAAGCAGGCTATCTTGAATCGTACATCCAGCTTCAATGCGCGCTCGAACTCCCAACACAGAATGGTCAATGCGGCACTGTTTGAGAATGCAGCCTTCAGCAATAATTGATTCCGTCACGTGAGTATCTAAAAGCTTAGTCGGCGGCAAGAAACGCGGGCGAGTATAAATCGGCGCATTTTCATCGTAGAAACTGAAAGGAGGCTTAGGCTGTTTTGTCAGCGCCAAGTTAGCATCATAAAAAGCCTCAATCGTTCCGATATCTTCCCAATAATCGTCAAACAAATAAGCTTGAACGTTGTGGTCTTTTGAAGAATTCGGAATAATCTCTTTACCAAAATCAGTTTGGTTGGGAGATTCTTTCAGGAGTTTAATCAGAACTTCTTTTTTGAAGACGTAAATCCCCATCGAAGCAATGTAAGGACTTTCCTGAGCCTGCTGCGCTGTCAGTCCCAGTTTAGTAGTATCCACCTGCATTTGTTTGAGCGCATCGCCTTTTGGCTTTTCGCTGAAAGAAATAATGCGGCCGTTGTCGTCGATTTTCATCAAACCAAAATCTGAGGCCCGCTTCTCGTCCATCGGCAAAACGGAGAGGGTGATATCGGCATTGGTTTCGCGGTGTCTATCCACAAACTTTTGGTAGTCCATGCGGTAGAGGTGGTCGCCTGACAGAATCAAGTATTCGTCAACGTCCCACTGTTCTAGCAGCGAAAGATATTGGCGAACTGCATCCGCTGTCCCTTGAAACCAGTTGGGGTTTTCCTGAGTTTGCTGGGCGGCGAGTACCTCGACAAATCCCTCGGTGAAGCCAGAAAACTGGTAAGTGCGAGAGATGTGCCGGTTGAGGGATGCCGAGTTGAATTGGGTGAGGACGTAAATTTTGACTATTTGCGAGTTGATGCAGTTGCTCACAGGAATATCGATGAGGCGATATTTACCTGCGAGGGGAACTGCGGGTTTGGCTCGCAGTTTGGTTAGGGGGTAAAGGCGGGTGCCGACACCGCCACCGAGGATGATGGCTAAGACTTTTTTCAAGGAACTTTCTCCCTAGGATCTATGAACTCTCCAAGTCCAGTGTCGGATGGTGAGGGCTTCTTGACAAGGGGGGGAGCGAGGAAGTTTTGAGTTAGGAGTTCAGTCGCTGGCGCTGAAACCGGGTTGTTTAATCCAAATACTTCGTTCAAACCCTCAACAAAACTTAAAAAACCAGGTTTATGAGAGTTGGAGTGCGTCCGGGACTGGTGTTATGAGTTTTGAGTTGTGAGTTAAAATACTCATCGATCAATCATGGATATTTAAAAAAGTTGGCAGTTTTGAGTTGAAATACCTATCAATAAATAAGGGCTGTTTAATGAAAGAATCAGGTTAGGGCTAGAATCAGTTGTCAATTTTGTGAGATAGACTGCAAATTTGTGTGATATTTTGCGATCGGTCGATCGACAAAACTCGATCGAGCGTCTATTCTCTACCAAAAGCTAGATCTCCTAGAAACATCTGCTAATGTAGCCTAAGCCGTAAAAGACAGGAAAATTGTATGCAAATCCAAACGCCGGACTGGGTTAAACACGCGGTATTCTACCAAATATTCCCCGATCGCTTCGCTAAAAGCAAACAGCCGCGCAAACGCCTGCTGCAAAACTTCATCTGGGAAGAATGGCACGAAATCCCCACCCTCCAAGGCTACAAAGGCGGCGACTTGTGGGGCGTGATGGAACAGCTAGACTACCTGCAAGACTTAGGCATTAACGCAATTTATTTCACCCCGATATTTCAGTCGGCCTGCAATCACCGCTACCACACCCACGACTACTATCAAGTCGATCCGATGTTGGGTGGCAATCCAGCGTTTAAAGAGCTTCTAGACGCTGCCCACGCTCGCAACATCAAAATCGTCCTCGACGGCGTATTCAACCACGCCAGCCGCGGCTTTTTCTTCTTTCACGATATCCTCGAAAACGGCCCCCATTCTCCTTGGGTAGATTGGTTTAAAATAGAAGGCTGGCCGCTATCTGCCTACGACGGTAATTTTCCTGCTAATTACGCAGGTTGGGATGGCAATCGAGCCTTGCCGGAATTCAATCACGACAATCCAGAAGTGCGAGAATACATCATGGAAATTGCCGAATACTGGATTAAATTCGGCATTGATGGCTGGCGGCTAGATGTTCCTTTTGAAATTAAAACTCCCGGATTTTGGCAAGAATTTCGAGAGCGAGTCAAAGCAATTAATCCCGAAGCTTACATTGTCGGCGAAGTTTGGGAAGATGCGAGAGAATGGCTAGACGGCAGTCAATTTGACGGAGTGATGAATTATCTGTTTGCGGCGCCGACTATTGCTTTTGCAGCGGGCGACCGAGTAGATTTAGCTCAAATTGAAGGTCGTTCTTACCATCCATATCCGCCGCTGTTTGCTCAAGAGTACGGCGACAAAATCCAGCACGTTTTGGAACTGTACCCGTGGCCGATACAGCTAACTCAACTTAATTTGTTGGCGAGTCACGATACAGCCCGGTTGATCTCAATTGCTGGAGGCGATAAAGCTAGCGTAGAACTAGCTAATTTGCTGCTGTTAACTTTTCCTGGAGCTCCCAGCATTTACTACGGCGATGAAGTTGGTTTACCGGGTGCCCTCGATCCCGATTCTCGCCGCGGTTTTCCCTTAGAAGCTCACTGGGAACTTGAGGTTTTAGATTACCACAAGCAGTTGATAGCTTTGCGGCACAAATACGCTGCCCTCCGCACCGGAGACTACCAAATTATATTTGCTGAGGGAACGGTTTACGTTTTTGCCCGAATTTTGGGGGATGAGGAAATAGTTGTTGCTGTCAATGTAGCGACTGAAGAGGCAAATGTTAGTTTTGAAGCAGCTACTTTGAAATCTCCTCACGAGAAATTGCTGTTTGGTAAAGGTGAGTTTGTTTGGAAAGGTGAAGGGGAAACTCGGCAGTTAGAATTGATGCTGCCGGCGCGATCGGGCTTGATTTTAGGTTCGGATAATTAGTTTAAAATGTCCGCTAAGGTGCAAGGCGCGGATTGCTTTGTTAAGATAGGTTTGTAGTGAGGACTTTAGTCCGCAATCAGAGGACTTTAGTCCCCATTATACCTCTTGCAAAAGTCATTTTAATCAAATTTTGGAACGGGCAAGATGCCCGTTCCACAAGCAAAAATGGTAGCTGTTCAGGAGGGGGTACGAAGTTGATGGGTTTGAGGTGCCATCAGACCTGAAAAATTGAAGAAATAGGTCTAAACTACCTGGTTGAAATGGCTGGAATCCGCACGATCTCGTTACCCCTCTGAACAGTTACCACGGTGCAAGGAATTTTTTGGTTTTAAAACTGGGGACATGGTACAAGCAACTTTGCCCGCAGGAAAATTTGCGGGTACTCATAGAGGCAGGCTGATTGTCAGAGCGAGTGGAGTTTTTGAAATGATGTGTGCCACAGGAAAAGTCAGTCCAGTTCGTTACAAATACTGTAGGGCAATACACCGCAATGATGGCTATATGTATGCGTTTTCCGCTATTGAGAGAGTGAATTGGCAATTAGAGGCGTAGCGATCGACCTTTTTGGCTTATCCTGGGGTGACATCCTCGCCTTTGCCCAAAAACTGCTGAAGAATCTCTCCGGGATCTCTGTCCCAGGTATCGATATGTTGGTAAATTAAGCCCTCTGGATCCAGCTTGTATGTAGAATAGCCGTTGAAGAAGATCCGAGCTTTCCAGGGTACGCGCAGTATCCCGCGAACAGTCCAAGTTGCCACAATAGTATCAGGGGCTGTCTGACTTACGTCGTGCAGGTCGAAGTAAATCTCGGTGAAAAATAGCTGCCCGTGAAATCGCAGAGTCCAAAAGATAATGCGATAGTTGATTTTTCCTTTAAATTTGTTAACAGGGTCTTGAAAAAAAACATCTTTTGTGTAGATGTCGTAGGAAATGTCTTTCTCAAAAAGCGTCGGGAGATCTGCTTTGAGGATATCTACTATTTGTTTGGCTTGCATTTGATATTATTTGAGAGCGCTGGAGCTACCACCTTGTGACAGTATTATCTGTAAGTTCAAATGGATAATCTCGATCGACAACAAGAGCATCCAAAACTTGATAAATCTAATTATATTGTCCGATCCCGCCTTTGGGCCGATCGGGACTTGTGACATCGAAACCTTGGCACAGATTTGACTGAACACCCCCACTCATCTGACATTCTCGCAGAAATCAACGGCGGCAAGCTGTTGATGGTAGATAGCCGTCGCCGAAACGGTCTAATTTTGATTAAAGGCTTCCATGCGGAGTTTGCCGGGCCTGGTGCTGCCGTTGGAGGTGCTTTTGATGCTGACTCGCAGCAGGCGATTCCTGTGGGGGATTTTTGTTTTGTTTGCCCTCTATCTCCCGCAGAAAGACAGAAAGCTTTCGGAATTAGGCGGCATTGGGTGCGGTTAACGGAACAGTTAACGGCAAAGTCTGTAGCTGCGGAACGCGCACAAATGATTTTAACTCAGTTTGAACAATATTTTGATTTGGAAACGGTGGCACAAATTCCCGATCGAGCTTTGGCACTTTTAGTAGGCGTATTTCCCCAAACCATTCGCGCGGCGCGACAGATTGATAATTAAAAATTACATATATCCTGTCCGGCAAAATAATCCCGATAAGTTCGATCGTTCGGACTTCAGTCCTCTCTCGTTTCCTGAGGACTGAAGTCCGAACGATCGAACCAATTTGTTAATAAGTCAAAATCGCAGCGAGGCGATCGCAAGTTCGCACATTTTCGTCGGGAGTACCCACGGTAATTCGCAAACCTCCGCCTGTGTGGCGAATTAAAGTACCTTGAGCTTTTAGCTGCTGCATGATTTGTTGGTGTTTTTGTTCTGCCGATTCGCCCTCAGCAGCTTTCACCCGCAGGTAAAGGAAGTTAGCTGCACTCGGCCAAACTTGCAGTTTTTGATGCTGAGTTAGCGCTGCAATTAATTTGGCTCTTTCTGAGATAGTTTCAGGAATTACTGCTAGCAATAACTGCCGCTGGGCGAGGGCAAACTCTGCTGCTGTTTGCGAGAAACTGGGAAGGTTGTAGGGGAGGCGGATTTTTTCTAAGGTGGCTGTGAGTTCGGGATGGGCGATCGCATATCCGACTCTCATTGACGCTAGGCGAAATGCTTTGGAAAATGTTCGCAAAATTATCCAATTCGGATGTTGGTGCAATCTGTCGGCTAAGGTATTTTGGCTGAATTCAAAATAGGCTTCGTCAATTACTACTAAGATATTTTCGGGCAAACTTGACAGCCATTCTATTTCATTGATTGTTAAAGCATTGGCTGTGGGGGAGTTGGGATGGACGACAAAGACGATGCGGACGGGGGGATTTTGATTTTGGTCTATCGCCCTTTTAGCTGCATTGATGTCGATCGCAAAGTTATCTTCTCGGCGCCGGGCACTGACAACGGGAATCCCCAGGGTGGTGGCGGTAATTCCGTACATGGAAAAGGTGGGATTGGCGACGAAAATTGAGCCTGCGCCGCCCAAGCAAGTAGCGATTAAGAGCGATCGAATTAGTTCGTCGGAACCGTTGCCGACTGAAATATTGTCGGCTGTAATAGCTGTTTTTGGCTCTGGAACCCCCCCTAGCCCCCCCTTGTTAAGGGGGGGGACGTTTAGGAGATCCCCCTTAACAAGGGGGGGGATATTTAACCCTTCGTTGACGTATTGGGCGATCGCTTCTTTGAGTGCTGCGTGCCCTCCGTCGGGATAGCGATTTGTCTCAATTAACTGCTGGTAAGTCCAAGCTAGCTTTTGTTTTAATTCCTCTGGCAAATCATAAGGGCATTCGTTGGTGTCTAGGCGATCGAGTACAATTTCCGAGTGCGCTGATTCTCCTGAAGCGCCGCCCGGATGGGGAGTGTAGGCGGTAAGTTCGGCTAAGTCTTTGCGGATAAAGGGAAGCATGGTATGATTTTTGGTCTGAGATTGTAGATTTTATAATTACGATTTGGTTGGTCACTATTAGGATAATTAGTCATTAGTTTATGATGTCTAGCGTATAAATCCTTGATTGTCATCAATAACTAATAAGCTAATGACTAATGACCAATGACTAATGACTATTTTAATCGCGCCACAAAGCAATTCCGCCCAACAAACCGCTGACATTCGGTACTATTTTAACTTGTGGCGGTAAATCAAAAGCAATTTTTTTGGTATTGCCGCCGCCGATGTAAAGGCGATCGCAATTAAAGAGATTTTGCAGGAAGACGAGGGCTCTTTCCAGACGGCGGTTCCATCTTTTGGGGCCGACTGTATCTAAGGCGGCTCGCCCTAATTGCTGTTCGTAAGTTTCCCCTTTGCGAAACGGGTGATGTCCTAATTCTAGATTGGGTACCAAGATACCATCGACAAACAAACCAGAACCGAAACCGGTGCCGAGAGTAATTACTAATTCTACTCCCGTTCCAGCAATTGATCCCAATCCTTGAATGTCAGCATCGTTAGCCACTCGCACAGGTTTTCCCAATCGATCTTTGAGAGTAGTTGCTAGGTCAAAATCGATCCAAGATGGATCTAAATTGACTGCGGTTTTGATAATACCGCGGGACACGACGCCGGGAAAACCGACGGATACTCGGTCAAATTCGCCTTGTCCGCTGGCCAAAGAGGCTATGGTTTCCAGTATCGGTTCCGGCTTCGGCGGTTGAGGCGTTTCTAAACGGCTGCGTTCCGTTTGGGGTTCACCTTCAGCGTCCAAAACCATAACTTTGATGCCACTTCCGCCAATGTCAACGGCTAAGGTGCGAGTCGATTTATCTTGTTCAGTCATTTGATTTTTGAAACTTGCAAGTTGGTGAGTAGACTTGAGATTTTAGACTTGAGATTTTAGATTTACTCCACACAGGAATCTTGGAGTTTAAACGTTGTCTAAAATTTTTGTTTTTCACGACTTAAGTCGGAGGATTGTATCCATTTTTGGGGATTGTCAAATTTTAATTTTTGAATTTGCAAAAGTTTTGCATTGCTTCCCAAATTTCCGCTAGGACATTTCCCAAAGAATGATCGTCCTCTAGTTCGATTAGTTTCACCCAGGGACGATGCTCTGAAAAACTTCTGCTAGCTTGAATCGGTACGATCGTATCATGCTTGCCGTGCAGAATTAACGTCGGGACTGAGCGCATTAATTTTTCTTCAGGGTATTGAGCCATATCTGTCACAAATTCATAATTCAACGGCAAATAGCGCTGTTCGCCGTAGTGGTAAACTGGCAAATATTTCTCAGACTGCCACTTTTCTAACTGTTGCTGTCCCAACTGTGGCAGCCAATGAGAGAGAAATTGAAAAGCCGGTGCTAACAAAACTATTTGTTTTATTGATAATTGTCGCTGGGCCAGCCAAGCCGCTGTCAGCCCGCCAAAACTAGACCCAATGATGGTAACTTCCCCTAAATTTTTTACATTTTCTACAGATTCGGAGGATTGGGCTTGCAGAAATTCTGTTTCTATTTGGTCTAATTGGCGCGTGAGAGTGAGGCGCGAAAAATCCTTGTGATTGAGATCGGGAGTTTTGAGGTCAATTCCTAGGGAATAAAAGCGATCGCGGAAATATTTAGCCTTAGTTGAATCTGGACTTGACGCAAATCCGTGTAAATAAATGTAACTAGAATCGTTTTGTAGATTCATCCAGAAAATTTGATGAGATTTACCAACTAATTATTTTAACTTAAATTATCGAACTGGCGAGTGCACACCCGACAAGTTTATTTTTTAGTAGGGTGTGCAGTCGGTAGCGGTGTAGATTATTGGGATTTTTGGCTGTTTTGTTTCCGGGTTTTAGCAGCTTCCCTGCGCTGCTGCATCATTTGCGAGAACTGGCTGCGCTGTTCGGGTGTCAGCACTTCTCGCATGGCTAATGTACTTTCAAATTGTACCTCTTCTAACTGCTGCCTCAATCCCATGATTTGGCGGTGTTTGTCGCGCATTTGGCCGACATTTGCCGTCGTACCCGACATCATTGTTTCCAATTCTTGTCTGGCTTGGCGGATTGCTTGCATTCGCTGAGAAACTTGGTCTTTGTAGCGATCGCGAACAGCCTGCATTTTCTGCTTTTGATCGGCGCTTAAATTTAGTTTGTCAAACAGCCCGTTCTCTTTGCCACCAGATCGATTGGGACGCTGGTTTTGGGCAATTGTTTCCGGTTGAGCGGGGCTGGGAGCGGCGGTTGCAGCGGCTGTAGTACCGAGGGTTAACATTAAAACTGCCATAGCCGAAAATTGGCGCATTGACATGAAAAATTACCTCTTTAAGATTAGTTAATTTGTTGGCGGTTCGGTGTCAGCAGTAACAGGGAAATCAAATAAATTTGTTTGTGGGCGATCGCTCATAGTTGCCGTGCGGGAATCGTTCAATACACCCTCCCAATTATTGACCAGAAATGCTTCCAAGTGAGCCGCTTCATCCGCCTGTAATTGTGCGGTAACTAGGACGCGATAGCCCGAAGCAAAAACTAGCAGGCCAGCGAAGATTGCAGCCGGAAAACCCCACTTGGGAAAACCGAGGAATTTTGAGCTTTTACTAGACTCTGTAAATCGCAAATAGCCGAGACCATTTAGCTCTCTCGCCCTGTCATTCCTATCTATTGCTGCTAAAACTCTTTGCTCAAGATCGGGGGTAGCGTCCGGAACTTTTGGGCTATTTTGCTTCAAGAAATTCACTAATCTTTTGTCGCTATTTTCATCGTTCACAGTTCGTCTACCCCCTGTTTTTGCAAAAATTGTCGCATGGCATTTCGGGCATAAAACACGCGAGATTTAACAGTTCCCGCTGGCATTCCCAGGATTTGGGCTACTTCTTTTTGCGGGATGTCTTCTAAGTCGTGCAGCACCAAAACAGTGCGGTGTTCAAAGCTCAATTGCTCCAGTCCTCGCTGCACTAAATCTTGATAGTGCAACTGCATCAAGTCTGATGTGTTATTATTGGGAATAACGCGATCCATTGTTTCTTGATTTTTGAGTTGGGAGTCAAAAGAATGCTGTTTGGCAAATGCTTTTCTTTGGTCGGATGCCACGTTCCAAGTGATGCGATACAACCAAGTTGAAAAGTTTTCCTGTTGTTTGAGTTTGGGTAATCCTTTCCAGACTCGCAGAAATACTTCTTGGGTTAAGTCGTCTAGAAGTGATGAACCGCAGAGTTGGTAAAGGGTTGACCTGACTTTTTGTTGGTAGCGCCCGTAAAGGTGACGAAAGCAAGTGCGATCGCCCTTTAAGCATTTATCAACTAAGTCGGAGTCGGAACAATCATCGATTAAAACATTGGCTGGCACACCTAACACCTGTGAAGTATCCCTCACCTGTTCGTTATCTGAGGGGTTTAGACAGGACAAGTTCAAAAAAGGTTCAATTTGTTTAAAATATTATTTTGAGCATGAATCCGCTTAGAAGGTCAGTAACAGGCAAGATGCCTGTGCCACAAAATTAACAGGCAAGATGCCTGTGCCACAAAAAACAGGCAAGATGCCTGTGCCACAACAGATAAACTCTCTTGTGGAACGGGCATCTTGCCCGTTTTTCATAATTATGAAATACCCTATTTATCGCAGAGTCACAAACTCTTCAGCAGTCGAGGGGTGAATACCGATCGTCGAATCGAAATCTTTCTTGGTAGCTCCCATATTAACGGCGATCGCCATTCCTTGAATAATCTCGCCCGCGTCTTTCCCAACCATGTGCACGCCCAAAACTTTGTCAGTATTAGTTTCAACAACTAACTTGACAAAAGTCTTTTCATCTGCACCTGTCAAAGCGTGAAACATCGGCCGAAACTTGGCTGTGTAGCACTTAATTGAGTCGGGAAATTTAGCTTTGGCTTGTTCTTCAGTTAAGCCGACTGTAGCAGCTTCCGGCTGGGAAAATACCGCTGATGCGACATTTTCGTGACTGATTGCTCTCGGATTGTTGCCAAATTCCGTATCTGCAAAAGCGCGTCCTTCGGCGATCGCAATTGGCGTTAAATTAATCCGGTTGGTGCAATCTCCGACAGCAAAAATGTGCGGTTGATTGGTGCGGCTGTCTTTGGTAACTGCGATCGCACCTTTCTCGGTTTCAACTCCGGCATTCTCCAAAGCCAGTTTTTCCAAATTGGGCGATCGTCCGGTAGCGCACAAAACTGCGTCTACTGTCAAGGTTTCTTCAGATTTTCCCCACAATTTTAACTTTAAGCCTTCAGGAGTTTTCTCTATCCATTCGATCGAGCTTCCTGTGACGAAATTGATGCCGTGTTTAACCATTCCTTCTTGGACGTTGGCGCGAAGTTCTTCGTCAAAGTAGTGCAAAATGCGATCGCGCCGGATGATTTGAGTTACTTCACTTCCCAAGCCATTCATGATGCAAGCAAATTCAACGCCGATGTAGCCGCCGCCCAAAATTGCCAACCGTTTCGGCTGCTCTTTTAACAAGAAGATTTCGCGGGAAGTGATCGCGTGTTCGATGCCAGGAATATCGATTCTGTGAGCTTCGCCGCCGACAGCAATTAAGATTTTAGCAGCGGTGTATTTTTTGTCACCAACTTCGACAGTGTGGGGGTCGATAAATTTGGCATATCCTGAGATTAATTCAACTCCGGCTTTTTCGAGGAAGCTGATGTGGAGTTTGCTGAGTCGTCGCACTTCTGTGTCTACAGTGGTGACGAGTTTTTCCCAGTTGAAGCTGGTTTCTACAGGGCTCCAACCGTAGCCGATCGCATCTTCGTACAGGTGCGAAAATGTTGAAGCGTACACCATGAGTTTTTTGGGTACACAGCCGCGAATGACGCAGGTGCCGCCTACTAAGTCATTTTCGGCGATCGCCACCTTCGCCCCGTAGGATGCCGCCCGCTTAGAGCTCGCCAATCCGCCAGAGCCTGCACCTATCACAAACAAGTCGTAATCGTATGTCATAATTGTCGCTAGTTTCCTGTCTTAATTTTAGCCATTTTGCGCTTTACTTTTTTTAATGATATCTCAAAAAAATTTTCGTTTTTTGGAGGAGAGATTGCTTTACTTCTTGCAGTTGACATGATACCATTTAATAATGGAAACATGTGCATTAAATTTAAAATTGCTCACACTTCCATTATTAGAGTATAGCACAAGCAACTGGCAAAAAACATATAAAAATATAACTATTTTTGGGCGGCCGCTAGGGCAGTTTTATTGCAGTCAAACAAATTAGGTACGTAGTTGCGCTTAAGCGCTCTTTATAATATTAGGAAAGAGTGCAAAGAGCATAACAACGTACATTAGCCCAAGCGCGAGCCGACCTTTGAGCTATACTTTTGGTAGTTTAATATTTCCTATCCTGATAATAAAACTATCCACCTCCTCGAAGTCGCGGGGAGAGTTGGGGGAAGTCAAAAATTTACGACTCACTGAAAATTGCTATATTATAGAGATAAATTTATTTGTCGGGCTAGCTTTATGATTGATTGGCTTTTGCTGTGGGGAGTAACGCAAGGAGTCGGCATTCTCGTCAAACCCATCTTAGAAGAGTTGGCAGTAGACGGCGCGAAGGATTTAGTAAAAGATTTTTTTAAAGATTCCCTAAAAAACGTCTTATTTGGCGAAAAAGACCCCCGACAAGTCGCAGGGGGGAAAGCCCTCAAAAAGTTTTTGGAGTTAGTGCAACAGCAGTTAAAAATCAGCGGACTTTCCCCAGAACAGATTAAGCTGTATATTAAAGATGTTAAAAAGTTTATCGGCAACAAGTCAGTTAAGGAAATTTTGGGTAAGGCCTTTGAGAGCGATCGCGAATCCCTCGATGCAGAACTTCTCGAACAAACCTGGACTCAACTAGATTTAGCTGCTTTGCCGGCCAGATTTAAGTGGCAAACCATCGCCAATCAGTATCTCGCCGAAGTTCAAGAAATTCTTTTTGACTCAAAAGACTTGCGGGATATCTTGAATGCCCAAAATCTGGATAGCATTCAGAAAAACACTCAACAAATTGCTGGGATAATCCCCGATTTTGATTTGAGGCAATATCAAGAGGCTTTGTGCGAACGTTACAGCAATCTGGATTTAAGCAGCGTCGATAGCAATACCTACGATTATCGCGAAAAGCTGAAAGTTTGGCAAATCTTTATTTTCCAAGATGTGCGCTTAATTTACGAGTCATTTCTGCCCCAAGCTTACGAAATTCCCAAGGAACATCAACGGCGGTTGGAAGATAGCGATCGATTAGAGGCGATCGCACTTGAAAATTTAGAGAAATATCGACGCGGTTATTTTTCACAGCCGATCGTATCCGTGGTAGATGTCATCAATGACAAGTCAAATTATCCCTACATTGTGATTTTAGGCGATCCGGGTGCGGGCAAATCTACTCTGTTACAATATTTAGCATTAACCTGGGCGCGATCGCCTTTAAATAGCGTAACATCTCTGCCGGTGCCGCTGCTAATAGAATTGCGGATTTACATTCGCAACGTGGAATCAAAACATTGCAAGAATTTCCTGGAATTTTGCCATAAAAATTCCGGTTTTATTTGTGACTTGAATCAGCATCAATTGCACGAACAACTTAAAGCCGGCGACGCTGTGGTGATGTTCGACGGATTAGATGAAATTTTCGATTCGGGGAAACGAGAAGATGTAATTACCGCGATTCATCGGTTTACCAACGAGTATCCGCGCGTGCGAGTGATTGTCACGTCTCGGATTATTGGTTACAAGCCTCAACGGTTGCAAGATGCCCAGTTTCATCACTTTATCCTGCAAGACTTGAATCCCGCACAGATTCAGGATTTTGTGCACCGCTGGCATGAGTTGACTTTTGCTGATGCTAGGGAAAAAGTGCGAATTTGCGATCGGATGAAAAGAGCGCTAGAGTATTCATCAACAATTCAAGATTTAGCCGGAAATCCGTTATTGTTAACGATTATGGCAATTTTGAATCGCAGTCAAGAATTGCCGAGAGACAGGGCAGAACTTTACAATCAAGCTTCGCGGGTATTGCTGTATCAATGGGATGTGGAAAGGTCTTTAGTAGAGGATAGCAGGCTCGATCCAAAAACGATTGATGCGAAAGACAAGCAAGAAATGCTGCGGCGAGTTGCTTGGGAAATGCAAGCAGCACCTGAAGGGTTGGCTGGCAATATTATTAGTGCGGAAGATTTGGAGGATATTCTGACAGCATATCTGAAGAATAAAGATTTTGACCAACCGAGAAATCGGGCGAAGTTAATCATTAATCAACTGCGAACCCGCAACTTTATTTTATGTTATTTGGGTGCGGACAGTTACGGATTTATACACCGCACTTTTTTGGAATATTTCTGTGCATCGCAAGTAGTGAATAGGGTTCAGGCTTTAGAACTATCGCTGGATGAGTTGAAAGCAGAAGTTTTTGGCCCGCACTGGGATGATGAATCTTGGCAGGAAGTTTTGTGTTTGATTGCGGGATTGATTGCTGGAAAGTTGACAGGAGAATTGATTCAATTTTTGATGGATCAGGATGGAGAAGCCCAAAAGTTTACCAACCTGTTTTTGGCGGCGAAGTGTTTGGATGAGGTGAGGGATAGAAAGGAGATTGCTGCCGTTGATAGTCAATTGCTGGAGCGATTAAAAGAGTTAACGAAGTACGATCTAAATTACCATTATCGGTTTTATGAAGAAGAGGCAGATTTAGTTAGGAAAATTCGCACTAAAGCAGTAAGTGCGATCGCCTTTACTTGGAAAGATGACCCGGAAACCTTACCTATCCTCAAACAATGGGCTCAATCTGACGATGATTTGGATGTGCGACGTACAGCAGTCCAAGAAATAGCACGGGGGTGGAAAGATGACCCAGAAACCTTGCCTATCCTCAAACAATGGGTTCAATCTGACGGTAATTTGGTTGTGCGAGGTACAGCAGTCCAAGAATTAGCACGGGGGTGGAAAGATGACCCGGAAACCTTACCTATCCTCAAACACTTGGCTCAATCTGACGGTAATTCGGTTGTGCGACAAGCAGCATTCCAAGAATTAGCACGGGGGTGGAAAGATGACCCGGAAACCTTACCTATCCTCAAACAATGCGCTCAATCTGACGATAATTGGGCTGTGCGACGTGTAGCAGTCAAAAAAATAGCACGGGGGTGGAAATATGACCCGGAAACCTTACCTTGGCTCAAACAATGCGCTCAATCTAACGATAATTCGACTGTGCGAGGTACAGCAGTCCAAGAATTAGCACGGGGGTGGAAAGATGACCCGGAAACGCTAGAAATTGTACGCGATCGCGACCAAAAACTCCGCGAATTTGCACAGCAAAAATTGGCTGAATTAGAAGGCAAATGAGCGATCGCCTTTATTAGCGATCGCCCTTTCTCCCTCAACTTCAACCTCATCAACCTGTAAACTTTCATTCCGCCGCCAAAACTCATCCAGCAACTGAAAAAAATACTCAAATCCCTCTTTTTCGTCCACTGAATAAAGCATGATAATTTTCGCCCAAGAATTCACAGACAGTACCTGAAACCGTTTCTGCAACCAAGGCTGAAACTCCCCATAAAACTCATTTTCCTGTTCAGTTGGCTCAATCCCAAATTCTCGCCTAGCTGTTTTATAGCCCGCCAAAAATACAAACAAATCGCTAACTGAAGCTTTCCCAATGTACATCCCCGGTCTAGCTTTAATCTTTTCTAGAATGTCAAATATTCCACTCATGCTTACCTCTAATTTTAGGGATTTATCGTTGGGTGGGGGCGGGTTTATGAGATTGTGAATTTTAGGCAATTATTGTCGGTGAACCCGCCCCTACAAGACCTGGCATTATATTGTAACGGAATCGATCGGAGTTAACATGATTCCATTTTACACTCTGCTACAATACCAACAGCAAAAAGTGCGATCGGTCTCAAAAATAGTATAATTAAACCTAGATAATTCTCGGAGACAACCACTATGCAAGTCACAACCGCAGAAATCATTTATCCATCCAGCGACGGTCAACCAATGGCAGAAAGCACAATTCAATACAAATTAATTGTCAAAATCAAAGAAGGTTGCGAATCGTTGTTCAAAAATGACCCAAACGTTTTTGTGGCCGCCGATTTACTCTGGTATCCAGTTGAAGGTAGACCAGACATTTCTCAAGCACCGGATACGATGGTAATATTTGGTAGACCAAAGGGCGAGCGGCCTTCCTATATGCAATTTCTCGAAGATAATATTGCTCCCCAAGTCGTTTTTGAGATTCGCTCCCACAACGATCGCCAAACTAAAATGAATAAAAAACTTTCATTTTACCAGCGTCATGGAGTTGAGGAATATTACCTTTACGATCCAGAAAGAAATGAGTTGGAAGGTTGGCAAAGAATTGAAGGTAATTTAGAAGTAATTGAGCCGATGGAGGGATGGATCAGTCCTAGATTGGGAGTACGATTTGAGTTGGGCGAGGATGGGCTAGAAATATATCAACCCGACGGAGAAGCATTCGTTTCTCCTGAAGAATTGAGAGAAGAAAGGGATTTTGAAAGACAGCGTGCCGAACAAGCAGTTCAAAGAGCCGAACGTTTAGCAGCAAAACTGCGCGAATTGAACATCGATCCCGATCGCATTTAAGCCACAAATTGTTTAATTTAGGACTTACTCACCAACACCACAGCAACCGGGTTTTTATCGTTTCTGCGCGCTCTAACGAATTATTTTCGTCAAAAAACCCGGTTTCTGACTACCCGTGCGTAAGTCCCGCAACCGTCCAAACATCGCCCTTCCACCCCCGAAAACCGCTCAGAAGTGTTAACTTAGTAGTAAGTTGTGTCGATCGCACATAAAAACAAATGCCTGAACTACAAACCGAGACCCACCAAGACCTCGACCTGCAAACCACCTCAAAACCCGTCATCCTCGGTCTCAAAGACGTAACCAAAGTCTACGGCATCGGCGACCTCGAAGTGCGCGCCCTCAACGGGATCAGCTTGACGGTAATGCAAGGAGAGTATTGCTCAATTATGGGCGCATCCGGTTCAGGCAAATCTACAGCTATGAATATTATCGGTTGTCTCGATCGACCTACGAGCGGCAGTTACTACCTAGACGGCGTAGATGTCGCCCAAATGCCCGAATCAGAATTAGCCGGAATTCGCAACTTAAAATTAGGTTTTGTCTTCCAACAATTTCATCTATTGGCTCAACTAACAGCATTAGAAAATGTCATGTTACCGATGGTTTATGCAGGCATTCCCTCATCAGAAAGACGCGAACGCGCAGAGGAAGCTTTAACCAAAGTAGGGCTGGAAAGTCGCATGAAAAACAAACCAAATCAACTATCAGGAGGACAGCAGCAGCGCGTAGCCATCGCCCGCGCAATTGTTAACCGTCCCGTGTTGTTGCTTGCAGATGAACCGACTGGTGCATTGGATACAAAAACTACTCAAGAAGTAATGGATATTTTTACAGAATTTAATGAAGCCGGCATGACTGTTGTGATGGTAACTCACGAACCGGAAGTTGCGCGACAAACTCGCCGGGTTGTTTGGTTCCGCGACGGTGAAGTTATTCATAATAATCTGAATCCGGCAGAACTTTCGCACGCGGTGTTTTAAGTATTTTAAACTAAAATAATAGTCTTCTTCAACCTGCGGAGGCAGGTTTTGTTTGTCTCGACGCGGTTTCAACCGCCGTGTCTTATTCAAACCTGCGGAGGCAGGTTTTGTTTGTCTCGACGCGGTTTCAACCGCCGTGTTTTCTTCAACCTGCGGAGGCAGGTTTTGTTTGTATAGACGCGGTTTCAACCGCCCGGTATTTTTGCGGTTTCAACCGCCGTGTCTTTTTACGGTTTCAACCGCCGTGTCTTTTTACGGTTTCAATCGCCGTGTCTTTTTGCGGTTTCAATCGCCCCGTCTTTTTAATGAAAAGCGCTCGGAAAAGCTGCCCAAACTCGATCGACAAAATCTCTAAGTTGCCGAGAGGCGATCGTGCTATCCTTGCGATCGGAGTCCAGAGACTGCAACTGGGTTAACAGCGAAATCACCTCCGTATCCAGCGCCGCCCGAAACAAACTCAGTGGCCACAGCAAATCCGCACCATCCCGCAAATCTGATAAAGTGTATTCTTCCGGCCACCTTTGGGGGAAATCCTTCCCCGAAACCAATCCAACCAACATCAAAGGGCGCACCCAACAAATTTGACGTGCTTCAACCACTTGAATTACCTCTGAATGCAGGCACGCATCTCCACATTCCAAACTAACAATTTGACCAGGCTTAAAGTTCAAACCACAATCCATTAATGCTGACTCTTAATACAGACACAACCAAGCAAAATAAGTGCCGCAGTTCTTAACAGCACCAAAAAATATTATATCATAATTCATTATTTCTTCTTCCTTCTGTCAACTGTCAACTCTTCCTTGTTCCAACTGTCAACTGTCAACTGCCAACTGCCAACTGCAACTGCCAACTGTCAACTGTCATCAAGAGTTTTAAGAGCCATTTCGAGTTGGGCCGTCAACAATTTTGCTTCTTTTTTACCACTACCACCATTAGCATAATCTGCCACAGAAATCGGAGCACCGATCGCAATTTTAACCCTCGAACGCCATCGAGGAATGCGCGGGCGATAGCGAATACTCATCGGTACAATCTTCACCCCCAAACCCGGTGTGTTCAACTCCGCTTGCATGGCCAAACGAGCCAATCCAGACTTCGCAGGGTGAACTTCACCATCTTGAAAAATTCCACCTTCGGGAAAAATTACCAACATTTGCTTGTCGAGGAGCAATTCCACCCCGTAACGGAGACTGCTAATTGCCGGATGCCGGATATCGACAGGAAAGCCTCCCAAATGTCTGATAAACCAACCTTGCACTCCTTTGACTTCATCAGCAGTTACCATGAACCGCAAATCGCGTCCAGTCACCTTCTGTCCCGTTGAATAGGGCATCATCAGCGCATCCCACCGGGAACGATGCGTCGGGGCTAAGATTACAGGCCCGTCTTTCGGCAAGTGTTCCTGTCCGGTTATCTCAATCTTGCCAAAATAAAACGGTAGGACAATATAGTGACCTAGCGGATAGAACAAGGAGGTTAACCAAGGAGAAACGCGAGAGGTATTAGATGCTACCTTGGCAGGCATTGGCTTCACTAGAGAGGATTTACTGAACTCAACGGCGATCGCGGCAGTATGATGCATGGCAATTACCCTGCTATATCGATATATAGAGTGTGAACTACCCGCCAGCAATCGGAGTACCGATATGCTGGGGGCTTCCCAATTCAATGGCAACAGCCTCGGCGACAGTGGATTTTTGCCCATACCGCTTTGGTCTTACATTGCCTCCAAGGGCAGTAACGCTGGTTCCCAACGTCAATATCCGTAAGCCCTCATTTCTGATATTGACTGCCGCATTAATGTCTCTATCGTGCCGCTTAGAGCAGTGGGGACAATTAAATTCACGAACAGACAGATCCATTTTCGGCAACAACAGTAAAGTCTCAGAACAAAGGTGCGATGACGGAAAAAATCGACCGACTTCTAGGTAGACTTTGCCCTCTGCCTCTGCTTTGTATTTGAGCATCGTACAGAACATTCCCCAGCCAGCATCACTGATGGATAAGGCAAGGTTATGATTCTTTACCATGTTCTTTACTGCCAGATTTTCTACGACAATGACTTGGTTTTTATCGACTATCTTACGGGATAGTTTATGCCGGAAATCTTCTCGAACTCTAGAGATTCTGGCGTGGACTTTGGCAACAGCCAATTTAGCCTTGCGCCGCTTGTTGGTAGTTTTGTCCCGTTTACGACATAACTTACGCTGTTTGCGCTTCAGGTTGCGCTCGTGTTTTCTCAGATGTCGAGGATTTTGGTATTTAGAGCCATCAGATGTAACAACAAAGTCAAGCAATCCGAGGTCGATACCAATGGCTTTGCCGTCTTTGTTTGTAGCGGGCTTGTCAATACCATCCTCCATCAGCAATGATGCGTAGTAACGACCATCAGGCATCTTAGACACCGTAACCGTCTTCAAACTACCCACTAATTCGCGATGAATTTTAGCTTTAACCACTCCAAGATTACCCGGAAATTTAATCTCGTCATTTCCCAAAACTTTAACGTTCTGTGGGAACTGAATCGATTGTTTTCCGTGACGTTTTTTGAAAGTTGGGTATGCTGCTCGACCATCAAAGAAGTTGATAAACGCTTGAGACAAATTCAAAACCGAAGACTGAAGGCATTGAGAATAACAATCTTTGAGCCATTCAAACTCAGTTTTCCAGACGGGAATCTGTTTCTTCATCGTGAAAGCAGAAATACCTTTCCCAGTCTCTTTGTAGGTTTGGGACATGGTAGCCAATGACTGATTCCATACCCAACGGACACAACCAAAAGCTTGCGCTAGATGGCTCTGTTGTTCAACGCTTGGATAGATTCTGACTTTGACTGCTTTTAACACGATATTATTTATCACAATCGGCATACCTATGATAATACAGGCACAAAGAAAAGGGTGAAGATTTGCTCATCTCCTCATCCACCCAACCGCCCGCCACCGAGCGACGAAGAGTCAGATTCCGGTGGGGTGAAATCGTCGCAAAGCTCGCCTTTCATCCATCGCGGGATAACGGTACTCCGTTTCGCGCGATGGATTCCCGTCTGTTCTAGCTAAAGATATGTTGCTTGGCAAATCTTTAGTCTTTCGATGGGGACACTTTTGCTATTGGCCTTTGCCTCCGCAAGCGATCGCACCCAAAACAGATAATCTGTAAGCAGGTAAAATACGATCCCAGCCGACAGCACTACCGCACAGCCGTCAAGGGATTTTAGATTTTAGACTTTAGATTTATGCCACAGATTAATCTGGGAATTGGAGCTTTGGTCTAAAATCTGGAGTGCACCGCGACGAGTGTCGGCAAGCAAGTATCCGTTTTTAGGCGGGGTCAACCGCCGAGAAAGCTCGATCGGGCAATTACCGATCTATTATTTCAGTTAAAGAGCCAAGTTAGACTAAACATCGGCTATGGGAGAGTAAAAAACTTTACCTGTTAAATTTGCCGGCGGGCTTCAAACCAAGCAAGCAACTGATCTCGACAAACAGACTCCATAATACCGCCGAGCACCTGTAAGCGGTGACACGAAGGCGCGCTATCTGGAAGATTAGCCACCGTCCGAATTGTGCCAGTTTTCGGGTCATCTGCTCCGTATACCAGCAAACCGATCCGAGCTTGTACGATCGCACCAGCGCACATCGGGCACGGCTCCAGCGTCACGTAAAGCGTGCATTGATTGAGATGCCAGTCTTGCAAAACCTTGCCCGCCGCCCGCAGCGCCAAGACTTCAGCATGAGCAGTCGGATCGCAGTCTCGCTCTCGCCGATTTTGCGCTTCGGCAATCAATTTGCCAGCACCGTCAACAATGACAGCACCCACTGGCACTTCGCCCGCATCACCGGCTGCTCGTGCCAGTTCCACAGCCCTACTCATCCAGTGTCGGTGAATAGCATAATTAGAATCACTACTACACAACGGCTCTGTTGGCAAATTCACGGTATACCTAAGTATCTGAAAACACTTAATATAATCTTATTTATCCACTTGCTGTGGAGAGAAGTAAGTGCGATCGCTAAGAAAACAAGTTTTTTACGGAATTCATGGCATACTTACCTAGCTGAAAACACTTAAGATCGAGAAATAAAGTTACACTACAGCCCCATCCAGAGTAATTTTGAATTATGGACACCACCCTGATTAGCACTGAAGTTGTTGAGCTGTTGTCCCGGATTAGCCGCCAAAAGCTCCGCGAACAAGATATCACTCCTTTGGTAGTGTTTGTGACTGCTCTGATTTCCATCCTGCGGGGAGTGATGATTATCGACAGGACGATCGCAGTTGAAGAAGAAGAACGGCTGCAAAAGACTCTCAAAGCCTTTGCCAGCGGCGATCCACATCGGATAGAACTAATTCAGCGCCTTGTCAAAGGAGTCTCCAAACAGCAGGTTTACTTCAACCCCACAGAATTGCTAACCCTGACAGCTTTCTTCTCAGAATCAGAAAAACTGTTGCTCATCGGTTCCGGCTACGAAATGTCAGCCGTAGACGGACACATCGACCTGAGGGAGCAAATGTACTTACAGTCGATCGGCAATCGGCTCGGCCTCGACTCCAGACACATTGCAGTCGTAGACACTTTATTTACCAAAGAAGGAACCCTCAACCAAGAAGACTTTGCCGAAGTTAAAGCTTTACTAGCTCCCAGCGAATTTGAGTCCCGGGATCCGGTATTTGCCAAAGCAGCAAAACACCTGCTGTCTCTGTTAACGCGCAAATAATGCAACGCAAATTATTTGCTGCGTCAAAATTTGAGACTGTTGGGATGGGAGACGGGAATTGCGCGCTCTTGTATTAAAAACCGGGTTGTTTAACCGGCAACAAGAGCGCTTCACAGTTGATTTGGGGAAGTCGGTTTGGGCCACGAGTCCCGCTTAATTTTTTTTCCCAAGAGTCGATCGACCTTCGTATCCCATTGAACCGAATCCGTCTAAAATCTAAGGAATGAGAATTAAATAACTTACAATTTTAATTATTGTGGGATGGGCGTCCCGCCCGTCCTTTATAGACGGGCGGGACGCCCATCCCACTTTTAAGAGTGTAAATTATTTAATTCGCGATCCTACTAAAAGCGAATTATTCCTGCATCGATCGCCCCAGCTCGCTCTCAAATCTCAACTTAACCCCGCATCAACGGGTACCTTGCCCCCGACGCTGTTGAGCGAGTGGATGATCCCCCAAATTTAGACCAAAGTTCCTACTCCGGTGATTCATCTGCCGAGTAAATCTAAAATCTAAAATCTAAAATCTAAAATCGACTGATTGATTATGCAAATTGAATGGCAAACCGCCAAAACCTACGAAGACATTCTCTATCAAAAAAGTGGCGGTACCGCCAAAATTACCATCAATCGACCTCACAAACGGAACGCTTTCCGTCCCAAAACCGTGCAGGAATTGTGCGATGCCTTTACTGATGCCCGTGAAGACACAAAAATCGGCGTTGTCCTCTTCACCGGTGCGGGGCCTCATACAGACGGCAAATACGCCTTTTGTGCCGGCGGCGACCAAAGCGTGCGAGGTTCTGCGGGATATGTAGACGAAGGTGGCATACCCCGGTTGAACGTGCTCGACTTGCAGAAGTTGATTCGATCGATGCCCAAAGTTGTGATTGCTTTAGTTGCAGGATATGCGATCGGCGGCGGTCACGTTTTACACTTAATTTGCGACTTGACGATCGCTGCTGACAATGCTATTTTCGGGCAAACTGGCCCCAAAGTCGGCAGTTTCGACGGCGGTTTCGGGGCCAGCTATCTCGCCAGAGTTGTCGGCCAGAAAAAAGCCCGAGAAATTTGGTTTTTGTGCCGTCAGTACAGCGCCCAGCAAGCTCTAGAAATGGGTTTAGTCAACTGCGTCGTACCCGTCGAACAACTCGAACTTGAAGGGATGCAGTGGGCCCAGGAAATTCTGGAAAAAAGTCCGATCGCGATCCGCTGTTTAAAATCCGCTTTTAATGCCGACTGTGACGGTCAAGCCGGTCTCCAAGAACTGGCTGGAAATGCCACTTTGCTGTATTACATGACCCAGGAAGGCGCCGAAGGCAAACAAGCCTTTTTGGAAAAACGGGAACCCGATTTTAGTCAATATCCTTGGCTGCCGTAGCTCGATCGAGAAATAAGTTTTGGGATTCCCTCATTCAAGCTACAGATATTATTGATTGCTGTGAGTTGAATGACCCGAGTTTAGTCGATCGTCCAAAAGTATCAGTATGGATACCAATTGCCAAAAAGAATGAAACTGCTTTGCCAGATCCAAATCATAATAGATAATAGTTATCAGTGATTTCCCAATCGCCAATCGAAAATGATACAATCTGTCCTGTTGCCGACGGACTAAACCGAGACTGCTGCCGATTTTTCGGTTAATGTTGTGCCTGTTAACTGGCAGGCGTTGCGTTCAGAAACAGGAACAGCGGTCTCATGCGGAGTCGCAGTCTGTTCTTGCCACAGTTCAATTTCTGTGATGTTTTCCCAAGATCCCCCAAAAGGCGAAACTGCCAAAGAACAAGCTTTCCACTGACTTTGCACCGGCACGGTCAACAGAGCACAAATTCCTCCGCGTCTCCCCTCAGGGGTATAGTGGCGGCAGTGACGACAAGCAGAAATTAATGGGGTTTTCATAAAAGTGTTGGCGGAAATCAGTTTCATCTCTAATTCTCCTGTGTAGAGCTAGGAGGTTTTAGAGCATCCCAGCCCTTATCCTGTCTGGGTTATAGCGATCCCCGAAGCATAATAAACCTTAATGATTTATTTATAATCTTGTTATATATAGAAACAATCACCTCAGTCCTTCCTCATTTTGTAGCGAAAAAGACAGGTTAAAAGTTTATAAAGGGTCAGGGATCAAGCAAAAGGACAAATACGGAACGACTATGAGATCTTCTAAATAAACGGTTGCTCCGATGCCAAAATCTGCTGAGAGTCTGGTAAGCAGCCTCCGGGACACAGTAAGAATTAAGGTTTCAGTTGACAGTTGACCAGGGACAGTTGACAATTAACAGCGACCTCTACCTGGAAGGAAGAGGATTAGAGTAATGAATCGTCTTCTTTTAATTTATCAAGGGCGATCGGGCTTGGGGCTTTAAACCAATTCTTTATGGTCAAACGAAAATGAAAACAGAGCAAATGGCGATCGACACTTCGGGCCCAAAGGCAGCAGTTGCCTTGACACCAAAAGCAGCTAATCCTAGAATAAGCAAGTTTTAAAGCTTCTTGTTGATAAAAAAAGTTCGGCAAGCGGAAAACGAGCGAGTCTTTAGACCTTCCATGAAAGCGGCACGGGCGGTTTGAACCGCCGTGAATCTTTCTTGATTTTTAAAATTTTTAGCAGTGTAAAAAGGGCTTTTGCCGTTACACTCTATTGTTGGGATGAATACACAGGTGTAAACCTGGGAAGCAAATGCCTACCATATATTCAAGGTACGCGGGGACTCCACGGAACCAAGGGCTAAGCCCCTTAAACGCTTGAGGAGCTTGCTGAAAGGCAAGGATAGCAGCCCACCATTTTTTGGCAAGAGGATTGCGCCCAAGAACCCTAGTAATAGGGATATTAAGAACGAAATTTCTTAAGAATCTCAGTCGCCAAGAGCGCTGAGAGTGTCAACTTTAGAATCAAAACATTAAAATCAATTCAGAGGCGGTAGGAGTTTTGCTAATGAGTAAGCGTTCTTCAGTGGAATCCCCAAGTCAATCCTCATCAACCCCAATCAAACCTGCTTTGCAAGCAGTCCTCGGGTGTTTGGATGTCAACCTAGAAGCAGAACTGACAACATACAGAAGACACAGGCGGCGCGCCGAACAGTGGGTGTCGCCATCAGTTCGCAGCGGCCAGCCAACAGCCACAACCGAGCCACAAAAAAGCCAAAACCTACCGCAGGCTGCGGAGGAAGCCCAGCAACCGCTGTCGCTGCCCCTATCCCTTGGCGGCGTCCAGGGCGATTCCCCGCTAGCAACTACCGTGGGTGGGACAAAAATATCTAGCAATACCTTTGCACCCAACAATTATCTCGAATCCAGCGAAAAACTGATCGAAAGTTTGGACGCAGCAAAAGCTGAGCCTGCCCAAGAACGCAGTTTGGCCGCGAGTCTGTTAACTCCCTTGGGACTGAGTTCGATGTTGCTGTTTCTGTTGTCGTGCACAGCTTTGGGTTATGCAGTGATGCACCCGTCAAGTCTGGTTAAAATGGCAGGCCTGAACCGTTTTCTCGATCGCACAACCCCCTCTACTAACGAAAGTCCGGCAGCTACAACCATAGATAGCAGTAGCAGCAGCAAGGAACTGCCGAAAGCTCCAAATCTGGCATCCAAAGAATTTGTCGAGCTAGATTTGAACACTCTCAGCAACGTCAATCCCACAACCAGCCCCATTGCTTCCCCGTCGCCCAAAGCATCAATCCCCCCCAATCCGCCAGCACCTCCTGCCCCCATCGGCGCTGTCCCAATTCCGACAGAAGACGGCAACCCGGCCAGAGGTAGAGAACAAGGACTCAACAATATTAGTACCGCTTTGCTTCCCAGTCCCAGCCCCAGCGCCACCCAGACAGTCCCGACACTGCCGACACTGCCTCCCACACCCTCCCCAGCCCAGCCAGCCGCCGCATCCCCTGCCACAGCAGCCCCGACAGCCACAGCAGCCCCGGCCGCAGCAGCCCCGCTAGGAAGACCGACACGGGCTAGCGACGGCTTTTACTACGTTGTCACCGATTACACCAATGAAAAAGCGCTGCAACAAGCCAGAACCGCAGTTCCCGATGCCTACGTGCGGAACTTCTCAAAGGGTGTCAAAATTCAAATGGGGGCTTTGAACGATGCTGCCTCAGCAGAACGTTTGGCAAAGGAACTCCAAGCCAAAGGGATGAAGCCGCAATACTATCAGCCGTAAACTCGTTCAACAGTTGACAGTTGACCTGGGACAGTTGACAGTTTGAGAGCGACTTCTACCCTTAAGTCCGAGGATTGGAGTAATGAATAGTCTGATTTTAATTTCTCCCGAGCAGGCGGGCGGGCTTTCAACCAATTATTTCTGGTAAAGGTTCAAAAACTTTAACGAAATTGTTAGACAAAGCTAGACAATGATGAATGTTTTGTCTAACACACAATTGGTTTTTTAACTCAGACAAGTTCCCACACAGAATGCAACTGTAGACGCCCGATCCAAACCTTACGCTGACCAGTCAATCGATTTGAGATTTTAAATTTTAGATTTTAGATTTGCTGACAGCGCAGTGAATCTGGGAGATTGAACTCTTAGTCTAAAATTTGGGAATCGACCCTGACGCTCGCGTTGGGGGCTTGTACCTATTTTTGGGCTGGTCAATCGAAAATCGCAAATAATATTAATTTCCAGTCCTAAATCTAAAATTTAAGAAAATCGGGAGATAGGTAAAATGGGATTATTCGATCGCCTGTGGCGAGTGATTCGAGCCAATATTAACAGTTTGGTCGGAGCAGCCGAAGATCCAGAAAAAATTCTGGAACAAGCTGTAATGGATATGCAGGAAGATTTAATCCAGCTCAGACAAGCCGTAGCAGGAGCGATTGCCGCTCAAAAACGCACCGAACGCCAGTGTTCCCAAGCTGAGTCCACAGCCGCAGAATGGTACCAGCGGGCGCAGCTAGCTTTGCAAAAAGGCGAGGAAAATTTAGCGCGGGAAGCTCTGACGCGCAAGAAATCCTATCAAGAAACGGCAACGGCGATGAAAGCCAGTCTCGGACAGCAAAACGCTGTGGTTACTCAACTTAAAGAAAATATGCGATCGCTCGAAAGTAAAATTTCTGAGGCAAAATCAAAAAAAGATATGTATATTGCCCGAGCTCGATCGGCCAAAGCGTCGGAAAGGCTGCAAGAAATGATGGGAAATCTCAGTACCGGCAGTGCTTTGAGCGCCTTTGAAAAAATGGAAGAGAAAGTTATGCAGCTAGAAGCTCGTTCCGAAGCCATCGCAGAACTTGGAACAAACGATTTAGAAAAGAAGTTTCTCTCTCTCGAAGCTGCCGGCGATGTCGATGCCGAGTTGGCGGCGATGAAAACACAAATGCTTCCGAGCAAGAATACACCAAAATTGCCGTCGGGCGAGCCACCCACATCCTAAACCCCACTCAACACAACAATAGTTGGGATAATTGGCCAAACTTCTCAACAGATGGCCCATCAGCGTATTGGGGAATTCCCGGATCGAAGTTAAACTCAATAGATAGGTGCATCAATTAGCTTGGCTGCACCACTGACTCGATCGCTTTAAACTGTATTTACTATGTTTGCAAAATTGCTTCATGCTCGATCGCACTAAAAATCTGACCAACTGAGTCTCACCATCGCGGGCTAACGCTATCAAGCCTGCTTTGGGCCTACTTCGTACACCTCACCCAGGAAAAATAGCATTATGGGATTATTTGACCGCATTAGCCGAGTCGTCAGAGCCAATCTTAACGATATGGTCAACAAAGCTGAAGACCCGGAAAAGATTTTAGAACAATCCGTTACGGATATGCAGGAAGACTTGGTGCAGTTGCGTCAGGCCGTTGCCAGCGCGATCGCCACTCAAAAACGCACCCAGACTCAGTACAATCAAGCTGAATCCCAGTCTAACCAGTGGCAGCAGCGCGCTCAACTCGCCCTGCAAAAAGGAGACGAGACTTTAGCCCGCGAAGCTCTAGTACGCAAAAAGTCTCACGCTGAAACGGCTGCTACGCTGAAAGCGAGTCTGGAACAGCAATCGGGTCAAGTGGAAAGCCTCAAACGCAACTTGATCGGTTTGGAGAGCAAGATTTCCGAAGCCAAGACTAAGAAGGATATGCTCAAGGCGAGGATTTCTGCTGCTAAGGCTCAGGAACAGCTCAACAATACCATTGGCACCTTGAATACTGGCAGTTCAATGGCAGCTTTCGAGCGCATGGAAGAAAAAGTTTTGCAGATAGAAGCCCGCGCGGGAGCTTCCGCAGAGCTGGCGGCTGGCGGGAGCAATTTAGAGGAACAGTTCCGCTTGCTTGAAAGTGGTGGCGATGTTGACGACGAGTTAGCTCAGATGAAGGCTCAACTGAGCGGAGGTTCTGTGTCTCAAGGTCAATTGCCGGCTGCGGGTAAAACTGCTGCGGCTCCTAGTAGCTCGGAGTCGAGTCCGGTGATTGACGCGGAGTTGGAAGAATTGCGATCGCAGCTCAATAAAATGTAGTAATTTCTATCAAAATTCACCGATTTCTCAGATAACCCCGCCCAACAATGGGTACCAGCCCCCGACCCTCGTTTAGGGTCGAGTTCAAAATTTTAGACTAAGGTTCAAGCTCCCAAATTGCATGAGAGAGTAAATCTAAAATCTAAAATCTAAAATCCAAAATCTAAAATCGACTGATAACTTTGATAGAATGCTCCGCCTACCTACAGCGCTAGCTTGGGTAAGTCGGAGCTTTTTTCTGGATTTTTTAGCAAATCACAAAAAATATTTTTTGTCAAGTATATTTATGTTGAATTTAATGACTTAAGTCTTAAACAAAAGTGATAAAGTTACTTTAATCTTTGTAATTGCGCCAGGAACCCCTGCTCGTAAGTGTAAATAACTATCAATTATTATTAATCAATGATGCCCCTGCCACATTCCAGAGGGTTTTGTAAAATCAAGTTTTTTAGCGCAATAGCACTTGGTTGTTCAATTACAGCTATTTGCTTCGCATCGTCAGCAGCTCAAA
The DNA here is from genome assembly GCA_004292955.1 of Oscillatoriales cyanobacterium. Classification (GTDB taxonomy): domain Bacteria; phylum Cyanobacteriota; class Cyanobacteriia; order Cyanobacteriales; family Microcoleaceae; genus Microcoleus. The sequence continues at coordinate 2,334 of RDXX01000044.1, read as the reverse complement.
GTGTTGGCGATCCGATCGTTGCTGGTGAATCAGGCGGGCGATCGCCTTTTGTTAATAACAATTTACAGTCTCAATTAAAACTTAATCCAGAAACAGCAGACGATCGCGATCGACTTTCTGGCGATTTATACTCAGGCTCAGAATTAGATAGATACAGTAAAGAGCCAGAAACCGACATCCCGGAATTTGCAGCAGCAGCGCCAAGTCAGGAACCTGAAACTCTCGCCCAATTGCCCAACCGAGGAGACAACCGACAAGAAATTCCCATTCCCAATCCTGTACTGCCAAATCCGGCTCCCCTCCCAGAACCCGCGCCAAGAAAGCCCCTACCTCCGATAGAACAGCTTTTGCCACCCGTCCCCGTACCGAGACGGACTGAAGAATTGCCGAATATTCCGGTACAATAACGGTCGATCGATGTGAAGTAGTTGGCAGTACCGTCTTTAGCAAACAAGAATTAGATGCTGCACTCAAAAACTTTGTAGGCCGCCCGCTGACTTTCGCCGAACTGCTGGAAGCTCGTTCTGTGGTGAGCCAACTCTACATCAGCAAAGGTTTTATCACTTCGGGTGCACTGCTGGAAGCTCGTTCTGTGGTGAGCCAACTCTACATCAGCAAAGGTTTTATCACTTCGGATGCCCTGATTCCCCCACAAACCCTTGCGGTTTTCCACTGTCGCCCGGGGCGGATGCTCGCGGTAGAACTCGGGTTTCGGCGCTGAGACTGTTTCAGGATTTTACTCAGCGGGGAGAGAGGGATGTCTTGGCGGCGCGATCGCAGTTCAATCTGGGAGTCTCAGCATTTGGCGCTACCGCGAGCAACAGGGAGCCTGACGGTCAATTTTTGACGTGGCGCGGTCAATTGCAGTACGTGCGGTTGTTGGCTCCCCAGACGCTGCTGGTTGTGCGCTCCCAGGCGCAGTTGGCAATCGCTGAGCTTTTGCCGATCGAACAATTTGGTTTGGGCGGCCCGGATACAGTGCGGGGCTACCGTCAGGATGCAATGCTTGCGGATAGCGGACTTTTTGCTTCCGCCGAGTTGCGGTATCCGATTTTGCGTACCGGGGACAAAAAAGGTCTTTTGCAGGTGACGCCGTTTGTGGATGCTGGCAATGTTTGGAATAGCGGGGGAAGGGTGGCTCTGGAAGCAAATACTCTGCTATCAGCGGGATAGGGCTTGCGGTGGCAGTACGGCGAGAGGTAGAATTCTCGGTTCGGCTGGGGCATTCCTTTGATTGGCATCAAATCGGGCGAGAGGAGTTGGCAAGAGCGCGGGCTGTATTTTTTCGTAGAATTCAAACCTTTTTAGGAAAATAGCCGTTCTGCCCTTAGCGGAACTGAGTAATTTGGCTATATAGTAATAAGTATCATTTGGCACTCATCTTTAGGTGCCAAGAGTGCATTTTACTGAAAATTTTTACATTAAACTATGTCTAAGGTGCGGTTACTGGTTTTAAGTTCTTTTGCTTCCGGTTTTGGTTTTTGCTCAATCATTTTGGCGATGTTTACGATGATTTACGGGCTGTCGTTTACGTCTTTTTTTGTGTTTGTTTTAACCTTGGTATTCTTTGGAATCAATATGGTGTTTGCTTTGCATTATTACACATCAATCACTAAGCAGTTGAATGTGAAAAGTAAAAGGAAAGCTAGAATTTAGCGGTTGTGAAGCAGCAGCGGATAAAGGCATGGAGAGCGGGAGCATCTCATTTTTTGATTTGTATTGCTGTCGGGAAATCGCGAGTTTTATATAGATCGCGAGCTTGGACAACACTAGAAAAAAAGCTTTTTACCAAAATGAGATGCTCCCTGGAGAGTTCTTGATATAATTTGAATGGAATCAGAAAAACGCCTCTAGGTTAGGACAATTATCTAGCTGCTGTAAATCATAATTATTGTAGGTCTAATTATTTAGGAGGTGCGATCGTGGTCATTGCTCAAACCAACCCGCCAAACCTTGCTTCAGATGCAACAAAGACTAGCTTCACTCCTGATGAATACCGGGCCATGGAGGAAACCGCCGAAGAACGTCACGAATATTGTAACGGAGAGATTATTGCTATGCCCGGAGGTTCAGAAGTCCACAGCGCGATCGCCTGTAACTTGTTAATTTACTTGGGATTTTTGCTCAGAGACACCGATTTTCGCTTGTATAACAGCGATTTGCGGGTTTGGATTCCCGAATATAACTGCGGAACCTACACTGATTTGATGGTTGTCAATGGGGAACCGGAATTCCATGGATCTCGCACGGATGAAATTCTCAATCCTTTACTGATTGTCGAGGTTCTTTCGCCCTCTACCGAAGCCTACGATCGAGGTGAAAAGTTCCGAAAAT
>RDXX01000043.1 GCA_004292955.1 Oscillatoriales cyanobacterium | reverse complement strand
TTGTCTTGTGGAACAGGCATCTTGCCTGTTGCTGAGCACGGGCTAGAAGCCCGTTCCACAATAGATGAATTGTCTTGTGGAACAGGCATCTTGCCTGTTCTTGAAAATGGTGCAATCGGTAAGTTCGATCGCACTTTAACAACCAACACCATCGAGGGAGAAATCGATTGGATTGATGCGTTTCAGCAGCTAGAAACCCTCGGTATCAAACGTTTGGCAATTTTGGGAGGCGGAAAACTCGTCGCGTCTGTGCTCGCTGCGGGCTTGATAGACGAGCTCTGGCTGACGGTATGCCCGCTAATTTTGGGTGGCGTGGATGCACCGACACCTGTGGAGGGAAAGGGTTTTTTAGCCGATTTAGCGCCGAAATTAGAGCTTTTGACGGTTAAACAGGTGGGAGGTGAGGTGTTTTTGCATTATAGAGTTGGGGCGGGCTAGAAGCCCACCCCACAACATTTGTGGCACAGGCATCTTGCCTGTGGCGAGTAATTACACAAGCAGGGGAAATTGTATTAAGTTAAATAAAGTTCGATCGCTCTACGTTCAAATCTCCCTATGCTGAAACAGACCAAGCCTCAATATTCTGTAGCCTGGATTAGCAAACTAGCAGACATCCCGCAAGCATCCTGGGATGCCTTGGCGATGCCGCTAAAAACGCCTTTTCTCGAATGGGATTGGCTGAATAATCTCGAAACTTCCGGTAGCGCGACAGGTAAAAACGGTTGGCTACCGCATCACTTGACTGTCTGGCGAGACAAAGAGTTGATTGCTTGTGCGCCGCTTTATGTCAAAAGTCACAGTTACGGCGAATTTGTATTCGATAATCAATGGGCCGATTTAGCTCAACGTTTGGGTATTGAATACTATCCGAAATTGATGGGAATGACGCCGTTTACTCCGGCGGAAGGGTATCGTTTTTTGATTGCGCCGGGGGAAGATGAAGATGAGTTAACTGGCATAATGGTAAGTGCGATCGACCATTTTTGCGATCGGCATAATATCTCTGGTTGCAATTTCCTGTATGTCGATCCTGTCTGGCGCACAAGAATGGAACAACACGGTTTTAGCGCTTGGCTGCACCACAGCTATATTTGGCAAAATCAAAGCTATCAAAATTTTGACAACTATCTAGGCGCATTTAATGCCAACCAGCGCCGCAATATCAAGCGCGAACGCAAGGCTGTGGAAACAGCAGGTTTGTTAGTGAAAACTTTGACTGGTGATGAAATTCCCCAAGCGATGTTTGGGCAAATGTATGCTTTTTATGAGAATACTTGCGACAAGTTTGGCTGGTGGGGAAGCAAGTATTTGACTAAGCGGTTTTTTGAACAGTTGCATGACAATTATCGCGATCGCGTTTTATTTGTCGCCGCCTATGATAAGGAAGACGAGAGACAGCCGATGGGAATGTCTTTTTGCCTGTATAAGGGCGATCGAATGTACGGACGTTATTGGGGCAGTTTGCAGGAAATTGACTGCTTACACTTCGATGCTTGTTACTATACACCGATCGAATGGGCGATCGATCGGGGTATCCAAACCTTCGATCCCGGTGCGGGCGGGCGGCACAAAAAACGGCGCGGCTTTCCAGCTACGCCAAATTATAGTTTGCACCGATTTTATAACAACCGTCTGGCGCAAATTCTTAAGTCTTATATCGGTCAAATTAATGAAAGAGAACAGGAAGAAATTGATGCAGTTAATGAGGATTTACCTTTTACTAAGTTACCTCCTTTGTCACTAGCTGATTGAAAGATACGGCAGAAATTAGGTAGAAATTAGGACACGGCAAAAATCAGGACACGGCAGTGCCGTTTCCCTACAATCAATCGGGCGATGATTACAGATGTCATTGAGTTTGATGGATTATTTTGGGGTAGGGAAACGGCATCGCCGTCTCCTCTTCTGCCGTGCGATTGATGGTTATATTCGATCGCACTGAGGGCAACTTTATCATCCAATTCGGTTGATTTTACCATTACCTGAAATCAGGATACGGCAGTGCCGTTTCCCTACAATTAATCGGGCGATGGTTACATCTGTTATGGAATATTAATGATTATTTCAAGGTAGGGAAACGGCAATGCCGTCTCCTCTTTTGCCGTCAACCGTCAACCGTCAACCAGTCAACTTAATTCAAAATTACCTTGCCATCTTCCTGAATTTCCATCGATTTTGTATCAACGCCCAAGTCTGTTGTTGCGCCAAAGCTGACTTGCAACATTCCCGGCGTAGCGGTTGCTTGCGGGCGCACCAACAGCAATCCGCCGTCTGGGCGCTGGTAAGTGAAGGTGATTGGTACTTTGATGTTTTTCAGTAAAATTTCCGATTGTTCGCCCAGAGTGCGCGGTGGAGTAACACCAATGACTTGATAATTGATGACGGCATTGGTGGTATTCACGAGTTTAATTACTACCATGCCCTCCATCGGCGTAACTCGCGCACTTGGCATCGGGAATCGGGCGGGGGCATCTTGGGGTGTGGCGGGCATCCCGCTGGGCTTGGGACTCGCAGCGGGGCTGGGACTCGCAGCGGGACTCGGTTCGCTGACAGGCTTTCCAGGTGCGGGAGTGGCTGCGGGTTGGGATACGGGTTTTCCTGGTTGGGGCGGGGGGCCGCCGGCTTGTCCAAGTGTTGCGAGACTGACGAGTAAACCGCCGCAGGTGGCTGCTAGCAAGCTGATTTTTTTGAACGGTAGATTGTGGCGAAACATAAATAACTCCTCACGAGTTCGATCGAGATTTCCAACAAAGTTTATGTTAATCTATGCCCGAATTGAATTTTAATAGCTGGGTTTGGGCGCAAGGTAGAAAGAATCAGGGTTTGAGGGATAGATTTTTTGGATCAACCGCAGAGGGCGCAGAGGGCACAGAGGAAGAGAGGTTTAGAGGCGGATTTCTGCTGATTTGTGGGCGGGGATGGTGACGGTAACAGCGGTTCCCCGATCGACTTGGCTGTCAATCCGGATTTGGCCGCGGTGGTTTTCGACAATGGCTTTGGCTATGGCTAATCCTAAACCAGAACCGGCGGCGCTGCGGTGGGTGCGGGCGGGATCGGCGCGGTAAAATCGATCGAACAAATGCGGTAGCGCTTCCGGGGCAATCCCCATGCCGGTGTCTGTGACTTTGATTTGCAGTGCAGAATTGATCGCCGACGAATTTCTTTTGTTTTTAGCTGCCAACTGCAATTCTACTTCAATTTCGCCGCCCGATGGCGTGTACTGCACGGCGTTGCTGACAAGATTGGTAAACAGTCGCGCTAGTTGATCCCAGTCGCCTAAAACTGTAAAGTTATTTTCAGTGTCGGGCGAATCGATTATTTCCAAACAGAGAGAGATTTTTTGGGTAAGGGCGATCGCCATTTGTTCTTCAATTACCTCCATCAACAAAGCATCGAGAGGAACATCAACCCACTGCTGCTGCACGATTCCGCTGTCTTGTCTGGCCAAAAATAGCAAATCGTCAACCAACCGCCCCAAACGGCGCGTCAGGCGTTCGATAACCTGTAGCTGTTGGTGTTGCTGCGGTTCGATGTCCGGTTCTGCCAAGGCTACTTGGACATTTGTTTGAATAGTGGCGATCGGATTTCTGAGTTCGTGGGAAGCATCGGCAGTAAACTGTTTAAGACGACTGTAAGATTCTCTCACAGGTGCGATCGCCAATCCCGACAGCAACCAGCCAATAGCCGCCACACAAATTAAAGTTAAACTCGCGCCCAAAATCAAATCAAAAATTAATTGTCGGATCGGTTTTGTCACTTCAAACCAAGGATGGCTGACTCGCAAATATCCCAAAACTTGGCGGCCGATTTCCACACGCTGCGTAACTTGTCTGAGAGAATAGTTTTGATCCGGCTGCAACTTATTATTAATTATCCAAACCGTTTCGCCCGTGCGGTTAGCGCGAATCGGAACATTCAGCGGTTCCGACAAAGTAGACCACAGCAACTCGCCCGTAGGACTGAACCATTCTAAATCGATGTGGTCGTCTTCTACTGCGTCGCTGCTATCTCGAAAACTCGTTTGAATATTAACTTGCAACTTAGTTTTAGCACCCTTACTCGGGGAAGTTACCGGTTCGATCGCGAGAGTTCGCTCTACTATTTCTACAACGTGATTGAGAGTGTCGTCAATGCGATCGATCAAAGTATTACGAACATAGAAATAAAAACCTGTTGCGAATACAAGTAATAATACAGCAGTAACAGCAGTGTACCAAATTGCAAGGCGGCGACGGGTGGTTTGAAACATGGGAAATTGGGAATTGGGAATTGGGAATTGGGAATTGGGAATTTGATACTTCAGATGGATGTGGGGGTACTTGTGAGTCTGGTATCCTACTAGCTAAACTTTATAGGTGAACGACTATGAACAAATTTTTATTCCGGGCTGCGATCGGGCTGTTAATGGCATTTTTTGGGGCAATCACCTATTTTACCAGCAACGTACAAAATCCCGTAACTGGAGAGAAACAACGGGTACAGCTTTCTCCGAAGCAAGAGATATCTTTGGGATTGCAATCGCGATCGCAGATGGCGGCCAAGTACGGCGGGCTTTATCCTAGCCAGACAATTCAACAATATGTCGATCGAGTAGGAGAACGAGTTGTCAACGGTTCAGAGGCGAAAAAAGCCGGTTATCCGTTTGAATTCCACCTGCTGCGAGACTCCAAAACTGTCAATGCTTTTGCTCTCCCCGGGGGACAAGTTTTCATTACCGCCGGACTGATGCGGCTGCTGAATTCAGAGGCTCAGTTGGCGGCTGTACTGGGGCACGAAAGCGGTCACGTTGTGGGGCGACACGCTGCGGAACACCTTGCAAAACAGCAGTTGGGCAGGTCTTTGGTAACGGCGGTTGGGGTGGCGACTACTGACGATCGCGGTGGCGGACAACAAGCAGCATTAATTGCTCAAGCTGTCAATCAAGTTGTCGGTTTGCGGTACGGTAGAGCAGATGAACTTGAGAGCGATCGGCTCGGTTTTCAGTTTATGACAGAAGCGGGTTACGATCCTAGAGGTATTGTTGAGGTGATGCAAATTCTCGGTTCTGCTAGGAATGGCGAAGCGCCGCCGGAGTTTTTGAGCTCTCACCCGAATCCTGAGAATCGAGTTGAAAAGTTGCAAGCTTTAATCGCGCAAAGTTTCCCTAACGGCGTTCCAGCTAATTTAGTTTCTGGACGCGAAGAGTTTGCTAAGAATGTCTCGGGCGGTTAGCCAGAATTCTAATATATCGAACCGCGAAGACACGTTCGGCGAAGCCGTTCCCGTAGGGTAGGGCGCGAAGCAAGAAAAGAGCGAGAGAATCTTAAAGGGATTCTGAAGTAAAAACCATTCATTAACTATCAACCAATAATTTATAACTATAACTTTCTGCTCTTCCTTCGTGTTCTTCGCGTCTTCGCGGTTCGTTTTTCATGCCCAATCAGTGCAGCCCGGTTAACCGACTAATCAAGTGAGGAAATCCGCTTAGCACTCCGCGCACTTTTGATGGCAAAATATATGAATAAAACAAAATTAACTAAAAGGATGACACTTATCAATGGCAATTAAAGACCAGCCCCAACCCCCTCGTTTTCGCCAAATCAGCAATATCGTGTTATTGCTATCAAGTCTGTTTTTACTGGCAAACATCTTTTTGCCCAATTTGTTAGGGCCACAAATTCCCCAAGTGCCTTACAGTTTGTTCGTCCATCAAGTCCAAGAACAAGATGTAGTCAGAGCTTCGGTAGGTCAAAATGAAATTCGTTACCAACTCAAAGGCGAAGGCGACAAACCAGGACAAGTTTTGTCAACTACGCCAATTTTTGACCTGGAACTGCCTAAACTTTTGCAAGAAAAAGGCGTTGAATTTGCGGCAACTCCGCCTTCTAAAAATGGCTGGATCGGCAGTGTTTTAAGCTGGGTCGTTCCGCCACTGATTTTTGTAGCAATATTTCAATTTTTCATGAACCGGGGCGGTGGTGGGCCACAGGGTGCGCTGTCGATCGGCAAAAGCAAGGCTAAGGTCTACGTAGAAGGCGAATCTGCGAAAATTACTTTTGCTGATGTCGCTGGAGTAGAGGAAGCTAAAACTGAATTAGTCGAAGTTGTTGAGTTCCTGAAAACTCCCGACAGATTCACGGCAATTGGCGCGCGAATTCCGAAGGGCGTGCTGTTAGTCGGGCCGCCGGGAACTGGCAAAACGCTGTTAGCAAAAGCAGTGGCTGGTGAAGCTGGCGTGCCTTTTTTCAGCATCTCCGGTTCGGAGTTTGTGGAACTGTTTGTAGGCGTCGGTTCTGCAAGAGTCCGAGATTTATTCGAGCAGGCTAAGAAACAGGCTCCTTGTATTATTTTCATTGATGAATTGGATGCGATCGGCAAATCTCGCAGCACTAACGCGGCGTTTGGCGGGAATGACGAACGCGAACAAACTCTCAATCAACTATTAACTGAAATGGATGGTTTTGCAGCGGGCAATACTACGGTAATTGTACTCGCTGCAACGAACCGCCCGGAAAGTTTGGATGCTGCTTTGTTGCGCCCCGGCCGTTTCGATCGCCAAGTTTTAGTCGATCGCCCGGACTTATCCGGCCGCGAAGCAATTTTGAACATTCACTCTCAAAAAGTGAAGTTGGGCCCGGATATTGACTTGAAGGCAGTCGCCACTCGTACCCCCGGTTTTTCGGGCGCAGACTTGGCAAATTTGGTCAATGAAGCTGCCTTGCTAGCTGCCCGCAACAAGCGTCTCACTGTAGCGCAAGAAGACTTTTATGAAGCGTTTGAGCGCGTTGTAGCTGGCTTGGAAAAGAAAAGCCGGGTGCTCAACGAAAAAGAGAAAAAGATTGTGGCTTACCACGAAGTCGGGCACGCCATGGTTGGCGCTGTGATGACTGGCGGCGGCGAAGTGGCGAAAATCTCGATCGTCCCGCGCGGTATGGCTGCATTGGGTTACACGTTGCAATTACCGACTGAAGACCGTTTCTTGTTGGATGAATCGGAGTTGCGCGGGCAAATTGCTACACTGCTTGGCGGGCGATCGGCTGAGGAAGTCGTGTTTGGTAGCATCACTACCGGCGCTTCAAATGACTTGCAAAGGGCGACTGATTTAGCGGAAAGGATGGTGACAACTTACGGGATGAGCAAGGTGTTGGGGCCTCTAGCGTACGATCGCGCTCAACAATCGTTCCTCGGCGATGGTATGGGAAATGCGCGCCGTGCGGTGAGTGCCCAGACTGCTGAGGCGATCGACCAAGAAGTCAAAGAAATTGTCGAAACTGCACATCAGCAAGCTTTGGATATTCTGAAAACTAATCGGGAATTGTTGGAAACAATCACGCAGAAGCTGTTGGAAACTGAAGTAGTTGAAGGTGAGGCTTTGCACAAATTACTGGCTGAAGTGCGGCCTTTAGATCAGGTTGCGGCTTGAGTTTCACAGGGTTGAGTCGGACTTGCCCATGAGGGTCCAGAAACCGGGTTTTTACCAGAATAATTGGCTGTAGCCGAGAGATTCGGAAAAAACCCGGTTTCTTTATTCGGAGTGGAATCCCAGAAACCGGGTTTTTGCGAGAAGACGCGCTGTAAGCGACAGATTCGGTAAAAAACCCGGTTTCTTTATTCGCAGTGCGTAATTCCTGTTTAATTAAACCGCATATGAACGCAGATGATTCTAAATCATCTGCGTTTTTTAGTATGCGGGTGAGTTCAGCCGTTTGCCCGACCAACCAGTATCAACGGACACCGCGCGCTCCGAGGTAACTCCTATGCCGATCAACCTGCCGTTCCGATGCGAGTCGGAACGCCGGATTTGTCTCGCAGCTAAGGTTTACAGCTCTTAGGATTGCGGGAACCTCCGCACTTTTGCCCGCCACAAATAATCCGATAGTTCCATGTAACATAGGCTACAAAAAAATTGAGATGGTTACTGAATTACTGAGAAAAACAGCTTTTTCCTGAAAACTATTGCTAGTGCTACTCAACCTGTGAGAATATTCGGCTAGTAAAGTTAATCGTCATTGAGCTATGGCTAAACTTGAGTTACCTGAGTCTCTAGAATCTGTATTCGCTCGCGTTGAGGAATTTTTAGGTTCCTCAAAGAAGATTTTAATCGTTACTGGCATGATTGGAACTGGCCTGCATCTTCTACAAAAAGCTATGGTCGATACATCTATATCCTTAAGCCGAAATTACTCTGTTCTTGCTCCTAATAGTAAAATTGCGTCTCTTTATCCAGTAGAGTCAAAGAGTATTTACTCGCATATCTTCACAAAAAACTATAAAGTAGAGAAGGAGCAGCTGATCTATGGATTGAACAAAAATCAGGATACAGAGCAACAGGTTTACATCGTCGGTGAGGCCCACCTGATATCCGATTCACAGTTTGAAACTGATGTTTTTCGTTACGGTAGTGGGAAACTTCTCACGGATTTTTTGGAATATACGGAAATTGAAAAGACTCAAAGACAGGTGATTTTTCTGGGCGATCCGTTTCAGCTAACGAGAGGCAAAACAGATGAATCTGCACTGTGTTACGAGCGATTGCAGGCTGCGATAGACGGTGAGATCGATCGCATCAATCTTGAGTTTATACTTCCAGACCAACAGCAAAATTTGTTTGTCAAAAATTGTCAAAAAATCGCTCAAAGCATACATTTTAGCAGATTTAATCAGCTCAGAGCGATCGCCGATGACTCGAATTGCATCCAAATAGTCGATCGCGATCGCCAACAGGAGATATCGAAAGCTGTATTCCTGGAAGATTCCCGATTTACCAAGTTTATAGTTTTCACCAACGAATTGGTTAACCGCATTAATCATCAGGTTAGACAAGAGTTTTTTGGTCGAGGTAAAGAGATCGTTGCAGGTGATATTGTACATATCCACAATAGTCCTGTCGAAGTAGATGAACAAAAGCTAGAGCAAACTTATATATCAAATAACTCTTTTGCTGAAGTCATAGAAGTTAATCCCAATACACCCTTAATCCAACCGCTGAAAGGACGCGAACAGCCAATTCAGATAAATTTTTTGCGGATTAGAGTGCGGCTACTTGAGAACGGTAAAGAGGTCGAGTTCCTCTGCTTGAGCGATTATTTATATGCGGACAAACCAGAATTTGACAAGGACACACTTGTAGCTCTGCGGGTTTCAGCAATTAGCAAATTTAGACAACAGCAGAAACAGGTAAGAGAATCAGACGAATCGGACAATTCTAGCGAAGCAAAGTTTCTACGCAACGATCCGTACTTAAACGCAGCGCGTCTGAGGTTTGGTTACGCGCTGACTCTGCATCGCGCCCAGGGGCAGAAGTTTAAAACTGCGATCGCGAATATGGAGACTGGCCAGGGACAAACAAATGCCACTTATTTTCGATTGGTTTATACCTTGTTTTCTGTAGTTCAAAATCGACTTTTTATCCTGAATTTTCCCTCGATTACACCATTTTTTAAAGCAACTTGGAACGGCAGTCAAGGCAAGCTAGATTCTGTTGTTTTCAAGGATATCATTGCATTTGACCCTGATTCAGAATCAGGTAATGCAAATATTTCGGCTTTCCCTATCCTGGAAAAACCTTTAAAAAATCTTTACTTGCATATCGCGGAAAGTCTTACATTTCATAGAATTCAGGTAATTTCATACAAGCATAATAGTTATCAGGAAGTTTATGGTTTTAGCTCAGAAGACGATACAGAAATGTGTTCTCTTCGCTTGCATTATAATGGCAAATTTCAGGTGACGCGAATTGAAACTGTGAAATCTGAGCCGATGGAATTTGCCACTGTCGTTGTGGATGCTATCACATCAAAACTGCGATTAGGAAATGAATTTCAGCAAACAGTTCACGATCTAATTAAAGCCAAACTCGACCCACACAAAATAGTAATTCAGGGAATTGAACACCATGATTATCACGAAATTTACTATCTCAAATCAGACATGGGCGCTCTCAAAATGCAAGTTTTCTACGATGGAGATGGTTTTGTGACGCAAGTTTTCCCGATCGGATACACAAATGTACAAGTTGTAGAATTAGTTCACCTCGCACTGGAGTTATAAAAATGTCGAATTTAACAGAAGAAATCAAAAATTTGAGAAAAGCTGGACAGATAGATGAAGCTTATTCCAGAGGGTACGAACTGCTAAAACAGCATCCAAACGACAAATTTCTGGCTAGCAGTGTTGGTTGGGTTCTCTACGACAAAGTAAAAAAACTGGTAGATACAGCTAATCAATCTGAATCCATAGATACAGAGTCGTCTGTCAGCCAGATCAAGGAAATATTGGGAGAATATTACAAACTCAAGCTGAATCGACCGGATTTGCTATTTAGTCGTTTGCTATCCCAAATTCTACGATTTCCAAAGCAAATCAAGTTTTTACCAAAGTTCCTAAAATGGGCTGGTGTTGATAGTTTTCAAGCGGAAGACTTTCAGGTTTCTACTGCTAATGATGGTAAAGTTTTTGATTCGCTGGTTGAGAAAACAGCAAGAGAAGTAGGAAAGATTGCTTGTGAATTGACTGTTCAAGATTATCTTGATGCAACAGAATTACAAAATTTTGCCATTACATTGATCGATGTTGCACTTGATCGCGCCAAAGTTCAAAAACCGGAATGGCTAAATTATCGCAAGGCTTTATTGCTAAATCGTTTGGGGCGATCGACAGAAGCTCAAAAACTTCTGGTTTCCTTTGTGAAGCAGAAGCGTAGCGATTACTGGGCGTGGCACGCATTAGCTAAAGTCGTGGAAACCTCTGATCCTACACTAGCATTGGCACTTTGTGCAAAAGCGTGTTTGACTTGCAGGGATGAAAATTTTGGTGTTGGCGTTTTTGAGGATCTCAGCCGACTCGCAGCAAATAAAGGACAATGGAAAGTGGCTAAATGGGCTGCCGATCGAGCTTTTAATGTTCGTAACAGTAACAAATGGAAAATCCCCCAATCGCTCCGTAATCTCTTGACTGCTAGTTGGTATGCTGGTGCTGGAAATATATCTAACGCAGAGGAAGTGTTAGAAAATATAGCTGCTGATGCCGAAAAGGTGATTTGGCAAAATTGCCCGCAATTGAATGCTAACTACCTCGGCTCGTTTACAGCAAAAACTGGCAAGATGATGCTCAAGTTTGGATTGCATTCTGATAGTGTATCTGAAGAAGTTGTTAGTCCAGAACGAGGAATGCTGAAGAATTTAAATCTACTAATGGGCGCGCCGGTGATAGTGACTGTTGATGAGAATGGCGATCGGCTAACGGTGGTTGCTGTTGAGAAACGCGAATCGGGCAAACTATTTGATAGTATGTCTTGTAAAACAGGTCGGTTTCGCTTGCATCAAAAGGGTTTTGGGTTTGTAGAGGATGTTCATGTTCCTCATGAATTAGCTTCTCAGTTGCAAAATGATCAAACAGTTAATCTTGCTGTTGTCAAAAGGTTTGATAAAAAGAAAAATCAATGGGGTTTGACTGCGATCGCGCTACTTAATTAGTTAGACTACAGTTTCGCCGTAAAATGCTCTTCTTTTAGATATCCGACTTCTTAATTAAATAAGTCGGATATCTGGCTATTCGGTTGAATTCTTCAACCCTAAACCACTTGCACTTCCTTTTCCTCAGTAGCAACAGGTTGTTGATACACTGTCTGAGACTCATTAGCCAAAAACTCGGCTAATTGAGCCTCGATTTCATCCCGCACAATTTGGCGGTATTCCAGGAAATGCTCGTTGTGGGCGCACACTGTTAAATAGTGATCCCAAACGGCAGGATTGCGTTTGAGAATGCTGAACAAATGATGCCAGAACTTCCAGCGAGTTGAACGCTTGACTCCTTGGCGCCAAACTACGGTTAGCAGTGCTCGCAAGTCGATCCAACTGGGGATTCTTGATGGTATATTTGCTGTAGGTGCACCTAACATCAAGAAGTGGCGGTAGGTGCGGTCTAAATATTTCTCAGCATCGTACACGTCAGAAAATGCTTGAACATATTCTCTCGCGATGTCTTCTAGCGGCCGCGTCGGAATGAAGTTCATCAATGTAGTCTGATTCAAGTTGCCGGATTTGTCGCGCAATCTGCCTTCTTTTGCTAGTCGGTGCGATAATGCAGTGTGCGGTAAAGCTTGCAGCATTCCAAAGGTTGTACTGGGAATTGCTGCTGCTTCGGCGAAGTTGACGATGCGTTGGCCTGCGCCCGGTTTTTCGCCGTCGAATCCGATGATGAATCCGGCCATTACTCGCAAACCTGATTTGGCAATTAATTCTACTGATTCTATCAGGGAGTTGCGAGTATTTTGGAATTTTTTGGTCATTTGCAAGCTTTCTTCGTCGGGGGTTTCAATTCCTAGGAATACGGCGTTGAAATGACATTTCACCATCATGTCCATCAATTCTTGGTCTTGGGCTAAGTCGATGGATGCTTCTGTGTTGAAGTTGAAGGGGAATTTGTGTTCTATTTGCCAGACTTCTAAGTCTTTTAGCAATAGTTTGACACTGCGTTTGTTGCCGATAAAGTTGTCGTCTACCATGAAGACGCCGCGCCGCCAACCTAGGTTGTAGAGACAGTCTAGTTCTGCTATTAATTGTTGGGGTTCTTTGGTGCGGGGTTTGCGCCCGTAGAGGACGATGATGTCGCAGAATTCGCACTGGAAGGGACAGCCTCGGGAAAATTGAATCGACATTGAGTCGTAGCTGTCTAATTCCAGCAGGTCGAAGCGGGGAACAGGGGTTGTGGTAACATCGGGTTTTACGCCGTCCGATCGATAAATTCCACTTTTTTCACCGCGCGCGATGGCTTCGACGAACATCGGTAGGGTGATTTCGCCTTCGTCGAGAATCAGGTAATCGATGCCGGCTGCTTGGGGCTCTTCGGGTACGGAAGTTGGGTAGGGGCCGCCACAAGCTACGGATTTACCGCGCCGTTTGGCTTCGCGGATGATGTCTAACAAGTCTTCTTTTTGGACAATCATCGCCGACAGAATAACGAGCTCTGCCCATTCCCATTCTGCTTCGGTGATTTGTCGGATGTTACGATCGACTAACTTGAATTCCCATTCTTGGGGTAGAATGGCTGCTACTGTGACCAAACCCAGCGGTGGAAGCAGCACTTTGCGATCGACTAATTCTAGGATTTTCTCATAAGACCAGAATGTTTTCGGGAACAGGGGGTAAACTAGAAGCACTCGCATAGTATGTTAAACCTCACATCACTAAAAGACTTGCGATCTGGCTGGCGTTTGAGAGTTCGATCGACTCTCAATATTTAATGTTAAGGCTAAAATTACGATCTTGCCCGCGATCGACTATCTAGAAAGGGGCGACACCCCCTAACACAAAGATAATGGGCGCAATTTTTAGCTTGCAGTTCCCTGTTATAGTTGGCAAATGTTGATATCTTATCGTATCTCACCATTGATTGACGATAATCGCTTCAAAAGTGCCCGAATCAGGCAAAAAAGAATTTGAAATAGTAGAGTTGAATAGGATAAAGAATTAGGGACGGGCTAGAAGCCCATCCCACAAGAAAGATTGTGGGATGGGCTTCTAGCCTGTCCGATTATTGGTGCGGAGTGTACGGACTACTTTGTATTTTTATCTGGAATTCCGCTAGTTCTTAACATATCAGCAACTGTGCCGCAGTAACTCGGCAATCCAATGCTTTCGGGATTGACCAGATTTTGATAGGTAAAATGGCGATAGCTGATACAAAATCTATCCCAAGCAGCCATCTGAATTCGGAACAACCAAATAAAAAAATCGGCAAGCCAAGGTGACAGAGTAATCCGAAAAAATATTTTTGTATGCAAATACTTGCAAGCTTGTTCGACAACTTCGTTCGCGGTAATCGCCGGATTTCCGAGTACAAAATGTCGCGGTTCCTCGGAATCGGACGGATGTTCGACTAAGTAATTAACTACTGTGGCAATGTCTGCACCGTGGATGAAGTGAAAACTGCCATCTGCTTTCAGCCAGCGAATCAAACCAATCCATTTGGCGACAAGCGGCAAACCGGATGATAGGTGAGAAACTGGTTTTTCTGCGTCTCCTCCTAATACTAAGGTTGGGTAAAGTGCGGTAATTGGAGGCACGTTTGTTAACGTTGATAATTGCGTCATGCAATCATATTTGGAGCGAACATAATCTGTCCCCAGTTCTCCGGCTTCTTTGAGTAAGTTGTTATCTCTACCGAGAATGCTGGCGGTTGAAAAGTATATTACTTGTTCGCAAGTCTGGGGCGAAAGTAGTTGAATGAGGCGCAGAGTTTTGGTGACGTTGACATCAAAAACTTCTTGGGTTCCTCCCCAAGCTGTGGCTGCTAAAATTGCTACGTCTATTGTTTGCAGCAGTTCGGAATGGCGATCGATATCTTTCATGTCGCCTTGTATGATATTGATGCCCGATCGCGCTTTCCAGTCAAATTTTAGCTTATCGGGGTTGCGAACTAATAGGTAGAGTTCGTGGTTTGTCTGTTGAATCAAGGTTTCGGCCATGTAGTGACCGATACAGCCACTTGCACCCGTTATGAAAATTTTTTTTGTCATTTGCAGAAGGGGAAGGGGGGGAGGTGGGGAGAGAGGGAGAGGGGGAGAGGGGGAGTTATTGGTTTGAATTTGAGGCTTTAGTCGGCCATAGATTTGGGTGACAGTTGAGGTTTGATCCCCCTAAATCCCCCTTAATAAGGGGGACTTTGAGAATACTTGTCCCGTCTTAAAAACCGAGGTTTTGAATGCTCTTGTCCCCCCCTTCTTAAGGGGGGTTAGGGGGATCTCCGGGTTCTATTCGTTACCAGTAGTTAACAGGGATTTTCGGTGGGGTGGGGGCGGGTTTATTTAGCCTGTTTGCAACTTTTAAGGTTGTTGGTGAACCCGCCCCTACGGGTTTTTGGGGTTTGAATTCCTGTCAAATTTAAGTAGTGGGGGCGGGTTTATTTCACCTGTTTGCAACTTTTAAGGTTGTTGGTGAACCCGCCCCTACGGATTTTGGAGAATGAGGTTTTTGGGGTTTGAATTCCTGTCAAATTTAAGCGGTAACTGCGAGCAATTTGTCGGCTTGTTTGGCGGTTTCAAAGAAGAAACGCACGTTATCTTCGGGGGTTCCCGGCAATACGCCGTGTCCTAAATTGAGGATGTGTCCGCGATCGCCCGCTTTGCGAATTGTATCAAGAATTCGATCGCGAATAAACGGTTGAGAACCAAACAATACGCCGGGATCGAGATTTCCCTGAACGTTCATGTTGGGGCCCAAACGCTTGCGCGCGTCGGCCATATCAACCGTCCAATCGACGCTGACGATATCTGCGCCGGATGTAGCCATGCGTTCGAGAAGGCCACCGCTACCTGTGACTAATAGGATTAGCGGTGTGTCGGGATGGGTTTTTTTGACTTGCTCGAATACTTGTTTTTGGTATGGTAGAGCGAAGGTGTCGTAATCCTGCGGGGACAGTTGGCCGGCCCAGGAATCGAACATTTGCACTACTTGGGCGCCGCAGTCGATTTGATAGCGCACGTAAACTGCGATCGCATCGGCGAATTTTGACAGCAACTGATGCAGTAAAGTTGGATCGGAAAATGCCATGTTTTTGATGACGGCATAATCCTTGGAACCTTTGCCCTCAACGGCGTAGGCTGCTAAAGTCCAGGGCGCGCCGACAAAACCGAGCACGGTGGATTTGTTACCGACTTCCGCGCGCAGGGATTTGAGGATAGTTTTGATAAAAGGCAAACTTTCTTCCGGGTTCAGCGGTTGCAGGTTGTCGATTTGCTGCTGAGTGCGGATGGGTGCGTGGATAATCGGGCCTTTACCTTCGGCGATGTCCATGTCGATGCCCAAACCGGGCATTGGGGTGACGATATCGGAAAATAAAATTACGCCGTCGGGTTGAAACGCGCGCCACGGCTGAAGGGAAACTTCGATCGCAACTTCGGGAATTTCAGAACGTTCGCGAAAGGAGGGATACTTTTCTCGCAAATCTCGATAGGCTTTCATGTAGCGACCGGCTTGGCGCATCATCCACACGGGCGGGCGGTCTAGGGTTTCGCCGCGGGCTGCCCGCAACAGCAAGGGAACTTCATTTAATGATGACATCTTAACTTTTCTCGAATTTAGATCTTTTAATGTCTTTGGTAGCTTACCACTGTGCGATCGTCCTTTTCGATCGAAAATTCGGCGATCGGCCCGCAGCAGCTATTGTCTGATGTCTGTATGTGTATTCGGACTGACGCGGGGCTCAGAAACCGGGTTTTTGGCGATAATTCTTCGTCGCAGTCGGCAGATTCGCAAAAAAACCCGGTTTCTTTGGGTTTGATGGGTAAATTCCCTACTATCTATCATTGCGAGGCACTATCTGTCATTGCGAGGAACGTTAGCGAAGCGATCTCTTATGAAAGCAATCTCCGCATCTATTTTTTCAGCGCTTCTGTTTTCTGGACTGAATTAATTCATTAATTGGTAGAGCTTGATTTGCGATCGAACTGTGGTAGTTTGCGAGGGGTCGGGAAAATGGCTGAAAATACGCTGTTTCGTTCTAACCCTCGCAGCATTGCTGGGCAAGGGTTTCAGCGAGTTTTTCTGCGGGGTTGAAGGAGTTTTGACGGATAATTTTGGGAACCCTTGCAAATCTCCCCACTCGCTGGGGAAAATAATTGAATGGAAACTTGACCCAAAAAAATCAATAGGAATATAATTAAATTATACGAACTTAAAGAGTAAATAAAGATGTTTGATTGGATTGTCAAAACCGTAGCTGATGCTTCAGGGGTAACTAGCCAGCTCAAAGTAGCTGAATGGGCAAGATTGAATCAGACTAATGCTTTTGATATGGGCCCCAAAAACTACCAGAGGTGCTTACATGATTTAGGTTTAGGTGGCAAGTATCATGAACTTGAATACAATGAAAACGGAAGCCTTAAATATCAATAGTATCCATTATTTTTGGAACTGAATTAATTGCCTCACAAATTTTAGCTGGTAAGCAGCAACTGATTCACGAATACAAAATTACATCTAAAATACCAAGATTTGTAGGGGCGGGTTCACCCAAATCTACAATGAAATCGACGGACTCAAAAACCCGCCCCCACCGATCGCAGAACCAGAAAAACTTGTCCCCAATCAGAGTTGGTTGGTTGGGTTGGGGCAGGTTTATAAATATTGTTGATTTGAGTTACACATCCGGGTGAGCCCGCCCCTACAATTCCTCGGAAAAGATGATTTTTTCGGGCTTATCTAGTTGGGTGGGGGCGGGTTTATAGATATTGTTGATTTGAGTTACAAATCAGGGTGAACCCGCCCTTACAATTCCTCGGAAAAGATAATTTTTTCGGGCTTACCTAGTCACACACACTCCGCCTACAGATACGCGACATTGATCGGGACGATCGAACCTGCTATTATCATTAGATCGATCGAATCTACCATCATCCGCCCTCGCCGAATCTAAATCCCTAGTCCGCGAATTGTAATAATAATCGCCCGCCGGAACAGCCCTAGTCGGTACAGCGCAATAAGTCCCGTCTCTGCCGGTATCGTCAAATCTTACTCTTACCATTGTACGTCTGAGGCGACAGTCGATCGGGTTTAAGCCAAAATCATCACGCAAAATCCGTTCTCCATCGTAGCTGCTGCTGTTACGGCCCCTATCGCTTCTGTCATCCCATCTATTATTACTAGCACGTCTGTCGCCGCCATCAATTCCCGCAACTTCCACCGTGTAGCTACCGCCCCTCGCAGCATCTTTCGCTAACACCAAAAGCTTGTAATCGCCGCTGCGGGGAATCACATAATTAAAAGAACGGTCTTGGGTAAAAGCGACTTGCTTGTTGTTCCCGTAAAATAGTACCATAACGGGAGTAAAACCGCGACTTCTATCCGTATCTAAAAACACTTGAATGTTATCGCCTTCCCGCGCAGTGAAAGTATATTCTTGACCGCGCAATTCTTCCGTCGGAGTTCCGGGCGTCCACATATTTCGGAAACGGTAAATCGGGGAAGTGCGGCGGATTACTCCATCTATGCGATCGTTATTTTGTATCGATTCGGCAACCGCACTTGACGGAATCGCCGTAAGTGCCAATCCGGTAACTAGGACTGCGGCAGCAATACTGTTTAACAAGTTGTGTGTTTTCATATCAACCTCTCAAAAGTTTTAAAATCTTTTTGCCTTGTTGGCGCCGACATTTGCATACACACTCTATTTTAAATCTAATTTATGCCAACCGTGTTAACCTCACCCAACTGGACTATTTAGGAATTATCGTAGGGTGCGTCAGGGCTGAGTGTTTTAATCACAGACTAATTATTTTTCCCCTGACGCACCCTACCAACTAATAATTTCTCCCTGACGCACTCTACCAACTGACTACCAACTGTACGGTGCGTCAGGGCTGAGTGTTTTAATCACAGACTAATAATTTCTCCCTGACGCACCCTACCAACTTACAGACGTTGATGCCGCATCTAAAGTTGCGATGTATCCCCACAAATCAGCAATCCCGATTCAGCATCGAGACTCGCCTCAATTCCCATCGGTAAAGCAGCGTTAACCCCTTCATGGCCAAACGGTAAATCCGAGACAATGGGAATATTTAAGTCAAAGAGCCGATCGCGCAAAACCTCTTCTATAGTAAAACTAGGACTATCCGGGCCAACCTCGCAGCGACTAAACCGTCCCAAAGCAATCCCCCGCACCCCCGCAAAAGCCCCCGCCATCCGCCACTGAGTCAACATCCGATCGACCCTGTAAGGAGCCTCCGAAACATCCTCAAATGCGAGAATAGTACCAGTCAAATCCGGTTGATAAGGGGTGGAGAGCAAATGAGTAGCCACCGTCAGATTCGCCGGAAACAACCGCCCCGAAGCCTTTCCACCAGCCCATCCTTTACCTTGCAAAGATTGTAACGGACGGCCTTCTACGCAGTCAAAAAGTCGATCGACCGACCAATCCGGTTCCGCGCCCAAAGTTGTCAGCAGCGGCCCGTGAACCCCCCAAATCCCCAATTTGTCGTCATTCCACAGCAAAGCCGTAATATCGGAAAAGCCGATCAACCATTTCGGCCCATGGGAATCGGGAGTCGGAAACCCGGAATTCGTGCGATCGCCCACCTTACCTTTTTCCAAAAGTCGAGTGCTACCGAAACCGCCTCGAACACACAGAATACCGCGACAATCCGGGTCACTGAGGGCATCTGCGAGCTGTCGGGCGCGGTTTTCGTCGGAACCGGCCAAGTAGCCAGCGCGATCGGCAAAACCCGGTGTTAATTCAACTCGATAGCCGCGGGATTTCCAAATTTCCAAACCGCGTTCAAAATTAGTCAATTCTCGCAGCGCGCCGCTAGGTGCGATCGCCCGCAGCAAATCTCCCGGTTGCAGCCATTTCATATTTGCGCTTCAGCGCTCAAAGGTACGTAGTTGCGCTTCAGCGCTCAAAGGTACGTAGTTGCGCTTCAGCGCTCAAAGGTACGTAGTTGCGCTTCAGCGCTCTTTTCGTAAATATAGTAATCCTATCTAAGTTTCAAGGTACGACTACCTCTCGTCTTGCTAAACTCATTTTATAGCAAGGATTTGATAATTTCCCGAGCTTGAAAATGATTTAGGATTGCTCTTTCCGTATATAATACTAAGAGCGCTGAAGCGCAACTACGTACCTAATTCCGAATTCCATGCGGCGGAATTCCACCTTTCATACCTACGGCAAAGTCAGAATTTCCACCCCAGAATCAGTCACAGCCAGAGTGTGTTCAAACTGAGCCGAAAGCTTTTTATCCTTAGTGATAGCAGTCCAACCATCCGCCAAAATTTCCACATCCCAAGTACCCTCATTAATCATCGGCTCGATCGTAAAAACCATACCTTGTCTGAGCTTCTTTCCCGTCCCCCGCTTACCGTAATGCAAAATTTCCGGTTCCGTGTGAAAAACGCGATGCACGCCGTGTCCCGCAAAATTTCGCACCACCGAAAAACCCTGCGCTTCAGCATATTCTTGAATCGCCGCACCGATATCACCGGTACGAGCACCAGGCTTAACTTCCGCAATTCCTCTTCTGAGACATTCCTCAGTTACTTCAACTAACCTTTTAGCTACAGGTGAAGGTTCCCCAACAAAAAAAGTTTTAGAAGTATCGCCGTGATAGCCATCAACTAAAGGCGTTACATCAATGTTAATAATGTCACCTTTTCTGAGAATTTGTTTTGCATTCGGGATGCCGTGACAGACAACTTCATTGACACTAGCACACAGAGATTTCGGAAATCCTTTATAACCTAACGGAGCACTTTTTGCACCGTGGGCTAAAGTCCAGCGTTCCGCTTCGTCGTTAATTGCCAGAGTGCTGACACCCGGTTTAATCATTGGTTCGAGATGCAGAAGAAGCTGAGCTGCTAAGCTGCCAGCTTGACGCATTTTTTCGATTTCTCTGCTCGATAAAAGCACTAAACGTTCAGTTGCCATAGTTATTTTTGTGGTCTTTTGTTGTGGTCAATTAAGAGTTTATTTAACTCAATTTTACAATAGACTTGAACCAGCGTTCAAAAAGATCGCCCGCGGCTCCTAAATTGTATTCTACCTCTGCTTGTCGCCGGCAAGCACTGCGGTCAATTTTGTCTAAACGGTCGATCGCACTTACCAGCCCATTTACACTATCAGGTTCCACTAAAAAGCCCGTCAGCCCATCTCGCACAATTTCCGCCGGCCCCCCGCGCTCGTAAGCAATCACAGGCACACCGCACGCTAAAGCCTCGATCGCCACATTTCCGAAAGCTTCCACCCAGCGCGGCGTCATCAACAATGCTCGGCACTGGCGGACTTGTTCTTGCATTTTGGTTGTTGTCAGAAACCCTAAATATTCTACCGGAGCATCCGGGTAATCTGTACAAATTTTGTGCCAATAATCCTCATCTTGCATTTTGCCCATAATTTTTAGGGGAATGCCTGTAATTTTTGCAGCCGCCACAGCATCTTCTAAGCCTTTTTCCGGGGCAATGCGGCCCAGCCAAGCTAATTTTGGTTCCGGTTGGCTGCAAAAGTCGTACAGCGATAAATCGATGCCGCCGTTTCCCACCAACTCGCACTCGCTAGCAAAGGCAAAGGTTTGGGCTTGGGTAAGGGTGCAAACTCCCAGCGTACCGGGAAATTTGACGGCGATTTGTCCGGCGATGCGATCGAACGATCGCGACATGGAGCCCATACTGATAAAATGTGCGATCGGAGTGTTAAAAAATGGCGTCAAATAAAAAGGCAACCAATCGTAGGCAAAATTAACAATCAGATCCCAATCATCCTGAACTTGGCGAGCGTATTCCCACATATTTGCCAGCACAGAATCGGCAGGCATCACAATCGGATCGTGGTAATCTTGTGTTTGGGCAGTTACTTGCAAATCCCCCGCGATTTCGATGACTGGAATTGATTCTAAGACTGAACCTGCCGGCGCTACAACTGTTATTTTATGACCTCGACGCTGCAATTCTTTAGCAATGTTGAAGACTGTAAGTTCGACTCCGCCGCCCAACCCCGAACCGAGTTGACCTACAGAAGTTGATAGGAACAATAATTTTAAAGAGTTATTAGTCATTAGTTATTAGTTATTGGTTATTAGTTATTAGTTATTAGTTATTGGTTATTAGTTATTAGTTATTAGTTATTAGTTATTGGTTATTGCTTATTAGTTATTAGTCACTTACTTGAGAATATTCTCAACAATCATAAGATCGATCTTTACCCGAAGATGATATGGCCTTTCTCAAAAAAAGTGAGGTATGCCCTATGCCCTATGCCCTATGCCCTATACCCATGAGTACCTCTCTCTATTTTCTCCCTCTGTGTCCTCTGCGCCCTCTGCGGTTTAATCATTCTGGTACAGCCGGATTTGATCTTACACATCCGGGAGAATCAACAACTTTCCCTAACACTCTTGCACAACAATTGTTAGGTTACATTATTTGGGAAAAATTGTATAGCATTTATCAGAAAGATGAGGTATGACTGACTGCTTATATAACCGCTTAAACGAAGAGGGCTGAAGCCCAAACGAAGAGGGCTGAAGCCCAACAACGTACCTCACCTATCTGAGAAGGGCTATATTACCCAGTCCAAAAGTATTAAGTAAAAAAGACTTACCTATGGCGAATTATTCCCGGTTGCTCTTAAAAATTTCAGGTTTAGTAACTAGAAATACAGGAATCAACCAGGAATCAGCCGCGCGCCAGTCACAAACTAGCGTTTGATGAACTGTTCTAATTTGTGAGCTATCTTCTCTATAATTCCCTCCGAAGTATGTGTCGCCGATGATGCTTCTGCTTCAATACGCTTGACAGCATCTTCTGGAAGATTCAGCAACTGCACTAATTTTTGATAAGCTGCGGCTTCGTCAGAGTTAATGTTTGGTTCGTCGGGAGTGCGAGAACTAGATGCAATCACTTCATAGCCGAGTTGCAAGACTAATTCTTTTTCCTCTTGAGTTTCTAGTTGGTGAATCAGCTCATCAAGGGGAATATTTTGCATGATGTAATCCCGCAGTTCCTGTTGCATTTGTTGGGCGTCGTCATCTGCGGCAAACAAACGGCAAAAGCGATCGAGCATTAAATTAACTTCTTCTGTTGCGAGTTCGCCATCAGCCCAGGCCATAGAGGAAACGATTCGCAGCAGGTTCATCTGGCGAGGCGTAATTGATGGAGGAGGTGGGGTTTGCATAATTAAAATTGGTGATTGCTAATGGGTTATTTGTTATGAGTTATTTGTTACTGGTTATTGCTGATTTTTTATGTCATATCCGGTGAGACAACCATCATAAAAGTCTTTTTTAGTAAGGACTTGAGTCCTTCCCGATTGGCCTATAGTTTTGCAGTGAGGACGAGCGCTCTCAGTACAAAATTTATGATAGGTAATTAACCGGACACAATCTTATTGGTTATTAAAACTAACAAATAACAACCAACAAGTAACAAGTAACAAATAACAACTAACTACTAACTACTAACAATGATGTCACAAATTCGACAGAGGAACACCCAGCCATCCAGTAAAGTTTTGTTTCTGAATAGTGCTTGGCCGATCGACTGGTACGATCGAATAACGGCCGGGGCGCGGCTGGGCGAGAGTAACAGAACAAGTCCGCAGTTCGTCTTGATGAAAAACTGTCACTTCTACCGTGTCCCCCGGCTGATAGTCTTTCAGCCTCTCTGCCACTTGTTCGGCATTTACTCGAAAACCTGCGATCGCCAGTAACTCGTCTCCAGCGTCAATTCCGGCCAATTGTGCCGGAGATCCTGCTTCGACAAATTTAACCATTTGCCGCCCGTTTTCCGCTCCCAACGTCCAACCAATCCGAGGCGTTTGCTCGCTTTCATCTACCCAAATTTGTAGCCCGAAAGGTTCCAGATATTCGTTATAAGGCAACTCTTCTGTGCCGTCTACATAGCGCGCAAAAAAGTCACTCAAATCCATGCCGGCTACAGACTCGATCGCACTTTGCAACTCTTCGGGAGTAAAGCCTATTTCTGCCGTCCGCGAGCGAGCATTTAACTTACCATTTGATGTCAGATACGCAGGCTTTGCATCTGTTCCCGACTTCTGGTCAAAATCTTCATTTTCAGGAGAACAACCGCCAAACTGCTGCCACATCAAACGCATCACATCGTCGAGCGATCGCGCGTTGCCGTGTTTAGCTCGAATCAACAAATCCAGCAGAAACGAAACTAATTCCCCTTTCAAATAATAGGAAATCTGCGAATTATCGCTATTAGCATCCCTCCGATAAAGTTTAATCCAAGCATCCCAACTCGACTCGCTCGCAGGCTGCACGTTCCGCCCCGGAGTCGTCTGCAAGCGAGTGATTTCTTTGGCAAGATTTTGGAAATAACCTTTCACGCCATAGAGACCCGCTCGAAAAGGAATTAGCAAATCGTAATAACTGGTCGTGCCTTCAGAGAACCATAAAGAAGGAGTATAATTCTCTTGTTCGTAGTCAAATATTTCGAGAGCTTTCGGTCGAATGCGCTTGACATTCCAGAGGTGAAAAAACTCGTGAGCCACCAATTGAATGAACCGTTCGTACTTGTCCTTGTTCCGAAAACCAAAACGCGAATAGTTAAGAGTGCAACTATCCTTGTGTTCCAAGCCGCCAAAACCAGAGCCAGACAAATGCAACAAAAACACATAGCGGTCGTAAGGCAAACCGCCGAACATTTCTGCTTCTACCTCAATGACTTTCTTGATATCTTGAATTGCCCGTTCTGGTTCTAAATTGCCTTGTCCCCAAACTACAAGCTGATGGGGTTTTCCCATCACTTCAAAATCGTAGGACTCGTGACAGCCAATCTCAAAAGGACTATCGACAAGGGTGTCAAAATCCGCAGCAGCGAAAGTAAAATCTTCCCCAGAAACAGGCGGCAAAGTAGTAACTGTGCGCCATTCCGGCTGCGGTGGCACCACTGTCACCGTATAGCAGTTGCGCTCAAAACCGGGCAAGAAAAAGCACAGAGCCGCTGGATTAAAATAACCGTGAGTCGAGTCTAAATGATTGGTTCGTACTGTCAGTTCGTTGGCAAAAATCCGGTAGCAAACCGTGACATCTGACACTGAATTTGTCTCGATTTGCCAGTGATTTTTGCTAATCTTGCGCCAAAGTAAAGCTCGATCGCCTCCTAGCGATCGAAAATCTTGCAGGTGGCGGGCGTACTCTCGAACCAAGTAAGAACCGGGAGTCCAGACAGGCATTTTTAAATCCAGCACCGGCTCCGACCAACCCTGCACGCGCAAAGTCACTTCAAACAGGTGGGATTCAGGATTGGGCATCGCCACCGAATAGTGAATGGTCGGTGCTGTTAGTTGTCCGATCGCGCGATCGGCAGCGGACGAGGTATCCTCATAAGTGACATCGGTCATTGACTTGCCAAATTCATCAAGTGCTTGAGGTTGATCAAATGGATAGTTTGGTGCTCTGGATCGATTTTGATCCAGCCTTTACTATCTAGTTTTTCCATAATTTTGCTGGTTTCATCTAGGGCGATACCTGTCACGTCAGCTAAATCTTCATAAGGGATATTGAAGATATCTCTGCCCTCAGCAGTTTTCTGACCGTAGTTTTCTCCCAGCTCAACTAAAGTATTTGCTAGTTTAACCGCTGGCTGGCGGTTCTGGAGTTGAGAGCGGAGATTGGTTTGGCGCAGGCGCCGCACCATCAGTTGCAGCATCCGGTGATGCAATTGCGGATCTTTAAACAGGGTTTGGATAAATCGCTGAGCCGTGACACTGATCAGCCGCACGGGCGATAGAGCAAGTACGTCATTCGATCGGGGAGATTCATCAAGAATGGCCATTTCGCCGAAGAAAGCTCCCCGTCCTAAAATAGCCATTGATACAGCTCGATCGTTTGACAGGTGCCGGACTTTGACCCAGCCGGACACCACAAAATAAATCGCGTTACCCCAAGAATCCTCCATCAGCACAGCTCGGCCTGGGGGATACTCATGCTTAACGGCATTTGATAGCAGCCCTCCCAAGGTTTCTGGGTTAGCACCCTTAAATAGAGGGAACAGCTCACTGAAAGCTTCTGTCTTCATGCAAACTCGCGGAGGTGGGAAATTAGATTAGGCGACACCCAACAGCTAGGGAACGATCGATGTTTGAGAAAACAAACAATCTGTTGCTGCTAAATAAGATTGACACAAAGCGAACGAGACGGACATCTCAGACACAGGCGAAACTTACTTCGTCTCATAACTCCTGTAATTATTGATGATAAGCGTACAGGGGCCCGCTTCACCTAAAATTATTGGCAGATTCTTCAATCTTAAACGGGTTTACAAGCGTCCCACTGCCTGTTGAACTTTCCCCAACAAAGCTTCTATGTAATCCGGCCAGCCGATCGCGATCGACTGCGTGTGGGCCAGAGACTCCGGCTCGATCGCATCTGCCGTCCACCTCAGCGGTTGACCTTGCAAATCGCAACAAACCAATCCCGCTGCCTTTGCTAGGGCCAGAGGGCCGGCGGTATCCCACACTTTAACTCTGCCGTTGAAATACAGGTACAAACCGGCTCGACCTTGTATGATTTCCATCACTTTTAAGCCAAAGCTTCCCAGCGAGTAAAATTCGGCTCCTGGGATGCTTTGGGCGATCGCCCCGGCATAGTTTTTCTGGTCTCTGTCGCCGAGAATAATTTTACAATTGAACGGTGTTGGAGCGGGGGGTTTGCAAAGGGCGATCGGCTGCGGCGAAGAGGTTCCCACAGTTTGGAACAATCCCCAATTTTTGCCGCCAAAATACATTTGGTCAAAAGCCGGGGCGTAGATCCAGCCGGCCACCGGTTCCCCCTCCACCAGCAGCCCCACCATCACAGCATAGTGCTGTTTTCCCTGAATAAATCCCTCCGTCCCATCGAGGGGATCGATGCACCAGAGGCGCTGGTAATTTGCCTGGTAAGCTGCTCTGGAGGACGTGTTTTCCTCCGTGATCCTGCCGTCTTCAGGAAACAAAGCGCTAAATGCTGCTGATAGTTGTCCGTCTAAGTAGCGATCGATACTCGTCACGTAGTCATCTGGGCCTTTCTGGGAAACTTCAAAAGGTTCCGCTGCAAGCTTGTGGGCTTCTTGACCGCACTCTCGGATGATGTAGCGAATTTTTTGGTCTTGCTCTGGAGAAATATACATCAGGTTAAACATAAATGCTTCAGCTAACTTCAGCATAAAAGTTTAAGTCATTTGAATCGATCGATCGACCCCTGTGACTATTTTTGACTCTTACAAGATTGGCGCCCGGGTGTCAGCCCTGGGCGCAAAAATTAATTTGACGCACTACTTATGGCGATCAGATGCTCTTCGGCGCACCCTACTCATATAGTTTCCGGTTGCATGGGTATTATTCAAATTTCCCAACAGTCAACAATCAATAATCTATCGTTTCCGGTTGCATTGATATTGTTAAAATTTCCAAACTGTCAACTGTCAACTTTCAACTTTCAACTGTCAAGACTCCCGTCCCGAAACCCACTTATCCCGCCATTTCACAGTCCCTTCCGAAGCCAAAACCCAGCGCCGACAAACCAAATTTTCTCGCAGTGGCGACATTCCTTCCCGCAGCAGCGCATACTTATAAGAAATCAACTTACCCGCACTTTCATTAAAAGGAATTTCCCCAAACCAAGTATTAGTATTGATATACTCCAGCGGGTAAGCCTTACTAATATCCCAATTCCCCAATTCAGGACAATCTCCAACCACCACAATTCTTTCCCCAGGCTGACTTTTAACACTGTTAAGCTGAGCCCGCACAATAGTTTTCCCCTTAACTCGCTCTCCCACGCGGCTAAAAATCATTACTTCGCGATCGCCCAACTCCAAATTATACAGCATCCCGTCTTTAACTTCAAACTTGCGGCGCGATAAAACCTCCGTATGCTCTCCATCCGGCAACTCCGTATCAACCGCTTCAACAGTCACAGAATCGCCCCGATTCATCGCCACAAACACCACAGAATCGCGATAGCGGCGGACGTAACAATAAACATCAGCAGTTAGATATTTTTGCCACTGACTCCCCATCGAAATAGCAGGATTCAGCCGCCGCAACCCAGACAGCAACCGCACATCGCGGTAAATCGGCGAATCAGTATCCCACTTTTCCATCATCGGGCGGTTGTAAGGGTCATTTCCCCCTTCTGTATCATCGTGCAGGTACTGTTCAGTGCCGTAATAAAGGCACGGAATGCCACGACTTGTCATGATTAAATTTATCGCCAACCGGAGCATTTGTCGATCGGCATTCAACGACTGAAACCGCGGCATATCGTGGTTGTCAATAAAAGTAATCAACTCCGTCGCCCCGTAATAGCGGTGATCCAAATTCAGCACATCCTGAATTAACTGAAATCCGGCTTCCGCACCCTGTCCCAATACTTCTCGAATTGCCACGCACAGCCCAAAATCTAAAATAGTCATCCCCGACTCATTGACAAATTCCACAGAAAGGTCATTTCTAGGATCGCTGTAAATCCATTCCCCAAAGATGAAAACATCAGGTCTATGTGTCAAAATATCCGCAGTAAACTCTTGCCAAAACCAGATCGGCATATGCTTAACTGTATCAACCCGCAAAGCATCAACACCTCTATCTAGCCACTGTTTAATTGCTGACTTAATGTAACTGCGATAGGCAATATTGTTTTCATTGAAAGTAGCCAAGCCAGACAGTTCGCAGTTTTGAACTTGCCATTCATCTTCCCAATTTTGGACTTCTCCATAATGGTGATACCAGTTATCTTTGTCATCGTTAAAGTCAGCTATTTTGACACCATCATCGTAAAGCTCCCCTTTTTTTCCACTAAAATCTGGGTTGCTGTGATTGCAGACAATATCGAGTACAAGTTTCATTTTTCGCTGGTGCAACTCGTCTACTAATTTGTCAAATACGGTATCTTTAGTTTCTTGTGTTTGGTTGACAGAAGGATTATCACCTTTGGCAATAAACCGGGGATTTAGTCGTTTAAAATCTTTTGTCCAGTAGCCGTGAATCGCAGCTTGTTCGACAAATAATGCTTCTACTTGCTCAAAAAGCGGAGTCAGCCAAACTGCTGTAACACCCATATCTTTTAAGTAGTCGAGTTTGTCGATAACTCCCTGCAAGTCGCCGCCCCAATATTTGCCCCAATCTTTGCCTTCTGGATCGTAAAGTTCTGGGTTTGGGCCTGCATTATTTGCGGAGTCGCCGTCGTGGAAGCGATCGACTACAATGAAATAAATTGTTTCTTGGCGGAATTCAATATCTCTGGTGTACAGGAATTCTAAATCGAGTTCGGTTTCTGGCTTAACTTCTTCTACCAGAGAGTCAATTTTTTCTTCAGATTGGGTAGTTTCGTATTGAGATGAAGTTTGATTGGGAGTGACTGGTGTCATGAGATTTATTTTTTATACTGTAAGATTGGTCAGCTATTGGGAGTGAGAGTCGGAGATAGCTTTTCCCTCTGCCTGACTTTTACAGCATAATACGTAATTTACTCGTTTAATAAAATCTTCCTCTAGACAGATGGCAGAGTCGTCTATAGGTTCATAGTGATGACTTCAGTCCTCTCTCGTTGGATGAGGACTGAAGTCCTCACTACAAACCAATTTGATGTAGTTTGTAGTGAGGACTTCAGTCCTTCCTTCCTATTCCTCCCGCAAATTTTCGATATCTTCTACACTCAAACCAGTAGTTTGACTAATAGTTTGATTGTCAAGCACATTGAGAAGTTGCCTAGCAATTTCCAGAGCCTTTTCTCTCATTCCTAGCGCGAGTCCTTCTTCTCTGCCTTCTTCTCTGCCTTCTTCTCTGCCTTCTTCTTGCCCTTGTGCGAGTCCTTCTTCTCTGCCTTCTTGAATTCCCTTTCGCAAGATTCCCTGCTGATCCATAATATACCTCTCGCGATCTTCTAAATCTTTCAACTCTTCAGGATTCAAGTTAGTTTCATTAGCAATCGCAAAAGCTTGTTGTATTTCCGAGACATTTTCCATTGTTGACGGTACTACTTCCAAACTGGGGGCATTTTTCATAAAATAAACCCACTTGTCAGTCAAAGTTTCCAACTGATCCAATTGTTTGTTGAATTTCGGCAATTCAATAAATATCATTTCCATTCCTGGATCTGGATACTCAAATAAACGCTTTTTCTCCTTGAACACAAAGTGAGAAATTACTTCTCGGTCGTTTTCAAACATTTCAAAATCTGTAATGGTCAAAGCAATTACAGGTTTTAACTTAAAGTAACCTTCACCGCGAATCAGTTGAGTAGAGTAAGTTTTTGCAGCATTATAAATCACCCGCTTCGCAAAAGATGCCACATTTAAAACTTGCATTTCGATAATTACAGTTTGACCTAATGCAAGCTTTGCTTTGACATCCAGGTAAGACTCTTTAAGATATGAGACTCTTGATGGTAAATACGGATCGATAATTTCTAAATCGGTGATGGTGGGATGGCCTTTGTAAATTAGGGCATTGAGAAAGCTGATCAATATTGGTTTGCTTTCCTTGCCACCGAATATTTTTTTGAAGGCGAAATCGGTTTTGGGGTTAATGAATCTCATGGTGATTTTTCTCTATTTCTTAAGAATTGAACGAGTCAATCTATCGAGCAATGACAATCAAAATATTTTAAAATTTGCTGGCGGCTGTGGGTATAGCTATATTTTACTATATGGCGATCGCCCAATCGAGCACAGTTCACAAGCTTAACATTAAATAGGACGATCGCCCTTTCGCTCGGATCAGCAACCAGAGCGCCCGCCCCAAGTCAACTCCAAGCCTAACTAACAGAAGCCACCTCCTCAACTCCCGCCTCAGAATGCTCCACCCGAAACACATTTGCGTTCAGATTAGCAACAATTTGTTTCCCCTGTTGCGTCAATTCTAAATAGCCGATCGCATCCTTGACATACCGATAAACCACATTCCAATAAAACTTAGGATACCCCTCCCGCAAATCCGCCGGATTGCAATACTTCAACACCTGATTTTGACCAGTCTCCTCAAATTCATAAAACAGCGCAGTCACCTTTTGCAAATATCGCGGATCGCTCAACTGACCAATTAAATCCGCCGCCCGCACCAAACCCGGATAATTCACAGTATCTTGATAGTCTTCATCCCGAGGAACCGGGAAACGAGTTAACTCAATATTCTGCTTAACCAGGTTGGCATCAATCAGTCTGTGACCCCCAAAGCGTTCCTCAACAAACATCTTTCCCCGATCGACATGATAAGGGGTCAAACTCGCATCAGTCGCCCCTCTCGGTAGCGTTAAATTCGTGTCACCTATTCCCGTCGCATACACTCCTAAATCTGTTCTATCTTGCCGACAAACACCCTTGACATACCCGATATCGTGACACAGCAAAGCAATGTGGAAATGCAGCCAATGTTCGCAGGAAACACCGCCCTCGCGGATGTGCTTCCCGCGCAGAATCTCTTGTCCCACCAATGTCACTAAAATAGTGTGTTCCACATTGTGGTAAAGAGCATCGCTATTAGCAATATTTTCCAAAGCCATATCGGCTACCCAAGCAATAATTTCGCCATAGTCAGATTTGAAGCCACCGTAGGTGTGCCGGTAGCCTTCAATTAGCCGATTTACAAAATCGTTAATTAGCAGTTCTGTTGCGTTAAACATATTCACTTCCATTAGGCAAAGTAATTTGTTAAATTATTGTTATATCTGTTGTTTTCGCTGCTACGGTTTGATATTATTGTTGACTTGACCGTAATGATGGAAGCCCGCTGTAATTTAAAAGCATCCAAAGCATCCACTGATATTAACGATTGTGGTCTAAATTGGCGATCGAACAATTGGCATAGTGCTGCACCCATAAATAATTGATAAGCTCTACAGCATTTAAATTGTATATTTCAATGCCTAATTAAAACGCCTCAAATGCTCTCCCCCTGTTTACCCGAAGAGCGAAGCTGTTATAGGTCTCTCCCCCTCTCCATCGACTATCATAGACAATCTAGATGCACTACGGTCGATCGATCGGCGATCGAGGTATGAAACCCCTCAATCAGCAGTACGGCGTTACATCTTCCCCGGATACATCAGCCAAAAACGACAGCGAGCGAAAACGCAACCCCACTAATTCTTCATATACAGGATTTAGCTTGCACATCGGGGGTATGTGGAAAAAATGGTGTCCGAATAACTGGATATTTCTCTCAAAAGGACACCGTGCGGGTATAACTTGGCACAACCACTTAGCTATTTGCCGATCGCCCACTGCAATGCTATCAAACCAGTGTCGCACTGGTTGAACGAGGATCTGGCCAAAACTTAAGTATCGGCACTGATTTTTAGGTAAAATACTTGTAGTCGAGTTCATGATTTTCCTCAGTAATCCGGATTAACAAAAAGTTATAAATCACCCTGATTACATCATCAACCAAACCCACCGTTATCCCAGTGACGTGAATAATTATTTCC
This sequence comes from Oscillatoriales cyanobacterium, assembly GCA_004292955.1. Lineage (GTDB taxonomy): Bacteria > Cyanobacteriota > Cyanobacteriia > Cyanobacteriales > Microcoleaceae > Microcoleus. The sequence continues at coordinate 56,235 of RDXX01000043.1, read as the reverse complement.
TGTGACACTCGCGGCCCAAAAATGTGATATATAAAGTTCATAGTTGTGATAGTAAGTCCGCAAAAATGTGAGACAGATCACCGCCTTTACCCGCTAAATCCTGTATCCTTAGAGGTATATAAAAAAATTACATAAGTGGTAACTGCCGGCCTCTACTTTACTGTACTTACCTGCCATATATTACCCGGTCAATTAACTAATACAAGGTTTCAGGCAATGATTAAACAAAAATATAAATATGCCGACCTTTCTCAACGTCCCCACACAGATACCGTGCTGGAAAAACTCCCTGTAGAAGTTAAGGAGTGGGCAGAAAGCTTGCCTTGGAACCAGCGACGCTACGTTTTGTCCCTCTCCTACATATTGTGTGCATCTACTCCCGATTTTCAAGCCAAATTTTTAGATGAGTACACAGCCGACGGCTTAGTCTCAAAAATGTTTGAAGATGTAGATACTCTACACCGAGTTAAAGAGTATTTAATCAGATTCCGAGTCAAAAAAGAATTAAACGAATCTGATTTAAGAAGCTACATCAAACAATTTTATATCCACTCATCTCAACAAGCGCTCCGGGAAACAGACCAATATTTAGAATCTGCACTGCGTTTCGTATTGAGTACAGAAGAACGGAATAATGTTTTTAACTACATTTTGGGTTTTGAATTTATTAAAATTGTGTTTCAAATGAGTTGGTTGCAACACGAAAGATTAGCCAGACTTCAAAAAAATCAGTCGCAGTTTATTGAAAGCTATATCAAGCCAATTCAACACGCACACAAAATTAATGCCATAATTGTACCGAAAGATGAGAGAATCTTTTTTGCTAGACGCGCTTATTACGTTCAACAGCCTAACATTTCTTACACAAAACTTATCGAGTTAGTCATGGCTACTTTTACTACAGAAATGGTGACTCACTGCGGATTTTCGATCAGCCGCCACTCTCAAGCTATGCGCTTTGACTGCGATTACATTTACGATCCCCAACCAGAAGAAGCAAGATTTCCTACTGACTTGCAATTTATGAATTGACTCTACGCAGTAAAGTGTATGCTCCGCGTAAACCCTAGGTTGCTTTTTCTCTTTACTTTTAGTTTCGCGTTGCGCCCAGGATAGTTTTTGGAGCATCGGACTTCTAGTTTGCAGTTTAAAACCGGTTGTTCAGCCTGACTTTCTCTAAAATGGGACGGCTTTATCAATTGGCCTTACGCTTGCGTTTGTTCAATTTCAAACCAGCTAACTATCACTCCCGCTAACGGAATAGCCAGAAATATTCCTAAAATTCCTGTCGCTCTCGCGCCTACTCACAGTGCAAAAAATACGACTACCGGATTGAGGTTAAGCGGATTTTGCTTGAGTCTCGGATGAATAAAGTTATCTTGAAATAGTTGACAGTTGATAGTTGACCTGTGACAGAAAGAAGAGGGAAGAAGGAACAGCGAAGAGGGAAGAATGCAGTGCTTTCTCACTTCTGTCTGTGGTAAGGGTGGGTTCTGTTTACGATAAGTACGATCGCGCCCCGAATGCCGCATCAAACACAAAGGCGATCGCACAAACAGCCTTTGACACCCGAAAACCGCCTCGGAAACTCTTGGCGGTGCCAGCATTTGCCGCTTTGGGTGCCGCAACTAACACACAAACGCTCAAACAAAGCTGGCGCCCAAATACCCGGTTTCAGTCCCAGCCTCCAAAAATTTTAACTCTGCCTTGTGGCAGATAGTACGAACAGCTCAATTTTTGGGATACTAGAAATTAGCACTCAACTTAGCTGAGGAACAAACGTGCTGCTATCAAAAGGCTTTGAAGTAGAAATGTATACCGGCACGCCCGAAGGTGAGGTTGTCGGTCTCTCCGATCGCATAGTCGCCGATCTAGAGGGATTTGTGCGGGAGCCTGATAGTCGCAATGTGGAGTACACGACGGCCCCGCTGTGCAGCTACGATCGCCTGCTGTGCGCCCTAGTCAAGCCGCGAGTCCGGCTGCGCGAGTATCTCAAACAGTTGGGCGACTATACCTTGCTCCCGGGAAGTACGCTATCTCTCGGTGGGAGCGATCGATTTTACCGATCGGATCCCAACAACCCCTATCACACCTACATCGAGCAAACCTACGGCACCAAAGTCGTCACTGCCAGCATTCACATCAACATCGGCATCTCCGAACCAGAAATGCTGATGCGCGCCATCCGCCTCGCCCGCGTCGAAGCACCGCTATACTTGGCATTGAGCGCTTCTTCCCCGTTCCTCGACGGCGAAGTCACGGGCTATCATTCTACCCGGTGGGGTTTGTTTCCCAAAACTCCCGCGATCGTCCCCCTGTTTGAAAGTCACAAGCATTACATCCAGTGGACTGAAGAACAGCTAGAACTCGGCAGTATGCAAAACGTCCGCCATTTGTGGTCTGCTGTGCGGCCAAATGGCGATCGTCGCCCCTACTGTCTCAACCGCCTCGAACTGAGAATTTGCGATCTTGAAGTCAATCCTCTGGCTTTGTTGGCCATCACTGCCTTGCTAGAAGCTCGTATTTGGCAGATGATGGAAGACCCCGGCTTAGACCCCTTAGCACTCAGTACCTTACCGGCCGCCACCCGCAATCAAGACTTAGTTGCCCTCACCGACGCCAACGAAATTGCTGCATCCCGGCAAAGTTTGGATGCCGAACTCACTCACTGGCAAGACGGCAGAAAGATTTTGGCGCGAGATTGGATTGAGGAAATTTACCAGGAAGTCTGGCCGATCGCCAAAAAACGTGGCTTTAGTTGCTTTCTCTCGCCGCTCAAAAAGATTCTCCGGGAAGGCAACACCGCCCAACAGTGGTTGAAACTGTATGAGGGCGGTTTGGATGCGCGCACGATTATTCTGCAAGGGATTGATGGCATGGCTCACCAGGAATGGGAGCTGGAAGACAATTTGTGCGGCCAGTTAGTCGCTTGAACAGTAGCAGTGCAAAACAAATCAGAATATTTAATCAATGGCAGCCGGCACCTGTTATAAATAAAAGCTATGAATAGTATCTACCTTTGGGTAGATTTCTAAATGTGCCAATAGCTGTATTTTTTGCTTTGATAGCAACTGCCAAGACGTGTTTAATCGCTGAAACCATTGCTATCCTTGGGGCGATGGGGGCTGTCAACTGTCCCAGGTCAACTGTCAACTGTCAACTGTTTAAAGCTTCATGCCCCAACTTGTCTTGATTCACCCGCAAATTCCCCCGAATACTGGCAATATCGCCCGCACTTGCGCTGCCACAGGCACGACATTACATTTAGTCGGCCCGCTGGGGTTTGAAATTAGCGATCGCTACCTGAAAAGGGCCGGCTTAGATTATTGGCCCTATGTCAATCTCCACTGTCACGAAGACTTAGCTGCTTTTGAGATATTTCAGCAGGAGCGAGGAGGGCGAACGATCGGATTCAGCACTGGTGGACGATGCAGTTATACCCAATTCCAATTTCAGCCCAGCGACTGGTTGATGTTTGGCTCAGAAACTGTCGGCATTCCTAAATTGGTCTTGGATGCCTGCGATGCCACAGTTTTTATTCCCATGAGCCAGCCTGGAGTCAGGAGTTTGAATCTCTCTGTCAGCGCCGCTGTAGGTTTATTTGAGGCTAAACGACAGTTGGGCGAACTCGGATAAATCGCGATCGACAGATACATACATATATAGATATTTAATAGCTGTCGGGTACAACCAACTTTCGCTTTAAATATAAGAAATTTGTATCAAAGCGGTGAAAATCTAGATAGCGGAGATTAATATATTTTATTCATCCAAAAACAGATTGTTATCAGTAATACCAAATTAGTCGCTGCGAGGATGTAGCCACAAAAACAGAGGATTTCAGCGATTTAAGGCGCCAGGGATCGCCTGATTGTGCCTGAAGGCTATTGATATCTAGTGAATATACGGTTGTAGGTTGTCCGGAAATTAGCATAGAGTCGGACAATAGGTGAGAGTCTTAGCCTGTGCGGGAACGGATATTTTATGTATTCGTTCCAACTATTGCGGTGTAAGGCTTGTGGGGTGTAATTGCAGCGGGTTTGACCGAGAATTTAAAAAATTATTACGGTTCGAGCTTGTCTAAATTAAAAAAGCAAGGTAATCTTGCCTAAGCACGATCGCTTTCAACAATCAGAATATTTTTGGTTGTTGATTTAAATTCAGCATCATGCAATCCCTTGAGTGTTTCCAAGGACAGTTAGCGCTTCTCAGTAGGAGGTCGTTTTTTTGAAACGAACATATCCCCAAAAAAATAAGCCTGTTCAGGCTAGTGAAATCGACAGAGACGGTTCTGCGGAACCGTCCAAGCAGACAACGCTCAGCACAGGCTCCTTTCGCTCTCTCGCCACGATCGGGCTGGCAATATCGGTAGGTGCTTCTGGCATCCTGCTGCCGAGAAACGGAGACAGCGCTCGCGCGTCTGAACTCACACCGACAGCAGAATCGACCGTTGAATTAAAGCCTGTATCGACCAACGGGCCCGCTACCACCGGACAAGTTGACGGCTCCTCAGCCGAACAGGCAGGGGTTAAGGTTCAGCAGGGACAAACCCTTTGGGATCTGTCTCGGGACTATGAAATTGAACCGAAGGCACTAGCAACTGCCAACGGCATCAAACCCGATACCGCACTCCAAGTCGGCCAAGAACTCAGAATTCCGGAGGCTCTAGAAGCCTCGCCACAAGAGAACCCTGGCAATACTGCCACAGTCAATCCAGAACAAAAATTAAATCTAACTGGCTCCGAGTCGTTGGATAGTGCAGCCCAGTACGGTCAGTCAACGGAAGCGCCAGATATGGCGACGACTGTACCGACACAAAGCTCGATCGACAGCCCGAACGCAGACGGGGCGATCGACAGTTTGAAAAAACAGGAAAACCGCACTACAGCATCAGGTCGGCCCCTGTTGGACTCTGAGGTGGGACCAAATTCATCTACACCTGCTGTACCGACGCTGGCATCCCCGGAATATGCCACCTCGCCAGCAATTCCTGACCTCAGGGCCACACCTGTAATTCCCAATGCCTCGGTGGGTCAAGCAGCATCGCCCGATCGATCGTTGGAGTCCATTGAACAGTCTCTCGCAACACCTAGTTTGCCCTCCGCTGTGGTAGTGTCCCCAGCAGGCAGTAGCGCAGGGCCAGCCCAGGGGCTCTATAACGTGCGCCCGGGAGATACGTTAGATGCGATCGCCTCTAATTACCGGGTATCGCCCAAAGAGCTGATCGCCGTCAACAAGCTGGGCAATCCCAACTTGCTGAATGTCAATCAACGGCTGAAAATTCCCAACGTTCGGTCAAATAATCCAGCGGTGCAGGCGGCAGCATCAGATTCTGCCTCTAACTCTACATCTGTCTGGTCGGCGACTTCGGTTCCCGCATCTTTGAACCCCAGTTCGTCTACCTCGGAAATAACCAGTGCTGGCGTTGCAGCACCCGCCCCAAAAGTGGCCGTTGTCTCTCCCTTGGCGAACTTGGAAGGTCTGAACAATATTTCAGCGCCGATGGTTCCCAAAATTAACAGCATTCCGCTAACTCAAGTTTCTCAAACCATTAGCGACACCAGAAAGCTGGAACTTCAAGGCGAACCAACATTTACAGGTGCCGTTGACACCAGCGCCCTGCCGCAGCCAGCAAGTGCAACTGCTACCAACCTCGCTGTTGCATACCCGCAGCCTTTCGGTTTGCAAAATGTTAGCGCCCAGGGTTTAAATCCCGCTCCCACGAACGCTGTAATTGAGTCGAATGCGGAGGATCTACCCACCGCTACCGCTCTCAACCCTTATTCCGAACGCTTGAGAGCAGAAGTTGTCAGACTGCGAGAGGAATATCGCGCCGAGCGCAATTCGATCGGGGCAAATGCGGTTTCCCTGGCTCCAACTGAGGGCCCAGAAGCGAAACTCGCCTCCAACCCGTCTGAAGAACTGCCAAGCGTCAATCCCGACCTCTACACCCCCGAATACGCTGGAGCGGTGCAGAATGAAATCGGCAGACCGCCGTCGAGAGGGTGGTCCCAGGAAGTTCAGAAACAGCAGCAAGAGCGTTTCGATCCCGCTCGTGCAGCCGAACTGCAACCGATCAACCTAACGCCTACCTCTACTCAAGAACGGCCGGTGGTAGCAACTGCTCCTTTGGGTTCCGAGGGTTATGACCCCCTGAGCAACCCGTCTTTGGGACGCATGGTTTCTCCAGAACTGCCTCCACTTTCGGGCGCTGATACTTATCTGCCTAACGGCGGCGGCAAACAGCAGTCGGCTAACGGATTGATTTGGCCGGCTAAGGGCGTTCTCACTTCTGGCTACGGCTGGCGCTGGGGACGGATGCACAAGGGAATTGATATTGCAGGGCCGATCGGCACGCCAATTATGGCCGCCGACAGCGGGGTGGTTACCTATGCAGATTGGAATGACGGAGGGTACGGCTATCTGGTGGAAATTACCCATCCAGACGGATCAGAAACGATCTACGCCCACAACAACCGAATTTTGGTTAAAAAGGGTCAGCAGGTCGATCGCGGCGAACAGATTGCAGAAATGGGCAGCACCGGCTTCAGTACCGGGCCGCACTTGCACTTTGAAATCCATCCCGCCGGACAGGGTGCTGTCAATCCAATGGCTTTTCTGCCTAACGATACGTCCAGTGCTTCTCGATAACGACTGGTCTCAAGTTATGGGTTTTGAATCATTACCAAAACTCATAACTTAGATCGGAAGGTATTAGAAATTCGGTTGTTGGGAATACAGACATACTTCCACCTACCGTGCTACGATGGTAAATCGTGAAGTAAGTTTGGCTCAGTGGCGCAGTGGTTAGCGCAGGGGACTCATAAGCCCAAGGTCGCAGGTTCAAATCCCGCCTGAGCCATAATTTAATGGAAAAAATCACGCTCTCTATTTTGAGAGCGTGATTTTTTAGACTTGCCGAGAACATACTTGTAGTCGTTATGAGTATGATATATTTGTAACAGTTCGTAAAAAAGGAAACAAAATCTATGACAAGTGAATGCCTCCGGGTTGGTCAAGCTGCACCCGATTTCGCAGCAACAGCCGTAGTGGATCAGGAATTCAAGACAGTTAAACTGTCAGACTATAAAGGCAAAAAGTATGTAGTCCTGTTCTTCTACCCCTTGGACTTCACCTTTGTGTGCCCCACAGAGATTACAGCATTTAGCGATCGCCATGAGGACTTCAAAAAAATCGATACCGAAATCCTCGGCGTCTCCGTTGACAGCGAATTCTCTCACCTTGCTTGGATACAATCAGACCGCAAATCCGGCGGCGTCGGCGACCTCAACTATCCTTTAGTTGCTGACCTCAAAAAAACCATCAGTTCCGACTACAACGTCCTCGACCCAGAAGCAGGTATTGCCCTCAGAGGTCTGTTCATCATCGACAAAGAAGGCATCATCCAACACTCTACTATCAACAACCTTGCCTTCGGCCGCAACGTAGACGAAACTCTCCGCACTCTGCAAGCTATCCAACACGTTCAGTCTCACCCCGATGAAGTTTGTCCCGCTGGCTGGCAGCCCGGTGACAAAACCATGACACCCGATCCAGTTAAGTCGAAAGTATTCTTTGCTGCTGTCTAACTCGATCGTTTTGAGTTGTAGGGCGGCGCCTGTGAGTGCCCGCCCTCGAAACTTTCGGTGCAATGCCCAATCCCTCCGCTTCGCTTCGCCCATTGCCCAATGCTCAATTCCCCATTCCCAAATTAGCAAATATGCTGACTTCTACTGATTTTAGCGGCTTGTTAAATCAGCGGTTTTTCCAAAATTTATTGCCTGTTCCCGCGACTAATGTTCTGAAGCTGGGACAGAGGACACCAGATTTTGAATTGCCGGATATTAATAATGGCAAATTAGTGCGGCTGTCGAATTATCGGGGCGATAAGCCGGTAGTTCTGGCTTTTACGCGGATTTTTACTGAAAAGCAATATTGCCCTTTCTGTTTTCCTCACATTAAAGCTTTGAATGAAAAGTGGGAACAGTTTGCCGATCGCAATATAGAATTATTGATGGTAACCAGCACCGACGACAGGCAAAGCCAAATAGTTGTCAGAGATTTAGGCTTGAAAATGCCTCTGCTGTCCGATCCAAGCGTAAGAGTGTTTCGGGCCTATAAAACCGGTCAGGCTTTGGGTGCTCCTTTGCCGGCTCAGTTTGTTTTGGATGCAGAGGGCAAACTCCTATTTAAACATTTGTTTTCGTTCATAGACCACAATGCTAGTGTGGAAACTTTGCTGAAATCTATCAATAAGTAAGAACACGGCAATTCTGGCTCCAATGCTGTCTCCTAATTTGGAGTTTTTAACCGCAGATACACGCAGATGTACGCGGTTATTTTTGGGTTTTGCGATCGATACTTATTGTGCCAATTTTCAGGGCGGAATACTCGGATGTTCGATCGGCAGAAATCTAGGCTATAGCTGGAATGTAGCTAGTAGCAGTTTAAGCCGATGTCGTCTCCTAAAGGTCGATCGAGCAAAATAGAATTCAGCGTCTTAGCGTCGCATCCTGAGTTGTTGACAGGTTTAGATGCGTGGCTGCGGCTGGGTTTGATTTCGCCCGCTGAGGTTGAGCAGTTGTGCCGACAGTATTTAGTCTGCCCGATACCCGAGCCCGCTGTAGCCCTTTCTGAAATTGACGATCGCCAGAGTTCTCCTATTTCCGAACCCAAAGTACCTGCTCTAGCAACACAAAAAGCATTACCCAGAACCACAAAAAACGTTGTCGAGCGCGCAGAAACTCCTCAAACCCCAACTTTTGCCTCTCAAATTTTGCAGTCCCTCATCGCCGAAATTAGCGTCGTGTGGCTGTTGTTTTTAGGAGTGTTCATGGTAGTTGTCTCCTCAGGAGTCTTGGCTGCCAGTCAGTGGGAAAAATTTCCGGCTGCCGGACAATATGGAGTTTTGTTAGCTTATACTTTAACTTTTTGGGCGATCGGCAGTTGGGCAAAAAAACAGCCTAATTTACACTTGACTGCTCAAACTTTGCAAGAAGTTACCCTGTTGCTAGTGCCGATAAATTTTTGGGCGATGGACACCTTTGGATTGTGGAAATATCCTTGGGATTGGGCAGTTGCCATCGTCGCCGCATTTATTTTGACTTGGATAACGCGCAGAATTATTAAAGATCAGTATCAAAGTTTGTGGGGGAAAAATGTAACTACCTCGATCGCCCTAAATCACTTGGGATTGAGTTATTTGCACTGGGGTTGGGGATTTCCAGGCTTTGCCCTAGCTGCGGTTTACTTGGGTACGGTGGGAACTACTGCTGCTACAGTTTATCAAGTTCAGCAACAACGGGTACAATCTATCACACGCGGGGGAAACACTGAAACTTCCGCCGCTGCTTTCAGTTCCAGCAGAGATTTTCTGACTTACAGAAAAGCCGCTTTAGTAGCTTATTCTTTGGGAATTTTACTGGGTCGGGCGATATTTGTCAAGGATGTCAACATCCATGAAATGGGTTTAGCTTTGGGAATTTGTGGCGTACTGTTAGCGTGGCTAGATTGGCCGCAATCCCTTGCATCTGGAACTACTAGAAACAATATATCTAACGAGCCAAATCCCGGCAACTTTTTTAACTGGCAATTAGCCGGAGGGGGTTTGTTGGGTTTGGGGTGGCTGGTTTGTTTTCGCGAAATTCCTCTACAGGCGATCGCCATTAGCGCCTTGGCTGTTTGGTTTTTTTATAACCGCTTAGTGCGGTTTTGGCAAAAGTTGGATTTGCTAATGCTTTTCGCCGTTGGACTTCAAAGCATTTGGCTGGTTTGGCGAGTGGTTCCTTTAGGAATTAAAACACAATTTGTTGCATTTTTAACTCAGCTTACCAACTCTGGGCAAACTCCTTGGGCTTTTTGGGGTGTTTTGCTGTTGCCTTATTTAATTTTAACCGTAAGTGCGGCGCAGTGGCTCTACCGATCGCGAAAGTTTCCACTTGCCCATTTTGGCGAAAATCTTGCTCTCGGTTTGGGCAGTGTTTTAACTATTATTAGTGTAGTCAATCCGTTTTGGCGATCGATCAATTTATCCATCTCTACTTTAACCCTAGGTTGGATCGCCTGGAAATACTTAATTCCCGATAACTCCCCGCGAGTTTTGATGCCCGTTTCTGCTGTTGATACCAAGGGAAATCCGGCATTTTGGGTTTCGCTGACTCACATTACTGGTTTGTGCGGCTTCACTTCGGCAATTGACTTGTTTTTGCCAAACCAGAGAGACTATGTTTGGGCAGGAATGTTATTGATATTGATGGTGGCTGAATGGGGATTTTTTGTCTGGATGAAATCTGCAAATACCAGAGAAAGTTCTGCATTCTTTCGCTGGCATCCTGCGTTATTCCAAAGTTCCTGGTATCTGGGATTGGTGTTGGCAGGATTGAGCTTTATCTTGCTGTACAGTAATATGCACTCTCAGTGGGGTTTGATGTGGCTGGCGACTCCTTTGGCTTTGACTGCTGTTGCTAAATATAGTGAAACTTCGCACAAACAACTTGCAAGTACCTTGAGTTCGATCGCGCTAATAATCGCACAATTTCTGATTCTTGACTTTCCGGTATACAGGTTAATGGGTTTGGGTTTGGCTGCGCTGTTGATGTTCGTCAATACTTACTATTTAATTGAACAACCAGCGGCTGCAATACAAGTCGGATTTGGCTTGAGTTTCGTAGCTGCGGTAATTTATCAATTAGGATTTTTGTCTGGTTGGGCTTGGGGAATTGCTGGGGCGATCGCACTTTTGTGTCTCTGGTTGCTTCGCAGCACGATAGTTCGTTATTTTAGCACGTTGCCTGAACCTTCGACCTTAGCTGAAATTTACGATCGAGCTTTGGATGGTTGGGCAATCTTAGTCACCAGCTTGCTGTTGACAAACATCACTCTTTATTCCTTTCAACTCTACGATTCACGCAGTACCTTGAGTTTACCAGCCTCTACTCAAGTGTTGGCTGCTACTTTGGTAACTGTGGCTGCAATTGTTTTCCGAAGTTTGGGCAAACTTTCCCCGCTGGCAATTTATGCCTTGGCTTGGAGTTTGGAGTTGTTGACAGCAGTCGGTTTGAGCTTTATTGGACGCAATATGATTAATTTGGCAGTCGCGAATATTGCCTTGGGCTTATCTACGCAATTGTTGGGCGATTGGTGGCGGCGGCGCAACCCCGATTATCGCCAAATTTTACCCAGCATTCACGTGATACCTCTACTTTACGGGGTATTGGGCTTGATTTTGCGATCGCACAGCTTTACCAATAGTACAGGTTTAATCTCGTTGGGTGCGTCTTTAATTGCGATCGGCATTGGTAGGCGGCAGCAAGAATTTAAACCTTTAGTTTATTTAGGATTAATTGGCGTATCAGCATCCGCCTACGAATCCCTACTATATCAACTTTCCCAAACACGAGGAGGATCTTTTGGCGACGGCTTAATTGTGATAGCAACTCTCGGCACAACATTAACCTATATCTATCGCATTTTATCTCCTTGGTTGAGCAGCTATTTACATTTAACCAATCCCGAATTAAAAATATTCGCTCACCTGCACTGGGTTTTAAGCAGTATACTCCTGATTTCAGCTTCTGGCAACTATATTAAATCCGGGCTAAATTTAGGATTAGTCACTGGTACCCTCTTAGTGCAATATGCTTTCTTGCAAGGGCGAAATCATCTCGATCGCCAATGGGCAGAAATTTGGATTTACTTAGGATGGCTAGAAGCCTTTGGCATCCGGCTTTACTGGATCAATACACCTTTAGTCAAGTACATTTCCGGGCCACTGGGGCCGTGGAAAGTTGCCTTTGCTTCTCTATTTGCCTATTTCATTTACATCTTACCTTGGGATAACTGGGGTTGGTCAAAAAATCCCTGGAAGATAATCGCTTCTCTGATTCCAATCATCACTATTGTAGAATCTCCCGCTAAGTTTTATCCGATTAGCTTTCTGATAGCTGCCGCCTTCTATGTTTTCCTAGCTTGGGAAAAGCGCGAAGTCCGTTTTACCTACGTGAGTGTGGCGATAGTTGACTGGGTATTACTGCGCTGGTTTGGACAAATCGGATTGACTCAACCCGAATGGTATTTTACTCCTTTAGGGCTTTCTTTCCTTTATGTTGCTCAGTGCGATCGCGCTTTGCAACTACCAGCCCAAAAAACCCTGCGCCACAATCTGCGAATGCTAGCCACGGCGATGATTTGCGGGATACCTCTTTTGACTGGGCACAACCACGGTTTAGTTGCAGGATTTTTTAGCTTGGTGGCGATTGCTGCGGGTTTAGGGCTGCGAGTGCGGGCGTTTTTGTTTGTGGGAACAGGAATTTTCTTAATCAATGTTTTTTATCAGTTGGTGGTGCTGATTTTTGACTATCCGCTGATTAAATGGGCGATTGGTTTGGCTTTTGGGATTGTGTTTATCTGGATTGCTGCTACTTTTGAGACGCGGCGCGATCGCATTTCAGCTTTTGTCCAGCATTGGGTTGTACAATTGCAATCGTGGGATTAAATTTTCCGCAATAGACCTCTTCGTTTCATTCCCTCGCTCTTCTTCAAAGTATCTGCGTTAATCTGCGTCGATCTGCATGACATCTGCGGTTGCTCTATCAATCAAAGATTAATGCAATTGCTCGTCTAATCAAATCCTGTTGCGCCGGAAGAGCGGGCTTACCAAAACTACATTTTTTTACGATAAAATCTAAAAAAAACGCCCTTTTTTTTCGGGTCAAAGGCTTGACATTCCCGGCTTAAAAAGGTATTATATCATAATGGAAGTGGTGGCATTTTTAAAACTGAAGTCACCACTTCCATTATCTAAAATATAACTCAAAAATCAACCAAAATCAATAGGTAAAAATTCCTTTTTTTTGCGCCGCAATTTGAGATGGTGAAAGCAGCAAAGGCGATGCAACAGAAAAAGGGCAACTAAAAGGAGCGCCAAATAAGTGATGACAACTCAGTTAATCAAGCGCCTGTTCACAGTAAAAGAATATCATCAGATGATTGAATCTGGGATCTTGACAAAAGATGATCGAGTTGAATTGATTCGAGGAGAAATTGTTCAAATGGCCGCCGTCGGTAGAAGGCACACATCCCATGTCAAGCGCCTGACAGAGTTATTCTATATCCGCTTATTATCAAGAGTAACCATTGGAGTCCAAGATCCGGTAGAATTGGGCGATCGCTCTGAACCTGAACCGGATATTTCCTTACTGCGGCGGCGCGATGATTTTTATGAATTGGGACATCCTCAGTCGGAGGATATTTTACTAATTGTGGAAGTAGCGGATACAACCGCTGAAACTGACAGAAATATCAAAATTCCTCTTTATGCTGAAGCGGGTATTGCAGAAGTTTGGCTGGTAGATATTAACGAGCAATGTGTCGTAGTTTATCGCGAACCTTCTCCATCGGGATACCAAAATATTCAAAGATTCCAGCGGGGTAAGATTTTATCTATTCTAGCTTTTCCAGATATAGAAATTGCTGTAGTTGATGTGTTGGGATAAAAAGCTGGACTCATACTATTTTTTTTGTGGCGCGACTTGAGAGTCTAAATGAACAAGAATCAGCAAACAATTATAGGCAAAGGTGGGCAGAAACCCACCGTAAAGCAGAGCTATTAATTGTTTAATCTAACTCTGGATCGCCAGCTCTATCGAACGCAATCTCAAAGATTCCCGATCGCACAAACCGCCGCAAAGCTCTTAAATGATCGTCCGCATCTTGGCGATTGCAAAAACGGGAAACAGTGTGGTTTTGAGCATTGGGCAAAATCCGCACGATTGCCCAAGGTTTGGAAGAGTCACCTGCTTTTCTCAGAGTGTTGAGGTAACTGGCGATAAGACTACCCGTGAGGTTGGCCGCCAACTGTTCGATGAGATGCGCCGCTAACCTGTTGAGCTCTTTTTGCTTCAACTGCATCCGCAGGGCATCGAAATCGCTGTCAGAGTAGTTGCGGATGCACAATAGCAGTTGCGAAATGCCGAAATCGTCTAAGGCCTGCTGATAGCCGCGGGAAAATTCGCTCCCGTCGCTGGAAGGTTCTATCATGGTTTTAGGTCTCCTGAATTTGGGAAGCCACAGGCCAGCGACGAACTTTCCTAGGGGACGCGCTGGCTTTTGACTGTTCCGAGTATAGCACGCAATAGTCACACATATGTAGTGGATACGTGACAGTTAGACATAAAGACCTAAATGCAGCACACTTAAGATCGGCTTAAACAAAACTAAATCTCCGATGACCAAACGCTTGACAACTTATTTAGCTGAAGGAATCTATGACATTCTTGAAGATTGGGCCGATCGAGAACGCCGTTCAATCAGCAGCTTAGCAGCATTCCTTTTAGAAAAAGCTGCGAGAGAAGAACAGGAAAAAATCCAAAAACAGCCACCACCCCCATCTGATGAAAAGCAGGGGCGACAGTAAAATTGCTATGAAATCACCAACGATATACTGACACTCAGCTTAAACAAAAACTTAGTCTCTGATGACCAAACGCTTATCAACATATTTAGCAGACGGAATTTACACTCGCCTTGAGGAATGGGCGAAACAAGAAGGTCGATCGACTAGCAATTTGGCAGCATTCCTTTTGGAGAAAGCTCTTGTAGACCATGAGGAGAAACTGCTAAAACAGCAGTCTTTGTCTGATGAAAAGCAGGGGCGACAGTAAAGTTTGTGCGATCGCCCGATCTCGACATTTCTTTCTCATATCTCGATCGCCTCTCTTGCTCTCTTTTCTTTATTCTGTGGCTTTTGTGAATTTAGCCGCTTCGTTCCACAGATTATTTATTAATTCTGAGAATTTTTAAGATTGGGGGCGATCGGCTCTTGACATCTACCTCTCAAAATGAGAGAATAAAGACGTAGTGTTTCGTGGAAGTTAGCAAATCGATGATAAAAATTCAACAAAAGATATTAAAAATTCATGCACCTAATTTCAATTCGCACTCTCCGTGACGACGCTGCCATGTATCCCGATGTCAAAAAACCAATTGATAGCTGGTATGCGACTGTCAAGAAAGTAGAATGCCAGAACTTGGACGATCTTCGCAAGATTTACCGGGATGCCGAAGCAGTGGGAAATTTCACTGTTTTTAATATCAAAGGTAACGAATATCGCCTGATCGTCGGCATAGACTACGAGAGCCAAACGGTTTATTACAAATATTTCCTAACCCACGCTGAATACGATAAAAACAAATGGAAAAATGACCCTTACTTTTGATCGAGCTAATTATAGCAATTTGCTGGCAGAAGTCGCTCCACGGGCGATCGAAACCGAGGCAGAATACGATCGCCTCCTAGCAGTCGCAGAGGGGCTGACGTTCGCCAAAAACCGCACTCTCGAAGAAAAAGCTTTACACAAGTTATTGGTAACGCTAATTGAAGTTTACGAGGATCAAAACTATGCGATCGACAAATCCGAACCTCACGAAATTTTGCAACACATCATGGAAGCCAGCGGCACCCGTCAAGCTGACTTAGTGGGCATCATTGGATCGAGTGGCGTAGTGTCTGAGGTTGTCAATGGTAAACGAGCAATTAGCAAAGCACAAGCTAAGGCACTCGGCGATTATTTTAAAGTGTCACCTAGTTTGTTCATCTAATTAGGATTAATGCCAAAAAATGCGATTTAGTTCGTAGTGCGGACTGAAGTCCGCAGCTTTTTGCGGACTGAAGTCCGCACTACAAACTGCTTTTGCACCTTACAAACTGGCATTTTTTAATTAAAAACCCGGTTCCTGCAAGAAACCGGGTTTTTAATCAGACGTTATTTATCTGCGTGTCATCGCACTTAATGACTCAATGCGAATTCCGGCAATCTCGGTTCAGATTCGCCACCTGGCAATACCTTAACCTGACCGTTTTCATCCACATCTACGATCGCACTTTGGCCGTCTTTCAGCTTCCCAGACAGCATTTCCTCAGCCAGTACATCTTCCAACAACCGCATGATGGCGCGGCGCAATGGTCGAGCACCGTAGCTGGGATTGTAGCCTTCTTTAACTAACAAATCCTTGAACTTGTCTGTCACCGACAAAGTAATACCCTGTTCGGTTAAGCGACTGAAAATTTCCTGCAACAAGATGTCAGCAATCTGCTTGATTTCTGCCTTGTTCAACTGGCGGAAGACGATAATTTCATCCAAGCGGTTGATAAATTCGGGACGGAAGAACTGTTTCAATTCTTCGTTTACCAAGCTGCGAACCCGGTTGTACTGACCGTCTGCGGCACTTTCGGCAAACTCGAAGCCTAAACCGCCGCCGCCTTTTTCAATGACTCGCGAACCGATGTTTGATGTCATGATCAGCAGCGTATTCTTGAAGTCTACCGTGCGACCTTTAGCATCAGTCAAACGGCCGTCTTCCAAGATTTGCAGCATCATGTTGAAGACATCCGGGTGAGCTTTTTCGATTTCGTCGAACAAGACTACCGTGTAAGGACGGCGCCGGACTGCTTCTGTTAGTTGGCCGCCTTCGTCGTAGCCAACGTAACCCGGAGGCGAACCGATGAGTTTAGAAACAGTGTGGCGTTCCATAAACTCGGACATATCTAACCGAATCATCGCTTCTTCGGAACCGAAGAAATATGTTGCTAAGGCTTTTGTCAGTTCGGTTTTGCCGACGCCTGTGGGGCCGGAAAAGATGAAACTGGCGATCGGGCGATTGGGATTTTTTAAGCCTACCCGCGCGCGGCGGATCGCCCGAGAAACTGCGCTGACAGCTTCTTCTTGACCGATCAAACGCTGGTGCAAGGTGTCTTCCATATGCAGCAGCAATTCCGATTCCGATTCTGTCAACTTGCTAACAGGTACTCCCGTCCAATTTGCCACGATGTGGGCGATGTCTTCTTCGGTGACGATGGGAGAGATTCTGACTTGGCTTTTGTTGATTGTAGCTTCGGCGATTTCAGCTTCGATTTCTAATTCGCGATCGCGCAATTTGCCTGCTTTGTCGAAGTCTTGTTCGCGCACAGCAGCATCTTTTTCTTTACTGACGGCCGGAAGTTGTTTTTTGAGTTCTTTAACTTCGGGCGGGGTTTGCGAGTTCAGCACGTGCACGCGGGAACCTGCTTCGTCAATTAAGTCGATCGCCTTGTCTGGCAAAAATCGATCGTTAATGTACCTGTCTGACAGTGTAGCCGCTGCTTCTAAAGCTGCATCGGAAATTGTCAGTCGGTGGTGCTGTTCGTAGGCCGATCGCAAACCGTACAATATTTCTATTGTTTCAGCCACACTCGGTTCGCCGACTTTAATCGGTTGGAAACGGCGTTCTAGGGCTGCATCGCGCTCGATGTGCTTGCGGTATTCATCCAAGGTAGTCGCGCCGACACACTGCAATTCACCTCGGGCGAGGGCTGGTTTGAGCATATTGGAAGCATCCATGCTACCTTGAATCGCGCCTGCACCAACTAAGGTATGAATCTCATCGATTACCAGAATGATATTGCCGGCAGCGCGAATTTCTGCCATGATTTTCGTCAGCCGTTCCTCAAATTCGCCTCGGAATTTTGTACCAGCAATCAGCGAACCCATATCGAGGCTGATTACTTGTTTGTCTTCTAAAATTTCCGGGACGTTTCTGTTAACAATCCGCTGGGCGAGGCCTTCGGCGAGGGCTGTTTTGCCGACTCCGGGTTCGCCTACTAACACTGGATTGTTCTTCGTGCGGCGCCCCAACACTTGGATCACGCGCTCGATTTCATTTTCGCGGCCCACGACTGGATCGAGTTTGCCGGCTGCTGCTAGCTTAGTTAAGTTAGTGCCGAATTCTTCTAAAGTTGGGATTTTGCGATCGCCACCGCTATCTCCTCGGCCTCCGGGGATTGCCGCTACTTCTCCCACAGCACGAATTACCTGCGTGCGAACTCTCTGGCGATCGATTCCCAGGTTTTGCAGCACCTTCGCCGCCACACCTTCATCGTCTTGAATCAACCCAAGCAGAATGTGCTCGGTGCCGATGTAATTGTGGCCTAACTGCCGCGCTTCATTCAGCGCCGTCTCAAAAATGCGCTTGACGCGGGGTGTAAACGGAATTTCTGGCGGGAGAAACCCGGAACCTCTACCGATGATATTTTCGATTTCATTGCGCGCCTCTTTCAAGTTGAGGCCCATATCCAGTAATACTTTTGCAGCGATGCCAGTGCCTTCGCCGACAAGTCCCAGAAGAATTTGCTCGGTGCCTACAAAATTGTGACCGAGGCGCCGTGCTTCCTCTTGAGCTAGCATTATTGCTTTAATGGCTTGTTCTGTAAAGCGTTCAAACATATTTTTTCCTTCCTACTGTCTTGGCGAGGGCTGTATCGCTGCTGGTGAGGAGCGATTTGAAATACTACACAAATTATATATGTAAATTTTTGTGTATTTCCTTCTTTAACAATGTATCGCTAGTAATTAGGGGCGGACAGTGGGGAGAGCCGAATAGCAGGGGTGTGGTTGCCGTCTCGGAGTACGCTGTACAATACGAGCTACAAGTGGCAATGCAAATTAAGGCTAATAATGTTGGATCTTACTTTACTTGGCGGCTGCCACTGTGTCAAGCATTTTCTCAAAGAAAGCAAGCGAAAGTGCCTCGGGGGGCGATCGGGGAATGCTTTTGTTTCAAATCACGTGCTTTGAGCCAAAGTATTGCACCCTAAAGCAATTTTATTTTAACCGGTCAAGGGACTGCTGCGTGCGATCGATCGCCTGCGACCAAATCGACAGCGTTTTTTAATTGCTATTAGTCGCCTGCTTGCCCAATAAATTAAGAGGGCTTGAGACTCAGCATTTTTTGCGGTGATTTTGCCTTTTAACTTATAATATTTTCCTCATTTTACCGGAAATAATTGGTTGAAAGCCGGAACCCTTTGAGACAGAAATTAAAATCAGACTATTCATTACTCCCATCCTCGGACTTAAGGATAGAGTTCGCTCTCGAACTGTCAACTGTCAACTGTCAACTGTACTGTCAACTGTCAACTGTCAACTGTCAACTGTCAACTGTCAACTGTCAACTGTCAACTGTCAACTGTCAACTGTCAACTGTCAACTGTCAACTGTTTAAAGCCATTGTGCAAGCAACTGTTCAATAACTTTCACAAAGCCGATCGCAATTTGAATCAACGGCCAACCCACCAGACAAATTAACGCCGCCCAGCGAGTTTGAATATCCAAACCTTGGCGAACCGCCACAATTACAGCCAGCAAACTCCACACAGCTAATATCCGCTCTATGCCTTCTCCCAGCAACGGAATCAACGTTAAGAAATTTAGCACTTGGGGAGCGTAGGCAAATCCGATCGGCACCAGCAACTCCCCATAAGTGACGTGACCCGGTTTCAGCCACTCACCGATTTTAAAGATTGTAAAAGTCCAAAAATAATAACCGCCCACGACTGCCAAACCATCTATCCAAAGTGATAAAAATAACACTGATGGCTCAGTTCGATTGATTAACAAAATAACGGCATTGCCCAAGACACGAGACACCGCTGCTAAAATTACAATTGTTAAAGCTATCCGCTTAGTTCTGACAGTGTAGGGAGTTTTTTCATAAAAATTGCCGTTCAAAGAAAGTGCGTTCCACAACGTTGCCCGCAAACCTGTAATTGAATCTTCTCCCTTCACCTTTAATCCTTGCTCCTCAAGATAGTTGACAAGTTGGATAAAATAAGCTCTAATACAGCAGAATCACCAAACTATTTCTACGTAATTAGGTAATTAACAGGCATTCTACCAGATTTTATTAAATGCTAAGATTGATTTTGCAGATACTTGCGTGGCTGCGCGGGGGAAGTTTAAATTTGTTGACCATCGCAGGTGTAATCCTGATAATTTGGGGCATTCTTTCGCCGATCGGAACTGTGATCTGGTGGCTGGGTCAAAGTGCCGAAACCTTGGGTATCAAGAAAAGTCCGCCGGGGATATTGCCCTCAAACAACGGCAATCTAGAAGCGCGCAAGTCTTCGCCGATCAATTGTTATATCATCTTTTTACCGGGAGTTGGCGATTTTTCGGGGAACGAATTAACGCCGGGAGAAGAGTTTTTTCTCAAGCGTTTAGTTAAAAGTCACCCGCAGTGCGTAGCAGTGGGGGATATTTTTCCTTATTCAGCTTCTAACAAAAGTTTAGGAGGACAGCGGTTGCTAGCTCCTTTTTGGCGGTTTGCAGAACACGCAAAAAGCGGGCCAATTGCGGGCGATATATTTATCAAAATTCGCAATCTCTGGAGGTTTGCAATTTCTCTAGATTATCGCTACGGTTTTGCATACAATCAGGGAATTGCTAATGTAATTATCGATCGCATGAATGCTCAATCTCCCATTTCAGCTAATCCTCAAAAACCTTTGCAAGTTATTTTAATTGGCACTAGCGGGGGCGCACAAGTTGCTTTAGGTGCTACTCGCTATCTTAAAGAATGGCTGAATGCAGAAATTACAGTTGTTTCGGTTGGGGGCGTGTTTTCGGGAGAAAATGGTTTTGCAGAAGCCGATCGCATTTTTCATTTTCGCGGCACTCGCGATGCAATTGAGGATATTGGCGGCATCGTTTTTCCGACTCGCTGGTACTGGTACGCGACTTCACCTTTCAATCAAGCGCGTTCGCAAGGCCGCTATGCAGAAGCTTTCAGCGGCCCTCACAAGCACGACGGCGATGATGGATATTTTGGAGAAAATGTGGCGGGGAACGGTAAAAAATATGTAGATATCACGCTGGAAAAGATTAATCAATTGCCTGTTTGGTCTGAGGGTGCGGCCAAAAGAGAGGACTGAAGTCCTTCTTAATTCAATACGCTTGGCTTAAGATGGTCATTGCGAGGAACGAAGCAATCTCCGTATCTATTTTTTATGAGTTTTCCCTGTTGTCATCTCTTAAATTAACCGTATTGCTTCTTAATTCCTAAAGATTAGACTTGAATTGCAAAAATAATTAGGACGCTGCTCAGATCCCATCGGGTGCATCTGCTTTTTGAAGAGGGCGAAGCATGACCGCATATAAGTTATTAGTTATCATTCCATATTCACTGCGGTCATGCTTCGCCCCTACACACATATTTGCCAAAGCCAGATGCACTCAGCCCATCCCACATTTTTTTTGTGGGATGGGCTTCTAGCCCGTCCTAAATTTTGATTAAAAAGACTTTTGCAATCTTGTCTATTAATCAAGAGAGGACTAAAGTCCTTACTACGAACCAATTTTATGATAGTCGATCGACCGCACATCATCTCAATCGATAACATATACCTTTTTCAAATTGCACCAACTCAAAAGCCGGGTCAAGATTTACAGTTGTTTCTCCTCCCCCTAGGAATAAGTAGCCCTTGGGGCGCAACACCCGCCGCACTCTCGCTAAAATCGATTGCTTTGTCTGAACATCAAAATATATTAAGACGTTTCGCAGAAAAATAATGTCCATTTGAGGCATCGATCCAAAGGGTTCTGTCAAGTTAATCTGGCGAAATTCGATCGCCTTGCGGAGGTGTTCTTTAATCTGCCATTCCTTGCCACACTGCTGGAAGTATTTGTGTAACAATGCTGTTGGTAAACCGCGCACTACTTCGTGCTGCGCGTAGCATCCAGAATTTGCTCGCTTCAGCATGGCTGTAGAAATGTCGCTACCAAGTATCTGTACTTGATTTCTCGCTAACTGCGGAAAGTATTCGCGCAGCAGCATCGCAATACTGTAGGGTTCTTGGCCGCTGGAACAAGCAGCACACCAAATATTCAAAGTGCGATCGCCCTGGATCTGTTTTAACAATTCGGGAAATACTGATGTTTTTAATATCTCGAAGGGGTTGATATCTCGGAAAAAAAATGTCTCGTTGGTCATCATTGCTTCGACTGTCGATTCGTGAAGTTGGTTAAAACGCTGTTGTTTGATTTGTTTTAACTCTGCAACTAACCCGCTGATGGAGTTTGCTCCGGCTTCTTTAGCTACCATCCCTAAACGCGATTCAACGAGGTACATCTTTTCTTCGGATAGGAATACACCTGTGCGATCGTATACAAGTTTTCGGATATAATCAAAATCTGCAATACTTATCGGCATGGTAATTGAAGGAAGAGTTGACAGTTGACAGTTGACAGTTGACAGTTGACACTTGACAGAAGGAAGAGGGAAAAACAGTTAGGGAGCATCTCAGTTTTGCAAAAAGCATTTTTTTTATTATAGTGCGAGCGTCCCCGCTCGCGAGTTGTAGAATACGCGAGCGGGGACAGCACTATAAATGCCAAACTGAGATGCTCCCAACAGTTATTCGTGCATCCCTGACTAATGACTACTGTTAGTGATAACTTAAGCTCGCACTAATGACTAAGGTTCGCGAGCAGAGACTAATGACGAATCACGTTTCCGAGCTTAAGTTCTCGCAAAACATGACTAATGACTGATGACTAATGACTGATAACGTCCGCGAGCGGGGACGCTCGCGCTACTGACTACTGACTGCTAAAATCTACAACTTTATCAACATCTAAAAATAGCAGTAACTGCCCTTGTAGCTTGTACGCTCCTCGAATTAGCGGGCGTATTTTGCTAGTAAAAGTATCTGGAGGAGTTTCAAAATCAGCTTGAGATACTTCTAGCACATCTCCAATATCGTCAACTAACCAACTGACTGTTTCATCGCCAGTTCTCACTATCACATTTAAAGGCAATTGTTCCACAGGCCGATCGCACAAATCCAACCGCCTCCGCAAATCAATCGCCGTGACAATTTGTCCCCTCAAGTTTATCAATCCACCGACTACTGCGGGCGCTAGCGGCACTCGCGTCATCTCCTGATAGCGGATAATTTCTTGAACTTTCTCAACCTCTATGCCAAAAAATAAGCTGTCAACGAAAAACGTACAAAGTAGAGTTTCTTCAGGCATTGTTTAATTATTCCTTTAGTGGCCCGAGCTGGCGCTTGCTAACATCTGCTCGACTCCGAATAAATTGTTGTTAATTACTGCATCAACATCGAGGATTTCAGTAACTTGACCCTGAATCACGGCACAATATGAAATTCCTGCTTGAGTAGCTGCACCTTTAATGTCGATCGCCTGTTCTACAATATCCAGGATGCGATCGACTACCAGACCGACTTGGTGTTCTGAGCCGATCGACACTACGACTAACGGCAGTTTATCATCTGCTGCGCGCGATCGCCCGTCCAGACCGTTGGGCCCCCAATCAGCCGACTCACTGCCGCTACCAAACACCGCCGTCAAATAAATCACCGGCATAATTTGGTTGCGGTACTGCACCACATTCTGCTTCCCGACTCGCTCCAAAAGATGGCGGGGAAACTCTTCTAAGCGACAAACTCGCGATAGGTGAATCGCCATCCGCCGACAGTCTGGGCCCTGAAATACTAGCAACTGTTGTGGAGGTTCTGAAGATTCCCGGCGGCTGTTTTCGTCAGCTAAAATCGCCTTTTCCTGAGCCTCCGTCATGTGGGTTTTCTGAGCAATCCCGTGCACGTCCAAAATCAAAGCAACTTTACCGTCGCCCATAATAGTTGCTCCGGCAAAACAAGCTAGAGATTTTAGTTGTTTTCCTAAAGGCTTAACCACAATTTCTTGCGTGTCGTTGATGGCATCTACCACCAACCCAAAAGGTTTGTCTGTCGCTTGCACTACTACAATATTTAAAGCCTCATCTGTGTCGAATTGCGATTTTTTGCCGTTTTCTACAATTCCTGTTTCTAACTGTAATTCCCGATTCAAATAAATCAGTGGCAGCAGTCGCCCCCGCAACCGATAGACTGGCGTTCCGTGAAACATTTCGATTTTTTTAATTTGTTCTCCTTCCAAACGCATCAGTTCTAGCAAATTGACTTGAGGAATTGCGTAGCGAGATCCTCCGGTAGTAATAATTAATGTCGGAATAATCGCCAGAGTTAAAGGAATTTTTAACTTAAAAGTTGTGCCTTTGCCGACTTGACTTTGAACGTCGATCGTGCCGCTGATTTTTTCTATATGTGTCTGCACCACGTCCATCCCTACTCCCCTACCGGAGATATTGGTGATTTTTTCGGCGGTTGAAAAACTGGGCATGAAAATTAAATTTAGGGCTTCGCGATCGCTCATTTTCGCTGCGTCAACAGCAGAAAACATTCCTTTTTGCACTGCCTTACTTTTAATCCGATCTGGATCGATTCCCCCGCCGTCATCGGAGATTTCTATGTTTACCTGACCGCTTTCGTGATAGGCTCGCAGTAGCAGTTTACCGAAGGCGGGCTTGCCTTTGGCGACTCGCACTTCTGATGTTTCAATGCCGTGATCGAGGCAGTTACGGACTAAGTGAGTTAGCGGATTGGCGATCGCCTCGATTAAGGTTTTGTCTAATTCTGTTTCTTCGCCTTCCATTTCTAACTGTACTTGTTTGCCCAAGCTGAATGCTGTGTCCCGCACTACCCGGGGGAATTTGTTCCAGATAGTGCGAATTGGCTGCATTCTGGTCTTCATTACTCCTTCTTGCAGTTCGGAAGTAACTAAGTTTAAGCGGCTGGATACTGATTTTAATGTATCGTCATTTTGGGTGTTTGCTGTTTGGGTATTGGCAAATTCTAAGATTTGGTTGCGGCACAAAACGAGTTCGCCTACTAAGTTCATTAGTTTGTCCAGCAAGCCGACATCTACTCGGATTGCAGTATCGGAAATTTTGAATTTGTCACCCTCGGTATCCGCAGCATTTACCTGTTGGCTGGTAGTATTGGTAGCAGAGGGAATTAGCAATTGCTCGATCGACAATAAAGCATCTGCATACAAATGCTCTCGTGTCAACTCTGATTCTTCTGGTTCCTCGATCGCAACTTCTGGAGTTACTGAGTTGGATTGGGCGATCGCACTCGGCAACAATTCAGATGCAGTACCGCCGGATTCTTGGAGTTGCAAAAGTCGATCGAGCAATGCCGTGTGGGCGATGGGGCTTTCTTCTCCCGTCTTTTCCAGGGCTTCCATGTGCGATCGTACCGCGTCGATTGTCTCCAGCAAAGCGCTAGTAATATCGGGAGTCATCGTCAAAGTGCGATCGCGCAAGAGGCTGAGCAAATTTTCTCCTGCGTGCGCCACAGACTCCAGTTTTTCCACCCCCAAAAAACCGCTATTGCCTTTAATCGTGTGCAAACCGCGGTAAATCCGATTCATCACCTCTCTATCGGCATCATTTTTTTCTAAAGCTACTAAATCCTCCTCAATTTGGTTTAAGTATTCGTAGCCTTCAATCAGAAATTCCTTTACATCTTCATCAATTTCCATCGAGCCAGTTCCTTATTCATCGGTTTGACGCTGGATTAAAATAGGGTGCATCTGGTTTTGGCAAATATATCCGTAGGGGCGAAGCATGACCGTAGTCAATATGGGATTATAACTAATAACTTATATGCGGTCATGCTTCGCCCTCTTCAAAAACCAAATGCACTCTTAAAATAAATTATCGAATAGTTGAAAACTGTAGTGTGCCCCAGTCAGTGGATTTTAGATTTTAGATTTTAGATCGACTCCTCTAGATGGATCTGGGAGCTTGAACTATTGTCTAAAATTTTGAGTTCGACCCTCGTGAGTGTACGTGGCACGGTACCCGTTATTGGGCGGGGTCAGCTTTATTCGCGATCGTGCGATCGTAGCTAAATCATTGCCAACTTGACCTCACAAGTATACTATATCTATACGAATTAGCAAAAATTATTAACATCGCAGCCCCACAGTCGTGTTTTTGAACTCTGGCAAAAAAAATCTGTATCAGGGTTTACCGCACCAACTGCCAAGGAAAATGCACGACTTACACACTCTTAGCGCGCCCAAACCCCGTTTCTTCCTAAATGCCTGTCCCCAAACCTCTTATTTATCGTATAAACCGGGTTTATTGAGCCAGCGATCGGATAGAAGCTGGCAGAATAAATGAATATAATTTTTCTGCATTGTTGCCTCCCAAGCTTTTTTTTGATAACTTCTGAAGTATACATAAATTTCGTCACTTTTTCTCCCTACAGAAAATGCTAGAACAAATAGAACAAGCGCAACAAAGATTCAACGTCCTCGATCGCGTTCCCATCGGATTGTGCGTGATCGCTCGCGATTTTACCGTGCTGTTTTGGAACCGCACATTAGAGCAGTGGACAAAGCTGCTCAAAAAAGAAATAATCGGAACTAACCTCAAAACTCACTTTCCCCAACTCGAAGAACCTAAATATCAAACTCGCTTAAAACAAGTATTTAACAATGGCTTGCCCACCGTATTTTCTCCCCAACTCCACCAGCCCCTAATTTCATCAAACTTACCCAACGGCAAACCGAGAGTTCACAACACAAACGTCACTCCCATACCAGCCATCAAAGGAGAAGGTTTTTATGCTTTAATAGCGGTTCAAGATGTTTCCGAAGTAACGCAGCGCATCCAAACCTATCAGCAAGAAATTAAACACCGATTAGTAATAGAAGAAGAACTTAAACGCGCCACAACTGACGCCGAAGCTGCCAACCGAGCCAAAAGTGAATTTTTGGCAATGATGAGCCACGAAATCCGCACGCCGATGAACGGAGTCATTGGCATGACTGAGCTGTTGCTAGATACGCAACTTTCGCCAAACCAGCGCAATTTTGTGAATACAATTCGTACCAGCGGCGATTCTTTGCTGGCAATTATTAACGACATTCTCGACTTTTCTAAGATAGAAGCAGGCAAGCTGGATTTAGAACAAGAACCGTTTAATCTCAGAAACTGTGTCGAAGAAGCTTTAGATTTAGTCGCGATGAAAGCTGCGGAAAAACAGCTAGACTTAGCTTGCGAATTGGATGCCAGTGTTCCCGCCTTCCTGTACGGAGATGTCACCAGACTTCGCCAAATATTGATAAATTTGCTCGGCAATGCTACCAAATTTACCGAAGCAGGTGAAGTGGTAGTTAAAGTAACAGCAAAACCCATTGCCGACAATGCTGTAGAAGTTACGCAAACTAACTCAATTTCTAAAATAAATATTGGGCTTGACAGCGAAAAATTCAGGCATAAACCAGCTTTAAATTCTTCTCTGTCAGACTCTGATGCTGCCGATTCTAAATATCTAGAACCATCAGAAAGTAGTAACTACGAAATTCAATTTACTGTGAGGGATACAGGCATCGGAATTTCGCCCGATCGCAAAAACATACTATTTAGAGCCTTCAGTCAAGTTGACAGTTCCACAACTCGCAAATATGGCGGTACTGGCTTAGGCTTAGCCATCAGCAAACGCCTCAGCGAAATCATGGGCGGCACTATGTGGGTAGAAAGCGAAATCGGCAAAGGTTCTAAATTTTCTTTTAGCATCAAAGCTCAGCCAGCACCGGCTAATGAAGAAATATTAAACCTGAATGTACCCCAGCCTCAACTAGCAGGTTTGCGACTGCTGCTAGTTGACGATAATCCCACAAACCGCAAAATTCTTACCCTGCAAGCTATGTCTTGGGGAATGGTTGTCCGCGCAGCAAAATCTGGCGCGCAAGCGCTGAAAGTGCTGCAATATGAAACTATGTTTGACATAGCGATTCTAGACTTTCATATGCCAGAAATGGACGGCATTACTTTAGCAGAAAAAATTCGAGAATTTCCTCAAGGTAAAAATTTACCTTTAATGATTTTGAGTTCTGGGGGGAGGCCATCTCGCCGCGAAGTTCAAGGGCGAGTTGAATTCGCAGCTTTTGTATACAAACCAATTAAGCAAGCACAGCTCCATGAAGTTTTGCTTCGCATCTTGGGCGGGGAATGTACCCCAATTCAACCGTGTTTTTCGCAGCCTCAATTTAATTCACAATTAGCCGAAACACTGCCTTTGAAAATGCTGTTGGTAGACGATGTAGAACTCAATCAAATGGTAGCAGGGCAGATGTTGCAGAAGTTAGGTTACAGTGCAGATTTTGCCAGCAGCGGACAAGCAGCTTTGGATGCTTTGGAGCGTTCGGAATACGATATTGTGTTTATGGATATGCAGATGCCAGAAATGGATGGTTTGGAAACTACTCGCCTGATCCGCCAGCGATTTTCGGGAAATTTAATATTAGAAAATCCTGCTCCAGAATTTGGATTTTCTGCAACAGACGAGCAATCTCCCAATCCAAAATCGACTTCTCCTTGGATTATTGCGATGACGGCTAATGCGATGCAGGGCGATCGCGAACTTTGTTTAGATGCTGGCATGAATGATTATATCAGTAAGCCGGTGCGAGTCCAGGCGATCGTTCAGGCGATCGCGCAGTACGATCGACAAACCGGGCGATCCAAATCCTATTCAGAGCTTAACAATTGGCAGACTCAGCCGACAGACTCTGCTTCCCAAGCTCAGCCTGGAAACGAAATGAAAAATGTTGCACCCGCAGTTGATGAAACTGCGTTGGAAGAGTTAAAGCATTTAATCGCCCGCGCAGGTGTTTTGATTTCACAAATTGAAGGTGGAAGTCAATCGGGAGTGGGAAATTTTCCTCCTAATTCTGGGGAAATTGTAGTCGGTACTGATCACATTAAATTTCCGACTTTACCTGCTGTGACAGTTCCTAAATTAGAGGAAGAAAACTCCCAAATTTTACCGCCAGCCACACCGCAAAATTTTCTACCCGAAACAGCACAAACCGAAATAGAATTGCCGCCTCTTGACAGTCAAACTTTTGAAGAATTGACGGATTTACTGGGAGAAGAAGCTGAAGAATTTTGGATCGAGCTAGTAGATAAATTTCTGGAAGTTGCACCGCCAAAATTGCAGGAACTCGCCGATGCTGTCAATCAATTGAATGCTCCCGCAATTAAAGCCTCGGCTCACGCTCTTAGAGGTGCTTGTACGACAGTCGGAGCCATGCCTTTGTTTCAATTGTGCGCGCAGCTCGAAGAGATGGCCCGGAAGAAAACTCTCTCAGGTAGCGAGGTTCTGATGTGCAAAATTGCAGCCGAATATCAGCGGGTAAAAGCGGCTTTGTCATCTAGTTGATTGCTATCGAAGAAGGAAGTTCCGCAACGGATTTATTTGCAGCATCTCAATGAGTCAATCGTGTACGCAAGTATCACAATACTTAAAGGTTTTTTAGGTACGTTATTGCGATAGAGCGCTCAAGCGCAACAACGTACCTTTTTTAAAGTGCCACTTGTCTCCAGGAGTGTGAGTGTAAAAAGCAAAAATAATTGACAAAAGCAACCCGATATGGTGTGTCGGTGGCGCGGGACGATCGATCGCCCGTTTTCCGCAAAATGTTCAACATTTAGGCCATTTAGCCAATTGCGAAAATTTAAAAGTTCTGACATAATCTGATAGAATTCTCAACACGATCTCAATAGCAACGTGACGGCTCAATTGCTAACTTTTCAGATACTGTAACAAAATGTCAGTATAAAAAGTGACAGATTATCCTATCCGTTGCCGAAAGTTAAGTATTCCATGGAGTATGAGATTATACAGTTGTTAAAAATCATCAGAGTGCGATCGATCTACAGTGAACTCATCCATTTCAACGCAGAAATTAAATCTGCTGCTGACTAAGAACTTGATGCTATTTTCACAAGAATATGATTAGTGCTGACTTTAGAATCAACTCGCAAACCACGCCCCAAATTCTGATCGTCGATGACGAAGCAACCCAGCAGCTATTTACCCGCCGGATTATGGAAAAAGAAGGCTATCGGGTAATTGAGGCATCAAACGGACAAGAATGTTTGGACATTTGTCAAGAAACTCTCCCAGATATTGTCCTATTGGATGCGATGATGCCTGTAATGGACGGTTTTACTTGCTGCGCCCAACTCCAGGCTAATCCCCAAACGCAAAAAATCCCGGTGCTGATGATTACAGCACTAGATGATAAAAAATCTGTCAATCAAGCTTTTGAAGTAGGAGCAACAGATTATGTGACGAAGCCGATTCACTGGCCAGTGCTGATTCAGCGAGTGCGGCGCTTGATTCAACAGTCTCAACTGTATCAGCAGTTGATGGAAAGCCAAGAGAAAACTCAAAAATTATTACTGAATATTTTACCAGAGTCGATCGCACTCCGGCTCCAAGAAGAATCAGCCCCAGACTTAGTAATTGCCGATCACTTCCCCAATGTCAGCGTCTTATTTGCTGATATGGTAGGCTTTACCAAGCTTGCCTCAGAAATGCCTCCTATTGAATTAATTGTCAAACTCAATTCTATTTTCTCAGAATTTGACCAGCTAACTCAGGAATACGGCTTAGAAAAAATTAAGACTATTGGGGACGGCTATATGGTAGCATCTGGATTGCCCATCCTCCGGGACGATCATGCTGACGCGATCGTGCAAATGGCCCTAGCCATGCAGCAAGCTATGACGCGGCTAAACACACAAACAAAAGAATTTCACAGCCTGCGAATTGGCATTCACTCCGGGCCTGTGGTTGCAGGGGTCATCGGAACTAAAAAGTTTAGTTACGACCTTTGGGGCGACACGGTAAACACGGCAAGCCGCATGGAACAATATAGTTTTCCCGGCTGCATTCAAGTGACAGAAGACACTTACAAGCAGTTGTCAACAAAACATTTGTTTGCAGAAAGAGGAATGATTGATGTTAAAGGCAAAGGTAAGATGAAAACTTACCTCTTAGATTGTTCAGAACATCTCAACAGATGTACTGCATGAATTGGTAATCAATAATGGTTAATGTGAAGTCGTACATGAGGGTCAAAAAATACCTCAAACGTAGTATCAATCAACGGTTTGATACTTAGGTCTAGATGCCCCCTTAGCTTGCCCCCTACTCCCCCTTAACAAGCAGGGCGGTTTTATTGTCATCATAGAAATAGGTACGTAGTTGGGCTTGGGCCCTCTATACAGGTATGTTTAAAGGGAGCATCTCAGTTTTGCATTTATAGTGCTGTCCCCACTCGCGATTTGTAGAATACGCGAGCGGGGACAGCACTATAATAAAAAAAATGCTTTTCACAAAACTGAGATGCTCCCTGTTTAAAGAGGGCTAAAGCCCAACTACGTACCTTGATTAATATGACAGTTGGGTTTAATCGGCCATCCGACCTTTGAGCGATGTTTTCGGTAGTTTCAGATGTCTTTTCCCGACAATAAAACTACCCTGCTTCGATCGGGGGATTTAGGGAGATCTAGACTCTGATATAAACCAGAGATACAAAGGTTTTCAGCCAATTCCCAATTCCCAATTCCCAATTCCCAATTCCCAATTATTAAGGAGCGCGCCAAAATGGGTTTAGTTTTAATTGTAGATGATGCAGCATTCTCTCGGCGGATGATTCGCAAAGCTGTTGAAGAAGCCGGACATCAAGTGATAGAAGCAGCCAACGGACAAGAAGGCTTAGATATGGCTGCATCCAAGTCGCCAGACTGCATGATGACAGATTTGTTAATGCCAGAAATGGACGGTTTCGCCTTGCTAAAAGCCCTGGGCGAAAAAGGCTCTAAAATTCCAGTCATCGTACTTTCAGCAGATATTCAAGACAGCGCTAGGCAGAAGTGCGAAGAATTGGGAGCATTTATGATGCTGAAAAAGCCCCCAAAAGCTCCCGAGATTCAGGCTGCAATCCAAAAAGCTCTGGATAGCAAATAGGAGATATCAGAGTGGAGCTAACAGCAGATGAAATAGATGCTTTGAAGGAGCTAATCAATATTGGTGTGGGAAGTGCCGCTGGAATGTTGAATGAAATGATTCAATTTCCCATCCAGTTGCAGATTCCAGATATTGACCTTGTATCAGCCAATGAGCTGCGAAGCGAATTAAAAAAACGCTTCGGTATAGAGCCTCTTTCCACGGTGCAGCTAGGCTTTAACGGCTCATTTAGCGGCAGCGCCCAGCTACTTTTTCCTACCGAAAGTGCAGTGAATTTAGTTTCTGTTCTCACTGGTGAAGAAAAGGGAAGTCCTGACCTTGATTCTCTCAAAATTAGTACCCTCAGTGAGGTGGGGAATATGATCATTAACGGTGTCATGGGTTCAATTGGCAACGTTCTAGACCAACCGTTAGACTATGAGGTTCCCTATTACGCAGAGGAAGAAATTGAGGATTTACTGTTAAAAGAAAAGTCTCTCGATACCGGGAGCGTGCTGTTGGCTCCAGCTCACTTTAGTATTGAAGAACTGCAAATTCAAGGAGACATTTTGCTGTTTTTCGATGTGGGTTCGTTTCAAATGCTGCTGAAGGCGATCGCCGCGGCATCTTAAATACCGCAAATATTCCTCATGCAAACCGGATGTTTTGTGTCCCAGACTTTCAACAGTTGACAGTTGACAGTTGACAGTTGACAGTTTGAGAGCGATCTCTACCTAGAAGGAAGAGGATTGGAGTAATGAATAGTGTGATTTTAATTTCTCCCGATCGGGGTTACGGCTTTCAACCAATTCTTTCTGGTAAGCACAGAGCGGGTTTCGGGCTGCCAGTACCGAGAATGTGTGACGTAAAAGTACGCGCGTGCGAAGCTATCCCGTAGGGAATCGCCCTCCCTGATAAATTGTATAAAACTACCTAAAACATGGATACACAAAATCAATCAACAGCCTCAGAATCTTCCGAAATTGACTCGGAACCCAGCAATTTGGTAGCGACAACAATTGCAGAAACAGCAGAGAGTTTCAGCAACCAGTACCAACAGCAACTGATTATCGCTCTGGCAGCAGTCAGAGATGGCGACTTTAGCGTTCGTTTACCCGCCGACAACGGCTTGGGTGAAATTGCCAAAGTCTTTAATGAAATGGTGAGTGTCAATGAAAAATTTGCTGACGAAATAGAGCGCGTCAGCCAAGCAGTTGCCGAAGAAGGCAAAGTACCAAAATCAAGAGAAATCAAAGAATTTAAAGGTTCTTGGGTTAGCAGTATTGACGCGGTGAATGCAACGCTAAACAGCTTAGTTGCGCCGACAATAGACATAGCGCGAGTGCTGCACGCTGTAGCTAAAGGCGATTTGTCCGAAAAATTTAGCTTAGAGTTTGAAGGCAAACCAATCAAAGGATTGTTCCGCCGCATTGGGACTACTCTCAACAAAATGGTAGACCAATTAAATAGTTTTGCTTTAGAAGTAACTCGCGTCGCCCGCGAAGTTGGTAGCGAAGGCAAATTGGGAACCCAAGCAGAGGTAGAAGGGCTATCGGGTATTTGGCAAGAACTGACGGCAAGTGTTAACTTGATGGCGGCAAATCTGACTCATCAAGTACGAAATATTACTAAGGTTGCAACGGCAATTAGCGTCGGCGATTTGAATGAAAAAATTACCGTTGAAGCCGCAGGGGAAATTTCGCAATTGAAAGATACTCTAAATCAAATGGTTGACAGTCTCAACGATTTTGCCAAAGAGGTGACGCGGGTAGCAAAAGAGGTGGGAACTGAGGGGAAACTTGGGGGTCAAGCACAAGTTCACGGAGTAGCTGGCGTCTGGAAAGATTTAACGCAAAATGTTAATCTAATGGCGAGCAATCTTACCAATCAAGTACGCAATATTGCGGAAGTTACTACGGCGGTAGCTCAGGGAGATTTGTCTAAAAAAATTACTGTAGAAGCTGAAGGGGAAATTCTGGATCTGAAGAATACGATTAATGAAATGACTGTTCAGCTTAATGAGTTTGCTTTAGAAGTTACGCGAGTTGCTAGGGAAGTTGGCGTTGAGGGCAAATTGGGAGGTCAAGCAACTGTTGATGGCTTGTCGGGTACTTGGCTGAGTTTGGCTGGTAATGTGAATATTATGGCGGCTAATCTTACGGAGCAAGTTCGGAGTATTGCGGAAGTTTCTACTGCTGTGGCTAAGGGAGATTTGTCGAAGCAAATTACTGTGGAAGTTCAAGGAGAAGTTCTGGAACTGAAAAATACGTTGAATACTATGGTTGACCAGCTTAATACTTTTGCAGATGAAGTAACGGGGCTGGCGAAACAGGTAGTTGCAGGACAGTTGGGAGGGCAGGCGACTGTTCCTGATATCAGCGGTACTTGGAAAGATTTGACGGATAATGTTAATCTGATGGCGGCTAATTTGAACGCTCAGGTGCAGCAAATTTCTCAAGTTGCGATCGCAGTTAGCAGTGCTTCGGAGGAATTGATTAGCGAAAGTCAAAATATGGGGGCGGCGGCTGAAGAAACTTCGGCTCAAGCAGGGACGGTATCTGCGGCGGCGGATTTAGTTAATAGCAATACTCAATCGGTGGCTACCGGCATCGAGGAGATGAATGTGAGTATTAAGGAAATTGCTAAGAATGCTTCGGAAGCTGCGACGGTTGCTAATTCGGCGGTGAGGATGGCGGAAACTACGAATCAAACTATTACTAAACTCGGCGTTAGTAGTGCTGAGATTGGTAATGTTGTCAAGGTGATTACTTCGATCGCCCAACAGACTAATTTGCTGGCTCTGAATGCTACAATCGAGGCGGCTCGGGCTGGAGAAGCGGGCAAGGGTTTTGCGGTGGTGGCGAATGAGGTGAAGGAGTTGGCGAAACAAACGGCGGCGGCGACTGAGGATATCAGCAAGAAGGTGGAGGCTATTCAAGCTGATACTAAAAGCTCCGTGCAGGCGATCGGCCAAATTACTTCTATTATCAACCAAATCAGCGATTTCCAAACGACGATCGCCAGTGCAGTGGAGGAACAAACGGCTACAACTACCGAAATTGCGCGCAATGTCAACCAAGTTGCGATCGGTTCCTCCGAAATTGCCCGCAATATTACCAGCGTCGCCGATGCAGCGGGAAGTACCGCCACCAGTGCTAGCAATACTCAAAATTCTGCGATCGAATTATCGAAAACGGCCGCTCAATTGCAAGGACTTGTCAATCAGTTTAAGTATTGATTTGGATAATAGATAATGGGGAATTGATAATGGGTAATGAGTAATGAGTAATGGGTGAGTTAAGGTGGGCAATGCGCTCCCTAAATAATTAATTCCCAATCCCCAATTCCCAATTCCCAATTCCCAATTCCCAATTCCCAATTCTCAATTCCCTAAAATGAAAACCTACTCAAAACCAATTTCATTAATTCTGATTGGAGGCTTTTCGGATTCAGAAAATCAGACATTGCGCGAAACGTTAAAAGCAGACGAATATGTATTTGCCACAACTACAGATTTATACAATTGTTTAGATATTGCTGAGTGCCACCATCCCAAAGCTGTCATCCTAAATTTTGCAGCCATAGAACACAATTATTTAGCAATTATCCAATTCTTGCAATTATTACAAATACCCACGATAATTCTCAGCGACGACTTAGCAAGGAATATGATTCAGTATTTGTCGCTGGCAGGAATATTCGCAACTCTCAAAAAAACTAACAATGAATTAGAATTGCGGCACACCGTGGCAACTGCGGCTTATCCAAATAACGCCGATCCAATTAATTCTCACAGTCAACTGCGGAATTTCAACCTAGCCAAGCTCGAAACCGGAAAACACACAAAATTACAGGATGTTGTCAACAAAGCCATCGGCACAGCAGTTTCTCAGATGAGCGAAATGATTGCGTGTGAGGTAGAATGTGAAATGCCTTCATCTCAAGCGCTGTCCCCGATATTTTTGCAAAAAAACCTAATTGAAACCTTGGGAAAAAACCTAATAGCTGTAGCGCAGCTTGATTTTAACGGCAATTTATCAGGTTCGGCTCAGATGTTGTTTTCCTGCGAAGCTGCTGATGCTCTTGTTTTAGCTCTCAACGGCGGCGGCGATGTAACCAGCGAGGAATTCAAGCAAGATAAGGCTGACATCTTGGGGGAAATTGGCAATTTAGCTATTAGCGGTATTGTCGGCACTTTTAGTAATACCTTAAAATACAATCTCGGTTATGTAGTTCCCCACTATATAGAAGGTTCGGCGGAGGAAATATTTAGCGCTATGAATTTTAATATGCGCTCAACAATTCTACTATTTATGTCTCATTTTAAAATTATCGATCTTGGCGTAGAAGGCGATTTAATTCTGTTTTTTCAAGCTCGCTTACTGCTCGATCTGTTATTTCGAGTTTAATAGAAAATGTCCCAGATCAAGGTTTTAATTGTTGATGATTCGGTAGTGGTGCGCCGATTGTTAAGTAACGTACTCGACGGCGATGCAGCACTGGAGGTTGTGGGGACTGCACCCAATGGTAGAATTGCTTTAGCCAAGATTTCTCAGGTGAATCCAGATTTGATTGTGCTGGATGTGGAAATGCCGGAAATGGATGGTTTGGAGACGCTAGTGGCAATCCGAAAACTTGACAAAAATATTCCTGTAATTATGTTTAGCGCGCTCACAGAGTTGGGCGCTGTTGCTACTTTAAATGCTCTGGCGCTGGGTGCTACGGATTACGTGACTAAGCCTCATAATATGAAGAGCAAGGAAGCGGCGCTAGAACACATCCGCGAGCAATTGATTCCGAAAATTAAGGTTTTTTGCAATGGTGGCAAGATGCCAAAAGTGGGGAATATTCAAGTACCTAAGACTCACAATAATCCCACACCATTGCCAGTTAAATCGGGTTTGATTTCGTCGAATTCAGCGGTCAATTTTAAATCTAAAATCGAAATTGTAGCGATTGGGGTTTCGACGGGTGGGCCAAATGCTTTGGAAACTATTTTGCAGGATTTGCCGGCTAATTTTCCTGTACCAATTGTGATTGTGCAGCATATGCCGCCGGTGTTTACGAAGCGTTTAGCCGATCGCCTGACCGAAAAGTGCAAAATTAGAGTGGAGGAGGCTGTGACGGGAAGTATTGTTGAGCCAGGAGTTGCTTGGATAGCGCCCGGTGATTACCATCTGGTTTTGGAAAAACAGGGTTTTGGGGTGCGTATTCGCACGCATCAAGAGGCGCGAGAAAATTCTTGCCGCCCTGCGGTTGATGTGCTGTTTCGATCGACTGCTAAGATTTACGGTGCTGGAGTTTTGGGTGTGGTGCTGACGGGAATGGGGCAGGATGGGCTGCTGGGCTGTCAGAATATCCGGGAGGCTGGGGGTAAGATTATCGTTCAAGATGAGGCTAGCAGCGTTGTCTGGGGGATGCCGGGAAGTGTGGTTAATTCTGGTTTTGCCGATCGAGTGGTATCCTTACAAGACATGGCACGCGAAATTATCGATCGAGTTATTAGTTAGTAGTTATGAGTTATTTGTTATTTGTTATTTGTTATTTGTTATTGTTCTACCAATAACTGATAACAAACAACTCGCAAAATGCCCATTACCCATTACCCATTACTCATTACCCATTACCCATTACCCATTACCCATTACCCATTACCCATTACCCATTACCCATTACCCATTACCCATTACCCATTACCCATTACCAATGTCTCGACCAACATTATATATTGCCATCACCAATCATGGATTCGGCCATGCCGTCCGAGTTTCCTCCGTAGCTGCAAAAATCCAAGAATTAAACCCAGATATCTTACTAATTATCACCACAACTGCACCTCGTTGGCTGCTAGAATGTTATATTACTGGTGATTTCATCCTCCGTCCCCGCGCTTTTGATGTCGGAGTTGTGCAGGCTGATAGTTTGCATATGGATCAAGAGGCGACTCTCGAAAAATTGCGGGAAATTCGGGAAAAGCAAAATTCACTAATTGCAGGCGAAGTGAATTTTCTTAAGCAAAATCGCGTGGGTTTGGTGCTGGCAGATATTCCTCCTTTAGCAACGCGAATGGCCGCAGCGGCTGGGGTTCCTTGCTGGATGATGAGCAATTTTGGGTGGGACTTTATCTATCGAGATTGGGGCGGAGAATTTGACGAAATGGCGGATTGGATTGGTGAATGCTTCGGAAAGTGCGATCGGCTTTTTCGTCTTCCTTTACACGAACCGATGCCAGCTTTTCCTAATATTGAAGATGTCGGCTTGACTGGCGGCAATCCTCGCTACAGTAATGATAAAATTCGGGAAGTATTTGGAATTGAATCACCGCCGGAAAAAACTGTGTTGCTGACTTTTGGCGGACTGGGTTTAGAGGCAATTCCTTATCACAATTTACAGCAATTTAGCGATTGGCAATTTATCACTTTTGATGCGGGAGCTCCCGATTTGCCGAATTTGATTAGAGTCAAACATCAGCAGTTTGCACAATCTTTCCCAATTTTACCGCGCCCGGTCGATATGATGCCTGTCTGCGGCCGCATGGTTTCTAAACCGGGATACAGCACTTTTTCGGAAGCTTTGCGCTTGGAAATACCTGTTGTTTCTATCATGAGAGATGGTTTTGCCGAAGCTGCTGTCTTGTTGGAGTGGCTGGAAAAGTATGCGGAACACCAAGTTGTGACTGCGGCGGAGTTTTTTGAGGGGGATTGGGGGTTTTTGCACAAGCCGCTGCACCCGCCCCGTTTGTCGGATAAGTTGGATAAGCACGGTACGGAGGCGATCGCCCAAGCTGTTGTAGACTATTTTAAAGATGAGGATTAGGATGACGGCGATTGAAATCTCGTCTACACCAACAATAGACGAACAATTGCATTCCCAAGCTTTGCTATCTTGAAATTATCTGCGTTTATCTGTGTTAATCTGCCTGACATCTGCGGTTGACATATCAATTAAAGATTGATGCAAAAAATCTAAAATCTAAAATCTAAAATCTAAAATCGAATGCTTCATCACCAAGAAATACTCAAAATTAAAACTACAGGCAAGTCTCTGTACAATATCAGTCTTAAGATAGAAGATGTGGTAGCAAATTCAGGTATTAAAACAGGACTTTGTAGCTTGTTTTTGCGCCACACTTCTGCTAGCTTGGTGATTCAAGAAAATGCTGATCCGGATGTACTGACGGATTTGGCTAATTTTTTGGCGAAACTGGTACCGGAGGGCGCAAGTTACATTCACGATGCGGAAGGCCCAGACGATATGCCGGCGCACATTCGCACTGTACTGACTCATACTTCTGAACAAATCCCGATCGCACGCGGTAGATTATTGTTAGGAACTTGGCAGGGAATTTACCTTTGGGAACACCGCCAGCGGGGCCACATTCGCGAACTCGTGGTTCACATCAGCGGCAGTTGACAGGATGGGCATGGGGCATGGGGCATGGGGCATGGGGCATCGGTAACTGGTAATTGGTAATTGGTTGCTACTCATTTGTGATTGGTATCCCCTTACAAATAACAAATAACAAATAACAAATAACTACCGACTGCTGACTGCTGACTTTATTTATTAGAACGTTCGATAGGAATTTGTACTTCACTGATTTTAGTGGATTCCGGCGTCATGGGCGAATTGTAAAAAAAGCGGCGCGGCGGCCCGGCTATTTCGTATTCGGGATGTTGTTGAAGCCAATCTTTTAGTTGGGAGAGGTTATTTTCGTAGCTTTCCCAACTGTAGGCGCCGCGCACGCCGATACTGACAACTGTCATCGGTGAAGTATCCGTGACTTCCACAGCAGGGTTAACGCTGCTGGGGGCGATATTTGGTGCGGGATACAGGAATGAAACTTCTGCAACAGGAATTGCATCGATTTGCTCGGAAGTTGCAGTGTAGCGCGCTTCTACTGGCGTTGTCATCGCAATTTGGTTGTTGCTGATGTGTTGAAACAAAGGATTGAATGCGATTCCTGTCGCTTGTCGCAAATCGCCCGCGTGGGTGTAGGTGACAGCGCGGTACTGAGGATATTGCTTAACTTCTATGACGCCAATATTTGCGGGTTCAGGAAATCCACTTGGTAATACCATTTTTGATGTTTGATTTGAGGTTTTACACTAAACAATGAGGAAAGACTTACTCCGCAAGGGTTTTAAACTTGCGGGCAGTTGCATTGTTTTTGGCAACTGTTATAAATAGGTTGAGATTGTTTGCAGACGATCGCTCTAGTGGCACAATCAGTTTAGCAGTTATTCAGGGTGCTGCTAACTGTCGATCGCCTAAAATTAAGTTTAGAGATTTATTAACTAACCTCGTAATAATACGGACGGCGCTAAGTAAGCAGAGAAACATTAATCAAGTTGTCCTTGGAAAATGAGGGTTTTTCAGGGGCGTCTGCTATTTTTGTCGGAAAATATTCCGCTGTGAAGTCGATCGAGCTGTGCGTTCTCAGCTATTCTCACACCGATCGGGTTCAACTACAGGGTCAATTATATCGCTTTCAGGGAATGACATATGAACAAGATTCTAGTGATTGAGGACGATAGAGTAATTCGCGAGAATATTCTCAAACTCCTCAAAGCTGAAGGTTTCGACGTGACGGGTGCAGAAAATGGAGCGATCGGCTTAAATGCGGCGGTGTCAAATCTTCCTGACGTGATTCTTTGCGATGTAATGATGCCGCAACTTGACGGCTATGGGGTGCTGGCGGCATTGCGATCGCATCCTGTTACTGCTACAGTACCTTTTGTGTTTCTGACTGGTAAAGCCGAGCGCTCTGAAATGCGCCAAGGCATGGAATTGGGAGCTGATGATTACCTGACTAAGCCTTTTACTAAAGCTGAACTTGTGGGCGCCGTATCGAGCCGCTTGAAAAAACAAGCAGCTTTGGCCAAACAGCAGAGTAATTTGCGATCGGAAAGCAACGAATTGCTGCAAGAAGCCGCAGATAAATTAGAGCAGATAAAAACAAATCTGTGCGGCGCCCTCGAACGAGAAGAATTCCAAGTTTACTATCAGCCGCAGATCGATGTTCAGACGGGTCAAATTATGAGCGCCGAAGCCTTAGTGCGCTGGCTGCATCCAGAAAAAGGGCTGATTTCGCCCGCCGAATTTATTCCAGATGCTGAAGCAACTGGTTTCATCGTACAATTAGGCGAGTGGGTTTTGGAAACAGCTTGCAGGCAAATGCAACTTTGGCAAAACGCTGGTTTTTCCTTGCAGCAAGTAGCGGTAAATCTGTCGCCGCGCCAATTTAACCAGGCGAATCTCAGCAGCAGAGTTGCCGAAATTTTAGCAGAAATTGGTTTAGCACCGAGCAGTTTGGAATTAGAACTCACCGAAAGTATGATGGTGAAGGATGCCGAAAGTGCGATCGCTACTTTGCAACAATTGAAAGATTTAGGAGTTTCTATATCTATTGACGATTTCGGCACAGGCTATTCTTCCTTAAGCTATCTGACACAATATCCCTTCGATGTTTTAAAAATTGACCGCTGTTTTATCAGCAACATTACCGATGGTTGCACAAATGCAGCGATTGTGAAAGCGATTATTGAAATGGCGCACAGTCTCTGTCTTGAAGTAGTTGCCGAAGGAGTTGAAACAGAAGCAGAAAGAGATTTTCTCTGGCGCTACGAGTGCGATGCTATGCAAGGATATTTGTTCAGCCCTCCCGTGCCGGCCGCCGATTTTGAGGAGTTGCTAGTAGAGGGGAAATAAGCTGTACTGCATCTAGATTGTGTATGGTGTTCGAGAGGGAGAGGACTATAACTGCTTCGCTCGGAGGGTAAAGAAAGGAGGAGAGAATTTTTGATGGTCATCGCAATATACAATTTAAATTCAGTACAGCTTACTTATCGGCTACTGCCACTCTTTCTGTCTCGATAAATATCAATAAAACCTTTGTAATTTCCTTTCTATCAAGACAGATAATGTACAAAATTTGGGCAATAAATATTTATGATAATTTTAATAAAATTTTATGGTTTAAGCTGAGATAAACTGACTTAAAATGCTAACATAAAATCTCTGCTTTAGCGCATACAAGTTCCCCCTGATATCAAATCCGATTCCATCGTTCTGTATTCATCTCTATCTTCCCTCTCTGTGCCCTCTGTGTTCTCTGTGGTTAAATCATTCCGATACAACCAGAAAAGAAGCTAAAAAAATAAATATTCCTCCAGGTTTCCAGCCAAAATTAAGAGTTCGATCTATGCTGTTACCATTTAAATCGCCAAAAGCAGATACGCAAAAAACCAAGCGACACAATCCCTCGCGGGTGCGCGATCATTTAGCAAACGAGCGCACTTATTTAGCGTGGATGCGAACAGCGATCGCCCTGATGGGTTTTGGCGTCGTCATCGTCCGCCTGCGAGCCTTCCACCCGCCTCTTTTGCCGACTCCGGGTAATGGCTGGAAGTTGGGTTTGCTGTTTTCTGTGGTGGGTTTGCTGACAGTGTTAATTTCCACTCAGCACTACTTTGCTGTGCGTCACGATATCGATTACGATACTTACGAACCTACGGACAGGTGGGTACTGCTGTTTAGTTTGGCGATCGTACTTTTGGGCATGGGAGTAATTTATTTTATCTTC
This sequence comes from Oscillatoriales cyanobacterium, assembly GCA_004292955.1. Taxonomy (GTDB): domain Bacteria; phylum Cyanobacteriota; class Cyanobacteriia; order Cyanobacteriales; family Microcoleaceae; genus Microcoleus. Next base: position 14,164 of record RDXX01000043.1, on the reverse strand, counting down.
TCAGTTCCCGGTACCGCAGCTAGTTTCATGAGTCCCGAATAATCCGAGTGTTTCCTAAATATATCTAAAAATATATAGCCTTTCTCAAAAAGATGAGGTATAACTGGCAGATCGTATAACCGCTTAGACTAAGAGGGCTCGCATCCCAACAACGTACCTCATCTTTCGCTAGATCCGCTATATCTAAAAGTGCGATCGCCCCAGATATTTCCTTCAAGCCGATGACAGTAGACGAGGAAAAACTCAAGCAGGAAAATCTGTCAAAGGCGATCGATCGCTCTGCAAACGAACGCACCTTTCTCTCGTGGATGCGAAGTGCGATCGCCCTCATGGGTTTTGGCGTCCTGATCGTGCGGTTTCGCGTCGTGCAAATCCCCATACAGCACCGTCACGGCACGGGTTGGAAGTTGGGTTTAGTCTTCTCTCTGGTGGGTTTAGCAACCGTGTTAATCTCAACTAAACAATACTTTATTGTGCGCCGCCAAATTGATGAGAATACCTACGAACCGTCAGATGGGTTGATATTTCTCTTCAGTTTAGCTGTTGGGTTATTGGGGATGGGAGTAATTTTTTTTATTTTTGCAGCCGCCGTAAGTTCGCGCAGTTTTGTTATCCCCAATTGATTGCACAAAGCATTGATACCATCTCTAGTAAATCACCCGTCACAAAAAAGGTTCGTAGTCAGGACTTTAGTCCTTCTTCCTGAGGACTTTAGTCCTCCTTAAGAACCACTTTTATTATAAAAACTACTGGTATTATAGTATTTAGAGAGCAGCACGATGGGACTGCGCTGAAAAGTTGCCAGATGTGGGAGTATCAGCAATATTTGAGATATGGCACTATTCTCAATAAGTTATTGAAAAGCGGGCGGGACAGCCCACAATCAAATTAATTCTTTGTGGAACAGGCAAAACGCCTGTTGTTGAGAATAGTGCCATATATCCAAAAAATCGGACTCGACGCTTGAAACCACGTCAGAGTCAAACTCTCGTCTAGGCCAAGCAGACTAAAGAACAAACAGCGTTTTTGGGCCAGATGATGTGTAGCTAGGGCAATATAGAAGATGTAAGGTACGAATTGATCTATCTGAGGTGCGATCGCCCGCAATTTATATCACAATAGTTATTTCAGAAGCCTACAGGCCTCAGCTTTGACAAATTATCAGAATAGTAAATTCTAACAAAAACAGCACTATGGGAAAACCAACAGGCTTTATCGAATTCTTGCGCGAATTGCCCTCCGAACTCTCACCAGTCGATCGAATCCACAACTGGGACGAATTTCACCTACCGATGGAGGAAGACAAACTCCGCAGCCAAGGCGCGCGCTGCATGGACTGCGGCATCCCATTTTGCCACACGGGCAGCATCATCAGCGGCATGGCAAGCGGCTGCCCGATTAACAACCTCATCCCCGAATGGAACGACTTAGTATATCGGGGATTGTGGAAAGATGCCCTAGACAGACTGCACAAAACCAACAACTTCCCCGAATTCACCGGCAGAGTCTGTCCCGCACCCTGCGAAGGCGCTTGCGTGCTCGGCATCAACAACCCGCCTGTCACGATTAAAAATATCGAAGCGTCGATTATCGATAAAGGCTGGGATGAAGGCTGGATTACCGCCGAACCACCAGCTAAACGCACCGGCAAAAAAATCGCTGTTATCGGTTCCGGGCCCGCTGGTTTGTCGGCTGCGGCGCAATTGAACAAAGCCGGTCATTTGGTAACTGTATACGAAAGAGCCGATCGACCGGGAGGCCTGTTAATGTACGGCATCCCCAACATGAAATTGGACAAAGAACAAGTCGTGATGCGCCGCCTCAAAGTCCTCGAAGACGAAGGCGTAACATTTGTCTGCAACACCGAAGTCGGGAAAGACTTACCAGCCGAACAACTGCTAAAAGAATACGACTCAGTTGTAATCTGTACCGGCGCCACCAAACCCCGCGACTTAGGCATCGAAGGGCGGGAATTAAAAGGCATCCACTTCGCGATGGACTTTTTGACAGCCAACACCAAAGCAGTATTAGACAAGAGCACCAACGATAACTTCATCTCCGCCGAAGGCAAAGATGTGGTGATTATCGGCGGTGGCGACACCGGCACCGACTGCGTGGGCACCTCCATCCGCCACGGCTGCAAAAGCCTGGTACAGCTAGAAATCCTGCCCAAACCGCCCTCGGAACGGGCAGCCAACAATCCCTGGCCCGAATGGCCGAAAGTCTACCGCTTGGATTACGGCCAAGAAGAAGCCGCAGCCAAATTCGGCGATGACCCGCGCGGCTATCTCACCACCGCCACGAAGTTCGAGGGCGACGAAAACGGCAACGTCAAAGCCGTGCACACTGTTGAGGTGGAGTGGGCGAAAAACGAGAAAGGGCAGTTTATTCCCAAGCAAATTCCCGGTACTGAAAAAGTGTTGCCGGCGCAGGTTGTGTTGCTAGCGATGGGCTTCCTGGGCCCGGAACAGCCGCTGTTGGATGCGCTGGGATTGGAACGCGACGCCCGCAGCAATGTGAAAGCCGAGCACGAAAAGTATACAACCAGTATTCCGGGAGTTTTTGCGGCTGGGGACTGTCGCCGGGGACAAAGTTTGGTGGTTTGGGCGATTAATGAAGGGCGCGGCGTGGCCCGGGAGTGCGACCTTTATTTGATGGGTGAAACCGATTTGCCGTAGTTGATTGATGCGATCGATAGGTTCGTAGTAAGGACTTCAGTCCTTTCTTTGCTTGCGGACTAAAGTCCTCACTACGAACCAAAATAGGTTTGTAGTAAGGACTTCAGTCCTTTCTTTTCTTGCGGACTAAAGTCCTCACTACGAACCAAAATAGGTTTGTAGTAAGGACTTCAGTCCTTTCTTTTCTTGCGGACTAAAGTCCTCACTACGAACCTATTTTAGTAGAAAGTAGGGTGTGTCGCCACGAATAATTCTCGATATTTGCCAAGATTCAACGAGCGACGCACCACCACCATCATCAAGGGGGTAAAAGCCCGGATTTAGTATTAGATAATCCTAGCTACAATGTTCTTAGTTAAGTTTGTTTACTCAAATATTGTCGCTGTAGTTCGTTGATTCCTTGTCCGGAGCGAGGAACGAAGCAATCCCAGCGCTGATTCCTTGTAACGAAGCAATCTCAGCACTGATTCCTTGTCCGCAGCGAGGAACGAAGCAATCTCAGCGCTGATTCTTTGTCATTGCTAGGAACGAAGCAATCTCTATAGAATGTGTAATTCCTGAGAGAATTTAGCAATCCTGTTGATATTGAAGCGCTAAATCTTCGATGAGTTCCACCATTGCGCGAACCATCGGCATTTTAGTTAGAATTTCGATCCAATACCATTGTCCGTTGGGATTAAGTTCGATAAAATAGAGCGTGTCGTCCTCGTCGCGAATAATGTCGAATGCACCAAAATTTAAGCCTAACTCGTCAAGCATTTGATGGAGTTTGTTGAGGTAATCAATTGGTAGCTTGTCGGGAACGTGAACGAGTTTATCCGGTTCGGTGACGCGCCAATCTAATGTCACGTCTGCATCGTTGGTATGTTTGGCGTCAATGCGACAGACAAAATCATGTTTACCCATTAATGTAACGCGATATTCTGCCTTCTTCTGAATGCGTTTTTGAATAAAAATAGGTGCCAATCGAATGCTTTCTCGAAATGCTTCAAGTGTTTCTACATCAATGGGGCGAGTATAGCAAGCGTACTGTTTTTCATCATGTAGGAATCCAGAGTAGCGCATCGGTTTGACAATGCACTTTCCCTGTTGTGTCACAAAGTTGCAAGCAGCATCGTAGGAATTTGTGACAAGTGTTGGAGGGATAGTAATTCCCAGTTTTTGAGCAATGGGGATTTGGTTGATGCGATGGGATGGCAATCTAATCTTGTAGTAGTTATTGACCCACCTCGCTTTGGGATATAAGCCAGACAGAGAGTATATTAAAGATTCTGTTTCTTCTTGACAATACTTGATTGCCCAAGCATCATCAACTTCTGGAAACACTTGATAATCTTGTGGTTTGCGCCACCAAATCACGCCAATATCTTGAACTTCTTTCAAGGAGTCTTCAAAGGACAAAAAACTTTGACTGGGATTGCCAGAAGCTTGCCACGAGTAAGCATATTTGCTTGTTTTAATAAAACTTTCTGAATTCAATCGAATTGCTCGAATATTTGAGTTTTGCAATTCGTTGATAACGACATCTGCATGAATGTCTGTCTCGGAAGTCACGATTAAAAGGTCAGTCATACTATTTTATATTTTAGATTTTAGATTGGAAATGATGGATTATGTATGGGTTTCGAGCTTGTATGCGGTTGGATTTTTTTTGAAACTGGTATCGCAATCAAACTAATTGAAATAATGTTGACAGTGAAAGACCTGTCATGCAAAAATTCATACAGGTCTTTCAAGAACATAAAGGGCGATCGAATTATTTCTTAGTAATTCAAAATTCTAGTCGTCCTCTTGCTGGTCGTCATCACTAGGTTCAAACTGAAAAATACTGGAGCCAGCACGAGTAGACCAGGAGCCGCTCATGGAGGTGATGTTAGAAGTCTGCGTGCTGGGATCGTAGCTAGCTTGCTCTTCGGAAATGCCGTACTTGGGCGAGATGCTCAGGTGCATCATCAAAGGATTTGCTTTTTTGTCGAGAGCGAGTTGGGTAGTCGTCATAAGTTAGTTTCTTTGAGCGATGATTTGATATTCACAATGCTACAGCTTGCCAATTAATTTGTATAGTCGAAAAAGGTCGGATAAAGTCGTATAATATAAAAAGTTTTGATAAAGCTTTAATCGTTTTTGTATTCAAGGCGAAAATAGTCGGATCTAGACGGTTTTAGTTCGATCGCTCGGATATTGGGAGGAGGCGCGGGTGAACGTTAAGGAAGCACTGGCTTTTGCGGATGAAGTTGTCTTTGCGAAAACTGGCAAGCATTTAGATGATATGCAAGTTGGTGTGATTGAGGGCGTTTTGAAGCGGCAAAAGTACGGCGATATTGCCCAAGGGCTGAACTGTACTGAGGGTTATGCTAAAGATGTGGGCTACGAGCTATGGCAGTTGTTCTCTGATGCTTTTGGAGAAGATGTTAATAAATTAAATTTGCGATCTGCACTGATTCGGAAGTCGATGATTAGCAATGTTACAGGCGGCGTCATTAGTGGAAATCATGTCGCTCGCGGTCATGTAATTGGCTCTTTAAATATCTGCACATCACAGGAAGAGTCGCCTGAGTTTTTGCGGGGAAAGCAGCAGGCGAAAATTGAGGCGATTGCTCGCTTGCAAGCAATAGGATTGAGCGATGAGCAAATCGCGCAATGTTTGGATATGACGCTAGAAGAGATTCGACAAGTCGATTTAACAGAATAGAAGTAGTCACTACAAACCAATTTTAGTAGTTGTAGGATGCGTCGAAATTAAAAATCTCTCGCCTTGCATATCGAAAATCTCATAGATCCGCACCGGGTGAAATAGGTATCAGGTGCGTCAGTTTGGAGATGATCGATTATTTACACAATCGTCGAAGCTGACGCACCCTACGATTCTAATTCATCTTAAATGCCCCAGGCGATAAATGAAATAACTCAGCTAATTTCTGAATTTGACTCACCGTCAGTTCCCTGTTACCATTCAAAACCTCAGCCACCAAAGACTCAGTAGAAAAAATATCAACCAAGTCTTTTTCTGAAAGAAGACCGGGCGGTTGAAACCGCGTCTATACAGACAAAACCCGCCTCCGCGGGTTGAAGACCCGGCCGTTTAAATTACGTTGTTTTCTTCAGTCCACGGAGGTGGACATTGTTTGTGTAGACGCGGTTTCAACCGCCGTCTTATTGGGGATTCTCGCTTTTCCATCCCCAATCAACCAAAATTCAACGGATCGACATCAATAGTCAGACTAACAGAACGCGGCGTACGATCGCGCAACCCGACCAAATCCGACAAATCCAGCGACTCATCCACAGGTAACTTCAGCAAAATCTGCCACCGATAGCGGTTCGCCACCCGCATAATCGCCGCCGGTGCAGGCCCCAACATCTCGCAGCCAGTCACCGAAAGTCGATCGATATACTGTTGACAAACAGACGCCAATTGTACCGCAGTCACCGCCACCTCCGCCGCATCCACACTACTCAACCGCAACAAAATCAACCGCCCCGAAGGTGGATAATTCAGCGCCGCCCTTTCTGCTAATTCTGTTTCCACAAAACTTGTATATTCGTGCCGCTTCACAGCTTGAACCACTCGATGTTCGGGAGTGTAAGTTTGAATAATTACCCGCCCCGGATCGTCGCCTCTACCCGCACGGCCCGCAACTTGAGTTAAAGTTTGAAAAGCCCGTTCGCTGGCGCGATAATCCGATAAATTCAGCAATCCATCAGCAGACACAACTCCCACCAATGTAACTTGAGCTAAATCTAACCCCTTCGTCAGCATTTGCGTACCAAGTAAAATATCAGCTTCCCCATTCGCAAATTGAGTTAACAATCGGCGGTGATCGCCCTTATTTCTAGTAGTATCGCTATCAAACCGAATCGCCCGCAATTCTGGAAACAATCTCGTTAATTCCTGTTCCACTCGCTGAGTGCCGCTACCGAAGTTTTTGAAGTAAGGAGAACTGCATTCTGGACAATTTTGAGGATGTCTTTCCGTGTGGTTGCAGTAGTGACAGCGCAGGATTTCTGCTGTGCCTTCGCCGACCTGGTGATAAGATAGAGAAACATCGCAATTCGGGCATTCCATCACATAGCCACAACTCCGACAAGACACAAACGTGCTGTGTCCTCTGCGGTGAATAAATAGGATGCCTTGCTGTTGTCTTGCTTGCAATTGTTCCAGGGCATTTTGCAAAGAAGTGCTGAAAATTGAGCGGTTCCCTTGCCGCAATTCTTGGCGCATATCCACTACTTCCACGGGCGGCATCGGGCGGGAATAAACGCGCGTTGGTAATGATAAATAATGGATAGTTGGTAACGAGTGATAATCTCGGCGCGTCCCTACCAACGTCTCTAAAGCTGGCGTTGCGGAACCTAAAATTAACGGACAATTTTCTAATTCGGCGCGCCATTTGGCAACGGTGCGGGCGTGGTAGCAGGGCGCTGGTTGGTCTTGTTTGAAGCTGCTGTCGTGTTCTTCGTCGAGGATAATTAAGCCGAGGTGCGGTAATGGTGCGAAAATGGCCGATCGCGTGCCGATGACAATTTGTGGCGTTCCTGTGAGCATCTGCCGCCATGTATCGTAACGTTCGCCGTCGGATAGCCCGCTGTGGTACACGCAAATTTGCTCGCCAAACCGGGCGCGGAATCTGTCTGTCAGTTGCGGTGTCAACCCGATTTCCGGGACGAGCACGAGGGCGGATTTGCCACTGGCGAGGATTGGGGCGATCGCCTGCAAATACACTTCAGTCTTACCAGAACCGGTAACGCCGTGCAACAGCACTTGACGGAATCCCGAAAAACTGTTAATAAACCCTAAAGCGTCAGCTTGAAAACGAGTTAACTTTTTCGGTGCATCGGGTAATTGAGCAATTCCGCGATCGCCCCTGAGAACTTCCCTTTGATCGATGACAACGCTACCTTTCTGTTCCAAATTTTTGACAACCGAAGCACCCGCGCTGCAAATTCTCAGCAAATCATTCATCCACATTTCACCGCCGCCGCGCCGCAAAACTTCCAATACTTCTTGTTGGCGCTTAGTTAAATCCGTGACAAAGGCGCTGGGGATTAATATCACTGCCGGTTTGAGTTGTGGTTTCGGAGGATTGGGCGGTTCTAAATAACTTTCTACCCAACCGCGTTGCAATAAATCTTTCAATCCCCGATAACTTCCCTTGACTTGGCGCTGAAGGTATTGCCAAGTGTAATCGCCCTTTTTTTGAGCTTGCAGCAATTGCAAAATTTGACTGGCGGCGGGATTCAAAAATGTTTCGGCATTTGGAGAAACAGCATCTTTAATTAACCTAATCCGGCGCACGGAACGGCTTAACAAACCGGGTGGCAGCGAAGCTCTAATTACTTGAATTAATGTTGTACAATAATAAGCAGATACTCGTTCGAGCAATTGCCAGTAAGTAGGCGGAAAAAAGCCCGTACTGACAACATCTTCGACATCTTTCACCCGCCCCGGATCTAAGTCTGCCGGCAGTTGAGAAACGAACCGAATTGCGATCGCCCCTACCTGTTGGCTGCCAAAGGGTACACTCAAAATATCCCCCGGCTGCACGTTCAATTCCGCAGGTAAGCGATAGGTAAATAACTTGTTTTCCTCCCCCGGCGAGTCCCCCGCGCCCCTGAAAGGAGAGTCCACCAACACCTCGATCCACTGTGCCGATGTGGTGGGGCGTTGCGGCGGTTGGCTGCTACCGTAGGATGCCCCGGCCTCTGCCGCGGAGGGGGTTAATAAACCAAAAGTGACAGTAGACATAGGGTTTCACATCAAACTAGGAGGAGCCGCGGTCATAGGGAGTTTTTATTATCCCTCAGTTTAGCTTATTAAGACTAAAATCCCTGAAAAATCTCGCTTCTAACTTAGTCTAGATCCCCCTAAATCCCCCTTAAGAAGGGGGACTTTGAGAATACTCCTGTCCCACCCCCTACTCCCCTTTTTTAAGGGGGTTAGAGGGGATATAGATCCTAATAGTCAGACAGCAGAGTGATAATACATTCGCAGCTCAAATTGACACACTTTGCTCGCGGCGCCGTTTCATTAGCCGATATCTGTAAATTAGTCAACTAAAAATATAGCCTTTCTCAAAAAAGTGAGGTATGCCCGCTAGTCTTATGCGGGTGCATCTGGTTTTTGAAGCCTGAAGAAGCATGACCGCATATAAGTTATTAGTTATAATCCCATATTGACGGAGGTCATGCTTCGCCCCTACGGATATATTTGCCTTGCGCCAGATGCACCCTCTTATGCCCTATGCCCTATGCCCTATGCCCTATGCCCTATGCCCCATGCCCATTAGTACCTCATCTTTCTGAGAAAGGCTACAGCTTAGATTAACTGCGGGATTTGGCGATCGGAATCTCGATCGCAAATTCAGTCCCTTCTCCCACTGTCGATATGCACTCCAACCTCCCGCCGTGTTTGTCCACCACAATTTGATAGCTAATTGATAGCCCCAAACCTGTACCTGTACCCACTGGTTTTGTCGTAAAGAAAGGGTCAAAAATTTTTGTTTTCACTGCGTCATCTATTCCCGGCCCATTATCCTTAATACTGATTTTTACCAAATTGTTTTTTGAAATAAATGTACTAATTATAATCTGACCTTGAGAGTGAGCTTGATGTTTTTGGGAATCGTGATTTTCGGGATTGTGCAAAGCATATATAGAATTACTCAAAATATTCATAAATACTTGATTTAGCTGCCCCGCATAACATTCAATGAGTGGCAAATCTCCATAATCTTTGACAATCTCAATCTCCTTAAAATTGGGTTTGGCTTTGACAGCACTCTGTAAAATCAAAAGCGTGCTATCAAGTCCTTGATGAATATTCACTGGTTTGAGGTCTGATTCATCCAAGCGAGAGAAGTTTCGCAAACTTAGTACAATTTCACGAATGCGATTAGTACCCACTTTCATTGAAGACAATATTTTCGGCAGATCCTCGCCGACAAACTCCAGATCGCTATCTTCAATCAAATCTGCAATTTCCGCCTTAGGATTCGGATATTCCTGCTGGTACAAATCGATTAAACTTAATAGGTTGTGACTGTAGGTACTAACGTGAGAAAGATTGGCGTGAATGAAATTAACAGGGTTATTAATCTCGTGGGCTACACCAGCGATCATTTGACCGAGGGAAGACATTTTTTCTGTTTGAATTAGTTGAGCCTGGGTTTTCTGTAAATCTTGCAGAGTTTGTTTGAGTTGTTTAGATTGAGCAGTAGCAGTAGCCGCAAGTTTATCCTTAAGTTCTAAAATTTGACGCATTTCTGCCTCAGCGTGCTTGCGCTTGGTGATGTCAAAGATTACTCCGTCAAGCCAGAGAAGATCGCCGTTTTCATTAAATATGCCTTGACCTTTGTCTGACACCCATCTCACAGTCCTATCCGCTCTAATAATGCGGTACTCGATGATATAATCCCGTTTTTTCAAGATTCTTTTATCGATAATCTTCTGTACCATTGCTGCATCTTCAGCATGGATGATACTGTTAAAACTTCGCACTCGATTGTCAATAAAATCGGTGGCGGAGTAGCCCGAAATATCTGCGATCGCATCACTGATAAACTCGATCGTCCAGTCGGCATCGAATACCCATCGATAAACCGCACCCGGGAGATTGGAAACCAAGCTTCTGAAACGTTTCTCGCTGTCTTGGAGCACCTCCGTATCAGACTGAATGCGATCGCCCATTTGGTTAAAAGCGGCCGCAATCTGAGCAAGTTCATCAGATCCTCCCAGTTGCGCGCGCGCGTCCAATTTTCCTTGGCTGAAGCTATTGCTCGCTGCTACCAGCCTCGCAGCCCGCCCTGTCAAGGTTCGATCGAAAAACAACCAGACAATTATGCAAAATACAGCTAACCCAATACTCGTTTCGGCCGATCGCTGCAAAGTATCTGCATAAGATTGCTGCTTGAATAACAAAATATCATACTCTACCAAAAGAATGCCGACTCTCGAAGGGCGAACTTCTCCCGGCTGGGCCCCCAACAAAACCGGATAAATTGCCCAGGTACTCTCTTTATTTTGAGCAAGCTTGACTTCTCCTGACATCTTTTCCCGAACTTTGAAAAATTCTTCTGGCAAATAGTTAGGTAACGAGATTTCGGCGATCGGGTGATTCCGCAATTCGTAACGGGTTGCCAAAATTACTCGGTTATTTTCATCACAAAGCAACGCTAAGCGGATATTTCGCTCGCTACCCAACTTGCTAATTGCGATTTCCACTTGCTCAACATCTCCTCTGCGGTACAAATATTCCAGCATTCCTGAGATTTGATTTGCAGAAAACTTTAAATCGTTAATTCCTTTTTCTTCTTGCCGCCGATACGACTGATGTACCTCTCGTTCAAAAGAAAATAAACCCAGCAAACTGCCGAAAGTCAACAGGATTAAAGGAATTGATAAACGTAGAGAAAAAGGGAATTGTTTCATAGTTAGAAATGATATAAATTTGAGTTCCTAGATTGTTGTTGCTAATTTCAACCCAAAATATGCAAATCAATAGTCACTTAAAACTCATATTTGTTCCCGACTAACTAGAATTATAATCGATCAATATTTCACTTTCTTGACCAATCTGTCGTCCAACAAAGGAGCAGGATTTACAGCTTTTGGCAGCAACTTGTTTTCTAGCATCACTTGAGACAATCGCTTGACGCCATTCAGCAATGACGGATCTGTTTTCCCTAGTAACTTTTGATTTTCTTGGAGGCTTGGACTGCTCAGCCCTTTTAAAGATTCTAAGAATTGTTCTGGAGTCACTCCTGTACGGGGAGCTATGCGACTAGCAGCATCCTGGGGATTTTTTGTCAAGTAATCTAGGGCGCGAAACCGACCGTCAACTAAAGCCTGCAAAGCCTTGGGCTGCTTGTTAATTACATCGTCGCGTACTATCAGAACATCGACAATTTCACCGGGGATTTGCGAACTATCAAACAGTTGTTTTGCGCCTACTGCTAGCAGCTTTGTCCGAGCATATCCAAAGGTAACAACAGCATCTACCTTTCCATCTTTAAAAGCTCGTTCATGTTCCGATACTCCTAAAGAAACAATTTTGATATCTTTAGGTGACATACCTTTTTGTTCTAAGGCACGGGTAATTATGAATGCTCCTAGTGCAGTAGATTCGACGCCTACTGGTCGGTTTTTTAAGCCTTGCAAATTTGGAATCTCTGGTTTGCCGAGAATCACATCCCCACCGTTAGAAAAATCCATTACAACTACAATCTTTACGTCGGGATTGGTTGCTGCCAATACCAAAGCTTGGTCGATGGATATGCCCGCTGCTTCAATTTCTCCATTTCGATAGGCTCGTACCTCTTCTGTACCTGAAGGGTAATCTACTAATCGAATAGGAGTATTGTCATAGTACCCTAAACTGCGAGCCAAGTACAGAGTTTCATAGCCAGGCCAAACATTGGCACCGACTCGCAAAGGGGCTTCTGCTTTAGTGCAACTAGCTAATATCACTGTACACAGGGTGACTGTCGCAATGCCAAGCATAAAGCTTTTTAGTTTCCGGCTCACTTTTTTCCAAAACTTGAGGTCAAACATCAGAAGATTTTTCAGCATATACTTAGGTAAGCTCCTGCTTATTGATTAGTAAATTATACTTGTTGGTCAGCACTTAAGTTCAGGTGGTGCGATCGCCAATATTGACCAATATATTCAATATAAACACCGATCGCCAACTTCTAGCAGCGACTTGAAAGTGAATAATTGCCCTGCAACAAATAACCTGTGACCAACAACTTTGTAGCCAACCTGCGTGGGTACAAGTATTAACACCAGTTTTATAAAGTTTTGCGATAAAAGTATTCGTAGGATGTGTCGCTTGCGATAAATTACTGGCATTGAATTGCAAATCTGATAGCGACGCACCTTACCCATCGGGTAGAGCAAGCCCAACAATTGTTTTGTAGCACGATTTGTTATAAATGATATGAATAGCATTGCGATCGAGTTTTGCGATAAAAGAAGTGTTGGGAAAGAGTGAAACGGATGATTATTTACACCGCAGAGAGTTTGTCAGGTGCGTCGCGGTGAGATTGTGGATATGCAAGTTGAGGTATCCCAATGCCAAATGCCCTGTTTGCCAAATGCCCTGTTTGCCAAATGCCCTGTTTGCCCAATGTCCATGAGTACCTCATATGGGAGATGGAAAGGCTATAACTCCCATGTGTCGATCGCACTTACACACCAGCGCCATTTTATGGTAGGAATTAATACTTGCGAGAAAATCGACACAGCAGTTCACATTGGGAGAGTATTGAATGTCAGGTAGCGAAGTCCGTGCAGACTTTTGGATGAGCGAGTACATTACCCCTTGGGATATTTACGTTCACGGCATCATCGGCGTGCTCGCTTACAAAAAAACAGCCTATCAGGAAATGTACGTAGTTCAAACCGGCACCTACGGCAAAGGCTTAGTTTTGGACGGGAAATGGCAATCTTGTACGGGCGACGAGTTTCTGTACCACGAACCCCTCGTGCACCCAGCCATGATTGCTCACGGTTCGCCCAAAAAAGTGCTAGTTCTCGGCGGTGGCGAAGGAGCTACAATTAGAGAAGTGTTGCGCTGGAAAAGTGTTGAAAAAGTAGTGATGGTAGATATTGACGGCGAAGTAGTAGAAGCTTGCCGCGAACACCTGCCAGAAATGCACCAAAACGCCTTTGACGACCCCCGTTCCGAAGTAGTAATCGGCGACGCTTTGGACTATTTAGACAACACAGATAACGATTGGGATATTGTGATTTCCGACTTATCCGATCCCATTGAAGAAGGCCCATCTTTCCAGTTGTTTACCAAGGAGTATTTTGAGAAAGTCCGCAAAATACTGTCACCTAACGGGTATTTCGTAGTGCAAGCGGGCCCCGTTTCTCCAGCAGAAATGAAAATGCACGCCCGCATTGTCAACACCCTGAAATCGGTTTTCCCCAACGTTCAATCCTGCACCAGCTTTATTTCTACCTACGGAGCTCCTTGGGGTTTTGCGGTAGCTTCCAGCCAAGAAATAAACACGCGGCCAGAACCTGAAGTTACCGACAAATTGCTCGCCGACAAAACAATTGGTGGGTTGCGGATGTTAGACGGGATTACACTGTTGGGACTGATGCAAGTTCCCGGTCACTTACGAAAAGTAATCGCCGAGGAAACCGAAGTTTACACGATCGCAGCACCGCCTAAATTTTTCGGGAAAGGGTCTGTCGGTCAGTGAAGTTAAATTGAAAGAGAAAAGTCGTTTGGAGTAACTCACATGGGCAGTTTAATCCGCATAGTCGCTGCAATTTTTATTCCCCCGCTGGGCGTATTTTTGACCGTCGGAATTGGAGGTGATTTTTGGATCAACCTGGTTCTGACATTTTTGGGATTTATTCCCGGCGTTGTTCACGCTATTTGGGTAATTGCCAAGCACGATCGGGGCTAGGTTGATATCAAAAAGACCTGTAAGGGCGGGTTCACAAACAATATCTGTCAGCAGCGCAGGGAT
>RDXX01000042.1 GCA_004292955.1 Oscillatoriales cyanobacterium | reverse complement strand
CCCCCCTAGCCCCCCCATGAATCAGGGGGGGTACAAGAATACTGTTGCATTCTTTTGAAAAATTGGTATTAAAATCAAATTAACGTATTAGGTACGTAGTTGCGCTTTAGCGCTCTTTATAATATTAGGAAAGAGCGCATTGCTGAATTTAAGTATGAATTGAAATGTAGAGACGTAGCATTGTTACGTCTTTACAGAGGTTTCAGTATCATAGGAAATAATTTTCCTACATCAAATCAGCAACGCCGGAAAGAGCGCTGAAGCGCAACTACGTACCTTAGCCGGGTGCATCTCATTTTTGAAAATATACTCGTAGGGGCGAAGCATTTCGGCAGTAAATCTCTGATTCTCACTGATAAATTATGTGCCGAAATGCTTCGCCCTTGCCAAAACCAGATGCACCCTATAGCAATCCTAAATCCATCAAGCGAACACACACTCTTTTCTTATCTTCCTACCCTTCGGGAACGGCTTCGCCGAACGCGAACTTCGCGCCTTCGCGGTTCGTTGAACAAATCTGGTTCACAAATGATTTAGACTTGCTATAAAACAAGCTTCCCAATTACCAATTACCAATTACCAATTCTCAATTCCCCAAAGTTTCAATTGTTAGTTGTTGGGCCGCCGGGAGAAGGCATGGATTGAATCGGTGTCGGAGGCCAATTAGAGCGACTTCTGCTGAGAGTAGCCGACACCAAAGCATAGCCCAAAACAGCAGGAAGGACGATCGCACTCAAAAACACGATCGCCACTGCCCATGTCATCGCATTGGACATCGGGCCGTAATGACTGCGGTAAGGGTCAAACGTTGGTAAATTAGACCTCGGGGCATCCCTCAGCGCGATCGGACGTTTGAACCGCACCCGCCTGTCATCGAGCTTTTCGAGCAAAACCCAGCCAACTTCCGCCTCTTCCCGACACAGCTTGTGAAAAATCGCCGGATTGCGAAATAAATCGCTGCTAGCCCGGACAATCTTGTACTCCCAAACTGTCAAATCATCAGGATTGCGATCGGATTTTGGATTGCCATTTGCGATCGCATTTTCAGGCGCAGTCAAATTATCTTCTTGAGATTCGTACCGAGTCAAAACTTCCTCCTCCTCATCACATTTTTGCCCCGCAGCCAATTGCTCGCGGCTCACCAAGACACCCAGAATCCCAGCCTCCAAGCCGAGACTACCAACCATCAAACTCCAAACCAGAATTTCAGTCATAAAAGGAGTTATAAAGTTAAAAATTAAAACTAAAAAGACTCGCTTTTAACTTTCAATCTTTAATTTTAAAATAGCCTTCCACCACACAATCTGCACCCACCGCGTGCCAAGAAACCCGCTCTAAAGTCAAAGCATCAGTCATTGCTGAAAAGCCCAAATCTCCCACAGGAGTTGGAGCACCTTGGCCGCCGACAATTTTAGGAGCAATAAAAGCCATAATTTTCTGCACTGCACCTTCAGCAATTGCCGAAGCCGCCAAAGTGCCACCGCACTCCCACAGTACAGACATAAAAGATCGATCGTACAAATAAGTCATCACATTAGTCGGTGTCAGCGGTGACAACTCCACAACTTCCACCCCTTTGGCAATCAAAAATTCCTGAAATTCCGGCTTAACCCCAGGCTCAGTCAGTACCAAAGTAGCCGCCGAGGAGGTTTCCCACAACCAAGCCGACTTCGGCAAATCCAGAGAGCGGCTCATCACCACCCGCAAGGGATTGTTTCTGTCAGGCTGGTGGCTTGTTAGTTTCGGATTATCTAGACGCACCGTATTTCCCCCAACAATCACCGCATCGCAGCCGGCACGCACCCGATGTACCTCGCTCCGAGCTTCCTCGCCTGTCACCCAAGCGCTGTGACCGGTAGTAGTAGCAATTTTACCGTCTAAAGTCATCGCATATTTCAAAATTCCGAAAGGCTGGCGGTACAAAATCCGGTGTACGAAAGCCTCGTTGAGTTTCTGACAAGCTTCCCCTTCCACTCCCGCCACCACTTCAATGCCAGCATCCCGCAATCGAGCCAGCCCAGTGCCAGCTACCAATGGATTTGGATCGACCATTCCAGCCACTACTTTTGCCACCTTAGCCTTAACTAAAGCTTCGGAACAGGGAGGAGTCCGACCGTAGTGGTTGCAGGGTTCCAGGTTCACGTAAACAGTCGCTCCGGCGGCAAGTTCCCCCGCTTCCCGGAGTGCAAACACTTCGGCGTGAGGTTGGCCGGCACCGGGATGGAACCCTTCGCCGACAATCTTACCGTCTCGGACAACTACGGAACCGACGAGGGGGTTGGGTGCGGTTTTGCCGAGGGCGCGGCGGGCCAATTCTATGCAGCGGCGCATCATGGCTCGATCGAACTCTTGAATTGTGCTATTGTCCAGTTGTTTTGTACCTTGCTGCTGTCGATTAGCTAAGTTGGCGATCGGTTTAGCGTCCGCCTCAAAAGTTTCCATGAGATTTTGCTCTGATATCTAACCTAAGTTTAGTAAGTTTGATGCTAATTTTTGCGAACGGGCGGCGATCGATTGTTGAGCCAAACTTTACGGTATCAGGATTGAAAGGCGATTAAAATGGCGATCGACCCCACACGCCCAAACAAATAGCTGTGAACTACCCAACGCTGACCTTCGGTACAGCGTGGGCTTCTGACTTCATTGGGGATTGCGTCAGCTTAGACTTACGTCCCAGCTTCGGACTCACATCCCCTCCATCAGCAGCAGTCCTGGTTCCCAAGACCGATAGCATTCTGATTCCTTCTGCTCTGATATTTATTGAGGCGTTTCCGTCCCTATCGTGATGAGTACCGCAACTAGGACAAGTCCATGTCCTAACGTCTAATGGCATTTCATTCACCTGATAGTGGCAATTTGAACAGAGTTTCGAGCTAGGAAACCATCGGTCAATCTCTACCAACACTTTACCTTCACGGTCTAGTTTGTACTGCAAGAAATTGACAAACATCCCCCAACCTACATCAGAAATTGCTTTAGCTAGTTTGTGGTTGCGAACCATGCCCTTAACGTGAAGGTTTTCGACTACGATGACTTGGTTGTCGTCAACAAGCTTTCTGGATAGCTTATGCAAGTAGTCTTGACGGACATTGCTGATTCGTTCGTGAACCCTAGCAACCAGTTTCCTGGCTCGATCTCTCGACCTGCTTCCTTTCTCCTTTCTGGCTAGTTTTTGCTGTTTTCTTTTCAGGTTGCGTTCATGTTTTGCTAAATGCTTAGGATTCGGGTATTTGGATGTCTTGATACCATCATTGACAACAGCAAAATCTTTCAATCCCAAGTCAATTCCTGCAACTTTTCCATCGGTGTGAGCAACTAATTTGTCTCCTTCGAGTTCTGTCAGCACAGAGGCATAGTATTTTCCTGAAGGGGTCATGCTGACTGTTACAGTTTTGATAATTCCTTCAATCGGTCGATGTAACTTGACTTTAACAATGCCGACACGACCAGGAAACTTGAGGAAACCATCAACAATTTTGACTGACTGCGGATACTGGATTGATTGCCTATTTTTCTTGGCTTTGAATCTAGGGTATTTAGCTCTCGACTCAAAAAAGTTCTTGTAAGCAGTTACCAATTTGAGCGTAGTCGCTTGCAAAACTTGAGAGTAACACTCCGACAACCATTGTGTTTCTTCTTGTTTTTTGAGATTTGGTAGGAGTTTGTTCAACGCAATTTGAGTCAAGCCTTTACCCGTGGCTTTGTAGGTTTCAATGCACAAGTTGAGTGCATGATTCCACCACCAGCGAGAGCATCCAAAGTGCTGAGATAGTATCTCTTGTTGTTCAGTTGTCGGATACAGTCTGACTTTGACGGCTTGATGCTGCATTGTTTTTACCTCTCTTTAGCATTATATACATTCTTGATAAAATTAGTCCATCTAGCTGGCAAATTTTACCGGGATTGACCGGATAAAATTTGCTTGGGGGAGTCCATGTATCCCAACGCTGACCCAACGGGTACAGCGTGGGACTTATCGCTCCCCCAAACCCCCTCAAAAGTTAAAAAACCATAGCAGGCGCTTAACAAAAAACCATGAGTCAGGACATGAAGCGGGAATTTGCCAGCCGCGACGAATTAATAGCCTACGTGCGCGAACAATTCCCCCAAACCACCGCCCGGGATAGCAACGTACCCCCAACCACAGGCGGGCGCCAAGCAGCCGAGACATTGCTGCAACAAGTCGATCCCAGCAAATACTCCTCAACCCGTAACTTTCTCAACGGTGCAGTAACGCGATTGTCGCCCTATTTGCGCTACGGCGTTTTGAGTCTTGCCGAAGTCCGAGATGCCGTACTAGCCAAGGTGCAGCATTCAGAAGATGCCGTGAAACTTGTCAACGAGTTGGGTTGGCGGGATTATTGGCAGCGGCTGTACGCCGAATTGGGCAAAAAGATTTGGGAAGACCGGGAACCATACAAAACTGGTTACACTAGCAAAGATTACAGCGAAACTCTGCCGCAGGATGTCGTCGAGGGCACGACTGGTTTAGTGTGCATCGACAGCTTCAGCCGCGAGTTGCGGGAAACTGGTTATTTGCACAACCACCAGCGGATGTGGATGGCTAGTTATTTGGTACACTGGCGCCGCGTGCGCTGGCAAGCTGGAGCTCGCTGGTTTTTGCAACATTTGCTAGATGGAGATCCGGCAAGCAACAATCTTTCTTGGCAGTGGGTAGCGAGCACTTTTAGTCACAAGGCTTATTTTTTTAATCGGGAAAATCTGGAACGTTACACTAAGTCAGTTTATTGTCGCGATTGTCCTCTGTACGGACAATGCGATTTTGAGGGAACTTACGAATATTTGGAGAGCAAGTTGTTTCCCAATGGCGAAAAGGTCGATCGCACGGGCGGTTCTCAAAGTTGGCAACGCCCTCAGAAAAAAAGGAAAAATTAAGTCAGTTGACAGTTGACAGTTGACAGTTGACAGTTGACATTAGGAAGAGGGAAGAAGTAATTCCCAATTCCCAATTCCCAATTCCCAATTCCCAATTCCCAATTCCCAATTCCCAATTCCCAATTCCCAATTCCCAATTCCCAATTCCCAATTCCCAAATTATGAATCCGATTATTTGGCTGCACGGCGACTGCTTGAGTCCACAAGGCCCAGCTTTCCAAGCTCACCCAGAAGCACAAGCAATCTGGGTTTGGGACGATGCACTGATCGATGAATGGCAGTTAAGTCTCAAGCGAATGGTGTTTATTTATGAATGTTTACTAGAGTTGCCGGTAGTTATTCGGCGCGGCGATGTCGCTGCCGAAGTTATCGCTTTTGCTAAAGAATCCGGTGCGAATCAAATCGTTACAGCGGAAAGTCCCAGCCCTCGGTTTGAGGATATTTGCCGGGAAATTAGGAGGGAGTTTCCAGTAGAAGTTTTGCCACCCGAACCTTTTGTCCGCTACGATGGCTACATTGATTTGAAGCGTTTTTCCCGCTATTGGCGCGTTGCCGAAAAATATGTTTTTTAATTGGGGAATTGGGCATCGGGCATCGGGCATCGGGCATCGGGCATCGATCCGAAGAGAATTTGTAGCAACTAACTAATGACTAATGACTGCTGACTGTCAACTGTCAACTGTCAACTGTCAACTGTTAACTGTCAACTGTCAACTGTCAACTGTCAACTGACTTCAAGTCTCCTTCAAACGCTGCAACAGCCATTCAAATCTAGATTGAGCCAAATCAGGATTTTCGACATTTTGCCCGATCGCGCGATCGTCGTGGGGGTCTTGATATATTAAATAATCAGTATCTTCGCCGAAGCGTTTGACTGTACCCCGCAGTCTCGACGACAGAAATTTAGTAATCGCCCGATAAAATCGCAGGGAAAACAGCACGTCTTGCTCTAGTTTTTCAGTTAGCAGCCGCCTCGGAATTGACAGGATGAGGCATTCATCAATTGCCGTGACGCTAGCAGAAGGAAGCCTCCCGTCTACAAAAGACATTTCGCCCAACACTTCGCCGCAGATGATTTTTCCAATTTCTTTGTCGCCCAAAGATGATACAGCAACGCTCAAAGTTCCATCCAGAACTATGTACAGTGCGTCTAAGGGTTGACCTTCGACGATGAGAGTGGTGCCGGGGGGGACTGTGGTGCGGCTGCCGTTGGCGAGCATCCAATCGATGTCGCGATCGCTCAATTCGCCTAATATAACTAGAACTTTGCTCATAAAGTCAGGTTGAGAACAGATACTTTTTATTTTTTACTTGTTTAGTTGCGTGCTGTTAGGTCGTCAGATACTGAGCGATCGCGAAGGCTAAACTTTACTAAGACATTGAATTTTCCACAATAATGAATAATATCTAATAATTTTGACACGATCGAGCTACGACTGTTTGTAGGATCAATGATATTCTACATGACTTGTCCGGGACTGTGCAGGAGCCGATCGCCCTCGCCCAACTGCCCCAATTTAGACCCCCGAATTCCCTAAACAGTAAACAGTTGTCAAACCTTGCTGGATATTCGTTTCGAGCCGGTGCGCCCTCACGCAGCCGGATTTTTCCACTGTGGTGGCGGGCGGGTGCAGCGCCCTCATGTACAGCATTGTAGAATGCTCTGCGCGCGCGATCGACTTCCAGCTCCGGTGATTCAAGAAGCTGCAAGTAAATCTAAAATCTAAAATCTAAAATCTAAAATCGACTGACTGACTGATGAAGCTCGTGGTTTCGAGGTTGTTTGCAGTTGCTTTTTTTGAGCAAAAGTGGTATAAGCACCATCAAGAGTGAACTCTCCCCTAGGATTGATTTTTAGATCGTCGAACTGTAAATTAAAATTAGTCGATCGACTAGCCTTCGGTTCTTGAATCTAATCAGCAGAGAGAGTTGACTCTAAGAGGGTTAAGTGCCAATCTAGGAACAACACAACTCATATTTGTGTCATTTTTCAGCAAAGGTCTCGACTAGAGCCCTCAAACACTTACCAGAAAGTTGGGTCTAAAGCCCCGTCCTTTTAGCACGGATTTAATTATCTAAATTTCTTGTTCAAGATGGTATAGTAGAGTAATACTACAGGTAGAATAACCGCCGATACACATGAGACACCAAGCTCAAACGACTGGTCGGGAAATAATAATAGTTAGTGGGTGGCGAACACCACGAAAAACATAGCTAGGGTAACTAACGTAACCCAGACCAGAAAACTAAAATCTTGAAGATTAAACGTACCGTGGGGCACACGGAAGAGAGGAGACTCTCGCTTCGCTTGGGGAGATAAGCCCTCTGGGATTGCTCTTTCTTAGGCTCAAAACACAGGTTCTATCGAACGGGTTTTTGGTTTAAGTATTGCCGAAAGGATGGACAATTTTAAGGTATGTCTGTGAACCAAGAATCCCCGCGCGTTCACGCCAGGGAGTGTCAAACTTTTAACACACCATTCAATGAGGAGTGTCTTGTCACTAACCCCAGCTATCAAGGCATGGGGCTTGAAAGAGGAAGGTTTACCACCTTCTTGATTCAGGACTAAAACAGTGTCTAGCTTACGGGCTAAAAACCCAAACTGAACTATCTGGTGGTGGTACACCATTCATACGTTACTGGACGCCTCCCTAATCTGTAACCTCTGTGATAGTCAGTAGCGAAGGGAAATATACACATGGGCTTATCGCCACTTGTTATGCGATCGCGAACAAACAATGTCAGTCGGTAATTGTCAGGCGCGAAAGTGTTCGAGGCAAAAGCACCCGGCATTTAGTAGTTCGCCCGGCGGTAGATAGATTAGGGGTCGGTAATTCCACCCCTAACACCAACCTAAAACTAAAATGTAAAGCCGTCCTAAAAGGACGGGGTTTCAAACCCATTTTTCTGATGAATAGTCTATTTTCCAAGTCTACTTTTGCGTTAATAAATCTTGCAGCTTTAGCAGTTTGTTGCACTACCATGTCAGCGAAAGCTGAAACCGGCAACTTGCCCGATATCGCTACAACCGCAAATGCGGCAACTCAAAATATTGACCAAATTTCCTCGCGGGCGGCAACTTCAGCAGTGAAAGCTGATGCCGAAATAACAGCTAGCAATACAAAAATTGATTCTATCAGTTCGATCGAACTAACACCAGCAGCAGAGCCAGCAGCCTCCGCACCGGCAGTCAACTCGGAAGCATCTGCGGCAGCACCGGCAGAATCCACAGCAGCAACATCGGAAATTGCTGTCCCAGCAACTGAGCAAAATACACCTACATCCATTGCTGCTGAAACCGAAAAATCGGCAGAAACAGCGAAAATTGCTGAGAATAGCGTTGAAATTCAGCAAAAATCCCAGATTGTGGCCGATCGACCTAATTCAGAACTGACAGCATCCAAGGAAGAAAAAGAAGTCAAAACAACACAAGAAGTGTTGAGCAACCCTGTCAGCACTTCCGCCTCAGCCCTGACGAACCAACCGAAAGTTGCCCAGAATCCCGCAACAGCCTCAGACAAACCTCAGATATTGGCTCAACCGGGCGGTACAACCGTCAAACCGGGCAGAGCTACCCGTTCAGGGCCCAGCTACATTGGTATTGGCGGTAACATCGGTTTTGGCGGAGATTCAGCCCTAGGCGACACTTC
Organism: Oscillatoriales cyanobacterium; assembly: GCA_004292955.1. Classification (GTDB taxonomy): domain Bacteria; phylum Cyanobacteriota; class Cyanobacteriia; order Cyanobacteriales; family Microcoleaceae; genus Microcoleus. The sequence goes on along the minus strand of RDXX01000042.1, from coordinate 34,165 downwards.
TTTTGCGATTCTTAGCAAAATTGGTTTGACGAACAATTTCTCGGTGAGACCGAGTGTTTTGTTCCGCGACAATCTAACTGTTCTAGTTCCAGTCACCTACGATTTTGTATCCCGAGAGGCCGTCGAAGTCAGCGATGATTTTGTGATTACCGCTGCTCCTTATTTAGGTGCTGGCGTAGCATTTTCTACCGGCGATGACGGTAATTTTGGCTTCCTGATTTCGGGAGGTATAGATGTGCCACTGTCGAGCAATTTTACAGCCACAGCAGGACTGAATATTGGTTTTCTCGACGGAACTGACGTGGGATTGTTACTAGGTGTTGGCTATACGTTCCCGAATATTGCCAGATAGTTTTGCTGTTTAAGCAAACGCATAACAATTAAATGAGCGCGGGGTTGGCTGTAGGAATACAGTCAACCTTTTTTGATGGTAGAAAATCTCAAGCAATCGAGGATATCGCAATTTGGAGGACACAGCAATAGCCTTTCTCTACCATCGGAGGACATGGCAATTTGGAGGACACTTAGTTGTATATAGCGGATCTAGCGAAAGATTCGCGGACGTTGTTGGGCTTGGGCCCTCTTAGTTTCAGTGGTTATATAGAACCAATTTGAGATCTTTAGGTGACAGGTGTCGCAGCTAATCTTTTAATCATCAGCCTAATAAAACACAGTTTAAGCTTGGCATTAGAACGTTTAAGTGTACGGTCAAAATTTTTGACTAAGCTTTTACACCTTTCCACCCAACCATTTGATCTTTCGATGACCCATCTAGCCACAACAGGCACAAATCCAGATTGCCATGAAAGCTTCTTTTTCGGCTTTTGATGGTTTGGCAGACAGTTCAAATTGAATCTTAGTCATAATTTCAGGGTAAATCGCTGACAGTGCTTGAGTCAGCTTGTCAGGGTGATAGCCGTTGTCTAACAAGATGGTCCTATATCGGCAAATCGGAAGGTTTAGATTTGAAGTAATCAATGTTATCAGGAAATTGGGTTTAAAACCCCGTCCTTTTAGGACGGCTTTAGTTGTAAACCTTTGTTACAATACCAGCCCATTTTGTGCTGAAAGATCTAGCATAAGGTAGGAGGCAAAGCCATGCTAGTTTTTGAGTTCAAAGCTTACGGAAAATCCAGTCAGATTGCAGCAGTAGATGAAGCGATTCGTACAGCACAATTTGTCCGCAATAGCTGTTTGCGCTATTGGATGGACAATAGAAAAATAGATAAGTACGACTTAAACAAATATTGTGCCGTGCTGGCTAAAAATTTCCCGTTTGCCGACGAACTTAACTCTCAAGCTAGACAAGCTAGTGCCGAAAGAGCCTGGTCTGCTATCTCCCGATTCTATGACAACTGTAAAAAAGGTCTGGTCGGGAAAAAAGGGTATCCCCAATTTCAGAAAAACTGTCGCTCAGTTGACTATAAATCAACTGGATGGAAACTTGCGGATGACAGGAAGTCAATCAAATTTACCGACAAAAAAGGGATTGGTAAACTCAAATTAAAGGGAACACGGGATTTGCATTTCTATCAAATCACCCAAATCAAACGGGTAAGATTGGTAAAACGTGCAGACGGCGTGTATGTCCAATTCTGTGTCGATGTCGATCGAAAGGAAAACACAGAGCCTTGTGGAAATACCATCGGATTAGACGTTGGTTTGAAGGAATATTACACCGATTCAAACGGTGTAATGGTTGAAAATCCTAAATTCCTCCGAAAAAGTGAGAAAGTTCTCAAACGTTCTGGTCGTCGTGTTTCTAGAAAAGTTAAGGGTTCAAAAAATAGAGGCAAAGCTAGACAGATTTTAGGGAAACGCCACCTCAAAATAAGTAGGCAACGCAGAGACCATGCAATCAAACTTGCAAGGTGCGTAGTTCAGTCTAACGACTTGATAGCTTACGAAGACTTGAGGATTAAAAATATGGTAAAAAATCATTGTCTGGCTAAGTCTATTAATGACGCATCTTGGTATCAGTTTCGGGTCTGCATTGAATACTTTGCTAAAGTATTTGAGAAAGTAACGGTGGCGGTAAATCCGCAGTATACTAGCCAAGAATGCTCTAGTTGCGGTGCAATTGTCAAGAAGACACTATCCACTAGAACTCATCTTTGTAAGTGCGGTTGTGTAATGGATAGAGATTTTAACGCAGCTAGAAATATCCTGAGTCGAGGATTGGGTACGGTAGGGCATACCGGAACCTTTGCGCTTGACGCAAGCAACGCTTTGGGAGAATCGACCTCTACTTTGGCTGGAGAAATCCTGTCTAAGCAAGTTGGCTCGTAGATTAAAGAATCCCCACGCCTTTAGGCTGGGGAGTGTCAAGTGTGAGCATTTCAATCAAACCTTGGTCGTCAGATACGCTAGCCGTATTTGCAGTGAGTAAAGAAGGGGAAGCCTAATATGTCCACTGCTAGATGTCTTTTGATGCCATTTGTGCATTTGTAAAAACAAAACCCTTTCGACTCAATACTGGCATAAAAGCGTGTTTTTCACCGCTTGAGAGTCAATCATGATCAGGGTTGTCCACTCTGGTTTTTTTTGACTTGTTCGCGTGCTTTCTGATGTAATTTGGTCATAATTTGATCGATAGCACCCTCTTCGCACAAATTCTGATAGTGCCAGAAAACAGTTGAATATGGTGGTAGATCTCTGGGCAAGTCAGCCCAATTACAACCGTTTTTGAGCTGATAAAATATGGCATTCAAGATTTGTCGCTTTGTCCACACCAGAGGTCTAGTTTTCTTTTTCTGGGGTAATAATGGCTCGATAATTTCCCACTATGAGTCTGTCAAATCGCTTGAATACCCCATTTTGCGCCCCAATTTACTTGAATTTACCTACTCTGCCTTGATTCTACGCGATCGCTAAAAAGATATCAAATGGATTCTATAACAATGTCTAAAATCTCTTTAAAGGACGATTTCGGCTGAAATACAGTACCCTTATCCACTTGACCAAAAACTAAACCGCTGATTTTTTCAAATACACCAGCTTGCTTGAGATGGGTTAAATACATTTGCCAATAGTAGCCGTTGGTTTCAATGTCGTCTTCTAAAAACAAAATTGCTCCGTTGGGAATTTCAGGAGCAAAAGCCGTACCTAATAGCCAGCACATCACAGCTAAATTACCTCCTACTAAAAGTCCAGACATACGTCCTGAACGGTAAACTTGGAATTCTTGGATTGGCTTTCGCGTGAACCCGGAAAACTCCTGGGAACTTGCTAGTGTTTTTTGAAATTGCCCAAACTCGGATAGCTGTGTATCTTCAGCAAAATGGCGCAAATTTAGACCATAAATGGTCGGGATGTTAGCCTTTTGCCAAAGATTCCAGCATAGAGTGGTAATGTCACTCATGCCAATAAAAGGTTTCGGATACCTAGGGCGTCGGTTCAGTATTAGGAGTTGACAAAAAAAACTGGAAATGATATGTGAATTGAAAAGCCTGTTAAATTCTCACAATCAGAAAGAAGTAAGAAACCTTATGCGCCCTCACTTATGGCATCCTCCAATTGAACTCTCAGCAACAGAAGCGTTGATTATCAAACGCATTAAACGAGCCAAGTTATTCACCTTTCTTCGACTGAACCGTTCATTCATATTTAATGATGAGTTTCAAGAAGAACTTGCTACAATTTTTAAAGATAGCACAGTCGGTCAGGGCCCAATTCCTCCTGCACAAATTGCGCTGGCAATTATTCTGCAAGCCTACTTAGGCATTTCTGATGATGAAGTAATTGAAGAAATGCTCATGGATCAACGTTGGCAGTTAGTTCTTGATTGTCTCAATTGTGAAACTCCTCCTTTTAGCAAAGCCACTTTGGTGAGATTCAGAAATCGCTTAATTAAAAAAGAACTAGACCAACGCTTAATTGACCGCACCGTAGAAATTGCCAAACAAAAAGGTGGGTTTGGCTCATCTCAACTCAAAGCAGCTTTAGATTCTTCCCCGTTATGGGGAGCTGGTAAAGTCGAAGATACATATAATCTCTTGGGTCATGCTTTACGTAAGGCGGTGAGTATGATAGCTGCTGTGCAGGGGCGGGAGCCAGCAGAAATTGCCCTGGAAGCAGGTGCACCCATCCTTAATAGTTCCAGCTTAAAAACAGCCACATAACTTAAACTGGGATGACCCAGGAGAACGTCAAAATGCACTCTTAATTATCCTAAGTAGCTTAGATTCAGTGGAAGAATGGATGCAAAGCCAGTCTGATAGTGATGAATTTGAAGTAGTCCAAGAGACTCTGGATGTTGCCCGAGTGATTAAATCCCAAAATGTAACTTTCGACTCACAAGGCGTTCCGAGTTTAAGCAAAGGAGTAGCCTCATACCGTCGCATTTCTATTGAAGACCCAGATATGCGACATGGACGGAAAAGCAAGTCTAAGAAAATAGATGGATATAAACGCCACATCCTCAAAGATTTAGAGAGTGGTGTAGTTTGCGCGGTGGCGTTGACTCGCGCAAATACTCCGGAAGCCACTGCTACAGTTGACCTAGAACGTGACTTAAAATTTCAAAATATTCACCTAGCTGAGTTACATATTGATCGGGCTTATTTATCCAGTCATTGGGTGACACAACGGGATGATAAATTACAGATATTTTGCAAGGCGTGGCCGGTCAAAAATTCTGGACGGTTTGATAAAAATTCTTTTTTTCTTGACTGGGATACGCATTTAATTAGCTGTCCCAATCAGGTAAGTATCCCATTTGAACCCGGAAAGATTGTTCATTTTCCTCAGAATGAATGTGCAATTTGTCCTCACAGAGCTGGTTGCACGAATAGTAAAAGAGGACGGACTGTATCAATTCATCCTGATGAAGCCTTAATGCAAGAGTTGCGAGCGCGTCAATCCACTGCTATTGGTCGAATAGACTTAAGAAAACGTACTACAGTTGAACACTCTCTGGCTCATATTGGGCATTGGCAGGGGAACCGTGCTCGCTATATTGGACTGCGGAAAAATCTCTTCGATCTACGGCGAGTCGCTGTTGTCCATAATCTTCATGTCATTGCTCGAATGGATAAGGTTCGGCCAATTACACCAGGCATAGAGTCGAACTCATGCACTGGCTAATTTCATAAAGTCCTTTTTTTGTCAACTCCTAATACTGAACCGACGCCCTAGCTGGCGTGTTCGAGTGCAATACTAGCCACTCGATTCGACCGCAGTTCCGTTCCAGCGCTATCTTGGCGCAATGAGCAAACAGCGCTTTTCCTACTCCAAGTAAGCGATACTCCGGCAACACAAAAATATCTTCTAAATGTAAGGATGGTAAGGCTAAAAAAGTGGAATAGGTGTAGAATGTTACAGCATAACCAACTGGTTTACCATCAACTTCCGCTAACCACGTATTAAAAGATGCGGAGGGGTCAAAAGCCTGAAATTTCAGGCGAAGACGTGCTTCAGGATCAGGCCTTGGCAATGCTTGATTATCTGCTAAAGCGTTAATCAAGTAGCACAGGATTTCTCCATCTGATACCTCACCTCTGCGGACTTTTATGTCCAAAGTGTCTTTCATCCCTTATCTCCATACAGTTTGAGATTTCATGTCCTGACATTTGTGTTTCCAGAATAGGGCAATGCCAGATAGTAATCTACAGAAAAGAAATGCCATAGTTCAAAAATATGCAAATAAATTTGTGCGATCGGCAATTTTCGTAGTTGTCAACATCTTAGACAATCGGCGGAAGTTTATCTCTGAAGTTGAGGCTATTTTTTAGCTAAAATGTTCAAAATTATGTCTGCAAATTTCTGCAAATTGCTCGATAGTCGTTCAATTGAATAAGCAAGAGCGATCGAGCTAGCTGACGGCTAGAGACGATCGCGCTCCTGAACCGAAGGGCGATCGCAGTCGCTTGTCGGACAATGCAATAACAAAAGCGATCGAGGCTATTCTGGAACTGCCTGTGAGGTCTAGTGTCTCATTTTTGGAGGAATGTGGCCAGAAGCTTGCCTGCTGCTGCTTCAATTCAAGCAGTTATGTCTCAAAAGCTCTTAGATACAAACCACACTTTCACGCTCAGCACGAGGGCAAGCAATCGATACCAAATCCGGGCGATTCATGAAGGGTAGGGTAGGACGAGGAAGAATCAGGAAGAAGTACATAATCTTCTACCAGGAAGGGAGTAAGCTCGCGACGCACCCTACTTTTCGGCGATCGTTCTGGGGGTACGCTCCTCGGATTTGGTATGATACGCTGCTCAAACGCCAGTCCAGTAAAATAATTCTCAAAGAAAAAAGTTGTTTCAACGTTCGGCGATCGACGAAAAACGAGTTTAAACCCAATACTGCAAGTTCTGCTGGACTGATGCTCTAGCCGCTTGTTCGGAAACAATACTGCCTCCCCAACTCACAGCCACCTGCATAATTCTCGGCTGGCGGTGCCAATAAGTTAGTAGTACACTTTCAAAGTTCTTTCACAGCCTGTATGCTGAAATCGATCGCGCCGTTACTCAACAGCCACCCAGCAACATCCCCGACATCGCACCGGCGAACGACCTGCGATGGCGTAGCTGCCTAGGCTGAGGCATCGCCCCGAACAAGGCCAGTCAAGTTTCAACTCAAAAATCCCGCATCAATTTTTTCTTATATTATTATTGGAGAATCGGCTAAGATGCCCAACCCTTTCAACCAGGAAAGTATTCCCAGACTTCCTGAACGTCGAGATAACGCCGAGAATTTTTTTACCTATCTCATGCTGACAAGCGGCAGCGGTCGTCCTGCTCTTTCTTGGCAAATTTATGCTGAACTAAAGCGCAACTTTGAGTTGTACAAAGAACGAAATCAGGTGCTTTCAGAGTTGTGCGCTCGGCCCGATGGAAGTCAACGTATAGCCGAATTTTGGAAGCAGATAGCGATTGGTGTGCCTTCGCATATCGCCCGAGAATGGGAACCAGAAAATAGGAAAATGCTAGCTTTAAAACATTTGGCTAGTTATTTTGAAAAACACTGCTACTACGCAGCTAACAGAGTACGAGCGCAGTCCAGTAATTGCTCTTGGGAAGATTATCTTTGCTACGCTCGCGTTTCTATTTACAATTATGACAATCTTTTGAAGTTGTTAAGGTCTTACAATACTGACCGTCAGGCTTCTTTAGATACATATATCCAGCAAACTTTGATAAGAGTTATCAACTCGGAATCAGATATCGGTAAGTTCTCGCCCTGGCGACTGCTAGATAAAAAAAGCGATCTAGAGCTTCGTGAAGCCCTCCAAAATGCCTATCGAGAACCTTACCTTTCTCAATTTATATTTGCGCGCAAATACTTTAAAAAAGTTTATTGCTTTAATAAGGTTAATAATCCCGCAATTCGTCAAAGAGGGCAAAAATGGCTGGAGGCTGACAGCGAAGACTTTCAGGAAGCAGCAGAGTGTTACAATGCAGAAAAGTCCCTGTCCTCAGCGCCGTATGAAGTCTCGGCGGGTGCAAACATTAGCGGAAAGCAAATGCAAGCTTGGATGAAAATCTGCATTAATGCGTTACAAAATTATCCCAATTTCATCAATTTTCCACTATCCTTAGGAGTGCTTCAGGAACAAGATACTGAGGAATTGTTTTATAAGTTAGAGATGGGAAACTCAAATACAGACGAAGTAAAAAATTCCCCTGCAAAAGTAAGCGAATTGAGTAACATGATTGACTCTGCTTTTGACGAACACATAGCAAATTTAAAACCCGATCAGCACAAAATTCTTTTATTTTATTACGGTTTTGGATTCAAGCAAAAGCAACTAGAACTTAAATTAAAACTGAATCAGTCCTCTATTTCCAGACGCCTCACTACTATTGAGCTAAAACTGTTAGAAGCTCTAGTAAAAGTATCCGCCCCCGAACGATGGGTTCCCCAGCAGGTAGTTACGTGGCTAGAGAGAAATTGCAGCGCTACCCTGCACTCAGAATTAATTCAAAAAGCCTTGGATCGAGCAATTAGAGAACTTGACTCTAAAGAGCAAGAAATTTTGCGCCTCCGATACGGTCAACAAGTAGCAGAAGAGAACATTGCCGATCGGCTTGGCATTAATTTGTTAGAGGTAGATGCCGCTATCTCTCAAGCTCAGCATAAATTACAAGCAAAATTGATAAAGGTGCTGAATGCTTGGCAGAAGAAGTGTGTCGGGCAGTGGCTAGCGAAGTTTTATCACGCTCAAATTTTAGCTGCTAGTCGGACTCTGAATCTACCTCTAGAGGGCGAAGATACTTCTAAAAACATCGATCCGATCGTTCAACAATGCTTGCAAACTTTAACTGCATCTAAAAAAGGAGAATAAAACAATGTTTCAACCCAACCAATTACAGCCTTTCAACTTTCATAATTCTTACCGCTTGCAGTTGACAATTGACGAAGCTGACCTAGAAATTCCATGGCGCAAAGCTCAGCATCATTCTAATCCGATTTCTCGCTACAATGCTTATCTCAATGGTGTTTGTTTAAAAACATTCTTGAACTGGTTATCGGAATGGTTGGCAGAAGAAGCATTCCCTCAACCTTCAGTCTGGCACGGTCAGGATATTGCTAGTATTTGGGAAGTGGTGAATGGTACTGCATTTCAAATTGGCGAGACTAGGTTGGTGTTAATTCCCAGTGATGAGGGAGAGTTAGAAGAGTTTTGCGTACCGCAGGAATGGGTGGATATTCCTAACTGGAGTGCTGACTATTATCTCCCCGTACAAGTGAATTTAGATGGGGATGATGGTGAGTGTTGGATAGAGTTATGCGGCTTTGCGACGCACCGCCAGCTAAAGAATGACGGCAGATACAATGCGGGCGATCGGACTTATTGTTTAGCGATCGAGGAGTTAACAGAATCCCTTACGGTGATGCAACTTACTTTTGGGTTAAACTTGCAACAAGAAGTTTCACCATTGCCAAGTTTATCTGAAGGAGAGGCTGCAAAATTATTACAGCTTTTGAGCGATTCATCAATATATTCTCCCCGACTGAGAGTTACATTTGAGCAGTGGGCTGCATTTTTGGCAAATGATGAATTGAGACAATTGTTGTATGGAAAGCGTTTAGGGATTTTGGAGAAAAAGGAGGTAGCAAGCGGATTAATTTTCTCCACTCAAGATCGAGAAAATTTAGTTCAGCGGGTCAAGAATTATTTGCAAGAAGGGTGGCAGACTGTGGAAGAAATAACAGAAAAATTAGGAATTTTAGAACCTAATTTTGTTTATGCTCTAGAAGGAAATCAGCGGTATAGGGATGGTTATTCTAGCACCCAGAATAAAATTCCCACAGTGATCGAACTGTTGAAGGATAAGCGCAATAAAGGGAATCAATGGCGGGTCGCCGAATTATTAGGTCGCGTCGAACCGGGAAATGCGGAGGCGATCGCAGCATTGACTGATTTGTTACAAACAACTCAAGATGATATCTTGCGCCGTCAAGCGGCTGTGAGTTTGGGAAAAATTGACCCTAAAAATGCCAGTGCGGGTTTGAGAGTTGGTAAGATTATTAATTTGGAAATGCGACTTGATACCGAGCGCGTCGTGCTGGTAGTGACGCTGTTTCCGGAAGGAAGCGATAAAACGAACGTTCACTTGCGAGTAAGCCCCGTGCGATCGCAAACTCTGCCACCAAATCTCGAACTTCTTGTCTTAGATGAAGGAGGCGAAATTTTCGGGGAAGAACGCACGGATATGGTTAATGATAGCCTTGAATATGAATTTACGGCGGATCTCGGCGATTATTTTCAGGTGAAGGTTGCTTTGCAGCAAGTTAGCGTCACAGAAGATTTTACTATTTAACTCGATCGGTATTTGGAAGGTCAAAAGCTATGAGCAAACTCGTAATCTTGGAAATAGGGGATGTTGACAGCGAGCAGCGCTATCCTGTCGCCCTAAGAATTGGCGATAGCATTCACTCGGCTATGGCTGAAAGTAGGGGGCGGTTGCCACCGGCTAAAGATTTTCTGAAAGCCTATGAGGATTTGCGATTAGAGCGGACTGTACGCGGTTTTGGTTGTTATCGCAAATTAGAACATAAAAAAGGGCAAATTACCAAAAGTTCGGTTCAAGAATTAGCGGTTCAAGTGAAGGCGCGTATTAATACTTGGTTGAATTCTGGGGACAGTCTTTTTCAGTCTGTCAGGGATAAGTTATTACAAGTATTGAGTGCTGAGAAAGGCAATGTCAGATTGATGATTCAAACAGATGATATTTATTTCTGGGGTTTGCCTTGGCACCTCTGGGATAAACTTGACGAATTGAAAATTGAGCCTAGTTTCAGCAGGTTAACTAATACACTTGGTAATTACCAACCAACTAACTCTAAAAATAAGGTCAGAATTCTGGTAGTTTTGGGAGGACATACAGACATAAACCTTCAGGCAGATTTAGAGTATTGGAAATCGTTAATTGAAAGGGATGCCGAGATAGAGGCTGTAATAGCTATTCGCAGCACCCAGCTCAACGAACAGTTATGGAAGCGCAATTGGGACATTTTATTTTTCGCAGGTCATAGCTCTAGCAATTCAGATTACAGCCAGGGCAAGCTTGCTCTCAGTGAAACTGAAAGCATAGCAATTGAAGATTTAAAGTATGGTTTACAAAATGCGATTAAGCACGGGTTGAAATTAGCAATTTTTAATTCTTGTGACGGCATGGGATTAGTCAACGAACTAGCTTCGCTGCAAATTCCTGCTGTAATTGCCATGCGAGAGCGAGTGCCGGATGAAGTCGCTCAGAAGTTTTTGGAATATTTTCTAGAGGCATTTGCTAGAGAAAAGAAGCCTTTGCGGGACTCTGTTAGGAAGGCGCGAGAAAGCCTACACGGGATGATGGATGGTGATTATCCCTGTGCTAGTTGGCTGCCGATGGTTTACGAACACCCTGCTGTTGAGCCTCCAAGTTGGGATGAGTTGCTGAAGGGAAATGAGGAAGAGCGTCAGCGTGTTTCGATTTGGCGCAACCTTCGGACTGTATTGGTAGCTAGCGTGTTAGTCACAGGCACAGTCGTGGGAGTGCGATCGCTAGGATTGTTAGAACCTTTAGAAAAAACAGCTTTCGATCGACTCGCACAGATAATGCCGGATAAAGGGCTGGATTCCCGCTTATTAATTGTTGAAGTTACTGCCGATGATTTTAAGCAATTAAATAATGAATATCCCTTACACGATAAAACAATAGTTCGGGTTTTAGAAAAATTAAATAAGCACCAACCGCGAACTATTGGCTTGGATATTTATAGAGATGTTCCACAAGCACAAGGGCGTGATGATTTAATTAAATACTTACAGCAGCACGAGCGGGTAATTCCTATATGTATGTTTCCTTGGGATAAATTTCCAGAAGGGGTTGCACCGCCTCCCGGTCTGCCCGACGCTCGACCTGGATTTGGGGATATTGTAGAAGATTCCGATCGCGCGATCCGGAGACATTTATTGGCTATGAAGCCCTACCCGTCTTCTCAGTGCAAAACCTCATCTTCGCTAAGTTTTCAACTAGCTTTACACTATTTGCAAAACCAACCGAATAATACTGCCGATCGGAGTTCCAAGCTGCCAGTCGAGTTTCGAGAAAATTATTGGAAAATCGGCAAAACTGATTTCAAAAATTTAGAAACAGATCGAGGTTTTTATCAAAAAGAAAACTTAGGTGGATTTCAAATAATCTTGAATTATCGATCGCGCCGATCGCTCATTGACATTGCTGAGCGAGTAACTCTGATCCAAATTCTCAACGAGCAGGTCAATCCATCTGATATCAAGGATAAAATTGTTTTAATTGGTGTTACAGATCCAACTAGAAACAACGCAAACCATAACACACCTTACAACCAAGAGATTCCTAGCTTAATGTTTTTAGCCCAGAGGGTAAGTCAAATTATTACTGCCGTTGAGGATCGCATACCCCTGATGTGGTTTTTACCTCAGTGGGGTGATACTTTTTTGATTTTGCTTTGGTCTGTGGTAGGCAGTTTTTGCGCTATCCGCCTTCAATCGCGACTGCATTTAGGATTAGCTCAAGGAGCGCTACTCATTATTTTATCTGGGAGCTGCGGGTTTAGCTTGCTGAAATCAGGATGCGTGCTACCCCTCGTACCATCAGGATTTGCTTTGTTAGGTGCTAGCGGATGTTTAATAGTCTACAATGCTAGGAAAGACTCATAGCAGCTCCTACAGGATACCTATATGAAAACTCTGTTCACCTGCGCTTGGACGCTGGCGGTTATTAACGTGACAAACTGCTTAGTTTTGGGACAGGTGCAACTTAATTTAAACGGTATCGTAGTTTCTGAAACCCAACAACCACCCGTAAGTGATAGAGCTACCGATCGAAAGCCCACAGGAACTCGCGGGCCTTGTGAAGAGACAGCAGGTTTACCTTTTACCCCTTTTTTACCTCCTAACAGTCCAGATTTTTTAGTCTCGACAATTACCGATCGCCCTACCTTGTGGTTTTATGTTCCCTACAGAAGTCAAAGCGTCAGCTATGGAACTTTTTCTTTAGAAGATGCAGGAGGAAATCGCGTCTACAAAATCGATTTCAAACTACCTGAAACTCCGGGAATTGTTAGTGTTAACCTTCCCAAAGATCGACAACCTTTAGAGGTAAATAAAACCTATCGTTGGTATTTCCGACTTTACTGTTCATCTCAAACATTACCGGGGTCTAATGCAGTTTTTCATACAGGTTTAGTAAAACGGGTCGATCGAGGAAATCTTGACGCTCAGTTGCAGGCTGCAACAAGAGAAAATCGTGCTGCAATCTATATTGCTAACCAGCTTTGGTATGATATGCCTGACTTGGCACAAATTCGCAGTCGCCCTGATGACTGGGCGAACATCTTGAAAGCGATAGATTTGGAAAAGTTGAAGGAAGAAAAGATACTAGGCCCGGTACTGCCTCGCTAAAAGATTTATATCAAATCCGGGTTTTTTACCCTCGTTATATAGTGTCTGGTAGCCTCGGTATAAAAAGACTATTCTTACAACCAATTTCCAATCATAACAAAAGGAGCCCAATAATAGGGATCGGATTTTTTTGCTAGAAGTGATAATTGGGCTTGGCGGAGCGCTTCAGCTTTATTCACATTAGGTTTTTTTAGTTCATTATAGAACTTAAGCATTAGTTCCGCCGTAGACTCATCGTCAACATACCATAATGTTGCTAATGTACTGCGCGCTCCCGATCGCACGGCGACTCCAGCTAGCCCTAATGAAGCTCTAGGATCGCCCTTGGCTGTTCTACAAGCACTCAAAACCAATAATTCAATATTATTATCTTTGCGATCGCGCTTGCTGCTGAGTATATCACTTAACTCTTTACTCTGAATCACGCCATCATAAGCTACAATAAAAGTTTGTTCTGGATCGGAACTGAATTCACCATGAGTTGCTATATGAATCACTGAGGAAGGAAAAGAGTTAATTTGCTCTCTTAAGCTATTTTTGATAAAATCTTGGTTAATCAGCGGTTTTTCGCTGTTAGAAACCTCTTGTTTGATATTTCCTAACTCCCGATCTACATATTTAAGAGCGGGGAAAGCTTTTCTCCCAGGAAAAATCCGTTCTTCACTCAAGCCTGCAATTAAAATTTTCAACCTTTCTGGTTGCCAAGAATGAGGACTGATGAGTTGCAACCCTGGTGCTAGGGCAATAGCATATTTTTCGATTAGATAAATTTCTTTTTTAGTAACTTCATCATAATGAGATAAGACGCTCATTGGAATATTGCGGAAGCTGCTATCTAGGACGAATACTAATGTTCTTAACTCAGGGTATTGTTCGAGATATTTATTAAAAGGTTTAATTAACCACCCATAAATTATTTTAGAAATTTTTGTAACTTCAGCAGGTGCATCTGCTTCGCTCAATTCGCCTTGCAAGTTTTTCAGAAGAGTCTCAACTTTTCTGCGAGGTGTATCGGATGGGCGATGGTGCAATAGTCGATCGGGTAGGGAGACAATAATTTCTAACCTATCTTCTAAAATAATTGGATAAATCACTGCCGCTGTTCGATCGAGCCCATCAATTTGTTTAGTTTTAACCTGAAGACAAGCATCTCTAAAAAAGTTATCCAATTCAGCTACCTGAAGGGCTTCAATGACATTTCGGGCTTGCTTCAAATTCTCCTGACTCGGTTCCTCGCGCCGCAACAACAAATCTACCAATTCGCGATACACTGGTTCTACCCGATCGCGAAAATCGAACTGTCCGTCCCGACTAATTGGCACCAAATCGTTGCGTACCGACTGTAAAGTATTAAATGCAGCCGTATAAGCCGCGATCGCCCCCTCAACATCCCTCGCCTTCCCATCCCGACGAATCCGCCCCAATTGCCACTGCCACTGATAGGCAAGATCCGGCGAATTTAGCTGCACGTTTTGCGACAAAAGTAAAGCTTGTTCCGTACATTGTTGAGCCTCTAACCATTGCTGTTTCTGTTCGTAAATTCCGCCCAAATTACCCAAAGCATAGGCTGTTGCCCTTAAATCGCCTAAATCCTTACCTAATTTGACAGCTTGGGCTCCCAGATTTACAATTTCTCTCCAAGATAAATCTTGAGTATTTTGAGACAAGCTTTCAGAAACAGTTAAGGAATCGGGCAAACAGTAGTTAGAGAGTGATTCTGACTTTTCAGCCCTGAAATTAGGTGGGTTATTTGCAGCTTTTAATTCTTCATTTTTCAGGTTAGCTAAGCTATTCATCAAGCTAACTTCACCATATATTTTATGGCGGCTCGGCGGTAGCTGACTCAACTGAGATAAAATTGCCAACCGCAACTCTTCTGCTTCTCGGAGATTTATCTTATTCCCAATTTTTGGATCTACTAAAAGGCTGAATAAATCTAACCTTGCCTGGATTTTAATAAAGGAAGTTCCAGCAACCTCGATCGCTCTTCGATAGTAATCTAAAGCAGTTGAGTAATAATTTATTTGAGTGTTATCTCCAGACTCAGCTAGAAATCGATTTCTATTCCCCGAAGCTTCGTAAGTATTGCCTAAACTCAGCCAAACTAAAGCTTTTTCTTGATTGTTTTTCTCTTGAGTAATGGCTCGATCGACTGCTGCCAAAAACTTCTGTGAATTGTCTAAAAATCCAAGCTGCCTCAAAACATCGCCGAGTAGGCGACTTCCTGTTAATTGGATGCTTTTAAAATTTGGATTTAATTGTTTTTGTAAAAGCCCTTGTAATCGATCTAAACTTTTGCTGTCGGTTAACTGCGAGCAAGTTCGATCGGGCAGGGCAAATTTTCCTTTGTTATCCACCTCGATCGCGGGTATTAATGTTTGACAAGCCTGTTCGTAAAGCCCTAACTCTTGCATGGCTTTGACTTGAGAAATTAAACTGCGCTTCCACCCGAACTCATCCTTTAATTTAACATAAATACTAGCAGTTTGCTGCCAACTTTTTAAAGCAATATTGACTTGCCCCCGATCCGATAGCCCGTTGCCTTTGATATCAAGAGTCTGAGCGATCGCCCTTAATTCTGCTGGCGAATTTGCTCTTGATTCCTGCGGCAACAAACTCAAACTTTTTTCAATTGCTTTTTCGGCCTCCTGCCAGCGTCCAAACTGTTGGTAAGTTAACGAAAGATTGCTGAGGGCGATCGCTTGATTTAACCAATCTCCCTTAACTTCAAAAGCCGCCGCAGCTTGCTGCCAATATTTTGCTGCTTCCTCAAATTCTCCCGCCGCATAGCGTTCCCTCGCTAACTTTTCCGATTCACTTCCCTCTCGCTGCTGGAGGGCAGTAGCACTCAACCCTACAGGAACTTGTATCATTCCTACACGATCTTGTATCGTCCTTGCACGATCTTGTTGAGTAATTTCTGTTTTTCCTACTTCCCCATTAAATATTTGGTTAGCTCGGACATTTGTTGCTAAAAAAGAGAACAATACTGTTAAAAATAGGAGAATAAATAACCTGATTTTTTTTATCTTGATTTGGCGCACAAGTTTCAAAAAGAAAACCTCGATCGCACTGAAAAATGTAACCCTTTTTCTTGCCATGTCCTCTGCCTCGAATTCACGTCAACTAAAGGAATGCCCCAGTAAAAACTTGCTGCAAGTCGATCGCTCATTTCCCACCGCAGTCCCGCCCCCACAGATACCAAAGTTTGAGGGTCAAAATCCTCTCTACGGGAGCTGTTCCACACCGTGCCTGCATCAATAAAAGGAGCAATTTGAACGACTCCTAACCCTCGATCGGACCTACCAACAATCGGAAATCGCAACTCGGCTGATGCGGAAATTCCGTTATCGCCCAAAAGTAGATCCTGCCGGTAGCCTCTCACGCTATTGAAACCTCCAAGACCAAATTGCTCCAGAGGTAAAAGCGCTCTATTTGCTAATTGCAAGTCGCTGCTGGCAAAGACAAAAGTGTCTCTTGCCAAACGGCGAACCCACTGCGCCTGTCCCCGCCATGCCAAAAATCTGCTGTCAGGAGCTTCACTGTTAACAGTAGCATTAAAAGCACTCAATCCTAAGCTAAATTGCGATCGAAACGCTAATAATTCTTCATTACTTCGCACCGTCCAATCCTGAAAGAATCGCAGGGCCGAAATGCGCGATCGCCCTTTTTCATCGGCTCCCGGAGAGAGGGGGAAATCTTCACCTAAAATTGAAGTGCCACTTTCCCGCCGAGTTGCAGTCAAACCGAGGGCAAATTCTTGTCTGGGAGTCCTTAATAAAGGTTGGCGCATCGTAATATCTAAATATCGCGCCGCTGCTCTGAGATCGACATCTTCAAAAGGCGGTTCGACGACGCGATTTGCAGTTGTTCCTGCTGCTACCTTAATCGTACCGTTATTCGGATTTAAGGGCAATGTATAACTTAAATCGAAAGCATTGCTGCCGTCGGTATTCGTGTAGGCAAGGCTCAAATCATCTCCCCGGCCCAATAAATTTGCTTCGTTCAGTTGCACTTGGCGGCGGACAGTACCGACGCTTGGAGCTCGGCGGTTATCGATCGCTACTTCGACACTAAAAGTTTGTTCCTCCTCGAATTTAACTTCTAAACTGCTTCTGTGTACCTGCGAACCGGGTATCAATTCAGCGGTAATCTTTTTAATTAATGGATCGAGTTCGAGCAATCGCAGAGCATCTAGCAGGCGAGAAACTTGTAAAGGTTGCGATGCGATCGCCAAACGGCTGCATACATAATCGAGGTTGAGGCGTTGCCTTCCCGTCCGCCTCCTGACTCGAATTGATTCTAATCCGCCTTCGACAATTTTAATAATAACTTCTCCAGGAACGCCCCTATTTTGCAATCTTTGATTTGGTTCTTCGCTGGTAGTAGGAATGTAGGCAAAAGAGTTAATATATCCTCTTTGGTTGTAAAACTTTGTGACTTCCGAAATTACTTGCTGCAATTGAGCAAAAGTAATTTGTCCTGCTCGAAATCGATTAGTAGTGCTGTCTAATTCTAAAAATTTTCGGGTAATTTCTCGATCGAGAGTTTCCTGACTAAAAACAGTATTGCCAACAAAGCGAAAATTAGCGATCGAGATTGCCTCGATCGCCTCATCAGTTTTGCTATCTTCCGGCGTTGGAGTTGCCGTTGGAGTTGCGGGCGATCGATCTGCTGGCGGCACTGGGATAGAACATTCGTAAGCTTCACCGGTATCGGAATTGGGTTCAGTCTTTCTTTCTTCCAGGGTGGGAGAGGGCTCTGTAGGTGGCAGATTTTGCGGGTTTTGCCGGGAAGGAGTGGTTTGCGGTTCTAAAGGTTCTGCGGGATTGGGTACTTGAACCGTCAAGTCTGGGCCGCCCGGATTCAACTCTCCTGCTGGTTGCAGCAAAGTTTCCGCCTTCAGCGGCCAAGCCGCCAAGCTGCTTGCTAACAAGCCCGCACTCAACGGCAGCCAGCGATCGCCCCTGTTCCGGTTTCTGTTATTGAACATCGCAGGCTGGGTGGGGAATAACGGGACTTTGCAGCGGCACCGCAGCAGGATAAGCAGTGAAGATAACTTCTCCTTTGCTGTTAACCGCCAAACCTCGGGCTGCTTGGATGGGGCGAGAAGCGGGGCGAACCGCTTGCTGGGGTGCGGCAGTTCTCGATCGCCCTTCGACAGGCGGTACGGCGTCAGCTAAACCGACGGTTGCAGAGCCGCCACTGAGGGTTTCCCCTGGATTGGCAGGCAAGCCGCGCCCTGTTCTGGTAAAGGTTCTATCTTCTCCCGGCTTCCGTTGATTGGGACAAATTTGGGCGATCGCGTCGGGATTGGCGATCGTCTCTGGTAGCTTAGCCACGCCTTGGGTGGGGTCTGCTTCAGGGGTGTTGAGGAGTATCTCGCCGTCGAGTTGCGGGCCGGCCAGGGAGGTAGCGGTGATGTCGCTGGTGAGGTTGGAGGCGGGATCTGTGAGGCGGCGCGATCGGGCTCCGAAAATGCCTTCTGGGGCTGTAATTTCGACGCGGCCGGCTTCGCGGTTGACTGCATTGGCTGTGATGTCGCTCTTGATACCGGCAATTAAGGCTCTGGTATTGATGTTGATATTGCCGCCCCTAGCATCGCCGGTGGCGGTAACGGTAATGTTGCTGTTGTCGCGCATCAGTAAGTAGTTGGACGCTTGGAGGTTGATATTGCCGAAGTCACCGGATCTAGTTTCTGCCGTAATGGTTCCTCTGTCTAGTCTGATATCACTAGCTGTTACCTCCAGGTTGCCGGCTGCTGGTGTCCCTGTTCCCAACCGACTGCTAACTGTTAGTGTTGCTCCCCTCTCAACCGTCAATCTTTGAGTAGTGACGTTCAAACTGCCAGCATCGCCAGAACCGCCCCGCGTCCGAGCTAACAAGCCGCTGCGGAGTACCTCGCCTTCTTCTGTCCGCACTGCTTCACCTGTTTCTGTCCTGCCAATGCCACTCAATTCTACAGAGTCGGAAGCTTTAACCACAATACTGCCTCCTGGCCCTGCACCCAGAGTAGAGGCTGTTATCTGTCCGCCGTCCCGAACAACCACCCGCCTTGCGTCAATTGTGATATTGCCCCCGGCAGCACTTGCTTGTGTGCTGGCAAATAAAGCGCTGGGACTCCCCTCAGCCGAGGTTCCGATTACTTCCACTAATTCCGCAGGAGTAACTGCTGCTGTTTCTGCTGACCCAATACCTCGAACCGTCAAGGTTCCTCCTGACCCTTCGCCGAACGTTGTTGCGGAGATCCGGCCGCCCCCCTGGACTGTTAACCGTCTGGTTTCCACCGTCAAATTACCTCCGTTTCCCGTTGCTGGCAAAATTTCTCCCTGTTCTGTTTGTTGACCGTTGACTTGAGCGAATATACCACCGCCACTCCTTACCTCCACTGAGTCAGAAGCGCGAATTATTAAATTTCCTGCATTGCCAGAGGCAAAAGTAGACGTTGATATCTGAGCTACTTCCTCCACAATCAACTGTCTGGTATTAACTGTTAAATTTCCTCCATTTCCATTTGCTTGTGCATTTGCAAATAAACCACTAATTCCTGACAATTGCACCAAATCGGTGGCGTTTACTGTTAAATCTCCCGATCGACCAATACCGCTAGTAGTGCTGGCAATCTCAGTTTGACCTTGCAGAAACAACTGTCTGGTTTCAACAGTTAGATTACCTCCATTTCCCGTTGCCTCTAAACCGACTCCAGAAAACAAACCACCAACGTTCAGAGTGACTTCAGCATCTATGACAGGAGTCCTCAGTTCCACCAGTTCCCTAGCTCGGACGGTTAAATTTCCGGCATTGCCAGCCGCAAAGGTAGCAGTTTGTGCGGCTGCTCCTTCTCGAACAGTCAACCGCCCTGTGTCAATGTTTAAATTGCTGCCATTGCCATCGCCCTGAGTTTCTGCCAGCAAGCCGCTACGGAAAAAGGGGCGTTCTTCGGTTGTAGTACCTATTAGTTCCAGGGAGTCGGAGGCATTTACAGTTAAAGAGCTTCCTGGCTGCGATCCTTCAGTAATACTTAATATTGCCGAACCGCCTGTCAGGGCGACATTTCGACCCTGTACTTGAATGGTTCCGCCTCCGGGACCACTAGCGTCGGCGGATGCTGCGTTGGTGAATTGGATGTCGCCATATTCCGCGACAGGTTGGGCATTTCCGATTCCGATCGATCCGTTACTATCCAAAGTAAGTTGACCGTTTCTCACAGACCAAAGCTCAATCCGCCCTCCTTCAGCCATGAGGTTTCCGCCGTCTAGGGTGACATTGCCCCCAATGAGCGCTAAGGTATTCCCGGCTTTTACTTCAAGACCAGCAGGGCGATCGCTCCTATCTACTTGGTCATCATCACCTAAGCTGAAGTTGTGGCCATTCCCCTCAATGCGGATCTGTGCGGGAGTTCCTGTAAATTGCAAGCTGGTAGGAATACTGATAGTTAGCAGAGGAGTTGTTTGGAGATTTCTAGCACTAAATGAAGTGCCGTCAGCAAAATTAATACTATCGGCTGTAGTACCAAGAAACGAGCCACCGATATTCAGGCTGGCATTCGGGCCAAAAATAATCCCGTTGGGGTTGAGGAGAAATAGGTTAGCGTTACCGTTGGTTTGGAGAATGCCATCAATGTTAGAAATTGACCCACCTGTGACGCGAGTGAAAATATTTTGAATCGTATCAGCGTTGTTGAAAAATGCTGTACCGCCAGTGGGGACGGAAAATTCCCTAAAGCTATGGAACAGATTGCGGCCCGCTGCTGTGCCGCCTTCAATGGTGAAGGTGTTGTCGTTTTCGGTGAAGGTGGAATTGTTGGGTAGAGTGGCATCGGGGAGAATTTGGGCAGTTGCCAAAGTGGGAAAGCCACAAATGTAAAAAAGAATACAGAATATTTTTAATTTTGTTTTATTTTTCACGGGGATGCAGGATATAAAAACGGGCGATCGATGAAAATATTAAGATGATTAGTCCTGGAGGCAGAAACCGATTTTTTTTACAAAAATAAGGCACTCCCGACCTTGAATACTCATAAAAAACCTGGTTTTTTTAGTATTTATATGCAAGTCCTAGTTATCTTACAACACAAAGAGCCGAAGATATAGCAGTCGCTAAGGTGCTTTGGTCACTGAGCGTAGTCGAAGTAGGCATTTCGACCCTTCGACTACGCTCACATAAGTAGGTTGGGTTTAAGAATGATCCCTCCGCTTCGCCCAACACCTTCTTCTAGTTGATGTTGGGCGGAGCGTTTAGCGGAGGGTTCTCTTCGTTCAACCCAACCTACAGATCTAACTACGGATATTATTAAGAAATAGGTGTAACTGTAGTGCTTATATTTCCAATTGCACCTACACCTAAAACTGTAAAGCTGCCTTCAGTAGCAAATGTCGAACCTGCAAAAGCAGTGTCAATTGCTTGTACGCTCCAATAATAAGTACCCGGTCTGAGATTTTTCAGCGTCCAATTTGTGTTTTGATTGACATTGCCCATTTGAACTACTTTGCGAGTGCCATTGCTATTAGCCATCGGAGACATAATATCTGAACCTCCAGGAGTTGTTCCTACTCGCAGGTTATAAGTTAAACCTGCTTGCGGTGTTTCAGCATCAGTAGCAGGACTCCAGTTTAGGCTGACAGAATTACCATTAACTGAAGAGATCAGTCCAGCGGGTATTACCGGGACAGTATTTACAGTGAAAAGGTTGTTTCTGTAAACTTTGGTACTAGCAGAAGGAGAACCCAAGCGATTGCCAGCTAAGAGCAGATCCAAGTCGCGATCGTTGTCATAGTCTCCCCAACTTACTGAACTGCCAAAAACTCCTTGTAAGTTGGTACTAATATCGGTAAACCTGCCGCCATCATTGCGGTAGAGTTTTGAGATTCTGGATGGCGAAGCACCTGTCAAAAGAATATCTAAGTCCCCGTCATTATCGTAATCTCCCCAATCTACAGAGCTATAATAAGCTCCCTGCAAGCCCGCTTGAATCTCCGTGAAACTGCCAGCATCATTGCGATAAATCTTAGCAACCGGAGATGAATTGCTCGGCGTTAAACCAGTCAAAAGTACATCTAGATCGCCGTCATTGTCATAGTCTCCCCAAGCTGCATCACCCGAAAAAACGCCCGTTAATGGCGCACCTATATCTGTGAAACTGCCATTATCGTTGCGATAAATCTTAGAGATATCTGCTGAAACTGAACCATCAGAATTACCAGTTATGAGAATATCGAGATCTCCGTCTTTGTCGTAGTCACCCCAATCTGTTGAACCCTGCCAAACTCCCTGTAAATTTGCGGCTGTATCTGTAAAACTACCGCTGTCATTACGGTAGACTTTCGCAATCTTAACCGAGGAACCAGAAATAATGGCACCACCTGTCAGAAGTATATCGAGATCGCCATCATTATCGTAATCTCCCCAATTTGCTGAACTATTCCAAACTCCTTGCAAGTTAGCACTGACATCCGTAAAATTACCGCCATCGTTCCGATAAACTTTCGAGACTGGATTTGAGGCATTATCCAAACCTGTTAGCAGAATATCAAGATCGCCATCTCTGTCATAATCTCCCCAATCGATCGAACTATTCTTAACTCCAGTCAAAGCAGCATTAACATCTGTAAAGTTGCCGCTATCGTTTCGGTAAACTTTGGCTACAGAATTCGGACCGTTTGTGCCTGTCACCAAAATATCTAGATCGCTATCGTTATCGTAATCTCCCCAAGCTGCCGAACTGTAGAAAACTCCGTCCAAATTAGCATTAATGTCGGTAAATAGTTCTGTGGATGCTGGATTAGCTGCGATCGCAATTCCTTGAGAAAACTCCGAAGTGTTATTATTCTGGTCAGTAGCAGTAGCAGTAATAAATTGACCGATGGGAACAGCCAACGGTAACTTAACGGCGACTGTCGCATTGCCACTACTATCGGTCGTCACAATCTGGAATCCAAGGAAGTTCTCTCCTTCTCCATAACCGCCACCGCCAAAACCACCACTACCAAATTCACCACTACCAAAACCAGAGTCATCTAAAACCTTGTTAGAGAAGAACTCTACTCTGAATGTAGTGTTGGGAGTGCTGTTTATCTTCCCTTCAATTACCGTAGTCTCACCGCTAGAGATAGCGGAAGTCAACTCAGGGAAATTCTGGAATTTGTTAGGACCAGTGTCGCTATCTCCCACATCATTTACAGTCAATCCATTATCTCCTAAATCGATTCCCAAGAGTTCGTTCCCAGAAATAGAATTAGACAAAATAGCATTGCCCGTTGCACCATCACCCATAAGATAGATACCGTTTCTACCGTTACTGAATATCAAGTTTGATGCCCCAAGTGCTGTTCCACCAATAGTATTGTTAGGCGCACCCAACATCAAAATACCACCTTTTGTATTTCCCAATTTTTGAGTACCCGTGATATCGCTACCGATATAGTTGCCCTGAATGAGGTTATTGCTAGCACTTGCCCCCTCTATGTAAATGCCAACACGATCGTTACCCGATATGATATTTCTTGCTTTAAGTGTTGTACCGCCAATAGTATTATTAGGCGACCAAACTGAAATGCCACTAAAGCCCGTACCTAAATCTTGAGTGCCAGTTACATCTGTACCGATGAAGTTTCCTTCAATGATGTTGCCGCCATTACCAGCCAATCGAATAGCGTCAACACCAAAACGGTTGATTGTCAATCCTCTAACCGTACTGTTGCCAGCAGAGATATACAAACCATCCACTGATACATTACTGCCATCTAATTCAATTACTGGTCGAGTTGAATATCCTGGCTGAGTCATGCCATCAATAATCGCTGAATCGGTAATTTGTGGCAGTGGCGATAGCGGTCGAATGGTAAAAGCATTGGTGCTGGTATTGTAGCCCGCATCGGTACTCGGAATTTTGAAGAGAACTGTATCCTTGCCAGGGCTGCTATTGGCCCAATTTAAAACCGCCCGTAAACTACCAGGCCCACTGTCTTTGGTATTGGTAACAACATTCGGTGGCTCATCATTATCGGCGATCGTCACTGTCGCACTGCCATCTTTCCCAATAGTGTAACCTTGACCTGTTGATAACGTAAGCGCTACCGTTTCATCTCCTTCCACTAAATTGTCATCAACTGGAACGATCGGAATGGCGACACTTGACTGACCGGCAGGAATCGTGACACTTCCACTCAATCTCTGATAATCTAGACCTGCACTAGCTGTTCCTCCCACCAAATAATCGACCTTCAAATTGTATTTTGTTTGACCCTTCCGAGAAATAGTCACTGTACCAGGATCGCCATTTTCTGAAGCACTCGGATCTGTTGCCTCTATAGATACATTTGGCTTAGTTCCGTAAATATTTAGCTTCCAACTATCCCAGAATCCTTGAATTTGATTTCCGTTTTCATCAATAACTTCTAATGTCCAGTCGCCTTTAGAAGATTCTCCCCAAGAGCGGTTAGAAGTGAATAGCCAAGGTGTTTTAGTTGATTCAGGCTTTATTGGATAGTTATTGTTGGGATCTCTTTCCTTAGGTAATGCCAGCACTAACAATGAATTTGTACCGTCTGGCGATTTTAATTTTACCGTTAAATCGCCCCAATCATTGTGGTCAATGTCAAACACAACTTCAACTTTCTCGACATTAATATCTTCATTAATTGTTATCTTTGAAGACAAACCTGTTTCTGTGCCATCAGGGATACTTGCCTTGACAATTTGTAAGTTAGAACTCACCTGAACTTCTCGATCGACAGATGTCCAATTAGCAGCTTTTTCCACCGCAGCTTTTGGATCGACAGCCCCAAAACCGTATTTGTGGTTAACCCAATTCCCTACTCCATTTTGTGACCAACCTGGATCGAAAGCATCATTTTTCTGAGCAGTTCCTACTAAGATGTGCTGCACGTCCCGCCAACTCAAAGAGCGATTTTTTTCTAACATCAAGGCAACAACCCCTGATACGAAAGGTGCCGCCGCTGAAGTTCCGCCAAAGCCAGTGGTATAGTCCTTCTCGTCGTATCCCCTGCTACCTTGCAGATCGGGTGTGGTAATACCGATTCCGTTGCCACTCGAATATGCAGATACTAATAGAGAGGCTCCCGGTTCGCTATAAGGTGACTTGTAGCCCCGATTGTCGATCGCACCTACGGCGATCGCATAGCGAGAATTAGCCAATCCGTTATAGTTGACATTTCCGTCATCTAAGGCATCGTTACCAGCACCAAAAACATAGATATTACCGAGTCCGCCGCGCCCCTGTTTGACTCCCATCTTCATCGCTGTCACACCAGGCCCGGAGTCGCTCAGCCAATTCTCTTCCTTCCAACTATTGTTGTAGATATCAATAGACTCATTGCGATTTTTACCAGACACGTCATACAGCGCATTCGCTAAAATTATATCGTCAAATTTATCAGCAATTAGGCGCAATCCAGCGAAGGAAGCTTCCGGAGCAACTCCACTGCCTTGATAGCCATTAGAACCATTAGCAAGCGCAACTCCTGCTACCGATGTTCCATGAGGATTGTAGGTACTGAAATCCAAACCAAACTGATTAATTTTTCCAGTGTTTAACTGTCCTTCATTGTTAATCCTTAATTGCCAATAACCCGGTGCCCACTGGTTATTAGCATCGGCCAAACTCACCTGCGGTTTGAAACTGCCCGTAAAAGGTGCAAAGGCGGTCGAGATTGGTGTTGTTGCTCGATCGTCAAATGTTGTACCAGAAAAATTACTGCCACTACCGCCGATATTTCGGAATAGTTCAACTTCTGGTGGTGCAGCAGGCGGATCGCCCGGTCTGGGGAACCAATTGCGCCACGAAGACCGGAAAACTAGGGGGTCAAATATAGGTTCTTTGGGGCTTACCAAATACCCTTCCAAATCAGAGATTTTGGGGTGCTGGATATTCAGTTGAACGTTTACGTCTGTTACCACTCCCGTCAGAGGAACCTTTATAGGGAAAGTCGTCTGCCGAAAGTCTCTGATTCCACTATTCAGGGAACTGTCCGGGGAATATTCCTTAATCACTTTCCCCTGGTAAGTGGGTAAGGGATTGGCATCATTTTCGTTGAAATCCCAACTCAGATCCGATCGATATTGAGATTTCAATTCTGGATGCTCGTACTCAAAGCCGTCGTCAACAATGCCAATAACTACACCCTTCCCTCGCGCTAACTCCCAAGCAGACATCACATTAGCGGTTGGGTTAATGCCTGTTTGCAAGTGCCACTGAGTTCCATCTTTTACCAAAGGTTCATCCTTGGGTTCCGACAGCAATTTTGGCTGTATGGGAACAAGGGGATAGGCAAATTCTACCGGACTGAGCGAAAGTAAAGACTGCTGAACTTGCAATGGATCGGCATCTTCTGGAAATTGCCATCGGTAAGTGTTGGGAATGTGTCCGGCTGTACCTAAATCTAAAGCGCCTAAACTACTAGCCAACTGCGAGGAAGAACTGCCGGGGGTCAGCCAAACTAACCATTCTCGCGTTTTAGCCAAGGTTTCTGGATCGTATTTTTTTAGATTAGCTGAACCTGCGATCGCCAATCTGACTTCATCAGACAACCCATCTGCACCCGGATCGCTAATCAGCGCAAACTTTTGACTCGCAACCGGGCTAGCACCACCTGCTTTATCATAGGCGATCGCCGATAATTGATAGCGCCCCGGTGCTAAACCGCTCAAATTATCACTAAAGTTAAATCGGCCGAACCCATCACTGTCAGTGGTAAATTCAGTAACATCATTAGCGATTTCAATTTTCTCACCACCTTCTTTTTGGAACCAGAAATCGACTTTAGCAATATCGCTGACTCCTTCTGTATCAAAAACCTTAGCGCCACTAAAGCTAATTTTTTCACCCTTGGTATAGAGAGGTAAAGTTCTAAATTGTAAATCCCCCGGCGCACTATTGACTAACAAATTGCGACTCGCTTCATTGCTAGCTGCACCAGATTTATCGTAGCCGATTGCCTTCAACTGATATTTACCCGCCACTAACCCACTCAACGTATAATTAAAAGTTGCCCAACGATTGTCGGAACTGTCGGAAGTAAAAGTAGTAACATCATTAATATCTGTCCATTCTCCCCCCTCTTTCTGCAACCAAAAATCTACTTTGGCTAAAGTATCAGCTCCATTAGCATCAAAAATTTTGCCATTTGTTAGCGGAATTGCCTCATTGGGTTTAGCAATATTTGGCAGGCTAAATTGCAAATTTTCTGGCGATCGGTTAACCGGAGTTGGAGTTGGCGGTGTCGGAGTTGGAGTTGGCGGTGTCGGAGTTGGGGTTGGCGGTGTCGGAGTTGGGGGTGGCGGTGTCGGAGTTGGGGTTGGCGTAACTGTAGCTTCTTTTACAATAAAGCTTTTGAGTACCGTCTCGCTGGTAGCGCCTGCTTTGTCATAGGCGATCGCCTTTACCTCATACTCACCTGCACTTAAATCCGACAAATAATAGCTAAAAGTTCCCCAGCCTTGACTATCAGCGATGAAATTTTCAGCATTAATAACCTTGAGCCATTCTCCGCCTTCCTTCTTTCTAGAAAATTCTACTTTTTCCAGGTTATCAACACCGTCGGCGTCGTAAACTTTACCGCCTGTAAAGCTGATTGTTTCTCCCACTGTGTAAGCAGGTAAAACATCAAATTGCAAGTTTTTAGGAGCTGTATTTGTTGGCGGTGTCGGAGTTGGCGGCGTAGGTGTCGGGGTTGGCGGTGTCGGTGTCGGAGTTGGCGTAACCGTAGCTTCTTTGACAATAAAGCTTTTGAGTACCGTCTCGCTGGTAGCGCCTGCTTTGTCATAGGCGATCGCCTTTACCTCATACTCCCCTGCACTTAAATCCGACAAATAATAGCTAAAAGTTCCCCAGCCTTGACTGTCAGCGATGAAATTTTCAGCATTAATAACCTTCATCCATTCTCCGCCTTCCTTCTTTCTAGAAAACTCTACTTTTTCCAGGTTATCAACACCGTCGGCGTCGTAAACTTTACCGCCTGTAAAGCTGATTTGTTCTCCCACTTTGTAAGCAGGTAAAACATCAAATTGCAAGTTTTTAGGAGCTGTATTTGTTGGCGGTGTCGGAGTTGGCGGCGTAGGTGTCGGAGTTGGCGGTGTCGGAGTTGGCGTAACTGTAGCTTCTTTGACACTAAAGCTTTTGAGTACCGTCTCGCTGGTAGCGCCTGCTTTGTCATAGGCGATCGCCCTTAATTCATAATTCCCCGCCCCTAAAGCAGGTAAAGAATAACTAAAAGTTGCCAACCCCTGACTGCCGGCTGTAAAATTCGTTGCATCTGCTAAATTAGTCCACTCATCGCCTGCTTTTCGCAATGATAATTTTATTCTGTCTAGGTCGATCGCCCCATTACCATCGATTACTTTTCCACTTGTTAACTCAATCGTTTCACCAATTTTATAAATGGCTTTTAAATCGAACTGTAAGTCTTTCGGTGGCGTATTTATTGGTGGCTTTGATTTGAGAAAATCGATAAATTTCTTCCCGCCTTCAGAAGTAGTCCAATCCTTAGCCGGATTAATTACTTCTTTCAACGGTACAGCTTTGCCGATCGCACCTGTCAACTTAAAAATAACATCCTGATAATCGCCATCCGAACCCGTATCAACCCGCTGATCCTCTAGGGAAAATACCAAGCCACCACCATCAACGTCCGCTATTTGACCGTACAACCAAGCATCATTTGGGTTGAGACTAGATAACGAAAACAGCGGGCGCTTATCTCCACCAATATCGGGATTGTTAAAAACCTCTTGCACTGTACCATTTGGCACCAACATTACAGCATAAGCCTTTCCGGGAGTTGTGGTAAATGTCTTCACGCCCTGATACGGCCCATCATTATAATTTTCTTCTCCCAAAGTGCCACGAAATAGAGGATTTCCCCCCTCTACGGATTCAAAAATCGTGATATGACCCAATACAGAATTACTCAGCGATCGTCTGGCAGCTTCCTTCATAAATCCCTTATAATCTGAAGCAAATCGCTCCATACCATCGAGACTAAAAATAGCTATTTCCCCTTGATATCTGCCGCCATCGTTGAGAAAATCGAAGCCTACTTCACTTTTTTGCGAGACAAAAAATCCCGCATCAACCCCCAAACCGCTTAACGGATCGATTCTACCATCGGCAGTTAAACTGACTTGATAATTTGTGTAGCCGGAAACAGGAGAAATATTTAAAATATAATCCGCCGCCCCTAAATTATCGATGTTAATAATTCCAGCTTTTACGTCGCTAGTTGAAATACTTTTGATTACCTTCCCTTCTTTGTCGCGCAGTTCCATATTGATATCGCCACTAACACCGATCGCGGAGATGCGGGCGCTACCCATCCTGGGAAGACTGAAAAAATAGCTATCTTTAGGATCGGTGTTATCCGTAGAACCGATCGAGAAATAGTTATCGTTGAGGCTACCGATTTGAATATTGGACATTTTATACACCCCTTTCCTTAATCAACTTAGGTTTATCAAAAAACAACGACCCGGAAATAAATACAGGTATGGCGAATTTTTAATACTTAAACTGTCGTTTAAGATGCTTTGCCTCACTCAGAATGATAATATGAGGCTTTAATGGATGAATCATGAAAATCTTTTTGACGAACTATATTATTAGGCATTTTTTCTCTCCTGTCAATCGATATTTTGATGAAGACTTGATGAAGGCTTTATGAAGATTTGACAAACCATTTGAGTTTTTACTCCTGTTTTGTATAAGTTCGATCGAACGCTGGTAATTTGCAATTTGTCAACTGGTAAGACAGAATTTTTAGTGGCATTTTATAAAACAATCCTGGCAATTTCTAGCGATCGCACGCAGGGCAAAAAACCCAGTTTCTGTTGTTGATGCACGAGTCCCACAGCCAGCGAGGGTTAAAGGTAGAGTTCCCGTCACCCTCAAAAATCGGCCGTTACTTATCTATCTGGAAGCAGGCGTTAGTTTTATGCAGAACGCTGCCTAATCTTCATAAAACTTTATAAATTGGAGAATGGAGCCGCCAGAAGTCGGCTCAGGAAGGGATCTCGCCAAAACATTCTCGAACCGGAACTTACC
Source organism: Oscillatoriales cyanobacterium (assembly GCA_004292955.1). Lineage (GTDB taxonomy): Bacteria > Cyanobacteriota > Cyanobacteriia > Cyanobacteriales > Microcoleaceae > Microcoleus. Next base: position 4,241 of record RDXX01000042.1, on the reverse strand, counting down.
CCCACACGGCGAAGTTTCGTTGTTGTGGCGCGCCCTCAACCTTGCCGAACCGCCCCCCACACGGCGAAGTTTCGTTGTTGTGGCGCGCCCTCAACCTTGCCAAACCGCAACTGCCACCGTACCCACAGCCTCTACCCATGGGTAATAAGTTAAGCCTGTATGGCAGTTGTCAAGGGGATACCAGAAATCGGACTTGTTCTTTGCGGGCGATCGATTATTCAGCAAACCCTAAGCTGTTTCGCATTTAAACTGGGATTTTTGAGTGCTGAAACCGCAAGCCTTGCCGAGATAGCCCGATCGATTTAAATGTAAAACAGCTTAATTAAATATAATCGATCGCCCCCGCAAAAGATTACTTGACTTGCACTTTTCGATCGCTGCGTTTGCGTTTCCATAACAAGCCGCCGAAAATTGCAGCCGCAGTTACTATCCCTCCAATTTCTGAAGGTTCGGGAACAGGTTCAGCACCATCGATCGCCCGCATTTTAAACGAGAACTTATCCCGATTTGATTCTAATTTTATTGGGAATGCTAGAGGGTTAGTCGGCTCGATTGGTGCATCGATACCGAGTACGCTAAACTCCGATACGCCGTAACCGAGCAAAGCCACAAAATCCACTATTTCATTAGGCTTGAATTTACCGATTTCTTGACCGCCAACTGCGATAGAAAAAAGTTCGTCAGCATCAATACCGCTGGGCAAACTGAGAATTTTCGTAAATAGCGATGGTTCGGTTGGCTTGGGATTAAATGCGATCGGACTTGACCCAACAATATCCTCGCCGATTTTGAACGCAAAACCCGCCGAGGTTGGCGGGTCAAACCACAGGCGATTTGCTACATTATTAAAAATATGCCAACCATCCTCAAAACGATCGGGTAATACAGGATTGCGCTGAGAACTACCGCTGATAGGATCGAGCAGAAAAGCATGATTTGTACCAGTCGCGCGGTTAATCCCTTGACCGACAATTTGACCGCGATCGTTAATGCCGCTGATTTGCTGTAAAAACCACCCAGAATCAGCAGGAATCAAACTGTTAAGGTTAGCCATTTCGCCGTCTTCCCAGATTAAACCGTGACTGAGGCTGCCATTGACACTTGTGTTACCAAAACCGACTGCTTGTCCTTTATTATTAATTGCAACCCCGTAATTGACATTGCCACCGAGAGTTTTGAGTTCTGTAAGTTTACCGTTTGACCAAATAACAGGTTTACTTTGCCGAGTGTTCTTATCTGCTGAATGGCCGATCGCCTGTCCCAAATCGTTGATATCGTAAGCAATACTGTCGTTGTGTCCTTCCAGAGTTCCCAAGTCTACGATCGTGCCATTTTCCCACAAGGCAGCATGAGTTATGCCGAAAACAAGACCGGAATAACCAACTACTTGCCCTTTGTTATTGATACTCATAGCCCCGCCATTGAAACCAAGAGTATCGAGTTTTGTCATTACACCGCTTTGCCATACAAAGGGGTTAAATTGCTCTTGGGTAATGTTAAACTTACCAACTATTTGCCCAGCATCATTGATGTCACTAGCGCTACTGCTAATGCCACCAAAATAACCGAGGTCTGTCCTTTGACCGTTTTCCCACAAATAGGCATTATCCGTCCAATTTTCGCTGAGATATCGGCCCACAACTTGACCGGAAGTGTTGATTTGGTAAGCCCAAGTGCTGTCGGTAACTTCAGTCAATTGACCGTTTTCCCAAATCCAACCCACACCATTTTTACCCATTACCACTTGTCCGAGATTGTTGATACTGTAAGTGTTGCCGGGGCCGAGGTCTGTAATGGCATAGGAGGAAAAACCTGTATGGATACTGGCGGCGCTGACTGGTTCAACTACGGTAAATCCCAATAAAGTAAAAGCAGTCAGCGACAGACAACTTTGAACAAACCCGCGAGAGGAAGTTTGTTCAAACATTTTTTTTAATTTTTTCACGTGCACCTCAGAGTCGATGGTTGGGTTGGCATTGCTTGTTTGCATAGAAAACGAGTTCCCTGTATATCTATCAGGGTGTCGATCGAGATTTTATGCGCTGACGCGACAATTTGTTACAAAAATTTACTAAAACTTACGCCTCGCCGTCCAGAAACCGAGTTTTCTACGACAATACTAGGTTCCAGAATGATAATCGCTGTCGGTGGGAGAGTCCACCAACAGCGATTATTCGATCGTCATTATTATTCAATTACATTTCTAGACATTGCGGGTATGGCTCAAGGGCGAAAAATTTTGAAGCAAGCGGTGTTGGAATTCCTAGTTCACGGGCTGCGCTACGTATTCTACGCCCAACCAGGCCCCCTCTCGCGAGGACTGCCAACAGCACATTCTGCTGAACCTTTGCAAAGCAAGCTGGTTTGTCTCACCATCTGAGGTTTATATCTGGCCCGACCCTGAGGGTATCGTGAGAGGACAGGCGATCGCGCCTCTGTACCGTTCAGTCCCCCAAGCTGCCAAGAACGATCCAAAACTTTATGCCTTACTCAGCTTGACTGACGCTATTTGAGTTAGTCGGGTGAGAGAGCAACGTTTAGCCGCTAGCGAACTTGAAAAGCTGCTTGCTTCAAAATAATGGAATCACTGGGTACCACAAGAAACTACGGTTTTTCGATCGACAATTTGCACAATATTTTTAAAAAAATGTGCTTAATGATACCGATTCGTAGCAGCAACCAAATTCGGGTTTACTACGATCGAACACTACCAAACTGCTACCAAACTAGATTTACCAATACTAAAACTACACTAAACTTGACGTTACAACACTCGTTCGCAGTTCATCTATTTTCGTACACTTTCATCTCATTTTTGTCCGCGAACGTTGTACTTTTGTCTATGAACGTTACACTTAGATCCATTTTAATCCACACACCCAAATATTCATATAGCACAAGGAATACAGGTGTTTTCAGACCATCAAAAATTGCATAGAATAGCAGGTAGGCATTGCCAAAAACCGAGATTCAGGCAAATACTACAGGGGGGCATGGAAGCAAATATTGCGCGTCTTTACTTACTCCGCATTGCGCCGTTTTTTACCATTTCAGTCACCGAATACTTGGGGGTATCGAAATACCTGTTTTTTTGACAAAAGCGCAGAATCGAAAAACCTATCTCAAAAAGCCTAATTTGCAGATCATAACTGATGCAATTGTTCAGCTTGCTGTTGGATAGTGCAGTTATTTTTGCTGCTATGAGTTAGGAGTATAGCGGTTCTCAAGCCACGCGCGGGGTACAAACCGATCTATGGATGCCCTATGCCCAATCCCCAAGGGTACCTCATCGTACAGAAAAGGGCTATACCAGTGATGCCCGTTACGATCGACTTTAAGGGACTTCTCCCGTGAACTCGCCCCCATCCACAAAATGACCCGACTTGGATAGATTTAGTGACACAGAAATTAGCCCAAGTTACGATCGACTTCTTGGCAATTATTTAACCACAGAGTCTCAAAAGCATAAGTCAAAAGCATAAGAAAGCGAGCAAAACTTGGGAGGCGAGGACACCGCCATGTTTCGTACACCACAAGCCGTTTTGAGAGTTGGAAAACTTAAATCGATCGAATGTTTGAGAACAGCGGCCAGACATAATAGCCGAACCACTGTCGTACCAAATGCTGACGAAAACAAGACTGTTGAAATCTTGCAAGGCCAAACATCGCCCGAAGCAGTCGTGGAACTAGCACGGGCAAAAATTGGCTCTCAAAAAGTCCGAAAAGATGCAGTCATTGCCGCAGACATCCTCCTGGGGGCTTCCCCCAGCTACTTCAGACCCTCTTGCCCGGAAGACTATGGGTACTGGCAGCAAAAGCAACTGGTTCTATGGACAGAAGCTTCAACTAACTGGCTGGAAGAACACGTAGGGAGTAACATTCTTCAAACCGCCCTGCACCTCGATGAAGCCACCCCTCACATCCACTGTCTCTGGGTGCCTATCAACAATGAGGGAAAACTCAGCTACAGAAGTACGGAGTTTGGAGGGACAAGAAGTGGCTTGAGCAAACTTCAAGACAGCTACGCCGCAGCCGTTGCCCACTTGGGCATCGAATGCGGCATCAAATTCTCGCCGGCACGGCATCAAAAAATCCGACAGTATTACACTGCTGTCAACTCCCAAGAAACTGTATTAGATTTAGGCGTTGCTGAATCAGGGTATGAGACGAGAAAAAATGCGAGATTGGAGCCGAAAATGATTTCTGGGATTTTGATTGGGAATTGGAACATCTCCAAATTT